>JBBSUG010000049.1:0-31119 GCA_038235165.1 Pyrinomonadales bacterium
GAAATCGGCTGCGCTCGTCCGCTTGAAATAATCAAGCCGATTAGCGACTCGTCCGACGACGCGCCGGAAAATCGAAGCGTTCGCATTGCGGGCTATTACCACAATTCTTTAACGGAGGGTCCGGGCAGGCGCAGCTCGGTTTTATTTCAATACTGTCCTTTGAAATGTAAAGGATGCTGGACGCCGCAGCTTCATTCAAAGGAAGCGGGCGAGTTAACTTCAGTCGAAAAATTAACCCAGCTTCTGCTCGACCCAAATTACGAACGCGACGGCGTAACCATTTTGGGCGGCGAGCCGTTCGCGCAGCCCGAAGGTTTGAACGCTCTCGTTAAAGCATTGCGCTCGAAAAATTGCCCGCACATCGTTTGTTACAGCGGTTATACGCTCGAAGTTTTACGGGAAAAAGCTGCCCGTCAACCGGCAATCGGCGATGTTTTGAGCAAAATAGACGTTTTGATTGACGGAGCTTATGTTGAATCGCTTTCATCGAGTGCGGGATTATGGACTGGCAGCGGCAATCAGCGCGTGATTGATTTGCGGGCGAGTGCTAGACGCGGAGAAGTTGTGCTTTACTAAAAATCTTTTGATGATTGAACTTAGAAGAGAATGTTTAATCGGGACACAGCCGATACACGTGTAGAAATTGGAATTAGCGTTAAACCGGCTGAACGATTTAAACCTGACTTTCACTCGGGAGTGAGAAGGCGTATTAAGATAAAATGGCAGGTCATTCAAAAAGTTTTAATTCAAGCTATTTTTTTCGCCCGACATCTTTTTGGATAGCCAGCACTTCAGCAACCGAAGCCAATAATTTCTGTTTAAGTGTTTTCGGTAGCGTAATATCTGCATCGGAAGCGTGAATTCCCAGTAAAACGTGGATGACTTTAATTGCCGAGAGAACAGTTTGATCAACATCTTTGGTCGAATACCACGGATTGACGGCGATATGTACTTTTCCCTGCTCGTCGCGCCATGCTTCCACATTTTCCAAATCGATGGCGCGAGCGATGAGTTCGGTATCGGTTCCAGCCGGTAAATCGAGAGCCGCTGAGCAGCGTTCATCTATAACCAGCGTGCAATTGACGCCGACAGTTTCCAGCAAACCCATCCGCACGTCCCGGTAAACGGCATTGAGCGTCACTTGGGTAGCTGTAAGAAGCTGTTTCTGATTTGATAAAACTTTTGAGTTTTCAGGCACGGGTATTTTGCCAGTTTGCAAATCTTTCCAAACGGCGGGTACACGCCACGCTATTAATTTTGTCCCCCGCACCGGAGGACCGCCGGTTAAGGCGAGTTCTCAATAATTTTCCCATCGTCCGCGCCAACGGCTCATTGCTTTACTCTCCTTATTTTCTTCTGATAATCCATTTTTTCAATAAACCATTTTATCTTCTTGGCTCTCGAATTCTAAATCCGAAATGTGACCGAAGCCCAGAAACTTTCCCAGTCGAAGTTTTCCTTATCGAGGTGCGGGCGAATAAAATGCGTTCGGGCGAACCAGTGACCGCTTTCTGGAATTACTACAGTTGCCATTCCGTTTTCATCCGTTAATGCGTGCGATAAATATCTTCCGCCGTTTAACTCTTCGCAGCCGCTGGAAACTCTCAGTCCTTCAATCGGTTTTCCTTCAAACAAAACCTGCACCGGCAACAATCGATTATCGCCGATGCCTGAAGTGGGAATTTGAGGAACGATTTCAAGTCGGTGTCCGGCAATAAGATTGGAAATGTCATTTGTTCGTTCTTCTCCCGATGCCACCAAAACTTTAGCGAACTTGGTATAGCTTTCGCGCTGCGGTTCGGTCGTGTCTTCTAAGACGAAATTCCGTTTGACGAATTCTTCCGCGTTTTCCTCTTTAATGTAACCGGCGAATTTTACGGCTTCGAGCGTAATCGGATGAGCGTGGAGAGCGAGCGCGACGCAGAAAGATTTGTCATTTTCGGTTGGAACATCGGCGACCAGCGAATTTTCTTCGACGCGGTAATCGGTGATCGGCGTAAACCCATCTGATGAAATCACACGGAAATCGGCGACGCGCTCCGGCTTGACGGCGGAATCGCTTTCGGGAAAATGATCGCCCGTGTTTGCCTCGATGCGAATTCGTGTCTGTTCATTTTTGCCGACGAGCCATAAATTATGACCAAAAATTACCAGCAGGGAGACGCTGGCAAAAATAATCTCCGAAAAGTTAGCGGCGTGAATTTCAATAAACATAAGTTAATTTCCTCAACTGATTTCCTTTGGTTTTGATTTATGATTTCGGTTTTGACCGGCGCGAAATCCCTTTTTTTTGCCATTACAAACTTAAAGGAAGTATAATGCACTCTTTAACAATTTTGCCGTTTAAGGAAAAGGAGCAACGATAATGACCGAACACGAACACGAACACACGCACGAAGAAGTAACGCACGTCCACGAGCATTCGCACGATGATCCTAAGCATCAGCATCCGCACGCCGAAGGCGAAACAGAGCATAGCCACGAACACACGCATCCGGCGACGACTCATACGCACGAACACGAACACGGCGAACATCATCAACACGGACACGATGACGAGCGGCAATAACGGAGCCGGTTGAATTTCGCAGGCGAGCGGCAGCCCCGAACCGGTTTGCCCTTCACCTGGTTTTTTCCATCGCTTAACCCGATAAAACTCCTTCGCGCATGTGCAGCACGCGATGACACAGCGAATCGAGAACGGATACGTCGTGGCTGACGATAACGATTGCCGTGCCGTTTTCGGCAATTTTAGACAATAGCCGAAGAATCGTTTTTGAAACGGAAGCATCGAGAGCGCTGGTCGGCTCATCAGCGACAATCAATGCCGGTTTTGCCAGTAAAGCGCGGGCAATCGCTACGCGCTGGCACTGACCGATTGAAAGCCGGTCGGGTTTAGCGTCCAAATCAACCGTCTCCAAACCGACTTCCCGTAAAATCTTTCGCGCGATTTCGCGGCGCGTCCGGCGCGAAGGTTTCTCCGTTAAATGTTTTGCCGTTAAAGGCTCCGTCACCGCGCGCCAAATCGCCCACCGCCGGTCGAGGCTTGCCAAAGGGTCTTGAAAAATCGGCATCACGAATCCGCTTCGTGTTTTTTTACTCATTAATTTTCTGCTTTCGCCGCTGGTCGCAAGTTCGCCGCCCAAATATATTTCCCCTTGAGCCGGTGTCTCGATGGTCGCCAGCATTCGCAGCAGAGTTGATTTGCCGCAACCCGAATTTCCGCAGATTCCGACGATTTCGCCGCGCCCGACTTGCAGATTTACATTTGAAACCGCCGCCACAGGATTTTCCCCGTTTCCGTAAACCTGACTCGCATTTTTTGCTTCAACGATTGTTTCACAAGGTTCTTTAATCGGTACGGGTTTACCTTCAGGCAAAGCCGCGCCAATCAATTTTTTCGTGTATGAATGCTGAGGATTTTCGATTATTTGCCGCGTTTCGCCGATTTCGACGATTGTTCCGTTATAACAGACGGCGATGCGCCGGGCGTGTTTTGCTACCAGGTTTATATCGTGGCTGATGAACAGCACGGCGGCTCCGGTCAGGCGCAGCGCCGTCAAGATTTCGTCGGCGCGATTGGCGTCGAGTGCGGATGTCGGTTCGTCGGCGATTACCAGCTGCGGCTCGTGCGCTCCGGCTGCCGCAATTGTCGCTCGTTGCAGCATTCCGCCGCTCCACTGGTGCGGATACATCTCCGACGTTTTTTCGGCTGTATTGATGCCGAGTCTTTCGAGCGCACCGACTATCAAGTTCTTCGGCGGCTCCAGCCCGTGGACGCGCCATGCTTCCGCAATGTGATTGTAAATTTTGGATAAAGGATTAAAGCTGGAATATGGGTCTTGCGCGACGAAACCGACGACTAACCCGCGCAAATTTCTCAAAACCTTTTCGCCCGCGCCGACCACTTCCGTTTCTGAGACTCGAATCGAACCCTCAATTTTTGTATTAACCGGAAGCAGTCCGAGCGCGGCTCTGGCAATTGTCGTTTTGCCGCTGCCGGATTCACCGACGATTGCCAGACATTCTCCCTCCGTCATTGCAAAACTAACGTCGCGCGCCGCGCAAAATCCGTTCGCGTAGGTCACGCTGACTTTTTGAAAATGGAGAATGTGCTTCATAATTCATTGCCGTTCGCGTCACGAAGCGCGTTGCCGATTAAATTTGCCGCCATCACCGAAAGAAAAATCGCCCCCGCCGGCGCGAGCAGCAGCCACGGCGCGTTTGTAAAAAAAAGCCGCGATTCGCTCAGCATCGCGCCCCATTCCGCGTCCGGCGGCTGCACTCCCAAACCGAGAAACGAAAGTCCGGCGAACGCGACGATTACGCCGCCCAAATCGAGCGTGGCGACGATCAGCATCTGCGCGAAAACGTCCGGCGCGATGTGTCCGAAAATTATCCTCGTCCAACTTACACCGGCAAGCCGAGCGACAATTACATCCTGCCGGCGTCCGGCGTTCAGCGCATAACTTCGCGCGAGCCTTATATAATAAGCGAGCGACGAAAAAACAAGCGCGATAAGGAGATTTTCAAAGCCGACGCCGAGAACGCCGACCACCGCGAGCGCCAGAACGAGCGACGGCAAAGCGAGAAAAACATCAACGACGCGCATCACCACCGAATCGACAATGCCGCCAAGCATCCCCACCGCGATTCCGGCGATTAAACTCAAAAAAAGCGTTCCCGACAATACGAGAACAGCCGCGCCGAGTGAGCGGAACGCGCCGCTGGCAATTCTTGCCAGGACATCACGCCCGTATTGGTCAGTTCCCAAAAGATGCTCGAAACTCGGCGCGAGCAGTTTTTCGGCTGGATTTTGCGCGTTCGGCTCAAAGGTCAAAACGAGCGGCGCGACGAGCGTCAGAATTAAAAGAAAACCGGCAATAATTATTCCAACCCGCGCCGAATTTTTCGCCAGAAGTTTTTGTAATGTTCTGTTTTTCAAAATTAAAGCCGACTCTTTGCCTCACGAAGCCGCGGGTCAATTAACGCCGCAAGCGTATCCACCAGTAAACTCGAAACCACGTAAATCAAAGTAGCGACGACGACAAATCCCTGCACGACCGGCAAATCGCGCGCTCCGATGGCGCCGACGGCGTAGCTTCCGATGCCGTTCCACGAAAAAACCATTTCGATGATGACCGCACCGCCGAAAAGCGCGCCCGTGCCGATGCCGACAACAGTCAGAAAAGGAATCAGCGCGTTCGGCAAAGCGTAAAGAAGCAGCACACGCCAGCGTGTTGCACCGCGCGCACGGGCGACGAGCGTGTAACGCGCCTCTAACGCTTCTAGCAAATTCGCCCGCAGGATTTGTGTCCAATCAGAGGCTCTGCCGACTGCCAGACACAGCGCGGGCAGCCATACATCCGCGACTGAACTGCCGGAGACGACTTTTCCCCAGCCGAATCCGATGACAACAAACTGTAAAACGAGCAGTCCGAGCAAAAATGAAGGCATCGCCGCGCCTGCCTGCGTCAGAAACCGAATGATTTTGTCGGGTAATTTGTCGTAAAAAGCCGCGCTCAGAACAGCCGCCGAAACGGATAAAACAATCGAAAAACCGAGCGCGACGACGGCAAGAAGCGCGGTCGCGGGAAAACGTCTGGCAATTTCTTCCGCAACGGGTCTGCCCGATTGAAAAGAGATTGACAAATCGCCGCGCACGGCTCGTCCAAGCCAGATGAAATATTGATTTACCAAAGGCGCGTCGAGATTTAATTCCAGACGAACGGCTTCGATTTCAATCTCGCTTGGATTTTCCACGCCGCGCGCCTGCAAAATTCTCGTTGCCGTATCGCCGCCGGCAAGCGGCAGCAACGCCCAAACCAAAACACTCGCGCCGAGCATCGCCAAAATCGCCTGCGCGAGTCGGGCGAAAATTCGCGCCGGAAAAGAATCGCGGCGGAAAAATCTTTGGCGGCTCGATTTAATTGCCAGCCGGTCTGGTGTCATAAGTAACGTAGCGAAGCTGCGGCGACGGTTTGTAGTCGCGGTATTTTTTGCCGACAATCACCCGCGAACGGACAAAAACCGGACGCGCTTCGTAAGCCTTTTCTTCGATGATGATTTGCTGGATGCGTTTGAGCAACTCCATACGTTTTGCCGTATCGAAACCCCGGCTTAAATCTTCAATCAATTGGTCTAATTCCCGGTCGCTGATGCCGCCGAAATTGCGCTCGCCGTTTGTTGCAAAATGTTCTCTCAAAGACGAATCGGGCGCGCCGCCGCCGCTCAAAATGCCGGGCGAATTTATTGCCAAATTCCAATCAGGCTCGGTTTTCATCGCGGAATTGATGTCGTCAACCTGCCGGATTTTAATATCGAAACCGATTTCCCGAAGCTGCGCCTGCATCGCCGTCGCCAAAGTCGTCCAATCGGGCTGTTGGGGATAAACGAGAAAAACGACTGTAAGCGGAGCGTTGTTTTTAAATCGAATTCCGTTCGCGCCAATTTGCCAGCCGGATTCGTCGAGCAGTCGTTTTGCCAGTTCGACATCCGTTTTCTGATTTTGGACTGCCCACGCGAAACTCGGCGAGTAAAAGCCCGTCGCCGTATCAAAAACGCCGTCCATCACATTTTTCGCCAGCGATTCGTAATTGACTCCGAGCGAAAAAGCGCGGCGCACGCTCGCGTCATCAAACGGCGGGCGGCGGACATTGAAAACGATGCGCGGACCGCCGCCGCTGCGCTCGCTCGTCACGAAAAAAGCATCGTTGCGATTTGCCAGCATTCGTTTGGCTTCGGTCGGCGGGTAGAGCGCAACGTCCGCCTCATCGTTCTGCACTGCTAAAATGCGGGCTTGATTATCAGGGACAAACTTGATTGTCACCGAAGAGAGCGGCGGCGTTCCGCGCCAGTAATTCGCGTTCGGCTCAAGTTTCATCTCGCGCTCGTCGAGGCTGACGATTTTGTACGCGCCGGTGTAAGCGCCGCTTTTCAACAACTTCTCGCGGTCGGCTCCGGCGGCTTCGATTGCTTCCACATCATAAACCGGAAAAACGTCTTCGTCGGCGAGCGCGGCGGGAACATTCGGGTCGGGTTTTTCCGTCGTTAAAATCAATTCGCGCTCGCCCGTAACCTTAACCGTCGCGCCGGAGATAACGGCTTTGGTTGACGGCGAGCTTGCAAGCTGCCGGTTCATCGCGGCGGCGAGAGCGTCTGCCGTGAGCGGCTTTCCGTTCTGGAATTTAATGTTCAGGCGCAAAATCAAACGCCAGTTCAATTCGTCAATTTGCGCGTGTGATTCCAGAACCCACGGCTGCAGATTAAAAGCGTTGTCGAGCATCAGCGGCAACTCTGCCACGCCATATTCGACGAGAAAGTAATGCGCGGATTTGAGCGGGTCGAGGTTTTGAATTTTATACGAAGTGGCAATTCGCAAATTCTTCGAGTTTTCGGCGGAATTGGCGGCACTTTCGGGCGCACGATTGCAGGCAAAACAAAGCGTCAACCACGCTCCGAGAAACATCAAAACCGCTTTTGAAATCTTATAATTCATTTTTCTGCAAGGCGCGTCGCCTGACTTGCCGCAATTAGCCATTTCCTGCCCGTTTTGACATAAACAACCGTCCAACGATAAATCGCGTCTTCAATCGTCGTTCGCCCGACGGCGATTGCCGTATTTTCAACGTAAAAACGAATTGCAATTTCGTCCGGCGCAACCGATTCGAGCGTTTTATCGCCGGTCAAAATCGCATCAATTCGTTTTGCTCTGCCGTCAACTTTGCCAATCGCGTGCGTGTGCGTGAAATCTTCGGCAAAAAGATTTTCGAGAGTCTTGCGGTCGCGTTTTTCGATTGCCTGAATCAATTTTTGACGGAAGTCGGTGATTTCAGCGAGCATTGTTTTACTGTCTTTCCCGCTGGTTTGCGCGTCAATCGACAGGCTGCAAATGGAAGCGAAAACGAACGCAATCAGGAATTTATAAAATTTTTGTTTCATAATTCGCCATTGTCCGGCTATTAACATAAAAATCAAATCGAAAGGGCACCGAATTTTATATCTGACACGCTTCGATTCGTATAGGCGAGCGGAGATTTAGTCAGACTCACCTCAAAACTTCAGTTTCGCCGATAATTGAAACGAGCGCGGTCCGCCGATTTGATACAGCGAACTCAAGCCGCCGAGATTCGTGCCAAGCAGCTGAGTTGACCTGCCGAAGTTTGCATCGGTTAAAACGCCGATTGGATTAGCGAAATTCGCGCGGTTGAAAATGTTGAAAGCGTCCACCCGAAGCAGCAAATTTACCTGCTCGGTGATGCTGAACGTGCGGCGCAAAGACATATCGAGTTGATACGCCGGAAATCCGCGCAAAATATTTCTGCCTAAATTTCCCTGCCTATTTTCCGAAGCCGACGGAACGACAAAAGCCGCGCGGTTAAAGCGTCTGCCGCCGGGAGCAAGCGGGTCGTCAATGTAAAGCGGCTGTCCGGCAACGAGGTCGGGACGCAGAATGGTCGTCACGCCCAAACCGAAACGATTGACACCCGAAACGATATTGACCGGCGTTGCGCTTCGCGCCCGGACAATCGTATCGAGTCCGAAACCGCCGAAGATTTTTCTGCCGATGCCGCTTTCAAACAGCGACGGAATTTCATAAGAAACCGCGCCGTTAAAAGCGTGGCGCACGTCGAAAGTCGAAGGTCCGCGATCAAAACTCGCATCGAATCTGCCGGTCGGCGATTGCAGATTGTTTTGCGATTCTTCGCTCACGGTGTCCAAAGATTTGGCGAAGGTGTATGACAAAAGAGCCTGAAACCCGTTAGTCAATCGGCGTTGATATTGCGCCTGCAAAGCGTTGTAATCGCTTGACGCGCCGTTAGTCACAAAATCAATCCGGCGAAACGGATTCGGGGAAGAATTGCGTAAAGTTTCCACCCGTCCGAGACGTTCGCCTCTCGCGCCGACGTAAGAAATCGAAACGGTGTTGCTGCCGCCGAAAGCCTGTTCGACCGAGGCGTTATACTGCAAAGTATAAGGCAGTTTGAAATCCGGCTGATACGCGAAAAGCCGCGCAAACGGTCCGTTCGGATTGTTGGCGGGCGGCTGCGCGGCGAAAGCGGGCGACGTAAATGTCGTATCGAAAGACTGTCTTCTGGCAAAAGGAAAAAGTCCGGTGCTGAACGCCGTTCCCGAAAAACTGTAGCCCAAATCATAGAACACGCCGAAACCGCCGCGCACGACCGTGCCATCGAAAATCTGATAAGCCGCGCCAATTCGCGGCGCGAAATTATTGTAAGTCGTTTCGTAAAATTTCGTGTCGCGCGGCGCAATCGCGGGATTGACGAAATTATTCGCGCTTTCGCTGTAACCGGAAACCGTCAGCGGCAGATTGCCGTTCGCTTCCGACGGCGCGGGATTTACCTCGTAACGCAAACCGTAAGTCAAAGTCAGACGCGGACTCGCGCGCCAGGTGTCCTGCGCGAACAGCGAAAAGTTATTGTAAATCGGTTCTAAAACGACATCCGGCGCGATAATGTCGCCGAAGCCGATGCGGTTGGCGGCAAAATCCGAGATGCTGTCAGCTATAAACAAACGTTTGTAGCTGCCGCCATTGGATACAGGCGCGAGTCTTCGATAATCAACGCCGAATTTTATCGCGTGTCCGCCGGCGGTGTAGGAAGTCGAGTTGACGATGTTGAATTGCCGCTGGCGGTTTTCATTGAAAAAACCGTCGCTGATCGTGTTCGAGCCGGAAGCGTTGACTTCGATAATCGAATAACCGTTGTCGCGGTTGGTGAACGACGGGAAAAGACTCGAAGCGGGCGGAACAATCGCGCCGCCGAAGTTGTCTATAAAATAAGTTTGATTGACTTTCGATTTTGAAAAATTAACGCGTAAATCGTTGGTCAGTTTGGAAGTAAAAACCTGCGTCGAGCCGACGGTCAAAGTTTCGGTTTTATAAGTCAAATCCGCTACGCAGCTCGCCGCGCAGAATCTGGCTCGCTGCTGGTCTTCGGACGGCGCGTAATTGTAGCGCCCGAAAATCGAAACTCGGTCGCTCGCGTTGTGGTCAATCCGAAAACTCAGCGCGTCAAGTCGGGAAGGATTCGTAAAATTCGCGGCATACGGAGCTTCGCCGGTCGGCTGTCCTGAAGAATTTAAAATCTCCGCGCCGGTCGGCAGCGGAAAAGCGTTCAGAATATCGCGGATCGCTCCCGTAGCATTTTGTCTGGCGCGTATCGAAGGAACGCGGAAATTCGGCTCGACTCGTCCGGGCTGGCGCAGACGCAAACCTTCGTAAGAAACAAAGAAAAACGTCTGGTCTTTGCCGGAATTGACGACTTTTCCGCCTTCACCGAAATTCAAAAACGGCAGCGGTCCGCCGAACGTGCCGCCGAAATCATTTTGACGAAGCGGCGGACGCGCGAGTCCTGCGGCGTTGTCGAAAAAGTTGTTCGCATCGAATTTATCGTTACGGAGATAATTGAAAACCGAGCCGCTGTAACGGTTCGTGCCGCTTCTGGTCACTAAGGACACTTGCGCTCCGGGCTGTCGTCCGAACTCGGGCGCGTAAGTCGAAGTCTGAATCGAAAATTCCTGCACCGCGTCCACCGACGCTAAACTGCTCGTCGTCCCCAGTGCCGAATATGACGGCACGCCGCCGCCCGCCGTTTCATAAAGCGTGACCGAAGCCGTCGAGCCGAAATTCGCCGAAACGCCGTCAACCGTAAAATAATTCGAGCTGGCGCGCTGCCCGTTGACTGAAAATTGACCGGGCGTTGGCAGAGTTGATTGGGTCAAGACAACGCCGGGCGACAATTCGACGAGAGTTTGAAAACTTCTGCCGTTCAGCGGCTGGTTTTCGATAAACTGCCGGTCAACGATGGTTTTAACCGTCGGTGAATCGTCAACCAGCGCGGCTTCGTCCGTCACATTCACCGTCGCGCTCGCCCCGCCCACTTTTAACTGAATTTGCAATTTACTCTGGTCGTTGACGTTCAAAATCACGTTTTCGGTTCTGGTTTCGGCAAAGCCGGTTTGCGAAACCGTGACCGTGTAATTGCTCGGCGCGAGCTGCGTGACGATAAAAGAGCCGTCACTGCCGGTCGTCGCAGTGCGTTCAAACGCTCTGCTCGAGTCTGTGATTTTGACGGCTGCGCCGGAAACAGCCGAGCCTTGCTCATCCGTTACATTCCCGCTCAAAGTCGCCGTCGCCGATTGCGCCGTACCTTGCGTGGTAATTCCGAAGGTGGCAATCACCAAGCAGACAAAGGACAATAAAGTTTTTTTCATAAAAGAACTCCTGAAATTCCCAATGTAATTTTTGATTGTAAGTGTTATAAATTTATAATTCGTAACACCGCCATGTATAGATTCACAAAATAATAAAATTTATCTCAATACCGTTAGGTAAAACTCAGCCTAACCAAGCCCCTTCTTTTTGTTTTAGTGCGGATGGGAATGCGCGTGTTGGTGAGCGCGTGAATTTTGTTGATGTTCGACTATCTGTTGGGCAGGCAATGTTACGAAAAGTTTTCCGTGTTTTACTCCCCGTAATGTTAATAAAGATTCCGAAACCGAACGGACTTGTCCGATTTCGCCGCGCAGGACAATTACTTCCATACAATCATCGTGATTAACGTGAACGTGCAGCACCGAAACGACGAGGTTGTAGTATCTATGTTGCAAGTCGTTCATTTTGTCGCTCAAATCGCTGGCGTGGTGGTCATAGACGAGCGTCAAAGTTCCCAAAACCTCGCCGGTTTGCGGCGAATCTTCAATCTTTGATTTAATAAGGGCATCGCGCATTAAATCACGAAAAGCCTCCGAACGATTTTCGTAACCCTGCCGGGCAATTAATTGGTCGAAACTTTGCAGAAGATCGTCTTCGGTGCTGATGCTGAACCTTGATAGATCGCTCATAATTTTTATGTTTTAGATTGGCAAATAATACGTTTTTAAAAATCGTAACACAATAAGCTATAAAACTGCTACATTTTATTCTTATGTCCTGGTTGACCGCCTAACTGAATATTTCCCCAGCGCATTCTCAGCAAATCAAATTAGCCTGGTTTTCCCGCGGCACATATCTTTTTGTCTTTCTTCGCTGCGGCACATCGCATTCAGTGCTTTTTGAATATATTTTGGTAAGAATTCTGTAATGAGGAACATAACTCTGAGGCATAGCCCGATGAGTTCTTTAGCGTGTTGCGCGATTTCTTTCCAATAAAATGGCGTTCTCATATTTCACTTATAGCGAATTTGTCCGTTTTAATTTTAATTTCCAGTAAAACCGTTATCAGTTAAAAAGACAAAATAAGCGGCAAGCAAAAAGCGATAGTTATGAAACCACTTCAACACGCGCAAATCAGCCAGAAAACTTACGGCGGCTGTTGGCAGGATTATATCGAAGTCCACAACTTTTTGGATTCGAGCAAAGCCGCTTGCGCCCATTTCAAACATCGTTTCCTGCTTCATCACCAAGAGGGAATTGAATTGGGCGTGGAGATTTTCGGCGAGAGCATAATCAACAGCGAAAACAAAACAATCGAAATCAGACAGGTTTTGACCGAACATTTAATCGAGGATGTCGGAAGAATCGTCTCCGTTGAAGACTGGGCGCGTGATTTATTGCCCGACGAAAACGATGCTTTTTATAAATTCTTAGCGAAAAAACGCGCTCAGATCGTAGCCGATTGGATTCCGGGCGAAAACGAACTTCTCGCAGCATTCAATTTAAGAGAAGAAGACCGCGCCGCCGTCATAAAATTCTTGCGCTTTCCGCTCGAAAATGCCGAACATCCGGCGGCTTTACTCGTCTCGCATAATTCGTTTGCCGTGTTTCTCGCCGAGCGCATTTTCGGCTGCGCCTTTGTCAAAAACACTGACTCGCAAAAACAACTCATCGCCGTGCGCGAAGTTTTCGAGCGGCTGATTTTTCTGCGAATGAAAGCCGTATATTCGCCTTCGGAAATCATCGTCCGCACATCTTCAAAAGAATGGATGCGTGGCGCGGAAGCGGGCAACGCCCAAACGGAAAAAAAGCGGCTGGCAAAGAATTGAATTTAATAACAACTCTCCAAAATTAAAGCGAAAAATTATGATCAATACCGTTTCCTGCACTCCCGACGAAGCCAAGGAATTAATCAAAGGACTCCGCTCGTTGAAATTAAGTTTTATGCTGTGGGGCGCGACCGGAGTCGGAAAGTCCGAATCGGTGCGCCAACTTGCCACTGAATTAGACGCAGAACTGCGTGACATCAGGCTTTGCCAAAAACAGCCAACCGACATTGGCGGACTGCCCGCGCTTGACCACGAATCGAAGCAAACCATTTTTTATCCGCCCGCGTTTCTCTCGCCGCGTTCGGACGGAAAACCCGTCGTTTTGTTTTTCGACGAAATCTCGCTCGCGCCCGACGATACGCGCAGCGCAGTTCTTGGAATTCTCGAAGAACGACGGCAAGGAAGCGTCGAAATTCCCGACAACTGGATAATCGTCGCGGCTGGCAACCGACCGGAAGATTTGGGATCGGCGCGCGGCTTGGGCGCGGCGGCTAACCGCCGCCTGCTGCACGTCGTCATCGAGCCGCAGCTTGAGGCGACCTTAGAGCATTTCATCAAAATCAAAGTCGCGCCGGAAGTTCTCGCTTTCTTAAAAGTGTTCCCGCAGCATCTGTCGGGTGAAGAATCAGCGCGCACGCAAAAACACGAGCTTTATCCGCGCCCCGCGTCGTGGGAAAAAGTGTCGAACATTTTAGAAGAGTTGCGAAAAGCCGACAAGCGTGTGAGACATCTCGCCGTCGCTGGAATTATCGGCGATTCGGTCGCTGCCGAATTTATGCTGCTCGCCGAGGAAGTTAAAAATATGAAATCGGTTGACGAGCTGCTGGAGATTCAGCAAACAACGCCGTCGAAAATCGGGCGATATTTTCCCGATACGGTTAACGGTTTATACGCGCTTTCGTTTGCGATGGCATCGCGGGCGAGCGAGGAAACGGCGGTCGAATTGCTCGAACTCGTCAACCGGTTCGACGAGCAGACGGACGAGCGGTTTATGGCTTTGCCGATGCGCGATCTTCAGACGATGGCGGGCAGCTTATTGCTCGAAAAAATCTGGAAAGCGGGCTGGAAAGTCGAGCAGTCGAAAGCCTTTTGGCGATACAACGAAAAGCGTGAAGCCGCCGCGAACAAGAGCCAAACCGTTATTAAGACAAACGAAACGGCGAGCGTTACTCAGCCCGTTACTTCTGCTGCTGTCGCCACCGTCTGAATACCCCGAACTCAATTTCTGAAAAACACTGAATTTTACGTTTTATGCTCGAAAGATTGAACCACGCCGGGTCAAGCCGGATGCGCGCCGATTTGGAAACGGCGATTGAATATCTGCCGGGACTGGCGAGCCTCGCGCTGTGGTGCCGATTCGCCGACACCGACGATGCGGAACAAATCGCCTACACGGACGGCAGCACGATTTACGCTGGCGCGGGTTATGAGAAATTCGACGCTCAAACTCGTAGATTCATTTGCCTGCACGAAATTCTGCACATCGCGCTCTGTCATCCGCAGCGATTCGCGGAACTCGAAACGCGCGATGCGGTCGGCTTAAATCCTCAGCTTTTGAATATCGCCGCCGATGCCATCATCAACGTCTCGCTCGAAAATTTGACGGGTTTGAAAACCCCGCCGGATGCCTGGACGCTTTCAAGAATTTGGCAGTGTCTCGAAAAAACGGAAGACGCTAATAAACCGCCGGACGAGGTGGCTAAAAGCATTCCGATTTATCACTCGTTCAGCTCGGTGGCTGAGGCGAGAAAAATTGCCAATCTGACCCGCGCCGATTTCGTGCAGGCTTCGCGCTGGTCGTGCGAAGAGCTTTATTATTTTCTGAAGTCGCGTTGCCAATCTCAGACCGAACTTTACGCGCTTTTGGCGGAATCTGACGGACGCGATCCGCTCGCCGGAGATTTGCGACCGAAAGGGAGCGAAGCGAGCAAACCGAGCGAATCTCTGGCATTGTCAGACAAGTCAAATCAGGAAAAACGAACTTGGCAGCAACGATTAAGCCTTTTGCGAGGCAGCGTGCCGGAATTATTTGACAGACTAATCAAAGAGTTGCCGCGCGTCGAAACGCCCTGGGAGCAGATTTTCCGCTCCCTCGTGCAGACGGCTTTTCAGGAAGCGACGCATAAAAATTACTCGCGCCCCAACCGGCGATGGCTCGCGCTCGAAAGGGATTACAAATCACAAGCCGGCGTGAATCTACCGTTCGCGCCTGAGCGCGTAAAAAAACGCGGAACGCGGCTCGCCGTCGCGCTCGACACCAGCGGTTCGATTGATGAAGGACTGCTGGGCAGATTTACACGCGAGATCGCCGCGATGTGTGCCTTCAATCAGCGAAATTTAGTTTTGCTCGTCGGCGATGCGGCGGTTCATCAAATCACCGAAATTGACTGGACGGAGGCGGCAGATGAACTATCCCGAATCAAATATACGGGCGGCGGCGGAACTGATTTTCGACCGCTAATTGCCGCCGCGACAGAATTCGAGCCGGACGCTCTCGTTTATCTGACCGACCTTTACGGCGAAACCGGCGACGCTCCAGGTTTTCCGGTGATTTGGGCGACGCACGGCGCGGCGGGTTCCGCTCCGTGGGGCGAGCAAATCAATTTGAGATAGCGATTTTCCGAATCAAAACTTCATATCCTTTGAGCGGTTGGAAATCAGTTGGAAAATTCAAGCGGCGAGCAGCAGCAAAAATCTTTAATAATAATTTCATTTATCAACTGCTCTTCCCGCGTCGCAAATGGAAAACGAAATCAAATTATCAGATTTGCGCGAAAAATTGCGCTGCATGCGCCCTCGCCCGAAAGGTCTGAGATTTTTCCTGGAACTCAAATCTGAAGCGCAGGAACTCGCCGTCTCGAAAGAGCGCGACAGCCCGGAACGATTCGATTGTACGCAAGCCGAATTTCTCACCGAAGATTTCAAAACTCAGCTCGCCGAATACGGCTTTTCCGAGCTGGAAGTTTATTGGAGCTTGAGTTGTTGCCAAGGCGATGGTGTGGCATTTTACGGGCGCGTTTACCCAGAGAGTCTTAAAGAAAAAGATCGTCAGGCGAAACGTCTGATTGACGCGCTTCATACGGCGGGCGATGAGCTTTACATCGAAATAACGGGCGCTAACAGTCATTACCACCACTCAAATTCGATGACAATCGAGATCGAATTTGAGAATGAAATTGATGATGAAGAACAGCCTGCGCGTCTGAAGATCGCGCGTCCCGCAATGCGCGAAAATCTCGAAAAACACCTCACCGAAAGAGTCAAGGAAATCAGCCGCGAGCTGGAGAAATCAGGCTACGCCGAAATCGAGTACCGCACGGGCGAGACGGCAATTCGTGAAGAATTACGAGAGCGCGAACATCTCTATGAAAAGGACGGCACGCGGGCGATGGCGGAGTTCGAGTTTTACGAATGGGCGAAATCCAACAGCGCGGCTGTCCAGAGAACTTAATCAAATCCGGCGCATAAAGCGCGGAAAAAAGCGGAAAAAATAAGCTGCAAGCAAAAATCAAAACTTATGGAATTTATTATTAACCCTTCGCTTCTGAAAGAGGAGCTTGCACTGCTCACGCCGGTTATCGAGCGCAAAGCCTCGATTCCGGTTTTGAGCAAAATCAAAATGGAAACGAACGTGCGGGGCGAACTCGCGCTGACCGCGACCGATTTGGACGTGACGATGCGCGTCTGCCAGGTAACGGACGTTTTGCAAACCGGCTCGATTCTCGTCGAAGGCAGGAAACTTTACGACATCAGCCGCGAGCTGCCGAACGAGCCGATTCATTTCCAACTGAATAAGACGGGTCAAATCGAGATTCGTTACAAAAAAGGACGGCACAAATTAGGTGTTGTCGGCGCGGAGCAATTCCCGGAAGTTCCGGTCCAAAAACACTCGGGCGTGAGGGTTCCGGCGGTGATTTTGCGCGAGGCGATTCGCCGCACGGCGTTTGCGGTAACGACCGAGCAGAGCCGTTTTACAATCAGCGGCGCGAAAATCGTGGTTGATGATAGGAGTTTGACGATGGTCGCAACCGATGGGCATCGTCTCGCTTTTACGCGCTTTCCGCTCGTCAATTCGACGGGACAAAAGCTCGATTTACTCGTGCCGAAAAAGACGCTCGCGCAGCTCGAAGATTTGCTCGACCGCGAAATTCGCCGCGACGCGGAAAGTCAAATTGAAATCGGCGATAACGGCAATCAGCTTTGTTTTGCAATCGGCAATCACAGCCTGTTTTCGCGCACTCTGACCGGCACGTTTCCGAACTGGGAAATGGTTTTACCCAAAAATCTCGTTTACTCGGCGGAGATCAGCACGGAAGATTTTCGCCGCTCGCTCGCTCGCGTAACTCTTACAGCCGACGACCGGAATTATTCCGTTACGATGGAAATCGAAGCGGGGAAATTGACGCTCAAATCAAGCACGAATGATGCAGAGGCGCAGGAAGAAATGCTCGCCGCGTTAAACGGTGCGAGCGGTCAAGAAGTTCACCGTCTTCGTTTCAACAGCCGTTATGTGCAGGACTTTTTGCAGACGGTTTCTAAAGCGGGAAGCCCGACTTTCGCGTTTGGCTTCAACGATGGGAAATCGCCGTGCGAATTGTGTTTGCCGACCGAGCGGGAAGGCTATCGTTACGTTTTAATGCCGCTGATGTTGGACTAAAGCGACGAGAATTTGAATTATGCTTGATGCTGGTGTTTCCGCCGCCCAAAAGCCGTTTGAAACCGAAGTTAGCCAAAGTGAAGAACAAATCAATAATGCTGAATTGATTGTTCTCAAAAGTGGTTTTTCGACCACTGACCACAGGCACACTTTTGAAATCAAGTCGGACGGCACGGGCGAGATTTTTTACTCGGATTTTGAAGATGATTCCGAGGAATTCACGCACGAAATCAAAGTCGAAAACTTAGCCGCCGATATTGAGAAAGCGATCCGCGAGCAAATCGCTTTGCAGCGGGAAGTAAATGCGCTGGAAGACGGCGCGACTGAAAATATTCGGGAGGAAATTTCCGGCGAGATGCTTGAAGAAGTTTTCTGGGAGCAAATCAACCCGGCGCTCGAAGACCCGTTTTTCCGTTCCGTCTATGATGACGGCGAATGGGGCGAGGAATTTCAAACCGTGAGAGGCACGGTTGAAGAGCTTTTAGAGTTTCTGAAATTGTGCGCGTTGACTGAAAGGGAAATCCCGTCGCTGGACGATTTTCTCGTCGTCGAAGCCGAAACGGAAATTGATAATGCCTGTCTGTCCGATTGCAGCTATTACACCGAGCGATTGGGCGAGCTTGTCGAAATCGCCTGCGAATATTACAAGCCGAGCGGATTTCGCTACGACTACAACGACGGCTGTTACGACCGCCAATCCGGTTACTGTTTAGAGAGCGAATCAATCAGCGTTTCGCTCGCCGAAGCCGCCCGCGCCCCGTCGCGCGAGAAAATGCTGGCGATGGTTCAGCTCAGAGAAAAGCTCGTCCAAATGAAAGTCGAGGAAGAAAAGATAAAGCGGCTGACGGCGTTTTGATTAATCCAAAATTTTTATAAAAATTCTTTAGCGATTGAATTTCGGCTGTTACGGACGCGATCACGCCAGAATCGCATCGTCGCCTGATTCATCCGATTCAAACTGTTTGATGTGATATGAAGCGTCGGGAAAACTGGCGATAATTTCCAACTTTCCGCCGAGGGCTTTGATGAACGCCCTTAAAGTCGAGACGTGCATATCCGACCGGCGTTCGAGCCGCGAGATCGCCGCCTGTTTTTTATTGAGCAATTCGGCTAGTTCCTCCTGGCTGATGTCGAGGGCGTTCCGCAGTTCGGCGAGCCGGATTTCTTCTTGCAAACCGCCCGAAATTTTTTCGGATAGAGCCTTTGATTCGGGTGACATTTTAGCTCTCAGATTTTTGAAGGATTTAGCCATTTTTTGATTTCTCCCTTTCTAGTGTTTCCAAATGCTCGGTATAAAGAGTATCGGCGATTGGAACAAATTCTTCATACCAGCGACTGTTGCCGGTTTTATCGCCGCCGACGAGCAGAATAGCCATCCGGCGCGGGTCGAAAGCGTATAAAACCCTATATGGTCTGCCTTTGTGCTGTACTCTCAATTCCCGCATCTGTGCGTGCTTTGAATTTTTAATGTCGGACGAATAGGGGAATCCCAATGCGACCGCGAATTCTTCGAGCATTCTGACATATGCGTCAACGCTTCCTTGTTCAGCCTCATCCAGCGTGTTCCACCAATCTTCAAACTCGTCCGTATATTCGACTTCGCAAGGCATAATTTATATTACACCAATGTAATAAAAAGTCAATCTTTAAACAGACCCGTTAGACGAAAGGAAACTTGGCTCAGAGAACTTCTGCTGCCGGAACGAACGACTCGCCGAGGCAAATCGGCAATCGAAGAACGGAAGCGGCTGGCGGCTTTTAGAACAATTATATACAAGTAAAGTTATGTTTTGTATCATATACATCAGGTTTATTCTGAGATATTGATTATGAAATACAAATTTATTTCAACTCGATCAGGCGAACTCCTCGCTTATTTTAATAACCAGGGTAAGTCTTGTTTTGATTACGCCGAAGCCTTTCAGGCATTACCCGATTCAAAAGCAGGGGCGCGTTTGGAATTACTTAGTGATATGACTAGGCGCGGGCTTTTGATGCGGTTAAAGAGAGGGGTTTATTATATTATTCCTTACGAACAGGACGCTGAATCGTTCATCCCGGACTGGCACTTAATCGCCGAATATTTGGTCGGCGATGCTACTGCGCATTACATCGGTTATTATTCCGCTCTGCAACTTCACAATCTGATCACGCAGCCGTCTTTGAATGAGCAGATTGTGGTTTCAAAGCAAATTCGCCCGCCTCTAATTAAAATCAAAAATGTTCCTTTTCAATTCATTTATCACAACGAAAAACATTTTTTCGGTCAGCGGAAGATATGGGCGGACGGTTTCAATCGGGTAACATGCTCGGATCTCGAAAAAACTTTCATCGACTGCCTGTTTAAGTCTAATTACGCGGGAGGAATCGTTGAAATTGCGCGGGCGATTTATATTTCGAGGGATCGAATCAAATTCGGCAAATTGCTTAATTACGCGATACAGTTTGATTCTCAGGCAGTCGTCAAACGATTGGGATTCCTTTTAGAAATCCTGGAAATCGGGCGCGAAATAATTGATGAATTGCGAAAAATCAAAACCTCTTCATACGTCGTGCTGGATACGGGACTGCCCAAAACCGGTAAAAGGATCAGTCGCTGGAGCATTCAGCAGAATTTGGACGCGGAAACCATAAAGTCTGCCATTTATACCTGACAACTTTGGAGAAATACGACAAGAGGTAGAGCAGCAGCGGGCAATCCCGGGCGAAGTTAAATTTTTAGATATTTTAGTTGACTTTTAGTGCCTTTTTTTAGAATCAAAAAATATAGCTCGCTTTTTCGCTTGAAAAATACGCTTTTTGCGGTAATAAAACAGAAATGATTGCGTTTTTGTCAAATAGGCATTCTACCACCCGCTTTTATTTTTAAAACTGCTTGTTATGGTGGATAAGCAATTTGGCTTTAAAAGCCTAAAGTAAAGGTTTAAGAAATTTTAACCGTAGTTCAGGGGAAGCGTTTGCCGTAGTTGAAGGGAAGTAACCACCGTAGTTTGAGGGAAATAAAAGCATCTTTTGAAGCAAAACATTGACCGTAGTTGAAGGGAAATCCGACCGTAGTTCAAGGGAAGCGTTGACCGTAGTAGAAGGGAAATGACCGTAGCTGAAGGGAAGAAACACCGTAGCTCAAGGGAAATCCGACCGTAGTTCAAAGGAAGAGATACCGTAGCTGAAGGGAAGAAACACCGTAGTTCAAGGGAAATCCTATGCTCTTTATTTACTTGTAAATGCTTGGTTTAAAGCATTTTCCACAGGCTTCCAACTGTTTTAGACATTATTTAGACATATTTTAGACAACAACAACACTAGATACTCTCCGTCGAGCCGACAAATTGACCGATTGTTGTTGTTAAAAAATTCTATTTATGCAAAAATTTTCTTGAATCCGGGCATCTAGAATTATCAAAACTTATGACCTCAAAGGCAAAAAAAAAGAACAAAGATATGCTGCCGTTCGGCGAAGATCAAGATAGCCTGGAAAATCAAGAAACCTCTGCCAAAAATTCTGAAAACAACGACCAATCACTAACGGGACCTGAATTCGTTCGGATGGAGAAAAACATCGCCGCTTTCGGCTTTTTCACGCCGACGAGCAAGCGGGCTAAAGGAACGCCTCCGAAAATAATTAAGTTTACCCAAATCATTGATGGCAACCGCGCCGAAGCGAAAGTGACGATTGCCGGCAACACGCTTTACGGAATGCCGACGACCGCCGATCAGGACAAATATCTCGCGTTCCAAAAAATCCTCGAACGAATCAAAAGGGAAAAGGGAAAAATCGAAAACCCAATTGCGTTTACTTCCGCCGAACTCCTGCAGCTTCTCGGACACACCGACGGCGGCTCGAACTTCAAAGATGTCGAAGAATGGTGCGACGTGATGGCTTCGACTTATATCAAAAGCGAAGGCGCGATGTGGATCGCCGGCAAGAAAAAATTCGCGTCCGACAGTTTCGTGATTTTCCAGCGCGTGCGCCGCACCGGACAGGAACTCGAAGACGGCACAACTGCCGACAAAAATTACATCTGGCTCTCGGACTGGTATCTGGAAAACATCAACGCTTTTTATCTTTTGCCGATTGATTTCGACACCTACAAGCAACTCAAAAACAACATCGCGAAAGCTCTGATACCCTTGCTGCAAATCTGGCTTTACGCGAGCCGTGAGCAGGGCATTTTCGAGAAGCGCTACGACGAGCTTTGCCAGATTCTTAACATCGCGCAGTATTCTTATCCGTCGAAGATAAAAGAAAAACTTGCGCCGTCTTTTAACGAACTTATCAAACAGGATTATCTGTCGGATTGGGATGTCGCCGAAACCGCGGATAAAACGGGCTACAAGATAGTTTTCTGGCACGGCAGGAAATTCTATCAGGACCAAACCAAAAGACTGTCAAAAGCGAACAAGGCGCGGCGCAGCCTCGCTTCTGGAAAAAGCGGCGGCGGCAAACAAAGTCGTAAATATCAACTGCCGCCGGGCAGTGAAGAAGTATTCGACCGTTTATTAAAAGAGTTTGACGTTGCCGAACCGAAAGCCCTGGAACTGGTGCGAAATTTCGCGCTCGAAAAAATCAAAGCCCAGGTAGAATCTTTCTCCTACCGGCGTGAGAAAGTGGAAAATATGTCCGGCTTTATCATCCGCGCGATTGAAAGCGATTATTCGCTGCCTGAAGGCTATACGGAACTTCTCAAAAAGAAAGAACGCAATGTTGCGGAAAAAGCGAGAAAAGCCGCGGTTGACGCTTGTCCGCTCTGCGACGATATCGGACAGCGCAACGTCAAAAGCGAGATGGACCAGTTCTACGGCGTGATGCACGATTGCACGCACGACCCGGAAGTCGAGAAACAATTTGAAGACCACATTTTTAATTGAGAACATTGTGCCATGTGCCATGCGATTTTGAGGGTAAATTCCGCTCCGTCGGCAATTTCCATGATCATTTTCGCGTCTCCGCCTAGAAATCAGGCGCTCTTAAATCGACTCGTCAACGCGATTTTTGTCTTCGCCATTTTCGGCAACAATTTTACCGACTAGCGTTTTAAGCTCGTTCAAGCTCCAATCGGTCAAAAGAATATCGCCTCTTAATTCCAGAATAATGCGCGAGACAGAATTGTCAAAATTAGCTTCCTGCCGTTCGTAATCGTAATCGTAATCGCCATCGTCATTCGGTCTGAAGCAACTCTCATTAATAATTGGTATGATTAAAGGAATATGAGTCTGATAATAATACTAACTATAATTATTCCGATTTGATCGGAAAAGAGTTAGAAATAATTACGCCTTTTGAACAAATTTTGAACCGAGTGTGTTGAAAGTTCGCCTTATGCTAAAATTTACCGCTTATGATGACTAATTACGAGCGTTCCGACATTATCCACATCATGAAAATGAATCGCCTGCCGCTAAGTGATTCGGACACGGCACAACTGGAATTCGGCGGACAGGTCAAAGACAAGAATTATCGAATAACAATTCTGGTCGTTGAAGATTTACCGCAGATTTTTATTAAGCGAGACGGGGAAGTAATATACAGCGAAGCGGTGAAAAGCGTTGATGACTTGAAGATATTTCTGGAAGAACGCCTTTACAAACGTCTGGAAGTGTAATTTTCCCGTGCGGGCTCATAAATAATTCTCCTTTTGTTATTTTATCCAATCGTTCGTTAGTTTTTCCAACAAATCAGAATTGCGCTTTTACTTCCCACCGGGTAAAAAGATTAACCGGCGCCGGACCGATTCATTTCCGCAATTTGAGTTAGGCGTTCGGTTAAGATTCCCAACCGTCCCTGGCTTGCTTCATCAGGAAGAAGATAACCCGGCAGAGCATCAAGAAACTGCCTGTTGTTCAGCAGTCCCCGTATTTTATCCGATATATAGTTTCGTACGTCTTCCGGCGCGCGGGATATTTCTTTAATAATCTCCGCCCTCCCGTCAATCACCGTAATAATATCTTCCAAATCGTGACTTGCCAGATAGTCACCCGCTCCTCTGCCTTCAAAAGCTTCGAGTTTTGTCGCGCAGAAATATGGCGCGGAGATGACTTTGATCATCGTTTTCCCGGGAAGGATTTCACGTTCTTCCGCTTGATCGATTGCCGGCTCATACCAAATGTTCGTAAAGCCGAGGACTTTTTCATCAAGGGGCATGACATCAAGGACGGTTTCGCCTTTGATCCACCGGCAGACGGGTGCTCCGTCGCGGGTATCTTCACGAAAGTCGATTTTCTTTAGCTTCTCCGCAAAGGTATTGTATTGCCCGTATGAAGTGACTTCAATTATTGAGTCCACGTCGTCGGTTGCGCGTACTTCCGCTGCGCCCTCGTCGGTAATGAGCAGCCCGGTTGTGCATCCGCCCACGAAAATCATCTCATCGGCAAGATCGCCGAGGTTGTTTACGGCAATTCGTAGCATCTCAAGATTCGGGTTAGTCATAAGTTTCCGCTATTTGCCGTAAGCTGTTTTTCAATTCCTTCTCCGCTAAGTTTCTCTCGCGCGCCCGTCCATCCCGGATGGCATCGATCAATGCCAGTCGTTCGTAGAGCAGGGAATCACGCTTTGCGGCTTGCGGAACGGTTTTATAGAGCGGGACGAGGGCAATGCCGCGCGTTGTCCCGCTCGAGTCAGCCCAGACCGGGATCGGTTCGCTGCCTGCTTTAATCAACCGGCAAAGTGGCTCCGCCGCGTAAGAAGTCGGCATTCCACGCGTCAATCCGCCGCGCTCCGCCGGAAACGCATATTTGACGCCGTGGATTAAGAACTCTTCAAGCGCGCTCAAATTCGGCTTTTCGTTCATCTCGGAGCCGTGCAACAGACGGGATTTTTTCAACCGCTGAACTGCCGAGTGAATTTCCGACGCGCTCATTTTAAGTTCTGCGGCGATGGCTCCATAAGACGGTCGGGCATTTGGCGCGTATCTGCAAAGCTTGATTACAATAACGATATCCTGCGGCTTTAACATCATATTCATATTATACATTCGCTATTCGCGAATAGCGAATGTATTTGAAAGATCAAGTGGATACATAGTTCTGATGTCGAGGAGGATGGTTAATGATAAATGAGAAAAAGATTCGAGTAGGCTAACCTTTTATCCCTTTATTTAACCAAATAAGATTTATCCTTATGAATGTTATCGGACGCGGTAACTTTAGCACTTTAATTACCAATACTTCGGACAGTTTTTTATATTCGAAAACCAAGGATTACGAGCTTTCTATTTTTCAAAAACGATTTAAATCAATGCCAGCTCAAAACCTAACATTGATTTAAATCATACTCTCTATATTTTTCAAGAATTTACAGGAAATGTCGGCTTAATAACTGTCCGAAATATTGATTGAGGAAGAGAATCTTTCGCTGATTTTCATCTCCATAACTTTTCCATATTTTTTCGCTGTCGCCACGCCAATTAGCCAAGCCGCCCGCGCACAATAAATTTTCGATTGTTTCGATCAAGCCCCTCGAAGCGCCGTTTTCAGCAATCTTTTTGTTTACAAAATGGCATCGGCAATCCGCAAAAAATGACAGGAATACGAAAGACCGGATGTGTTTTAATTGTTAAAATTACCGCAGTAACGGCAATCGGTTGTAAACGAGAAAACGAGCTTTTAAACGAATTTTGTTCTAACCAGTCAATCTTTGCGCGAGTTTGATTCAAGGATTTTGCGAATGCTTTGCCGGTTTTCGGTTATCCAGCGGGTGGTAGCAGCGAAAATCGGTTCTAGAGTTTTTCCGAACGAACTCAACTAATACCCGAACTTACAATCAAAAACGTTGTCAGCGCGGCGAATCTCGAATTTGAATTGCTGCTGGCTCTGGTTTTATCGCCGCTGATTTTGAAGTAAAATTCCGAATATCAATTGAAGATGTAGAAGAGGAAAATAAAATGACAGAAGAATGTTCGCATTTCGACCAGATAAAAAATCTCGCGCCGCAGACACCTGACGGCTGCGAAGAGTGTTTGAAAGCAGGCGACGAATGGGTTCATTTGCGCCTGTGCGAAGCGTGCGGTCACGTCGGCTGCTGCGATTCGTCACGCAATAAACACGCGACAAAGCATTTTCACCAGACCAATCACGCGATTATCAAATCGTTTCAGCCCGGCGAAGACTGGGGCTGGTGCTACGTTGACGAGATGTTTTTCGAGCCGTTTCCCGTCATCAAAAACTGAAATTGATTAAATCCGTAAAGTTGACCGCAGAAAATTTATCACTAAAAAAATATGGCAGACTTTGATTTCAAAAAAGAAGTTCCGCAGGCTTTTCCCGTTTTAGACCAAAAACAAATCGCCGTCACCGCCGAGTTTGCCAAGTGCAAAACTTACAATGACGGCGACGTTTTGTTTGCCGCCGGCGAGACGGATTTTATGTTCCACGTTATTAAATCCGGCGAGATTGACATTGTTGACCGTTCATCAGGAGAACCACAGACGATTCTGACGCACACGGCGGGCGAGTTTACCGGCGATCTGGCGAATTTGACGGGCAGAACGTCGAATGTGGACGCGATTGCCAAAGGGAAAACGGAAGTCTATGAAATCTGCGACGCTGATTTGCGCCATATTATTTCGGAGCGTCCCGCTTTGAGCGATTTGATTTTGCGGACATTTATTTTGCGGGCGCAGGCTTTGCGCGACAACGAAGATTTTACCGGCTTGCGCGTGATCGGCACGCGCTTTTCGCCCGACACTTTTCGGATTCGGGATTTTCTGTCGAAAAATCACGTTTTATATACTTTTTTCGATTTGAAAACCGAAGCGGCGGAAGTCGAATCGCTGTTCAAATTGTTCAACTTAAAAGAATCCGACACGCCGGTCGTCGGTTACGGGCAGGATTGGCTTTTAAAAAATCCGTCGAATGAAGAACTCGCCACGCGCGTCGGCATTCGGCGCGAATTAACGGAAAACGAAGTTTTTGATTTGGCGATTGTCGGCGGCGGTCCGGCGGGTCTGGCGGCGGCGGTTTACGGCGCGTCGGAAGGTTTGAAAACAATCGTGCTGGAACAAATCGCCACCGGCGGACAAGCCGGGACGAGTTCAAAAATCGAAAATTATTTAGGCTTTCCGATGGGACTTTCCGGCGCGGAATTGGCGGGACGCGCCACTTTGCAAGCCGAAAAATTCGGCGCACGGCTTTCGATTCCGTCGCTCATCACCAAGCTCCAATTCGCCGACAATCTTTCGATTCTGCATTTGGAAAACGGCGAGCAGCTTAAAACCAAAGCGTTGATAATCGCCAGCGGCGCGGATTACCGCAAGCTCGATGTCGAAGGGCGCGAACGGTTCGACGGCGCGGGCGTGTATTACGCCGCGACGCAGATGGAACTGCAAACGTGCGGCGGCGACCAGCTTGTCGTGGTCGGCGGCGGCAATTCCGCCGGTCAAGCCGCGATATTTTTATCGGAAAACGCTCGCCGAGTCTTTTTATTAATTCGCGGTGAAGATTTGGGTAAGAATATGTCGGATTATTTGGCGCAGCGCATTTATCAGACAAAAAACATCGAGCTTTTGAAAAGCACGGAAATTACCAAAATGTTCGGCGGCGATCATCTCGAAGCGGTCGAATTGAAAAATCATCAGACTGAAGAGACGAAAAGAATAAATGTCGCCGGAGTTTTCTCGTTTATCGGAGCCGTGCCGCGCACCGCCTGGCTGCCGCCGGAAATCGAAACCGACGCGAAGGGCTTTATCAAAACCGGCACGCGCGTTAATGATTCGGGCGAATGGAAAAACGGAAAACGTCCGCCGTTTTATTTGGAAACAAGCCGCGCCGGAGTGTTTGCGGCGGGCGATGTCCGCTGCGATTCGGTCAAACGGGTCGCTTCGGCGGTCGGCGAAGGCTCAATGTGCGTGCAGTTCGTCCACGAATATTTAGGGGAGAAATGATTTTTTTCAAAAAAACTATGCCGTATATAAATGTAAAAATTACGAAAGACGGAACTTCTGCCCAACAAAAAAAGCAGATTGTTGAAGAGATGACAAACACTTTGGTAAAAGTTCTCAATAAAAAACCGGAACATATTCACATCGTGATTGATGAAGTCGAGCCGGAAAACTGGGGCTTTGCGGGAATGCTGACGACGGAATATCGAAAAAAGACCAAATAAATAACGCAAATAAGCGGACGACAACACCATCAAAAGCAGCGCACCCGTCATACCCATCCAAGCGAGAAAACTCATAATTATTATGTTACCTAAACAAAGATAACTTTACCTGTTCGGCGCAGGTCAAAATCGAGAGTTGAACTCGTTTTATTACAATTCCCTTATTATTAGGACTTTTCCCAACTAATTTGTTTAACGATTATACTTCATCGGAAACGGACGCAGCGCGGAAACCCTGGATAAGTTTTAACCGAAAAAAATTCTGCCGCTTGAACAAAAACCATCTGCCATTTAAGATTTTCTAATTATGCCGATAACAGATTTTTCGCTGTTTCTCTTTGCTGGAGCCGTGCCGCATTATTTGACCGAAATTGTCGTGCTGATTGTCGCCGGTGCGGTCATCGCCTATATCAGTTTTCGTCTGAAATTAGTGCCGATTGTCGGATTTCTCATTGCGGGCGTTTTAATCGGTCCGAACGCTTTGGGACTCGTGCGCGATCAGGAAATTGTTGACGCGACCGCTGAAATCGGCGTTATTTTACTGCTTTTTACTATCGGCATCGAATTCAGTCTCGAAAAACTCGCCCGCATCCAGCGACTGATTTTCGGCGGCGGCAGTTTGCAAGTCGGGCTTTCGACGCTCGCCGTGATGGGCTTGCTGATGCTTTTCGGTGTTGATTGGCGCGTCGGGCTTTTCACGGGCTTTCTCGTCGCTTTAAGTTCAACGGCGATTGTTTTGAAAGTTCTCGGCGATGACGGCGAAACGAATTCCGAGCCGGGACAAGCCGCGCTCGGATTGCTGATTTTTCAGGATTTGGCAATCGTCGTGATGATAATGGTCGTCCCGATGCTCGGCGGCGCGGGCGGCGGAACGCTCGATATTATCTGGGCTTTGACCAAAGCGTTATTGATTATCGCCGCCGTGCTGCTCGTCGCTCGCCGGATTATGCCGAAGGTTTTAGAAATGGTCGCGCGAACCTGCTCGCCGGAACTTTTTCTGCTGTCGGTCATCGCCATCTGTTTCGGCACGGCTTATTTGACGAGTCTTGCCGGAGTCAGTTTGTCGCTCGGCGCGTTTCTGGCGGGTTTACTGGTTTCGGAAAGCCGTTTCAGCCAGCACGCTTTGGGCGAAACGCTGCCGCTGCAAATTCTTTTTAGCGCGACGTTTTTCGTGTCGGTCGGAATGCTGCTCGATGTTCGTTTTTTGATTACGAATCTGCCCCTGGTTTTGGGCGCGATTGCAGTTGTTTTGATAATCAAAATCATCACCACCGGCATCAGTCTTTCGGCTCTCGGTTACAAACTGCCGGTTGCTGCATCCGTCGCGTTGATGCTCGCGCAAATCGGCGAATTTTCGTTTGTTTTGGAGCGCGCCGGGCGTGATGCCGGACTCACTCCGCTCGGTTGGGGCGCGGCGGGTTCGCAGACTTTTATCGCGGCGACCGTCGTTTTAATGGTCGCCACGCCTTTTTTAATGAAACTCGGCGGCAGTTTATCCGAGCGAATTGAAAAGAAATCGGAACAAACCAATTTGCCCGGTGAAAGCGAGATTGCCGAACAAATGCCGCACCACGCGATTGATTTGGAAGACCACGTTATCGTCGCCGGCTATGGTCAGGCGGCGCGTTATCTGGTGCGCGTTTTAAGCGGCTCGAATATTCCGTATATCATCACAACCTTGAGTCCCGACGGAGCGAATGAAGCCGAAGCGGAAGATTTGACGGTCGTGCGCGGCGATTACAGCAAGCAGTTTCTCCTCGATTTAGTCGGTGTCTCACGCGCGAAAATGATGGTTATCGCCGACGATAATGTCGGAATGGCGCACCGCGCGACTTCGGTCGCCCGGCAGCTTAATCCGACAATGCGAATCGTCGTCCGCACGCGCTATATCTCGGATGCCGAACATTTGACCGAAGCCGGAGCCGATGTCGTTATCGCCGAAGAATTAGAATCAATCGTTCAGCTTTTCGGCGAAGTGCTGCGCGATTACCGCATTCCCGCCAACCAAATCGAAAATTATGAAGAATTAGCCAGACAAAACGGCTATGCGGCTCTGCTGAATGTCGAGCAGCCCGGCGAAAAATCAATTTTCGCTTGCGAAGCGGGCGCGGATTGTTTCGACACCCGAACCATCGTCGCCCGCGAATCAACGCCTTTAGCCGGACAGAGAATCGCTGATTTAAGAGTCTTGGAAAACGACGGATTGAGATTACAGAGCATCAATCGCGGCGGGCAAATTCTGGAAAGCGTCGCGCAGGATTTTGTTATCGAACCCGGCGACGAACTCATTTTGTCAGGGTCAACCGAAGCCTTCATTCGCCACGCCGCTCTCTTTCGTCCAAATAAGCAAGACGAATCAAAATCCGATAAAATTTCGACTGATTCAACGACCCGAACCGCTCCGCCGATTTTGCCGGAAAGTAGTAAAAATAAAAAGATTGACACTGAAAAAGCGATTGAATTCGTTCCGCAAGCGAATGAATCCGTCTGTTCTCATTTGAAGCAAATCCGCCGCGTTTATCCGAGTGCCGACGGCTGCGAAGATTGTCTGCGAACCGGAGATTCGTGGGTGCATTTGCGAATCTGCCTGACGTGCGGACATGCAGGCTGCTGCGATTCGTCAAATAATAAACACGCCGCCAAACATTTTGAAGAATGCCAACACGCCCTTATTAAATCGCTCGAAACGGGCGAAAACTGGGCATGGTGTTATGTTGATGAAACTTATTTATAACTGAGAAACGGTTGGGTATGTTTCCTTGTTAAATTAGCTTTTCTATAAACTTTTAAATATTCCGCATAATTTAACACAGATTATTGTTTGTTTTTTCGGATTCCTGCCAATCGTTTACGGGCGGTCGAAGATGTGGCGTTTTTCGATGCCGAGCCGCTTCATTCGGGCTTCGAGCGTGGTCGGTTTGATGCTGAGGATTTCGGCGGCTCCGCCCGCGCCGCGAATTCGCCCGTCCGTTTGCCGCAGAACGCTCAAAATATGTTCGCGTTCGTTGTCGGCGAGCGTGGTGTGAAAATTGTTTGATTCGGCGTCAGAAATTGTTTGCGTCATTCGGTTAAACTGAAGCGGGCGGTGGAGAACGAGTTTTTCGCTTTTGGAGAAAATTACCGATTCTTCGATTAAATGTTCGAGTTCGCGGATGTTGCCGGGAAAATCATACTGCATCAATTCCTGCAATGCGGCGGTCGCCACGCTTTTAATGCGCTTGCCGGTGCGGTTCGAGAACTTTTCGACAAAGTGCATCGCCAGCGCGGGAACGTCTTCGCGGCGTTCTCTGAGCGGCGGCAATTCGAGCGTGACGGTGTTCAGACGGAAATATAAATCCGAACGAAAACGGCGGGCGGC
>JBBSUG010000050.1:0-30662 GCA_038235165.1 Pyrinomonadales bacterium
CTTTTAACCACTGGGTCGCTGGTTCGAGTCCAGCTCGGATCACCATTATAATCAATAGTTGAGGGCATCTTACAGATGCCCTTTTCTTTTTTGCGTTCGTGTTGGGTGCCAAACCTGATTTTTGTCAGCGATGGCGAAAAAAAGTATTGATTATTTTACAGTGCGGATTATTTCTTCAAAAATTTGGCGATTCCCGTTTGGCAATCATCTGTCAAACGAGCAATCGTGTTGACATCAACGCCGGAAGCGAGTGCGGTTTCATACGTCATTCCGTCCATTTGATACAGTAGTTTTTTTGACAAAATGACTGCTGAACGCGAGACTTTTCGATAAATGGCGGCGTAATCGGCAACCTTTTCCGCGAACGATTCTTCGGGGTAAATTTCATTGACCAAGCCGAAATCTTTCGCTGTTACCGCATCAAATTCAAAACCCTGTGTGGCGAGTGCAAATGCGCGTTTTTCCGAAACATTGCGGCGCAGAATCGCCATCACTATCGCGGGAACGAAGCCGATTTTCACTTCCGGGTAGCCGAAACGCGCCGTTTCCGCCGCCAAAACCAGATCGCACGCCGTCGCCAGTCCGCAGCCGCCTGCCAACGCTCTGCCGTGAACGGCGGCGATGACGGGAATTTTCACACGGCGCAGCAGCGAAAATAATTCTCTCAAACTGTCGGCATCATCGTGATTTTCCATCACATCGCTTTCGGAAATTTTTTGCAGTGCCGACAAATCCGCGCCCGAACAAAAATCTTTGCCCGCGCCCTTGATAATAACGGCGCGAAGTTCGTCGTTCTGATCGGCTTCGTGCAAAACTGTTTTTAAATCGCCGACCAGCTCGTCGTTTAGGGCGTTGCGCTTTTCGGGGCGATTTAAGGTGACGGTTAAAACTGCATTTTCGGTTGAAGTTAATATTTCAGACATTTTCTTTTGATGTTTTGACACTCGTCGTCAATATTTTGATAAGTTCGACACAATCATCGTTGATTGTGTTGTAAAACTTTTCTTCAAGGAATCCGCCTTCGTGCAAAATCAAAAGCCAGAATTCCGTTTCCGATGCCCTTTTCAAAGCAGTTTGCATATCACCGGAAAACATTTGTTTCGACTCGGCTTAACTTTTCGCTGCTAATCGAAGTAAAAAAATTAATCATTATGCTCAAAACAATTTCGCTGCCCGATCAATTTCAGCCGCAAAATTTTCGATGGTTTTGGAAGTGATATTTATTTGTTCGCCCCCTTCCTTCCAATTTCGCTGTTCGATTGCTTCACGAATTCCCGGCAGCGTTTTCACGCCGTAACCGGTGTAAAAACCGGGAGCGTAGATTTGATGCTTAAACCAATCGCGGCGCGGCAAACCTTGATTGCTGATTAACGATTGCTCGGTTTTCATCAAAATTTGGTCGAGATTTTTCTGCTGTGCGACTGTTAAATTTTTGCCTTTTGAAACGGTTTGAAAATTCTTTGCGCTGTCCTGCAATTTGGCGACGGCATTTTGCAGCGGCGCAAAATTCAGATAAGGAACTTCCGCCTTCGGTTTAGGAACGATGAAAGTTTCCTGCGGATTCTGCACGTTTTTGAGCATTCCGTTTTCGATCATCAAATTCATCGCGTCGGTTTCTTCACGCATTGCTCCGGTCATTTTCATAATTTCATCAGAATATTGATTGACCGTATCGGCAAAATTTGTAAATTCAAACGGCAGCGTGTCAGCATTGGCAAGACGCATTACGGTTCGACCGCAAACTTTGGCGAGCGCAACCCCGTAAGCAAAATCGAAATCGCCGAATTTCGTGTAATGATCGAACGAATCATAAACTGAGTGATACGAACCGCCGCCGTCTTCACCGCCGAAACCCATATTCAGCGAAGCAATTCCCAAATGCTGTAAAAACGGGGTGTAATCAGAACCCGAACCGAGCGCGGAGATTCGCAGATCGGCGCGGTTCATCGTTTCTTTTCTTGAAGTTGCCGAAGCGTTGACGATTCGTGCCGCCCGTGATCTTTCCCAAACGCTCATTTTCACCTGCGGATCGTCCACGTCTTTCATCACTTCGTTAATGAATTTTTCGAGCGTGTGCGAACCGCCGACTCCGAGAAATCCGCGCCCGTTTGAATCGGTATTAATATAAACGGCGAGTTTTTCCCGCAATTCGTCAGCGTGTGTTTCAACCCATTCAGTCGAACCGAGCAGTCCCGGTTCTTCGCCGTCCCACGCGGCGTAAACGATTGTGCGTTTCGGTTTCCAACCGGTTTTTGCAAGTTCGCCAAACGCGCGGGCTTCTTCCATTTCGGCAACAAGACCGGAAATCGGATCGTCCGCGCCGTTGACCCAAGCGTCGTGATGGTTGCCGCGCATAATCCATTCGTCCGGGCGTTCGCTGCCCTTCATTTTCGCAATGACGTTGTAAATCGGTTTGATGTCCCAGTTAAATTCAAGTTTCAGATGAACTTTGACCGCATTGTTGCCGCCGAGATGATAAGTTGTCGGCAGTGCGCCGCGCCAATTTTCGGGAGCGACCGCACCGCCCATATTTTTCAAAAGCGGCAAAGCGTCGGCATAAGAAATCGGCAAAACCGGAATTTTCATAATCGTCGGCGCGTCTTTTCTGTCCAGACGTTTCGCGCCTTTGACTGAACCGATTCCGGGCGTTAAAGGATCGCCTGGAAAAACCGGCATATCGGCGACCGAACCGCGCTGTGCGCCGTTTTCGCCGCGCCACGCGCCTTTCGGATAAACATCGCCTTGAAAATAACCGTCATCCTTCGGGTCAGAATAAATCAAACAACCGATTGCGCCGTTTTCCGCCGCAACCTTCGGTTTAATTCCGCGCCACGAACCACCGTATTTGGCGATGACGATTTTGCCTTTAACATCAATTCCGCGTTTTTCAAGTTCTTCATAATCGGCGGGAATTCCGTAATTGACAAAAACCAGATCGCTCGTCACATCGCCGTCCGCCGAATATGCGTTATAGGTCGGCAGTTGTTCGCTTTTTTGATTTGAAGTTGCGTCTTCTTTGAGTTCGGGTTCTTCTAATTTCGCCGTAAATTTCTCCGGCGCGGTCATTTCCAAAAGCCGCGTTTTCGGTGTCGGAAATAGAACGTCGAATTGTTCGATGTTCGTGTCAAAACCCCAAGATTTAAACTGTGCGGCGATAAACTCGGCGTTTTCCTTATCATAAGGCGAACCGACGTGATGCGGACGTGCCGAAAGTTTTTTCATCCACGTCCGAAGATTTTCCGCTTTCAGATACGAATCGAATTTTGCCTCTAATTGTTTTTGTTTTGCCGAATTTTCCGCCGAAAATCCCAACAGGTTTTTTTCAGGCGGCATCGTTTGAGCAAAAACGGAGAATGTTAAAAGAAATACGGTTGAAAAACGCAGAAATGCTTGACGCATATAAATAAACTCCTAAAATTTGAATTGATAAAAAAACGAGTGAAATTATTGTAAATCAAAGCGCGAAAAATTTCTTCAATAATCAACCGGAAACTCCTTTAAAATTTATGTAATAGACATTATTGGAAATAAGAAATTTGCCCGCGAACCAACACGAATCCGGCGCGAATTTTATTTGTCTTCAATCAAAATGTTGCTTAATTTAACAAATGCCCTTTTTACTTTTTGCTTTCATTCGTATTTATTCGTGGGCAAAAAAACCGGCAAATCTTTGTTAAATTTATTTTCAACAATGTCTTTTCAACAATGTCTAATAAACGGAATTAAAACAGCGAATTGAAAAAACTAAACGATTCCAAGTTGTTTGGCTTCATCGTCGTCGAGTTCCAATTTCATTCGCAACAGTGCGGTCGAAAAAGTTTTGCCCTGCGCGTCGGTCATTAAAGATAATGTTCCGCCGCCGCCTAAACTTTCGTGGAGCAGAAAATTCAATGCGCCGAGATTCGGCAGTTCAAAGCGTTCGACTTCCCCTTTGACCATCGCGCCGAAATGTTCTTTTACTTTTTCGGCAGTCACTTCGCGCACGAGCAACGGATAAAATTCGTCTTTGAGCGCGATTACGCCGACGTTTGCCGTGTCGCCCTTGTCGCCCGAACGGGCGTGGGCTAGTTTTGTTAATTCTATTTTCATAATTTTTAATTTACCTTAAATCCTTTTATTTTGAACTGCCGGACAAACCTGATTGACCAAACAATCGTGAAAAGTATAAACGCGCTGAGAATCAGCCACATTATCATTCCCGGCAGATTTTGTCCGGTCAGATTTGCCTGAAAAACGATTTGATTGACGGCGATGAACATACACAAAAGCGCGACGCTGAACCACTCGAAATATTTTTTGATGATGAGAAATGCCGTTTCGCGCCGTTCGGCTGCCAGCCAGTATCTTTTGTTCGGGATATTTATTATCGACTCCGGCATTTTCCTGAGAAAAATCGGCAGCATCATAAATTCAAAAATTATGATTAGTAAAATCACCGTCTCGAAAACGATGAAATTTTGTTTGGACATAAAACCGTTCGGTGCGCCCGCCGCGTTGAAGTGCGAAGCGATAGTGTCCGGCAGATTCGGATAATAAAACGTGACGTGCGCGGCGAAAATGCCGATTAAAAAATACAAAATTATCCGTGCCAAACTCATCATTGTTTATTTTGTTTGAGCCGCATCAAATAAAAAGCCGTGATCGCCAGCGAATGTGTAAATTTGCCGGCGGCGATTAATTTATCAATTTCGGCAAGCGAAAATAATTTCGTCACGACGCTTTCATTTTCATCAAAGTTCGTGTCGCCGGTTTTTTCGCAGTCGGCGGCGAAAAAATGATAAATTAAATTATTTTGGATTGCCGGATTCGGATGTGTTTTTCCCAAATAAATGAATTTTTCTGCCGAATAGCCGGTTTCTTCGAGCAGTTCGCGCCGTGCGGCAGTTTCCGGTTCTTCGTTGTTGTCAATCATTCCGCCGGGAATTTCCAGAATAATTTCTTCCGTGCCGTGCCGGAACTGCTCGATTAAAATGACTTCTTTTTCTTTTGTCAGCCCGATAACATTGACCCAATCGGGGTTTTCGATAACAAAGAAAGTACTTTCTTTATCGTTGCCGTCATTTTTGCAGAAATCTTCGCGCACTTTGAAAACGCGGCAGTCGGCGATTTGGCGCGATGAGCTTATTTTCCAGGTTTCGGGCTTTTCCGTCATAAATTAATTTTTCATTACATTAGAAATGTGTTTAAATAAGAAATCAAGTTCGTTTTTTAATTTGAGGAGATCAAAATGATTAAATTTAACAAGCAAAATACTATCATCGCCGCTCTAATTTTATTAGTTTGCGCCGTTTTCACTTCGGCGCAGGATGAAAATCAGCCGTCTTTGGAGACGATTTTGAAAAATGCCGATGAGAAAACCGAAAATTACCGGGAAGAATTCAAAAATCTTTTGGCACAAGAAACCAAGACCTTCGAGATTTTTGATAAAAACGGTAATTTGAAAAAAAGCAGCGTCGTCGAATCGAATTTTATTATCTTTCAATCGGCAAAAAATCAAAAGGTGGCGAGCGAATACCGCGACGTTTATAAAGTTGACAGCAAAGTCATCAGCGACAATCAAACGCGGGCAAACGAGTTGCTGACTCAGCTAACAAAATCGGATTCCGTCGAACAGGAACTCAAAAAAATTCAAAAAGAGAGTTTGCGTTACGACAAAAATCTCGAAGTCACCGGTTTGACGCTTTATCAATCGCCGATTTTAGAACAGTATGAACGTCCCTATTTTAATTTCAAACTCGCCGGACGCGAAAAGTTCAACAATGCGGAAGTTTTCATCGTCGAATATCAACAGACGAAACCCTCGCCGTATATTATAATTAATGACGAAAGCATCGCGGAAAAAACATTAGAAGATTCATTATCCTTGAGTTTCAATCTCGATTTACCGAAATCGGTCGGCAGGTCTGATGTTCTTTTACGCGGCAAACTCTGGATTGATGCCAAAACATTCCAGCTTTGGCGGGAAGAAAGAGAATTGACCGCACAAAGTGAAAGTCCTTTGGTCATCCTAAAAACTGATTTTGAATATCAGCCGAGCGAGTTCGGAATTCTGGTTCCAAAAAACATTACGCTTCTTCAATACAGATTTAAAAAAGGCGAAAAAGGCAGTCCGTTTGCCGCCGTCAAAGACACGCAAATTAATTTTGTCTATTCAAAATTTAGAAAAGCCGAGTCGGAAGTGCAGATTATCGAAGAAAATTGATTTTCTGAAATTCAAAATCAATGCTGCAATTTTGGCAGTTGTAAAAGGTTAATCCCAAGAGCGATGTTTGACTTTGGAACGGTTTCGTCATAATTTGCAAGTAACAAAGTTTACAACTGATTGGAATAAAAAATATGAGTAAAGCAGATTCGGCAGACCTTATTTTGAAACTTTACGAACTGCGCCGTGAAGTGACGATGCGCGAAGCGCGAAATTGGATGATGACATTTTTCCCGGACAATGTTCAGGATGTAATGCAGGCGATGGTCAAAACAGAAACCAGCGCCTATTACCGGATGGTCACGACTTATTGGGATATGGCGGCGAGTTTTGTCAATCACGACGCGATTGACGAAGAAATGTTTGCCGACGCGCACGGCGAACATATTATCGTTTTCTCGAAGATCGAGCCGTTTCTGGGCGAAGTCAGAGAGATGATGGGCAGTCCGAAATATCTGAATAATCTGGAAACATTGATTATGAAAATGCCCGATGCCAAGGAAATGTTAGCCGGTCGGCGCGAAATGATGAAGCGAATGATGCAGGCGCGACTCGAAGCGGCGCAAAAAGCCTGATTTCGCCAAGCGTCAATCGTTAATTTAACTTTGAGCGTATCAACAAACTTGCATTAAATCGTCATCTGTCATTTTATAATTGAACAACGATTAACGATCCCCGTCTGGCGATTGACGCTCAAAACTTATGAAAATCACCTCCGCCGAATTTATAAAAAGCGCATTCAATGAAGATCATTGGACGACGGACGGGCTGCCGGAAATCGCTTTTCTCGGACGCTCGAACGTCGGCAAATCGAGTTTGCTGAATTCGCTTCTGCAGAAAAAAGGTTTGGCGCGAACTTCCAATACTCCGGGCAGAACGCAGTCAATCAATTTTTTTCTCGTCAATGAAAAGTTTTATTTCGTTGATTTGCCGGGTTACGGCTACGCCAGAGTTTCCAAAACGATGCGGGCGGATTGGGGAAAAATGGCGGAAGAATATCTTTCCCAAAGACAGGAACTCGTGCTGGCGATTCACCTGATAGATTCGCGCCACAAACCGACCGAACTCGACCGCGCACTCCACGATTGGCTTGTTTATCACGGGAAAAATCACATCGTCGTCGCCACCAAAGCCGACAAGCTGTCAAATAATAAGCTGAAAAAGAGTTTTGACGAAACGGAGAGCATTTTGCCCGAAAGCAAAATCATCGCGTATTCTTCGATGACCGGAAAAGGAAAAGTGTCACTTTGGCAGGAAATTGCCGCTGCGCTCGAAAAAAAATGAAAATATAGTTGATTTATTCATTTAAATAAAGTAATAATTAAATATTCCCAAAACTCAGGGGTTTTTGAAATAGCTATCGAGCTTATTTTTTCAATTTCATCACGACGGAAATCCATACAAAATTTTCCAAGAGTTTAGTTCATCAAAAGATAAAAACAGGCTTAATTCGTGCCTTTTTATAAGCTTTGAACGTCTCGGAAACTGCAAAAAACTTCCAAATACAAACGGATACAAAAATGGCAACCAAAACAACATCAACCAGAGTAAAAAAGGCGGCAAAACCGGAAGAAAACGGTTTTGAAAAAGAAGTGCGCGACGCAGAAGAGACAGAGGCGGCAAAAGAAAAACAAAATGCCAAAGCTAAAGTTTCGAAAGCTGAAAAAGACGGCAAAGAAAGCAGCGACGGCGACCGACCGGAAGGCAGAGAAGAAAAGACCGCCCCGCCGTCAAAAGATGTAACTTTGGATTTGGCGGAATTGAAAGATATGTCAATTTCCGAATTGACGCAAATTGCCAAGTCTCTCGATGTCGAAGGTGCTTCGGGAATGCGAAAACAGGAACTGATCTTTAAAGTTCTCGCCGCGCAAACTGAAAAAAGCGGTCTGATTTTCTCGCAGGGTGTTTTGGAAACGCTGCCCGACGGCTTTGGTTTTCTGCGTGCGCCGGAATACAACTATTTGCCCGGTCCCGATGATATTTACGTGTCGCCGTCGCAAATTCGCAAATTCGATTTACGCACCGGCGATACGGTTTCCGGTCAAATTCGCCCGCCGAAAGAAGGCGAACGATACTTCGCTCTGATTAAAGTCGAAGCGATAAATTTCGAAGCCCCGGAACATTCGCGCGAAAAAATATTTTTTGACAATCTCACGCCGCTCTACCCTGACGAACAATTGCGAATGGAAACTACGCCCGACAAAATTTCGGCGCGGGTGATTGATCTCGTCACGCCAATCGGCAAAGGACAACGCGCGTTAATCGTCGCTCCGCCGCGCACGGGTAAAACGATGCTTCTTCAAATGATGGCAAATTCCATCACCGAAAACCACCCGGAAGTAACTTTGATCGTGCTGTTAATTGACGAACGCCCGGAAGAAGTAACCGATATGCAGCGGTCGGTCAGAGGTGAAGTCATCTCTTCGACTTTTGACGAACCGCCGACGCGCCACGTTCAAGTCGCCGATATGGTCATTGAAAAAGCGAAAAGACTAGTCGAACACAAACGCGATGTCGTCATTCTGCTCGATTCGATTACTCGATTAGCCAGAGCGCACAATGCGGTCGTGCCGCCGTCGGGCAAAATTCTGTCGGGCGGTATTGATTCCAACGCTTTGCAGCGTCCGAAACGGTTTTTCGGCGCGGCGCGAAATATTGAGGAAGGCGGCTCATTAACAATTATCGCCACGGCGTTAATTGACACAGGTTCGAGAATGGACGACGTAATTTTTGAAGAATTCAAAGGAACGGGTAATTCGGAGATTCATCTCGACCGCCGTTTAAGCGATAAACGCCTGTTCCCCGCGATTGATTTACAGCGTTCGGGAACGCGCAAAGAAGAATTGCTGCTTAGTCCCGAAGACCTAAACCGCGTTTGGGTGATGCGGCGCGTTCTCAACCCGCTGTCGCCGGTTGAACAAATGGAAGTCGTGCTGGAAAGACTGAGTAAATCAAAATCGAACTCGGAATTTTTGGCTTCGATGCAGACCTAGTATTTAGTCAATATTGAACAAAAAGATCGGGAATAGAAAACTTAATTCTATTCCCGATCTTTTTGTTCAATTTGTGGTTACAAATGTGCTTTTTAGATTGTTTTCTGCTACACATTAAAGTTCCTCAATCAACAATTTTTCCGCTTTGCAGTGTAATATGTTGTGAGCCGAGACGTGCAGCTTCAGCTTCGTTGTGAGTAACGTAAATAAACGGAATGTTCGCCCGTGTTTGGGCGAGTTCGATTTCGTCCAGCAGTTTCGCGCGAGTTTCGACATCAACCGCCGATAAAGGTTCGTCTAATAAAACAATCTGCGGTGTGGAAGCCAACGCCCGCGCCAGTGCCGTGCGCTGCTGTTCGCCGCCGGACATTTCCGCCGGAAGCCTGTTTGCAGCATATTCGATGCGGAAAAGCGACAACGTTTCCCGTGCCTTTTCGTGCTTTGCTTTTCTATCCGCCAGTTTCACGCCATAAGCGATATTTTCCTCTGCCGTTAAATGCGGAAAAAGCGCGTAATCCTGAAAAACAAAACCGACGTTCCGCTTTTGAATCGGCAGATTGAGTTTGTTTTGTGAATCGAAAAAATACTGCGAATCCAGTTTGATGATTCCTTCATTGGGCGTGATAATCCCGGCGATCAAACGCAAGGTCGTCGTTTTTCCCGCGCCGGACGCGCCCGCTAAAACGGTAATTCCGGCAGCGGCGGTGAAATTTAAGTTGAGTGAAAATTCCCCCGTTCCTTTTTAACGAAACTTTTTTTGAGATTGACGGTGAGCATTTTTACCCGTAAACGTAGGAACGACTGATTTTATTGGTCAAATAAACCGCGAGAATTGAAATGAAAGTTAATATCAAAGCCAAAATTTGCGCCTGTTTGTCGTCGCCGGACGCGACCGCCTCATAAATCGCCAGCGGCATCGTCTGCGTTTTGCCGGGAATGTTGCCGGCGATCATCAAAGTCGCGCCGAATTCGCCGAGCGCACGGGCAAAACTCAAAATCAAACCGGCGAAAATCCCGCGCCGTGCAAGCGGCAGCGTGATGCGAAAAAATGTTTCAAGCTCGCTTTTGCCAAGCGTGTAGGAGGCGATTTCGTAGTTCGGATTGACCGATTCGATGCTCGCCCGCGATGCCCGAATCATCAGCGGCAGTGAAACGACGACGGCAGCGATGACCGCGCCCTGCCACGTAAAAATAAACGTCCAGCCGGTCAAATCATAAATGTAACTTCCCAGCAGTCCGCGCCGTCCGAGCAGTATTATCAAATAATAGCCGGTGACGGTCGGCGGCAAAACGAGCGGCATCGTCAAAACTGCATCAAGCAGTTCCTTGCCGCGAAATTCGCGCTTTGCCAGCAAAAAAGCCAATGCCAAACCGAGAACGCCGACAATAATTGTCGCGCAGAAAACCACTAAAAAAGATAATTGGAGAGCCGACCAAATCATTTTGCCGCACCATTGAATCCGTATTTTCGCAAAATATTTTGTCCTGTCTCACTCAGGAGAAAATTTGTAAATGCGTACGCCGCCTGCTTTTGTTTGCCGTCCTTGATAATCGCCAGCGGATAGGTAATCGGCGAATGACTGTTTTCATCGGCAGCGGCGACTACGTTCACACTGTTTTTTGCCGCCTGTGCATCGGTCGCGTACACAATTCCGGCATCAACTTCTCCGCGCACGACGTAATCGAGAACCTGCCGCACATTTTCCGCCGAAATCAATTTATTCTGTAAAGCGTCGCCAAGATTCGCATTTGTCAAACTTTCCGCCGCATATTGTCCCGCCGGAACAGTTTTCGAATTGCCGACCGCGATTTTCTTTACTTCAGATTTCCTTAGATCATTAAAAGTTTTTATGTTCAAAGTTGAATTTTTCGGCACGATCAGAACCAACGAATTCCACACAAAATCGCGCCGCGAATCTGAATTGATAAACCCACCTTTTTCCAATGCGTCCATCTGCGCTTCGCCCGCACTCGCAAAAACATCAACCGGCGCACCGTTCTCGATTTGTTGCTGCAATGCGCCGGAGGCACCATAGTTGAAGTTTATTTTTACACCGCTTTTTGTTTGATACGCACTCCCGATTTCATCGAAGGCATCTTTTAACGAAATCGCCGCCGAAACTGTTAGATTTTTGGCGGCATCAATTTCATTATTTGATACAGTGGTGTTTTTGCCACAACTGCATAAACTAAATATGAGAAAAATAAATAAAAATTTAATTTTCATTTGCTGATTTGTAGGAACATTAAGTTGTTATAAAACTTACTCTTTCTCACTGATAATAAACGTCGGCACCATTCCGCCGCCGCTCGATACGTTGGCGAGTTCCGATGACGACAGGCGCGTGAACGCCGAACCAACTTTGCCGTCGAACAGCAGCGGGTCGAGGTCAACGAGCTGTTCGACCATTTTTACATCGCCAAGCGTGCCGAACAGCATCGGGAAAATCTCTTTGCTTGTTTTGACGCGCTCCTGCACGAGATAATCGCCGTTGAGAAGGGCGATTTCGATTGCCGCATCCCATTCTTTTTCGTCGGAAGCCCAGCCGATGTAAATTCCGTGTCCGCCGTAATCGTCGTTCGGTTTTAGGACTAATTTATTTCGATTATTTTTTGTAAATTCGACTAAATCAATCGTGCCGGACTGATAAATCGTTTGTTCTTTGCGAAATTTTCGTGTCCAGGGAATGTGCGCCTTGATCGCTTGCAGTTCGGCTTCGTCAAATAAATATTCGTAATTTTCGTTAGTTAAAACTGCAAAAATTGCTTTTTTGTGAACTAATTTCGAGCGAAAACTGTTCGCCATACAAATCGCTCCGGCGCGGTATGCGTCGAGTAGGGCGGGAAATTCTTCGATGATCGGCAGATATTCGTTGACTAGCAGACGTTTGTAAACCACATCAATCACCACGCCTTTACAGATGAGATTTTTGCCGTCAAATTCGAGTTCGTCCGGCGAGCAAATCAGCGACGTGCAACCGTTGGCTTCAAAATAATCGCGGAAAAGTTCAAACTCTTTGACAGTCGGCAAATCCTTTAAATCAACGATGGCGATGACCGGCTTGTTTTCGGGTTTGTGTCCGAGAAATTCTTCGTAGGATGAAAGCAGCACCGCGAGCAGTTTTGGTCTGCCTTCAAGACCGCGCACGTCATATTTTTCGGCGAATTTTTTCATCACCGGCATTTGCATAAAAATTTCGGTCGCGGAATCGGCAAAAGCGATTCCCGCCGGAGATTCGCCGTTTAGTTCCACATAACTGTATGAATCTTCGGTCAAAAAAGAATCGAGCCGCGCCGAAGCCGAAACCTGTTTGTATTTCGGGTCAATGGCGATCAGTTCGCGTTCGATGCCGACGATACCGAGTTCGTCGAGCAATTTTTCGTTGTCAATCGCCGCGTCTTTCACTTTTTGCAGTGCGCTCCAGATTGTTTCGCAAATCTGCGAAACGCGCTGCCAATCGGCTTCGGTGACAAAATGCGGGCGCAAATATGGTGACAAACGGCGACCGCCGAAAATCAATTTCGCACTTTCTAACCCGTCGTCCAAAACTTGACGCGAATCGGCGAGCAGGGCGTGATCTTCTAAAAGTTCGTGGTAATGTGCTACGGCTTCTTTTAACATAAATTTTTATTTAGATAATGTCTGAATCTATTTCATTGGAAAGATTCGGGTTTAATTTTGAATGATGAACTAACCAATAAATTCCGGCGATAAAAACTCCGCCGATTAGTGTCGCCAACGCCCAAATCCATTTTGATACTAAATATGTTTCCTTTTTGGTTTTGACAAACATCAAATCCGCGTCCACAAAAACACCGATGGCGAAGGCGATGTTCACGACGGCAACGGCAACTGCCCAAATTATCCAGAAAAATAAAAACGGTCCGCTCATACTGGTCACATTCATATTTACTTCTCGTTTTAACTTTCGCTCAAACCGGTGATTAGTCTGTATTCTTCCTTCGTCAAAGGCATTACGGACAGCCGCGACTGTTTTATCAACGCAATATCTTGCAGATTATCGTGCGCTTTTATTTCATCTAAACTTACTGCTTTCGCAAATTTCCCGACCGGCTTGATTTCGACGGCGATCCATTTTTCATCGGATGGGTCAGGGAAATTTTCGCGGGAAACTTCTGCCGAACCGATGACCGTTTTCTCTGAAACCGAGTGATAAAACAAAACTTTGTCGCCCTTTTTCATTTCGCGCAGATTATTTCGCGCCTGATAATTTCGCACGCCGTCCCAAACGGTCGCGCCGTCTTTGAGCAGATCGTCGAACGAATATTTGTCGGGTTCTTGTTTGACCAGCCAATAATTCATTGCAGTTTAACAGATACGGCGATATTTCGCTTCATAAAATGATAAAATCCCGTGACAGATCAAACCCGCCGCCGTCACAAATAAAATAGTTTTCCCGTAAGAAGTTTGCGCCAGCACTAATAGTGCGCCGTCCGTTCCGACAGCTTCATTCGGATTATAATTAACCGCCGCCGAGATGAAAAAATAACCCATCAAGGTAAAAATCAGACCTCGCGCAGTAAAACCCAAAATCCCAATAATTGTGATAATGTTTTTCTGTCTTTGTTCGACACCATTTAATCTTAAATCCTTTTTATACTTTCCTGAAACGCCTTTGTAAAATTCGTGAACGCCCGCGCCGATAGTGACTAAACCGATAATACCGACTAAAACTGCGCCTAACGGAAGCGTCAGCAAAATAGTCGTCAGCGTTATTTGAAATTCCGAGTTTTCGGTTTGTACCCTGACAATAAGATTTAACGCCGTCCACGCTAAAACCAGATAAAAAATACCGATTCCCGCCGGGATAATACGCTTGATAATTCCCTGCCAATCGCTGCCTGCGCTGTCAATGTCCGCCGCACCGCGCAGGATATTCCAAATTCCGTGACCGACTGCACCGACGACAAAAAACATCAAAATAATTTTGCCGTGTTGAACTTGGGCAATCGCCGCCAAAGCTCCGTTCGGCGCGGTAAGCTGACCGCTTTCCACACCGACCGCCACTAAAACGGCTAATACCCCGATCACGATAAAAAGAAAACCCTTCGTGTAGAACCCCAGACGAGCGAGCGTTTTTATCAGCGGATGCCGAACGACATCTTCCGCTATTTCAACGACTTCCTCAAGCGTTTCGCTTAGATTCCCTTTAACTTCTTCGGTCATTTATCGGCTGAACTGCAAAATACAAACAAAAAGTGAAAAGCAAAAGTTAGAATATGTATCCAAATTGACACTGCCGCCCTTGCTGACACGCGGGTTTCCTGCCTAACCTTTTTTCTGCGCTTCCGCCGCTTTTTTGTTCAGCCATTTCGCCCATTTTTCCATATACGGACGAAACGGTTTGAAAAACTTGGCGCGTTTGCTTCCTTCCGACTGTCTTTCGCCCCAAACTTTCAAATTTTTCTGCGCGTACTGACGAATTTGCGGCTCGAAATTTTGTTTCTTGATCGAATGCCGCAGCGTCAAATAATAATGCTGACCGACGAGCGAAAAAACCAATCCGGCGAGATTGCTCTTAAACGAAGTTTTCGCCATCCACCGTTTGGCGAAACTTTCGGTCGGCTGCAAAAGTGCGCCGACCGCAACTTCCAGCCACGCATTTTTGTTTTGTATCTTCGGATGATAAAGACCCGGCAGATCGCCCTTGATCGGCGGGGCATTTTTGAGCTGCGCGGTGTTGATGAAATCCACGAGCCGAACGCGTTCCAGTCCGCGCGTTTGCTCGACCGGCAAAAACGCGATGATGCTTCGAATATTTTCTTCCGCGCCTTTCGGCAGCGTTAAAGTTGATTGGTTGTCAATCTTGATTTCGTTTGATTTTGAAGTTTTCAAACCTGCTAATTTTATTGCCATAACTTTCTAAGATTGTAAATGGTAAATCGTGATTAGTAAATTGTGCCGCAGAAGTGTTGCTGAAATGCAACGATTCCAGATTCCAAATTCCAAATTCCAAATTCCAAATTACTGCAATATGGAGACTTAGCGGTTTTCAGCAGGATTGGCATAATTTTTGTTTATGTAATGTGAAAATTCGTTATGAAGCAAACTACCATTTCCAAACCAATCGAGATCAGCGGAATCGGGCTGCACACGGGCGTTGAAGTCAATTTGAAGTTAAAAAGTGCGCCGGAGAATACGGGTTACATCTTTGTCCGAACCGATTTGGACAATTTTGAAATTCCCGCCTCGGTCGAATATATTTCGCATTGCAGTTACGCGACGACGCTGCTGCGGAAAGGTGTTTTGCTGTCAACCTGCGAACATCTGCTGGCAGCACTACGCGGCGCGGGCGTGGATAATTGTTTTATCGAACTCGACAATATCGAGATTCCGATTATGGACGGATCAAGCGAAAACTTTATCGAACTGATCGAAAATGCCGGAATTACGCAGCAGGACGCGCCGCGTCATTTTCTGAAAGTTCTCAAAAAAGTAGAATTTGAACAGGGCGACCGCCGAATGTCAATCGCACCCGCCGACAAATTTGAAATCGAATGTCTGATTGATTTTCCGCACCCCTTTATTAACCGTCAAACGTATAATTTTGAATTAAAAAACGGCTCGTTCGGGCGCGAAATCGCTTCGGCGCGAACGTTCGGGTTTACGACCGAAATCGAAATGCTCCGCAAAGCAAATCTCGCGCTCGGCGGCTCTCTGGACAACGCGATTGTTCTCACGCCCGACGGAATGCTCAATGAACATCCGCTGCGCTTCAAAAACGAATTTGTGCGCCACAAAATTCTCGACATCATCGGCGATTTCGCGCTGCTAGGAATGCCGTTGCTCGGCAAAATAACGGCGGAAAAAAGCGGTCATTCGGTTCACGCTTCGATGATGAGCAAATTACTGAAAACTGAATCGGCTTGGGAAATTGTCGAGAGCGACGACAGCGGCAACTTTTTGCTATAATAATTTTATGACAAAAGGGGCGAGCAGGGTTAAAATCGAGAAAGGTAAAACAGAAATTCAGCGCGTTTCTGCTGATAAATTTGCCGAATCGGAAGTTGATACGCTCGCGGTCGAAGAACCGCTGGAAATTCGATTGGGATTTATAGAAAACGGAAAACCCAGCCACAAAGCGATTTCGATTACGATGCGAACACCGGGCAGTGATTACGAACTCGCCGCCGGATTTTTGTTCACCGAAGGAATTTTACAGTCAAAAAATCAAATTACAAACATCAAACACTGCGGTAAATTTCCCAACAATCAAAATACCGTGCGAATAGATTTATCGCCCGAAACCGTGATTGATTTCAAACGGTTGGAGCGAAATTTTTACACGACTTCGAGCTGCGGCGTGTGCGGCAAAAGTTCGATTGATGCGCTGACGACGGGCGCGACAAAAATCAAAAATGCGGAACATCCGCAAATTTCAACTGAAATAATTCATTCACTTCCCGAAAAACTAGGCGCACATCAGAAGATTTTCGCCAAAACCGGCGGACTGCACGCCGCCGCACTTTTCGACACGGCGGGAAATTTAATTGATGTCTGCGAGGATGTCGGGCGGCACAACGCGGTTGATAAATTAATCGGCAGACAATTTTTAGACGGCAAACTGCCGCTTTCCGATAAAATTTTATTTTTAAGCGGACGCGCCAGTTTTGAACTGATTCAAAAAGCGGTGATGGCACAAATTCCGGTCATCTGTGCCGTCGGCGCACCGTCGAGTTTAGCGGTCGAAGCGGCAGACAAATTCAACGTCACCCTGCTCGGTTTCGTCCGCGATAACAGGTTCAACATCTACACCGGCGCGGCGCGGTTTCAGGTTCGAGGTTGGCAATCTGGAACCTTGAACCTGAAACCTGAAACCGCAAAGAAGATATGAAATTACGACTTCGTGAAAATTCGATTCGGCTCAGGCTTTTGCAAACTGAAGTGACGCAGTTGCGCGAAACGGGCAATGTTTCCGAAACGATTGTGTTCGGCATAAACCCGACTGAAAATCTGACGTATTCGCTGCGAACATCGGCGGAGGCAGTGCAGATTTCGGCGCAGATGACGGATAATCAGATCGAAGTTTTTCTGCCGATGCAAATGGCGGAAAAATGGGCGGATACTAATGAAATCGGTCTTTACAACGAGCAGAAAATCGGTGATTTGGCGATGCTGAAGATTATCATCGAAAAAGATTTCGTCTGTGTTGACCGACCGCTTGATGAAGACAATAAAAATGCGTTTCCGTATCCAAAAGCGAAATGTTAAATTTGTAGAAGACAGTCCGATTTTACGCCTGCCCAAAATGGCAATGCTTTAAATTTAGGAAAAAATTATGAAAAACGAACAGGGGAATATTATCGCCGAACCGCCGATTGAGTTGGGCGCGTTGGAAGTCAGCGAAATTTATGACACGGCGGCGGGCGTAGGTGCGATTTACACGACGGTGCGCGATTCGTTCAGCAATGCCGGTGTTGTTCACAGCGCGGAATTGCTTTTTAATCTTAACCAAAAGGGCGGAATTGACTGTAACTCCTGCGCTTGGGCTGACCCGGACGAACACCGGACGCTTGCCGAATACTGCGAAAGCGGCGCGAAAGCCATCGCCGACGAAGCGACGAGCGAGCGCGTGACACCGGAATTTTTCGCCAAATACAGCGTTGCAGAATTGTCGAAAATGCCCGATCAGTGGCTTAACGCACAGGGGCGCATCACCAATCCGATGTTTCTGCGTGAAAGCGCGACTCATTACGAAGCAGTTTCGTGGGAAGAAGCATTTCAGATACTGGCGCATGAATTAAATTCGCTCGACTCGCCGGATGAAGCGATTTTTTACACTTCGGGCAGAACTTCCAACGAAACAGCGTTTTTGTATCAGCTTTTTGCGCGGCAGTTCGGCACGAATAATCTGCCGGATTGTTCGAATATGTGTCACGAATCAACCAGTTTCGCGCTCGCTGAATCAATCGGTCTCGGCAAGGCGACAATTCGGCTCGAAGATTTGGAAGACACGGATTTAATCATTATTATCGGTCAAAATCCCGGAACCTGTGCGCCGCGAATGATGACTTCGCTCGAAATTGCGAAAAACAAGGGCGCGAAAATGATTGCGATCAACCCGCTGCCTGAAGCCGGTTTGATGAATTTCGTCCAGCCGAATCCGCAGCACGCACAAAATATTTTCACGTTTCCATTCAATCTTTTAACCGGCAGCGGTACTAAATTTACCGATTTGTTTTTGCCCGTCCGAATCGGCGGCGATATGTCAGTCGTTAAGGGAATGATGAAAGTTTTGCTCGAACGCGAACGGACAAACCCGAATTCCGTTTTCGATCACGAATTTATCAGCGAAAAAACGTCCGGTTATGAAGATTTTATCGCCAATCTCGACACGATTTTGTGGGAGGACATTCTCGAACAAAGCGGACTTTCCCGCGAACAAATCACCGAAGCCGCCGAAATGTATTTGTCGGCAAAGCGCGTCATCACCTGTTGGGCAATGGGCGTGACGCAGCATAAAGAAGCTGTCGCCACGATTCAGGACATCGCCAATCTGCATTTTTTGCGCGGCAATATCGGCAGACAAGGCGCGGGCTTATGTCCCGTGCGCGGACATTCCAACGTGCAGGGCGACCGCACGATGGGCGTTTGGGACAAATTAAAACCCGAACTGCGCGAAAAACTCGAGGCAGAATTCGACTTCAAAGCTCCCGCCGAAGATGGTTTCGACGTAGTAAAATCAATTGAAGCGATGCACGACGGACGCGCCAAAGTCTTTTTTGCGATGGGCGGCAATTTTCTGCTCGCCACGCCCGACACCGACTACACCGCCGACGCGATGCGAAATTGCCGTTTGACCGCGCAGGTCATTACTAAATTGAACCGCACGGCACTCGTCACGGGCAAACAATCGTTGATTTTGCCGTGTTTGGGTCGCACCGAAAAAGATTTTCAGAATGATGTCGAACAGTATCAAACGACCGAAAGTACAATGCTCAACGTGCAGGTGACGCACGGCGTTTTGGAACCGGCGAGCGAATTTTTGCGAAGCGAACCGTGGATTGTCGGCAATTTGGCGCGTGCCGTGTTGGGCGCAAAAACGACGGTTGACTGGGAGGCGATGACCGCCGATTACGACGTGATTCGTGATTCGATTGCGCGGGTCATCAAAGGCTGCGAAAATTACAACGAAAACGTCAAAATTCCGGGCGGATTTTATATGCCGAATCCGCCGCGCGACGGGGTTTTCCCGACTGAAACCGGTAAGGCAATGTTCAAATCGAGTTCGCTTGAGAAAATCGAGTTGCAGCCGGAACAATTAATAATGACGACGATTCGCGCCCACGATCAATTTAACACGACGATTTACGAATACAAAGATCGTTATCGGGGCATTAACGGTTCGCGGCGCGTGATTTTAATGAACGCCGAGGACATCGCCGAACGCGGTTTGAAACAGGGCGAAGTCGTTGACATCACCAGTTATTTCGGCGACGGGGAACGTCACGCCGCCGAATTTATTATCGTCCCGTATCCAATCCCGCGCCGTTGCGCGGCAACTTATTACCCGGAAACAAATGTTCTCGTGCCGCTGAAAAGCGTGGCGAAAAAAAGCAATTGTCCAGCTTCAAAATCGGTTATAATCACGGTCAAATCACACTTGAATAACGGCGAAAGAGTTTTCACGGGAGAATTTTCGAGGTAAGCCGGAGCGCAAACGGCTCGTCCGCCAGCAAGCGAAGCGATGTTGCTTGATGTTCCTTTTTAGCTGAATAAGCATTACGGTAAAAACTTTTCTCATAGATACCAACTTGATACGAGCGAACATTAATTTTGCAGTGCGGAATGAAACTTGATTACCGCCACTTTTTCAAGCTGTCGAAGTCATACACATTTAAACCAGATACTTAGTAGAGATTGCTTCATCGCTTCGCTGGCGATGGAGCGGACGAGCCGTCCGCGCTCCCCGAATGATGGTATTTTTATCAAAACGCAAGATGAATAAATTATTTAGCGGCTATGTTCTCACCGGCGGAAAATCTTCACGAATGGGACGCGACAAGGCGTTTTTGTCCATCGGCGAAGCAACTTTCATTGAAAAAGCCGTCGCCGCGCTCAAACCTAACTGTGAATTGACCAAAATCGTTCTCAATCAATCGCAGACTAGCTTTATCGAAAAGCTGTCCGCTGACATTCCGCATATTTTCGATATTCACGAAAATCGCGGCGCACCCGGCGGAATTCACGCTGCACTGCAAGATTGCCAAACGGAATTTGCGGTAGTTTTAGCAGTTGATTTGCCGTTTATAACGAACGATGCAGTCGAAAAACTGTGCGAAATTGCTCTCGAATCAAAAAATTACGCGGCAATGATTCCCCGTCAAAATGACGGAAGATTACAGCCGTTGTGCGCGGTTTATCGAACGAAAAACTGTGTATCGCCATTAGAGAAAATGCTGCAAAAAAATGAATCGGTGGCGGTGCGCGATTTTCTGGAAACGATTGAAACGAAAATAATTGATGCGACAATTTTGGGCAGTGAAAATCTGTTGGTGAACATAAATTCCCCGCAGGATTTCGTTAAGTATAACAGCTTGTTTGTTTAACGACCGTCTCAGTAAGATAAACTCTCTGTTAGCATTTCTACGCTTAACCAAAAAAACCACTATGACGACAAAACTATTCGCACTGACTTGAACAGTCGTTTTTATAGTTGTTGAAATTTTAACAACTGAAAATGTTGGGAGCGGGAAGTAGGATGATCGGGGCAACAATCATTCCCGCTCCTTTTTTGCGGATTGGTTTCAACACGCAAAAATATGTTGATAAATTATGTATTTTTCAATTGGTAAGATTGTTGATCTGTTTATGAAATTTCTTCTTGATAATGCCAGCCCTTTTTGACATATTCCCGAATTGCCGTCAGTGCCTGCTCTTCATCAATTCCTTTTTTGCGAAGTTTGATGTATTTCCGGCGAATTTTGAAATTCGTCCAATCGAGATTCGCATCGCCGCCATATTTATTGACGAATGATCTAAATTTGTTTTTCATCAGCATCCAGTTCAAGCCTGAAAGTTTTGCATCAATTTGCTGAATTCCTTCGTCAACACCTTTTTTGAAGTGCATTTTGCCGTGATTCCAGGCGATTTCGTCAGGCGAAGGAAGCGGCGGATTGAGATTTTGCAGACCGTGTTCGAGATGCCCGCGAAAACTTTTTGTCCACCAATCATCAACTTTGAAAATTTTCACAACCGCAGCCGACGGTGCGAGAATCGGCGGTTTGTTTTGATTGGAAAACTGATTCTGCTGATGCGGACTCATCACCTGCGTAGAACCATAATAAATAATATCATTGGCTGCCCAGTTGCCGCGATTGAGCGCACTGTTGTCAGGCGTGAAATAAACACCGAGATTTTTGTCGGAAACTACCGCGTCGTAATTGGTGAGAATGGTTGTCGAATCTATTGAGCTTAAAGTTCCGTCCGCCTTAAAAATGATATTTCCGGCATTCATATTATCCAGACGGTCGCCGTTGCCGATCAGCGCGTCAGCCGCAAAAAGTTTGCCGAGATTAAACATCAAATCAGTATTGAGCAGCATCATCGCCAGTCCGCTCTGTTCGCGGTATTCGTCGCCGAATTCCTTGATGCCGATTTGCGTTTCCTGAATCAAAAAAGCATCGGCGCGGTCGTAATGATTGAAAACTTCCTGCCAGCGGGCTTTGATCGCCGGGTCGGCAGCTTTATCGCGGAACATTTTGAGCGTCAAAGCCAAGCCGCTGCCGCTTTTGGAACGGCGCGGAATCGGTTTGCTGTTCGGCGAAATCGCGCCGCCGATTTTCGACAAAACGTGTTCGGCAAATTTTGTCGGAGCCGCCGAACCCTGAATCGGTTTGATAACGAACGCCGCCATTTTCGCGTCCTGCAAGTTCTGGCGCGAATAAGCCGTTCCTGCCCAAACAAATATCACGCCGACCGCGCCGCCTGACGACGGACGGCAATTGACAACCTGCTGCGTCCATTTATTGTTGTCCCATTTGTCTATATCTTTTGGAATGCTCATTTTTTTCGCTCCTTCTAATATCAGTAAAATTTCCCGTAATTTTTGGTTTCTACATACTAAATCGCAAATCAGAACGTAAATCGCTCATATAAAAGTAGATTTTTGAAAATATATTTCACGTATCAATAAATATTTGGTATATTCGGCGTGTAAACATAAACAGTCGGTTTATTTTGCTGATGACTCAACTCCCGAATATCACTGAAATCCTGCAAAATTGGCGTGAGGGCGACAGAAATTCGCTCGACGCGCTGATTCCGCTGGTTTATCAGGAATTGCGAAAACTGGCGCACCGGGCGTTGATTAAAAACACGGGCGACGGAAATTTTCAGACGACCGCGCTCGTCAACGAAGCGTATTTGCGGCTGGTTGATGTAAAAAATGTTGACTGGCAGAACCGCGTCCATTTTTTTGCAGTGTCGGCGAATTTGATGCGGAATATTCTGGTTGATTTCGCGCGTCAGCGTTTAAGTCAAAAACGCGGCGGCGAGAAAACACACGTCGAACTCGACGAAGCGTTAAATTTTGCGCCGAATAAAAGTGATAATTTAGTCGCGCTCGACGATTGCTTAAAAGAATTGGCAAAGTTGAGCGAAAGACAGTCCCGCGTCGTCGAATTGAAATTTTTCGGCGGCTTGACCGAAGAAGAGATCAGCGAAGTTTTAAAGATTTCGCCCGCCACCGTCAGACGCGACTGGCAGGTCGCCCGTGCGTGGCTTTACCGCGAACTGGCGCGAAATTAAACGACGAATGAATTCCGAGCGACACCAAAAAATTTGCGATGTTTTCGCCAAAGCGAGTGAACTTGATCCGGACGCGCAGAAAAAATTTCTTGCCGTCGAATGCGCCGGCGACGAAGATTTGCTAAATGAAGTTGAATCGCTGCTCGCGTCCGACGAAAAATCAGGGGATTTTATCGAATCGCCCGCGCTGAAAATTGCCGCCGACATTCTCGCGGACGAACAGACAAACGACAAAATCGGGCGCGACATCGGACATTACAAAATCGTTTCACTGCTCGGCGCAGGCGGAATGGGCGAGGTTTGGCTGGCGGAAGACGCGCGTTTGAAACGCAATATCGCGCTCAAACTGCTTTCCGCCGTTCACAATGAAGATTTCTTAAAACGCTTCGAGCAGGAAGCCCACGCCGTATCCGCCTTGAATCATCCGAACATCATCACGATTTTCGACATCGGGCAAAGCAGCGGCTGGCAGTTTATCGCCACCGAATACATCAACGGCAAAACGCTGCGCCGGATCATCAGGGAAAATTCTCTGAAAACGACGGACGCGGTTGAGATTGCGATTCAGATTTGCGCCGCGCTCGCCGCCGCGCATTCCGCCGGAATCGTTCACCGCGACATCAAACCGGAAAATATAATGGTGCGCGGCGACGGCATCGTCAAAGTTCTCGATTTCGGACTGGCGCGGTTCAGCGTCAATAACACTTCAAATGCGGACGCAAAATTTATTACCAAACCGGGAATGATTATGGGAACGGTTTCGTATATGTCGCCCGAACAGGCGCGTGCGCTGCCGGTCGCGGAAAGCACCGACGTTTTTTCGCTCGGCATCGTTTTGTATGAAATGCTGACCGGCAAACTGCCGTTTGAAGGCGCGAGCGATATTGAAGTGCTGGCGGCGATTCTCGACCGCAACCCGCGCGAATTGGGCAAAAATACGCCGTATTCTTTGCGGCAAATCGTTGACAAAGCGTTGAATAAAAATCATCTCGAACGCCCGACAGCGGAAGAAATGCTGCGCGAACTGCGTGTCATCAACCGCAATTTGGAATTTCCCGGTGAAACAATCAGCCATCAAACGGCGGACAATCTGCATAATCTGGAAACTCTGCAAATGCCGGCGACTACCGAAAACGTGCCGCGTCAGCCGACCGCCGGAACAAACGCCGCCACTTCGTCAACGTCGCTAAAAAAATCTTCGCGCACTGGAATTGCCTCCGTTTTCGGCGTTTTGCTAACTGCAATTCTCGGTTTTGCGTCCTATCAGTTCTGGATCAAAAATCACGCGCCCGCCGTTTTGACCGATGCCGACAAACTGCTCGTCGCGCAATTTGAAAACAAAACCGGCGATGAAGAATTTGACAACATTTTGCGGCAGCCGCTCGCCGTCGGTCTCGCACAGTCGCCGTTTATTTCGCTCGTCTCCGACGGGCAAATCCGGCAGACGCTCAAACAAATGGAAAAGCCGCCGGACACAATTTTAACGGCGGACATCGCCAAAGAAATCGCCCAGCGGCGCGGCGTAAAAGCATTTTTGAAAGGCACGATTGAGAATTACGGCGTGAAATATTCGATTGCGCTCGAAGCCTTTAACGCGGAAACCGGCGAATCCGTCGCCCGCGAAAAAATCGAATCGGCGAATAAAGAGACAATTCTTGACTCGTTAAATGAAGCGACCAATGTGATGCGCGAAAAATTGGGCGAATCGCTTGTATCAATCGAACAATTTGACGCGCCGCTGAAAACCGCGACGACTAATTCGCTCGAAGCACTCAAAAATTATTCGCTGGCGACAAAAAGTTTGTCTGACGGCAAAATCGAAGACGGCATCACATTTCTCAAACAGGCGGCAGACATTGACCCGAACTTTGCGGCGGCGTATGCGTCGCTCGCCGCCGCTTACAGCAACAAGGGACAAATGAGTTACGCCGCCGATTACGCCGCCAAAGCATTTGCCCTGCGCGACCGGATGACCGAGCGCGAAAAATTCAAGATCACCAGTTTTTACTATGTTTTCGTCACCGGCGAAATGGAAAAAGACATTGCCAACTTGGAAGCTGCCAAACAAGCATTTCCGCGTGACAACACGATTCCGCTCAATCTCGGCGCGGATTACATCGAACTCGGCAAGTTCGCCAAAGCCGAAGAAAACGCACGGCAATCAATCAATCTCGACCCGACGATATTTTTTCCATATTCAAATCTGGCGCGATATTTGAACCGCCAGAGTCGTTTTGAAGAATCGAAAGCAGTTTACAACGACGCACTCAACCGTAAATTTGAAAACGACCAAATAAATTCAGGTTTGTTTAGCGATGCTTTCGCGCTCGGCGATGAAGCGGAAGCGCAGCGTCAAATAACAATTTTGGCGGAAAAAGACTCGGCTTCCGCCCTGCACTTACAGGGAAATATGGCGATTTTCGGCGGCAGAGCGCGGGATTACGAAAAGCTGATGACGCAAGCCATTAATAAAACTGAAAAGGAAATGCCCGATGTCGCCGCCGATTACGCCGTCCAAACAGCGACTAATCTCGCTGCACTCAATAAATGTAAAGAAGCACAGGACTGGGCGAATCGCGCTTTAAAACTTGACCGCGGACAACAGATTTTGACCGATGCGACGCTCACTTTCGCCGTCTGCGGCGGACAAACCGAACCGCTGATCGCCGAACTGAAACAGCGTTTTCCGAAAAACACCGTCGTCAACAGCATCTGGCTGCCGATTATTCGCGCCGCAACGGAAATGCAGTCATCGCCCGACCGCGCACTCGAATCGCTCGAAATCAACCGCCAATTTGAAGGGGCGGCTTACTTTTGGGACAATTATCTGCGCGGTAAAATCCATCTCAAACTAAATCAACCCGACCTTGCCGAAGCCGAATTTCAAAAAATTACCCAAAATCGCGGCTGGGCGGTTTCATCTCCGCTGTTCGCACTTGCGCACCGCGAACTTGCCGCCGTTTATAAACTCAAAAATGATGCTGATAATGAGGAAAAATATTCGGCTAAATTTGCTCAATTGTGGAAAAATGCCGATGCGGAAATATTTTCTGCAAATGATTAGGTTGAATTGAAGCAAAACCAAATTCACGCAAGCTGAAATTAATTACGCAAAATTATGAAGAGGAGTTTTTTCGCCATCACGTCCATTGATTTATTCGGTGCAACATTATCTTCAAACACGCCGCAGCCAATCAATCGGTCGCCGTTTAACATTAAAAACTGCGATGATGACGATTGCCTCATCATCAACCAGATAAAATAAAGCGTAGGGAAAACGTCTGATTATGGCGCGTCTGACATTCGGAACTTTGATGACTGTGTAAGCAAACGGATTACGCTTGACGCTCGACAAACAAGCCTCAATCGCCCGCAAAAACTCAAATCCGAGTCCTTCGCTCTGTTCTTCATACCAATCAAACGCTTGATGGACTTCCGTTTCGGCTTCGGGGCGAACGAGAATTTGCCGAGTTATGCCCGACTTCGCAATTTTTCTTTTAGATCGTTCCACGAAATGCCCTCGCCCGGATTATTTTGATATGCTTCCAGACGACTTTCAAGTTCCGCCTGTTGTTCGCCGGTCAACGAGACAGCTTCGGGAACAGTCGCAATGCTGTCCCAAATATCTTCGACAAGCTGAATTCGTTCGGCAACGGAAAGCTCTAAAATTTCAGAAAGTTGTGTTTTCATAACACAAGTAGATTAAGGTGTTGCTCGATTTTACGCAAGAACGAGAGTAAAAACAGCATCGAACGATTGAGTCAAAGCGAAACCAAATTTACGCAAGTTGAAATCAACCGCGCAAGATTATAAAGAGAAGCTGTTTCGCCCTCACGTCCATTGATTTGTTCGATCGCCGGTTGTTTTCACGCGCCGTTTGATTTTGTAGTTTTTCGGATCAACTCTGCAACTTCAAAATGTCCGCTTTCTTTCGCCAATTCAAGCGCGGTTTTTCCTCTGTCGTCGCGCATACTCGTATTTGCTCTGTGTTCCAACAATACTCGCGCAACTTCAAAGTGTCCAGATTCGGCTGCTCTCATCAAAGAAGTCAGTTGCCAATCGTCCTCGGCGTTGACCTTCGCGCCGTTTTCCAAAAGAAAGCGAACAAATTTCAGCGTGTCCATTGCCGGAAGCAATCATTAGCGCAGTGTAGAAATAAGCATCGGCTTCGTAATTTACATCTGCGCCGTTTGTAAGAAGCAACTCAACAATTTCTTTGTTCCCGCGCCAAGACGCAACATACAAAGGAAAGTCGCCGTCGTCATCTTCAAAGTTTAAATCAACTTCAGATGTAAGCAGTTCGCGGACTTTTCGCGCGTCGTCATTTTCAATCGCTTGTAAAAGTTCACGTTTCATATCAAGGAGAATCGGTCGAACGCTTGAGATGACGTGGGCAAAAACCAGTCACGCGCAACTCTGAGTTTAACAAAACAAGATTTTAAAGAGTCGCTGTTTTTGCCTCACGTCCATTGATTTGTTCGACAGCCCGTTATTTTACGGACTGTTTTTTCCTGCGTTTGAATCTCCAACGCAAGTGAAACTTGATGTCGCCTTTGACATCTTCGGCTTGCCCGCGCACATATTCGCTTTCATCCTCAAGCGCAGATTCAATCAGCGGTTTAACTTTTACCTCGTCAAGTTTCTCGTGAATACGAGCAATATGTCCGAAACCGAGAACGGCGTTGCCGCGCACGTTGTAATGTTGGTGCGCGGCGAGTCGAACGCAAACATCTTCCGCCCAAGCTGAATCTTCAGAATATAATGCGGCTGACAAAACAACATAAAGTAATTCGTCGGGATTGTCGCGCCAGATTGCCGCCTCGATTTCAGTTTCGCTTAACTCTCTAATTTCTTCATACTTCATTTTCACAAAAAGCTGTCGAACGATTGAGATGACGTGGGGCGAAACCGCCACCGCGCAACTCCGAAATTAACGAGCGACGTTTTTAACAAAGTCGCTGTTTCGCCCTCACGTCCATTGATTTGTTAGCTGTCTTTTACATTTCACTTCTGTTTTGTTTTTGAAGATTCAACAACATAACTTTCACGCGCCCGGACTGCTAGATTCGGTTGAAGCATTTTAACCTTAATTTGTCGCCTTTGTCCTGCCTGCGCTTGTTCTTTTGGGTAATAACCTAAACTGTATTGTCTGCCAAGTTCTTCGGCTACCGAAGCGAATGTTTTCTCTAAATCTGTAATATTGTCTATTTCATAACTACGTCCACCGGTTTTTTGTGAAAGACTCTGTAAATAAAAATTGGCTTTTTCTACAAGTTTGAGCTTTGTCTTTTGGCTAAGTTTTGTTTTTTTTGTTAAATAGTCTGAATAACCGGGTTGATAAGTCGGGAAAACACCAAAACGAATTGTATAAATCAATGATTCTTGTTCCTCAGCATCTCGAAAATTACTTTTTGCTGATGCTTTGATTCCATACTGCTCTCCGTCTGTGAATAAAACTATTGCCCGCCGCCCCTGAAATTTCTTCATATACTCAATACCATTTTCTACTGCATCGAAAGTAGCCGTAAAATAGTCGCCCATCCGCTTGTTAAGCGAAATTTTCAGTTGTAGATTCTTCACCTTTGTAGGTTCTAGCAGAATTTGGATTCGCTTTTTGTCTGAAAATACCGCTACTGCAAGTTGGTCGTCGGGACGTAATTGTTTTACAAAAACATTAGCTGCACGAGCTAAATTCGGCAGATAATCATTCATTGAGCCACTATTGTCAATTAAAAGAAGAATCGTAAAAGGTTTTTCAACTTTGTCGAAAATCGCAATTTCCTGTTCAACTCCATCTTCAAAAACCTGAAAGTTTTCTTTCTTAAGATTGGTAACATATCGCCCGTCGCGGTCTAAAACCGTTGCCGGAACTGTTACTAAATTGGTATCAATCCGAATCACGTCGTCCTGAGCGTAATTAGATGTTGAGAATGCAACGAAGATTACCAACAAAATTAATGCGAAGTTTGAGAGAATTATAATTTTCTCGTGTTTGTTTCTCATAACTTCAATTTCACAAGCAGACAGCTAACGATTGAGTTCACGCGGGGCAAAACAGCGACACAACGGATGACGCTGAATTTTAAAAAGTAGCTGTTTTGACCTCGCGTGCAACGATTTGTTAGACGCGGCGTTAATTACAGACAACAAAAAGGAGAAACAAAATGAAAAAACTATCAACAGGTCAAGATTCAACACTTAAAAATTACAAACAACTTGCGCTTGCCTTCTTCGGTCAGGATTCTTCCGCCGTCAAATTTCTCAATGAAAAAATTGATAAACAAGGCGAAGACGAAGAAGTTTTAGCCGTCGAAGGGCAAATGATTGCTTTACTCGGTCAACTTCATTTGAAACAGGAAAGCGTCTAACGACCGAACTGACGCGGGCGGAAACCGAATTCGCGCAAGATAAAGTTTACCAAAACAAGTTTTTAAAGAGAAGCTGTTTCCGCCTCGCGTCCAGTGAATTGTTAAGTGTTTGGTTGCTTCTTCACGTCTTCGCGCCGACGAAACTTGTTTTGGAAAATGCGCGAAGCGTGATTTTCATCAACCAAATATTTAACGGTTGAGATGACGTGGGGCGAAACCGCCACCGCGCAACGTCAGGGAAACAAAATAGCGTGATAAGAAAGTCGCTGTTTCGCCCTCACGTCCATTGATTTGTTGGGCGTGTTTTGGTTTTTACCAGACAGCCTTTGCCCACAAGCAACTTTAATTTTTAACCTAAATCGTTTGTCTTTGTGCTTTGCGAAACGGCAACTTATCCAACGTTGAAAAACGCGATTCAGAAAACTTTTCACTCAAACGATGTTTCTGCCACACCAAGAAACTTTCTATCGGTTTGGCATTGATTAGGTTGCTGCGAACATTGTATTTTACGCTGTGATTTCCCATAAGCGAATACTGCGCTTCAAGGTCGTCTTCCGGCAACTGAATGTAACAGCAAGGTTGTTCGTCGAGCAAGCAAAAAGCGTGTAAGCACAAACCCAAATCTCGTTTGCGTCCGAAGTCATAATAAACTCTCGCCAGAGATTCGTTTTCGGCGGGAAGCGGAACTTTAATGAGAAAGCGGTTCTCCAAAGCAATAACGTCTTCACCGAACACCCAGAGCAAATCAGAAGATAAACCTTGCGTGGAAAGAAAGTTTTGAAAGACATGTTTAGCTTCGTCAAAGTTTTCTTCAATCATCGTCGTTCACCAAGCACGATTTCTTTACCAACGAGAAACGCCGAACGCTTGAGATGACGATGCCGCGTTTCAACTGCGAGAGGAAGCAACGTCGCTGTGAGCGGCTAACGTCCATTGATTTGTTATGCCTGTTTTGGTAAGGAGAAAATAAAATGCTAGTTGAATTTAATCATAAAACGCAACGAACCGTAACGGATAAAAGAAATATTTCGATTGATGAATTTATTAAAATCTTACAAACATATAAACCTAAAGAAATTTGGTGCAATCGTTGGTCAAGTAGAACGCCAATCTACTCCATTCATAAATATTACAGCAGACAGCGAGTAGTTGCTTGATGTAATGCCGACAGTGATAAAACCCCGCAAAGAGGGTGTAAGAAATTTTGTGTAATTCCAAATTTATAAATTAAAGGAGAATTACACATTATGACAATTAGCAAAGAAGTTTTAGATGAATTGATTAAAGATTATCAGAACCCGGAAGATTTGTTGGGTGAGAACGGGTTA
>JBBSUG010000051.1:0-30092 GCA_038235165.1 Pyrinomonadales bacterium
AAGCGTTGCTGATTTAACGCCGATTGCGTATCGTAGAGTTGGCAGATAAGACAATAAAGTTCGATAAGTTTGATTTCCATAATAACTTCATCTTATCGAATTTATGTCTATCTGCTAAATTTCTACTCTTGATTCGCATTAGTAATGTAATCGCCAAAAGATGCGGGATTTTTGTTTTCACGTTTTGAGGTGAAATTGCGGGGTCCGGTCGTATAACCCAACACGCCGTTTGATGAAATATCCGCGAAAATCGGCGACCACAAAAGCAAACCGGCTGATTCGCCGCGCTCATTCCAGTAGGTTTTCCCGTTGACGGCTTCGGGTTGAAACAGAACGCCATCGTCGGCTAAATACTCTAAAAACGCGGATTTCGTGCCGTTTGCAGCGGTGAATACAGCAAAAGCCTTCTCGGTTTCGACTAATTTTTGTAATTCAGAATTCGCCGACGAAGTTTGCTTTGCCAAAACACCATTCGCCGAAACACTGATAAAACACAAAACGATAATAAATAGTAACCAAACTTTTTTCATGTAACCGTCCCTCCGGTCGCCAAATATAAAACCGCCATTCGCACGGCGACACCGTATTTTACCTGATCTAAAATCAAACTGCGCGAACTGTCGGCGACATCCGACGCGATTTCGATGCCGCGATTCATCGGTCCCGGATGCAGCACAATCGCATCTTTTTTCGCCAGATCGAGCCGTTCCTGCGTCAAACCGAAATGCACCGAATATTCGCGCAGCGTCGGGAAATACGCCGAATCCTGCCGTTCCTTTTGAATCCGCAAGATCATCACGACATCCGCGCCTTCGATGGCTTCTTCGATTTTCTTGGTGACGGTCAAACCTTCTTCGACCAGATACTTAAAGTCGTCCGGGACGAGCGTTTTCGGTCCGGCGACGCGCACTTTTGCGCCGAGTTTGGTTAATAATTGAATATTGGAACGGGCGACGCGCGAATGCAGAATATCGCCGACGATGGCGACTTCGAGACCGGCAATTTTCTTCTTGTGTTCCCGAATCGTCATCGCGTCGAGCAGTGCCTGCGTCGGATGTTCGTTCGCGCCGTCACCCGCATTAACGATTGCCGCTCTGGAAACTTTGGCGAGTTGGTGTGGCACGCCCGCGCTCGAATGACGGACGACGATGCAGTCGGGCGACATCGCATCGAGATTGAGCGCGGTGTCAATCAGCGTTTCCCCTTTTGCTACACTGGACGAAGAAATTGAAATATTGACGGCATCGGCTGACAGACGCTTGGCGGCGAGTTCAAAAGAGGTGCGCGTTCGGGTCGAATTCTCAAAAAAAAGATTGATAATGGTTTTGCCGCGCAAAGTGGGAACTTTTTTAATCTCGCGGGAATTTATTTCGCGGAAATTTTCGGCGGTGTTCAAAATGCCGACGATTTCCGCAGCAGAAAGATCGCGGATGCCAAGTAAATCACGGCGGCGAAACGGTTTATCCATTTTTCTTTCCTAACTATTCTGACGGCTTTTCATAAATCCAGACGGATTCTTCGTCGTCGTATTCTTTGAGCATTACTTTGACGATCTCGGCTTTTTTTGTCGGCACGGTTTTACCGATATAATCCGCCTGAATCGGTAACTCGCGGTGTTCCCTGCCGCGATCAATCAACACGGCGAGCTGCACGCGGTTCGGGCGACCGAAATCCATTAGTTGATCCATCGCGGCGCGAATTGTTCTGCCTGTGTAAAGAACATCGTCAACTAAAATGATTTTTTTGTTTTCAATGTCGTGGTCGAGTTCGGTGCGATTGACAATCGGGTTTGCGCCGACGGTTGATAAGTCGTCGCGGTAAAGCGTGATGTCAATAATTCCGTAAAGCGGTTTATCGCCTTCGATTTCGGCAATTTTCTCGACGATGCGCTCCGCCAGCGGAACGCCGCGCCGCCGGATGCCGACGATATACAAATCCTTTGCGCCCTGATTTTCCTCAACGATTTCCGATGCCAAACGCGACAGCGCCCGTTTCATCCGCGCCGCATCCATTATTTTCGATTTTTCGACCAATCCGTATTCATCTGTCATAACTGTTGAACAAATCGTAGCATTACATCACTAATCTGTAAATTATGTTTTCAAAAGTTTCGTGTTCTACCCTTGATTTGCCGCCCGTGCTTTGCCGCCAAAAAAGTCGTTGCCCAAAAAGCGGCGTGATATGATTTAACGCGAGACGATATATTTTTCTGAAAAACCCCGAATTATTTTACGAAAATTTGCATAAAGCCGATGACTAGACCACTTTTACTAATTCTGACAATTACAACAGCAACAACGATCAGCGGCGTTGCCCAAACTTGCCGGTATCACGATTTGTCTAAAAAATACAATTACGTCGTTACCGCCGTTAAAATGAAAGACGCTGACGACGAACAGCCGAGAGTGAAAAAAATCACCGTGCAAATAAAATCCAAAGTGAATAAAAAACAGATTCAGCGCATCACCATCGCGCCCGAATATTTGTATCAGACCGCGTTCCAATCCTGCGCGGCGGCGCGTTCATACATCACCGGCAAAAACAAAAATGCCGAAGCTGACGACAACGATTACGGCGATTTTATCGCGGCGGATTTTAATTTCGACAACCGCGAAGATTTCGCCGTCAAACGAGATTCGGGCGGCAACGGCGGCGCGTTTTACGAATATTATATTCAGAACAAACGCGGCACATTCGTCAAAGATTCGTTTCTAACCGACGTAATGGGTTATTTTCCCGGAACATTCGACCGCCGCCGCCAACGCCTCATCACCTACATTCACGCCAACGTCGCCGGATATAACGAAAACATTTACAAATATAATTCGACTACCGGAAAATGGATTTTATTCAAACAAACTTATCGAAAAGCCGGACAATAAACTATCTGTATGTCTATTCAATCTTTACAAGAAAATTCGATTTTGATTATTTTGGACGTTAGGCAAATTTGTCAACTGCATTATTTTCGATTGTTTACCTGATTAGTGTTGAGAGTTTTGGCAAATTTAGATTTTTAGAATATCTTTATATCAAGTGTCGCAACTAATAAATACATCGCAAAATCAAATTCCCTTGAGAACTTCAGATGGTCAAAATAAATCCGTCGGATTCAAAAATCCAAAGCCTTTTCTGAAATGGGCGGGCGGCAAAACGCAGCTTTTAGCGGAAATCGAGCGGCGGCTTCCCGAATTTGTCAGAAACGAAAAATTTATTTACATCGAACCGCTTGCCGGCAGCGGCGCGGTCTTGTTTTGGATGCTGAATAATTTTCCGAATCTCGAACGAGCCGTTATCAACGATGTCAACGCCGATTTAATCAACACTTACCGCACGATTAAATCCGAACCCGTCAAACTCATCGAAATTCTCAAAGAGTTGCAAACCGAATCTCACGCGCTCCAATCAAACGAAGACGAAAAGAAAGCGTATTATTACGCCAAAAGAGATTTATACAACACGCGAAAATCCGAAGATAAGATACAGGCGGCTTTATTTATTTTCCTGAATCGAACTTGTTTCAATGGTTTATATCGCGTCAATCGCAAAAATCTTTTTAATTAAAAATCTCGGTTAATATGAAACTGAAATTCGATACAAGTTTAGCTTTAAATTACACAAGCAATTCTCAAATCGCCAGAGTTTTAACTGAAAATTGGTTGGAAGAAAATTCTTATTGTCCGAATTGCGGTGAAGAAAATCTCAATAAATATAAAAACAATCGTCCGGTTGCCGATTTCTTTTGTTCATATTGTAGTGAAGACTTTGAATTGAAAAGTAAGAGCGGAAATTTGGGCGGGAAAATTGTTGACGGCGCATATTCGACAATGATTGAGCGAATAAATTCGACGGTTAATCCAAATTTTTTCTTTCTGACTTATAACAAAATCGAGCTTTCGGTAAAGGATTTTTTGATAATTCCGAAACAGTTTTTCCAATCTGAAATTATTGAAAAACGTCCGCCGTTATCTGAAACCGCCAGACGCGCCGGTTGGATTGGCTGTAACATTGATTTACAAAAAATCCCCGAAATCGGGCGAATTTTTATTGTTAAAAATTCGGCGGCGACAAATAAAAATCAGGTTTTGGAAACGTGGAACAAAACGATTTTGCTGAGAACCAAATCTATTGAATCGAAAGGTTGGACATTGGACATTTTGCGATGTGTTGATGAAATCAGCCAAAACGAATTTACGCTTGATGAAGTTTACAAATTTGAAGAAGCGTTAAAACTTAAACATCCCGACAATAATTTTGTAAAAGACAAAATTCGTCAACAGCTTCAAGTTTTGCGCGATATGAATGTTATTGAATTTGTTTCAAGAGGAAAATATAGAAAAGTCATCAAATGAAAAAATTTATATTCATTACGCACGAAGGTAAAACAATCTCTCCAAACGGTCAAGAAATTGAAAATATGCAGGTTGTCGGCATCGTTGAAAAAGTCGAAACGGAAGATGAGGCGTTGAAAAAACTTTTACAGGACAACAGTTGGATTTACGACGCTGAATTCAACGTCGCTGAGTTTATCGCTTACGAGATTTTATAATTCCAAATATCTCCCTTCGATTCCGCTGTTTTTCAAAGCAATCGCGTTTTCTTTTCCATACGCGACAAAAACACTTGGCGCACCGGGCGTTCCGCCCTGAACGCCGGAAACGTGATAAAATCTGATTCTTCCTTTGACGAAAAGCAACCCGTCCGCCGAATTCCAGACGTTTTCAAAAAACACTCGCGTTTCGGTTCTGGCAAAAATCAAAGCGATGCCGTTGCCGTGATTTTTAAGTTTTTCGAGCCACAAATTCATAAACTTTCCGTAAGGCGGATTCATATAAACTCTGCCGAACCAATCTTTCGTTAAGCCGTTGTCTTCGATTGTGTAATTGGTTCTCGCGTGAAAAAACGGCGCGTTGAGCGGACTGCACGGGTCGAGGTCGAATTCGCCCAATTTTTTCACCAATTCGGGCGGCGTAAGCCATTCGACTTTCGTATTTTCACATCTTTCAAATGAAGTATTCATAATCAATTTCGATCAAAGATTACGATCATTTTTTGATTAGATCAAATGTCGTTTCACGGATAAAACACAAGTTGTCTTTTTTCGCACGACAGCGCGACGATTTGGATTGGCGGCACGATGCACAATATTTTTTCAATCGGTCAAATGCTGTCCGTACTGAAATTCAAAATTCTCAATATCGTAACTTGGCAGAAAACGAATCCGCCGCCGAGTTGGGCAAAGCGCAGTTTGACGCATTCAACCGAACAAATTATTTGGGCGCGAAAGTCGGAAAAAGTTCCGCATTATTATAATTACGAATTGATGCGCGAAATCAACGGCGGACAGCAGATGAAAGACGTTTGGACGATGCCCGCGATTCAGAAATGGGAGAAAACGGACGGCAAACACCCGACGCAAAAACCGCTTTCGATTTTGTCGCGCCTGATTCTCGCCTCGACCAAACCGGGCGCGAAAATTTTAGACCCGTTCACCGGCGCAAGCACGACCGGCATCGCAGCGAATTTGTTTGACCGGAAATTTCTCGGAATTGATCTTGAGGAGGATTTTTTAGAACTCAGCCGCCGCCGCAAAATCGAAATCGAAAACGCGGAAACACGAACGAGATTCATAGAAAAACTCGACGGCTTTGATAAATTCACAAAAGCCCGCGCCGACCTAATCGAATAAAATATTAGCAATCCGCGTTCATCGGCATTCAATTCTTTTCTATTGCGAATCGTCCACAAACTCTTTACTTCAATTTTCGCCTGTGATTTCTTCATCGCAATCGTTCAAATTTTTATTATAAATTCAAGCACTTTGCGCCTAAGTTCGGACTTCGCCGATCCATTCGAGGCGGCTGAGATTTTCGCTTTGGCGGATAAATTCGGTGAGTTTCTCAGGCGTCACTTTCGGTAAGGCGAGACTGTTGGAAATTTCGACGTATTTGTTGTTTTCAAGTTTCAGAATCTGCATCTGTTCGCCGTCAAACCGCCAAATTTCGGGAACTTTGAACGCGGCAAAAATGCGTTGGCGGAATGTCGAAAGGCTCGTAATATCAACTTCGACGATTAAATCGGGCGCGGGATGAATGTTCATATCGAGACGCTTTACTCCGCGCAACTGTTCTATGTTAGAAAAATAAAAACACGAATCCGGCTCGAAACCCTTTTCGATGTCGTCTTTAGTATAAGTTGTCGAACCGAGCGCAAGCCAGTTTTCCCCGAATTGTTCGGCTAAAATATCCATCAATGAAGCGATAATTCGATTATAATATTCGTGTTCGGGCGAAACTGACATAATTAAAAGATTTCCCTCATCGAAATAAAAGCGCGGATTGCTAATTTTATTCATCACTTCAACCACAAATCGGATAAAAGTTTTCCAAGCGACGTTTGATAAAATAACCGACGCTTGTTCTTCACTCGCCATTTCGACGGCTTTGTAAATTTTCTCAATCGAAGTCGTTTTCGGTAAATCTAAAACTGCGCTCATAAATTTATTCTCCGAATTTATTTTACACCAATAACTTTTCCCTTTGAATAATGAATCTCCTGCAAACTTCGCACCGTAATTTTCGCCTGTGATTTTTTCGTCGCAATCGCTTCGATCAACGCTTCCGCGCCGGTTATTGTCGTGACCGTCGGGACATTGAATTGGAGCGCGGATTTGCGGATTGATTGTTCGTCGTAGTGCGAGGTTTTTCCGAGCGGCGTGTTGATAATCAAGCTGATTTCGCCCTGCTTGATTAAGTCGGCGATGTTCGGGCGACCTTCGTTGACTTTGAAAATGGTTTCGCAGGTTAAACCGACTTCCTGCAAACGCTTAGTCGTGCCGTAAGTGGCGACGAGATCGAAGCCGAGTTTTTGGAGTCTTCTGGCTAAAATTACGGCTTGACCTTTGTCGGAATCGTTGACGGAAATGAAGGCTTTGCCGGACATCGGCAGAGTTAAAAATGCGCCTTCCATCGCTTTGCCGTAGGCTTCGCCGAAGGTGTCGCCGACGCCCATCACCTCGCCCGTCGAGTGCATTTCGGGTCCAAGAATCGGGTCAATTCCGGCGAATTTTTTGAACGGGAAAACCGGCGATTTGACGAAGATTTTCGGCACATTCAAAACTTCCGGCAAATTAAAATCAGCAAGTTTTTTGTCGCCAGCCATAATCAAAGACGCGATTTTTGCAATCGGAACGCCCGTCGCTTTTGCGACAAAAGGAACGGTGCGCGAAGCTCGCGGATTGACTTCGATGACGTAAACGCGGTCGTCTTTGATGGCTAATTGCAAATTCATCAAACCGATGACTTTTAAGGCTTTCGCTAAATTTATCGTGTAATGTTTGATGGTTTCGAGATGTTCTTCGGCAATTTTTTGCGCGGGCAAAACCGACGAAGAATCGCCCGAATGAATTCCGGCTTCTTCGATGTGTTCCTGAATTCCGCAAATGACGACCGCCGTTTCGTCGGCGAGCGCGTCAACGTCAATTTCGACGGCGCGTTCGAGAAATTTATCAATTAAAATCGGCTTTTCGGGCGAAGCGTCAACGGCGGAACGCATATATTCATTGAGCGTTAGTTCATCATAAACAATCGCCATCGCTCTGCCGCCTAAAACAAAACTTGGGCGAACAATGACCGGATAACCGATTTTGTCGGCGATAACTTTTGACTCTTCGGGCGAAATCGCTGTGCCGTTTTCGGGCTGCGGAATTTTCAATTCCTGCAAAAGTGCGGAAAATCTTTTTCTGTCTTCCGCCAGATCAATCGAATCGGGCGATGTACCGATAATCGGAACTCCGGCGTTGTGCAATCTGTCCGCTAAATTAAGCGGCGTTTGCCCGCCGAATTGGACGATCACGCCTTCGGGGTTTTCGGTTTCGACGATGTTCATTACATCTTCAAACGTCAGCGGCTCGAAATAAAGACGGTCGGAAGTATCGTAATCGGTTGAAACTGTTTCGGGGTTGCAGTTGACCATTATCGTTTCAAAATCCGCGTCGCGCAGCGCAAACGAAGCGTGACAACAGCAGTAATCAAACTCGATTCCTTGTCCGATGCGGTTTGGTCCTGAACCAAGAATCATAATTTTTCGGCGCGTCGTCGGTTCAGCTTCGTTTTCCTCTTCATAGGTCGAATAAAGATAAGGCGTGTTCGATTCAAACTCTGCGCCGCAGGTGTCAACTCGTTTGTAAACCGGCGTGATATTGAGATTTTTGCGCCGTTCTCTGACATCTTTTTCGGTTGAATTCGTCAAATATGAAATTCGTCTGTCGCTCAACGCATATTCTTTGGCTTGGCGCAAAACTTCGCTCGGCACATCGTTTAATGCGCGTCCGTCAATCCGCGCCTGAAGCTGCATAACTTCCTGCAATTGTTCGAGAAACCACGGATCAATTTTTGTCAGGCGATGAATTTCCGCAATCGAATAACCGTTTCGCAAGGCATAAGTCAGATACGAAAACCTGTTGGAATTCGGACGCGCCAGTTTTCTTTGCAATTCGTGGTCGGGAATGCTTTCGAGGCGCAAAGGTTTGACCGCTTCGAGCGAACGCAAACCTTTGAAAAGCGATTCTTTAAAGGTTCGTCCAATCGCCATCACTTCGCCGACGGATTTCATCTGTGTTCCGAGAACATCTTCCGCGCCGGGAAATTTTTCAAACGCCCATTTCGGGATTTTTGTCACGACATAATCAATCGTCGGCTCAAAACTCGCGGGAGTTTTCTTGGTAATATCATTCGGAATTTCGTCCAAAGTATAACCAACCGCAAGTTTCGCCGCGATTTTTGCAATCGGAAAACCCGTCGCTTTACTCGCTAATGCCGAACTTCTCGAAACGCGCGGATTCATTTCGATAATCCGCACATCGCCGTTTTCAGGATTGACCGCAAACTGAATATTCGAGCCGCCCGTTTCGACACCGACGCGACGAATACAGGCGATGGACATATCGCGCAGACGCTGATACTCGACATCGGTCAAAGTTTGCGCGGGCGCGACCGTAATCGAATCGCCAGTGTGAACGCCCATCGGATCGAAGTTTTCAATCGCGCAAATGATGACGACGTTATCGTTCAAATCGCGCATCACTTCGAGTTCGTATTCCTTCCAGCCGAGAATTGATTCTTCGATCAAAATCTGTGAAATCGGCGACGCGGCGAGTCCGCTTTTGGCAATATCTTCAAACTCTTCGGGGTTAAAAGCCACGCCGCCGCCGGTTCCGCCGAGCGTGAAAGCGGGGCGAATGATCGCCGGATAACCTGTTGTTTCGACGATTTTCTGCGCTTCTTCCCAAGTGTTCGCGAAACCGCCTTTTGCCGATTCGATGCCGATTTCGTCCATCGCTTTTTTGAAAAGTTCGCGGTCTTCGCCGACTTTGATTGATTCGACATTTGCGCCGATCAATTTCACGCCGTTTTTTTCCAAAATCCCTTTTTCAAACAGTTCGACCGACAAATTCAGTGCCGTCTGTCCGCCGACTGTCGGCAAAAGTGCGTCGGGTTTTTCCTTTTCGATAATCGCCGTCATGGTTTCAATCGTCAGCGGTTCGATATAAGTTTTATCGGCAATTTCCGGGTCGGTCATAATCGTCGCCGGGTTTGAATTAACGAGAATAACCTCAAACCCCTCTTCTTTGAGTGCGCGGCACGCCTGCGTCCCCGAATAATCGAACTCGCACGCCTGACCAATGACGATGGGACCCGAACCGATGATTAATATTTTATGGATGTCTGTTCTTTTTGGCATTGGATGAATTGAATATGTTCGTCTAAAAATTAAACGATATTATATTCGATTGAAAAAATTTAACCAATGCGGTGAGTCAACATCCTCATCTTTTCATTGTCCGCGATTCGCGTTACTATAATCAAAGAAAATACTTTTCGTTGACACGGCTTCTCGCCGCCGCCTGCTATGAACCGAGGGGAAACCAAAAAAATTTACCATTTTGAAGATTTTGTTCTGAACGCCCGCAGCAGAAATTTTTCTCATTCTGCCAAATCGCTCAAACTGAGTTCGAGAGCCTTTGACATTCTCGAATATTTGATTCGGCGGCGCGGCGAAATCGCTTCCAAGGACGAAATTTTGCAGGTCGTCTGGAACGACAGTTTTGTCGAAGAAGGAAATTTGGCAGTGCATATTTCGGCACTGCGTAAAATTTTTAATGAACGGCAGGGCGGCGGCAAATTTATTAAAACGGTTTCCGGTCGCGGTTACAGTTTCATCGCGCCCGTCAGGGAAACCGAGCATCTACCGGGAATTTCACCGTCTGAAGCGCGGGCGGAAAAGCCGTATCAGCCGCGCAGTTTTTTTAACGACAAAGCCTCGCTCGCCGTTTTGCCGTTCGGACACAACCGCACATCCGAGGATTTTGACTATCTGTCCGACGGTATCACGCAGAGTTTGATTGATCGGCTGGCGCAAATCTCGGGTTTAAAAGTAATGTCCTTCAGTTCCGTCGCCGGTTACAAAAACGTCACGCCTGATTTGCCGGAAATCGGTTATCTGCTCAATGTCGAAAAAATCTTGATCGGTTATATTTCCGAGTTTCAAAATCAGTTTGAAATTAAAATCGAATTGGTTAATTCCAACGACGGCAGTCAGATTTGGGGAACGCAGTATGATTTTCACCTGAACGACTTTTTTCGTATCAAAAACGAAATTTCGCAAAAAATCACCGAGAAACTGAAAATCAAACTGAGCAAAGATGAAAAAACGCGCAGTTTATCAACCGCCGAAGAAAATTCCGAGGCTTACAAACTTTACTTAAAAGGCAAATATCTGCTCGAGACATATCAATTCAGCGAAAGCTACCGCGAAGGTTTGAATCGCGCACTGGACTTTTTTCGCCAGTCAATTGACGAAGACCCGAACTATGCCCCGGCGTATATCGGGTTGGCGCGGGTTTTTCATAACTACAATATTTACAGTTTGATAAGCCGCCGCGAGGCATATGATAAATATGACAAGTATGTCAGCGCGGCTTTAAAACTCGATCCTGATTTGTCGGACGCTTATGTTTGCAAAGGTCTGCTGAGTCTGATTTTTCAGCCCGATTTAGTTGAAGCTCAAAAATGCTTTGCGCGGGCGATTGAAATCAACCCGAACGATGCCCGCGCCTACAATTTTCTGAGTATTGCGTTAGCGTGTTTGAGCAAATTCGACGAGTCCGTCGGATTTCAAAAGACGGCTCTGGAGCTGAATCCGACTTCGACGGTTTTTAACAGCGGTTTAGCGGACAGGTTGTTTTGGGCGGGAAATTACGAGGAAGCCATCGCGCAGGCGGAAGATTCGCTTGAATTAAATCATCGCTCGGTTCTCGCCTTATACATTCTCGCCCGCTGCTATGCCCGACTCGGAATGTTCGAACAAGCCTTCAGCTGCGCCGGGAAAGCGGAGGAAATCGAATCGTCGGAGGAAATGCTGCTGCTGAAAAGTTATCTGCTTTACCTGGACGGAAAATCCACTGAGTCCGCCCGTCTGCTCGAACAGGTTCTTTCAAATCCCGACGCGCAAAATATTGATTACGCCGATGTTGCCCGCATCTGCGCCATATCGGGCGATCACGAGAAGGCACTAGAATTTTTAGAAAGAGCGTATTCCGAAGGCAGCGAGACCATCGTTTTCCTCAACATTGACCTTGATTTCGCCGCTCTGCGCGGACAGCCGAAATTTGACGAACTCCTGTCCAAAATGAACATACCTCATTAGGTTCCGAATTTCAGATTATCTACAGCTTGTCCGGCTCAAAGAATTTAACAATTAATAAATTTTAAGAATTATTTAATAAAAATTAAAGACTTGCAGCAGTCTTTCGGTTTAATCTCTGTTCGTAAACAACGATTGTGAAGACTTTTTTCAGCTTTTCATAATTTGAAGTTAAGGGAGATTAAATCATTATGAAAACAGTTTTTAGATTTGCAGTGCTGATGTTTTTGACAGCGGCGGTAATGCCGTTTGCCGCTCACGCACAGGAAAAATCGGAATTTACCGTTGACCAGTATTTTAGAATGCTCACCACCGACCAGCTCCCGATCATCGGGAAATATAAAAATCGTGCGTCAATCGTCAAGGAAGTTGATTACCAAAACCGCTACATTCTACTGGCGAACGACGAGTGGAAAGGCTGGGGCGAAATGGTCGTTTTCGATAAAAAAGACGGTTCGCATTTAATTGCCCTGACGCAGTATGACTGCACCCGCAAATATGCTTATTACCCGTATTACTCCGCGCCCTTCTGCACCGGCGATATTAAATTTCTAACTCTCAAAAAGAAGGTTCTGGTCGAAGTTCCCGGTGTGCTTCCCAATCTTAAAGCATTGCTGCTTTACGGATTTTACGAGAAAAAAACCGGGCGGCTTGCCGATAGCGATTACAAACTGCTTTTTGAACTTCCTAAAGAAAGAAAAGATATTGTCATCAAACTTCAGGGTGAAAATGTTTATTCGCTGGTTTGGAACGGTAAAAGTTTCGACGGCGAATATGTTAAATAATTACGGATGAAAATGTGTGTAACTGCTTTTTATGAATTCAGCCGTGTCTTTTAAGTTTGATAATTTTTCTCGCCGCTGCGTCGTCAAAGATTAAATTAAACGGTAGGAGATCAATGTCGGCGGGCGTGTTAATTATTTGAAATCATTTCTCAGACTTAAAAGATACGGCTGAATTCATAAAGAACAAAAGCACATGGTAAAAGGAGAAACAAATTATGAACAAAATGAAAATGTTAAAAAATGTGTTGGTGCTGGCAATCGTAATGTTGGGTTTAAATGTTTTCGCGCAGGCGCAAAGTTCAAAGATGAAAAGTTTGATGAACGAAATCAAAGCTGATTTTCCGAACCGCGAAAAAATCGTCGCCGAGAAATGTGACGGCGCGAAGGTCGTCTATGATGTTGATTTCGCTTCGTTCGGCGATGATTACGACGCGCTGCTGCGTGTCCCGTCAATGGGTTTGAAAGAATCATCCTACGGCATCGGGCGTTTTTGCACCGATTCAAACAACACGAGCCAGACCGATAAAGCCAAGGTCGAGGCTCTTAAATCAAAAGTAAAAGTCGTGCGGCTCAAAAATATTACCGACAAAGCCGGCAAAAAAATCACGCTGCAAAAAGACGGCACGCTGCTGATAGAAATGGCTTTTCATTATTTTGACGCGGGTTTGAGCAACGTAGATGTGCAGCGCATTCTGGGCGATGTTTTGTAAAGAACACTGCAAATCAGTTATACAAAATATTTGTAATGTTCCCTTCTCAAAGAGTCACGCGGATTCTCTTAATCAAACCACGCGCGGCGGCAAACCGATATTACCGACAAATTTTGCACTTTGCGCTCGATTTTACTGATCGAGCGCATTTTTTTTACGACCAAAGGCAGAAACACGACCGTCAGGAAGTGTGTTTTTATACCAAAGGCGAAAACACGACCGTCAGGAAGTGTGTTTATACCAAAGCCAGACACACGACCGTCAGGGAGTTTGATATTAATCGAGCAATTGACACACTCCCTGACGGTCGTGTTTCCGCCGCGTACTCCGATAATTCTGTCCGATCAATTGTCAGACACACAGCGGCAAAATATTTTCATCTGCACGATTGACGATAATTCCCATTTTCACGATTTACGATTGCTGGTTTACGATTTACGATGAAGGTGATGCGCTTTATTTTCTCACGGCTGTTTTTCATTTTGCTGGCAGCCGGTTTTGTGCCGTTGTCGCTGTCGTGGAATTTTCCCGCGCTACGTTACGCCGTTTTGATTTACGACATTTTGCTGATCGCCGCCGCGCTGGTTGATTATTTCGTCAGCCGCCGATTTACCGAAGAGTTGACCGTCAGGCGCGAATTTTCCAAACGGTTTGCCATCGGCGACGAAACTGAAATTACACTGCATTTTGAAAATCTCACGTCGCGCACTTTTAACCTGCGAATTAAAGACGAATTTCCGGCGGAGATGAAACTTTCCGAACCGCGCGAGGCGAAATTTAAATTAGCAGAACGTCAAACGGCTGATTTCAGTTACGGTTTAACGCCGCCGCGTCGCGGACAGTATGCGTTCGGCAAAACAGCGGTCAGGTTTCTCTCGAAACTCGGTTTGGTCTGGTGCCAAACTGATTTGGGCGTTGCCGAAACGGTGAAGGTTTATCCGAATATGCGCCGCGCCAAAGAGATGGAACTCAAAGCACTCGGCGCAAATTCGATGTTGGCGGTACAGCGCAGATCCGTCCGGCGCGGCGAAGGACGCGAATTTGAATCAATGCGCGATTATGTGCGCGGTGACGAACTGCGCCATATTTCGTGGACGGCGACGGCGCGGCGCGGGAAATTAACGACACGCCAGTATCAAATCGAACGCGACCAAACGATCATCATCGCGCTCGACGCAGGACGTTTGATGACCGGGAGAATCGGCGACGAAACGAAATTTGACACGGCACTGCACGCGAGTTTGGCGTTGATGTCGGCGGCGGCGCGGGGCGGTGATAATTGCGGTCTGCTTGTTTTCGGGCGCAAAATTATAAAATTTCTGCCGCCGCAAAAAGGTGTCCGCCATCTCGAAGCTGTTTTGGAAGCTCTCCACAATCTCGAACCCGAATTGATCGAACCGTCATATTCACGCGCTTTTCAGTTCGTCGCGGCGAATTCGAAAAAGCGTTCGTTCGTCGTCATTTTGACGGATTTGGTTGACAAAGAAAGTTCTAAAGAATTGATAAGTTCGCTAAAATTGCTGCGTCCGCGCCATTTGCCGCTGGTCGTGACCATCGGCGACCGCGATTTGAATCAAACGGTCAGCGAAGTTCCGGGTGACATCAAAGGTGTTTTCATCCAATCGGCGGCGGAAGAAATCATCCGCCAGCGCGAATCCGCACTGCGAATCGTCGAAACGCTCGGCGGTTTGGCGTTGGATGTCAACACCTCCAATCTCGCGCCGCGACTGCTCGAAACTTATTTGCGCGTCAAAGAGCGCGGGCTTTTGTGAAAACGCGGGGCGATGTTTTTGGTTTTTGGTCTTTAGTTTTTGGTAAAGTTTCCAGGTCAAACAAGAATATTAGCGGTGATCAAAAACCAAAATGATTTTTCTCATTCTCCTCATTGTTGTCGGAATCGCTGCTTTCATCATCCGTCATCAAGCGAAGTATATTTCGCACATTTTTGCCCGGAGTTCTTCGGATGAGCAGTTGAAATTTCACCACAGCAATTTAATGAGCGTTCTGTTGGGACTCGACGAAAAGGAACTCGAAAAACTTTTTGACTTATACAAAAAGCAGTTTGGAAGCGGCGCGGCGCGGTATGCGAGAAAAACTTACCGCAAATGGGAGCGCGGCGAAGTTCGCCCGATCAAACAAACTTTCGAGCGGTTTTTGGTTCAACTGCCGAAAGTTATGGATTATGATTTGAAATGCGAAGTTTTGCGGCATTTAATGGAAGAATATTGCGGAAAAGAAAGTTACAATTTGACAGTTTACACTGACGATTGGGAAGAAACTTTAGAGCCGCTGGTGGCAAAGATTATTGATAAACCTTATTCCGCGCAGCTTCCGAAAGAGATTGAAGAAAGACTCGACTGGCTGTCCGGCGGCGAGATGCAGATCGCCCGGGATATTTTGAAAAAATCGCAGGTCGAACAAGGCAAAATCGCCGTTTCGATGCTCCGGCAGGAAATCGGGAACATCCAAAATCTGCTTGCCGAAACCAAAGGTCGCGGCAGAGTGACGCATCAATTAAACTTTCCTTACGGGAAGATAAATTTAGATATTAAAAAGAGATAAAAATGAATGACGAAAATGAACAGTTAGTCCCGAAAAAGCAATCATTGTTTCCCTTTTCTCCCGATGACATTGTTGACAACGCGCTGCAAAATCTCGATGAACAGCAGGTTCGGGAGATTACGAAAAAAGCCGCCGACGAAGTGGTTAAAATCGCCGTCGAGAAAAGAAAGGCGGAATATCGCAACAGCGCGGCGCAGGAAGAGATGCGAAGTTTGATTGATAACGCCAATCTGCTCAATGATAAGGTCGGCGATTATAAAATCAACAGCACCTTTGAAACTGCATCGGGAACGACAAATGTCGAAATTCGCAATTCAAAATCGTATCCGATTTATACTGCCGCGCTGGTCGTCGGGATCATCGTAATTGTTTTGCTGTTGATCTTGTTCGCCAAATTGTAACACTCACATTTAGAAATCAACCGGACTTCGCACCCCGAGCCGATTGTTTTGCAAAACGTGGGTGTAAATCATCGTCGTCGTTAATTCTTTGTGTCCGAGCAAATCCTAAATTGTGCGGATGTCGTAACCATCCTGTAAAAGATGAGTGGCGAACGAATGGCGCAGAGTGTGCGGGCTGGCGTTTTTCGGAACGAGGCTTTTCCGCACGGCTTCCTTAAAGGGTTTTTGCAGGCTCGAAGGTGAAACGTGCTGTCTGCCTTTCAAGCCCGAACGCGGATCAACACTCACACTTTTCGACGGAAAGACAAATTGCCACATCCATTCTTTTTCCGCATTCGGATATTTTCTCGCCAGCGCAAACGGCATCACAACTCTGCCCAAACCGTTTCGCAAATCCGCTTCGTGAATTTTTCGCACCGATTCTATTTGTTTTTGAAGCGGTTCGATTAAAACATTGGGCAAAACCGTAAAACGATCTTTGCCGCCTTTGCTGTCGCGGACGACGATCTGTCTAAAACCAAAATCCAAGTCCTTGACCCGCAGCCGCAGAGCTTCCTGCAATCGCAAACCCGCGCCGTAGAGTAGATTGGCGATCAGCCAATTTGTATTCTTCAACTGAGCGATAATAATTTTTACTTCATCTTTGGTCAGCACGACCGGAACGCGGCTGGATTTTTTAGCCACGGTAAATCCACGCCCAAAACTTCGCGGTAAAGAAACAGCAAAGCCGCGAGAGCCTGATTCTGCGTCGAAGCCGCGACACTGCCTTCGACCGCGAGATGCGACAAAAACGCCTCCACTTCCGCCGCGCCCATCTCTTTCGGATGGGTGACATTGTGAAAACGAATATATCGAAGAATCCACCCGATGTAGGTCTTCTCCGTTCGATAACTGTAATGCCGCATCCGCAACACGGCGCGAACCTGTTCGAGCAATTTGGACATAATTTAATAATTCGGCATAAAAATTTAGGCAGAATTTTCTATTGAGCCACGAAGATAGCTTAATTGCCAATCAAAATCAAACTTTTGATTGACTTTTAAGTGAAAAAAGTTTATAAAAATTCGGTATAAGATAACTTTAATTCGGTAGAATACAAAGTTGGGTCAGACAGCCAATGCGACTTATGAGCAAACGACGACTCGACAACACTTGACATAGTATGTTAAGCTCGTGCGCTTCCGCTCAACCAAACGTTGGAGACGGAAAGCGCACGAGCTTAACATATCCTTCGCGGTTGTCATCACCCTCGCCCGCTCGCAGCATCGTCTCTCCGCCCAACATATTGAGTTCACCGGAATTGATGCTCACTAACCTTGAATAATACGAATTTTGACGGCATCAATTCCGGTGAACTCAATAGTTGGGCTTTTGCGTGTGAAACCAAACTCTTTAAGTAAATCAAAAACTTACACTCTGGGAGGAGAGATAATTGGAAATTTTAGTTTTTATTGTTTTTTTCATTATTTTTGTGTTTGTGGCATACAAAATATATGCAAACCTGTATTTCAAAAGCGAAAAATTCAAAGCTATAAAAAACGGCATCGAACAATATACAAAAAATTGTAATGCCCTAAATGACCACATAGAAGAGCTAAAATCATCTTATGCAGAGACAAAGTCGTTCGATTACGGCGAAAAACAACTGTATGACATTAGCAACTACAACATGAAAAGAAGCAAATGGAGAGAGGATGGAAAAAGCCGTCAAACTCACAACTGCTCTTCATCTGTTTTAAAGAACGCCAGCAATCAGCCGTTCAAATACCTATGCAAATATTTCGATATAAAAATCAAAGAAGAAACACTGTCGAACTTTGAAGAGGTGCTTAATAATTTTGCCGCAGCTGAGCAAGGCAAGGTTTTGCTGAAAAATGAAAGAGACGCGATAGTCTCAAGTATTAGCAATTCTGTCCATGCATTAATAATGTATTTTAGTCGAGAGAGAGTCATTCGAGAATTGGGATTTAGCCCCATTGATTTGAGCGATCTTTATTTCCCTGTTTACACTTTTCAATATGTATCTGCTGGAGGAAATAGTTCTTCCAAATGTGATATAAAATTGGACATACAGAACTTAAATAAGTTTGTCAGTTACTTGAGCAATCTCGTAAAGTTCAAAAATAGTGTTGTCGGACAGAGAGCTTTAATGACTTCGAGCCTCAGAGAGAAAATCAAGAGTCGAGATAAGTTTACTTGCAAAATTTGTCATTTGTCTGTGACTGACGAGAAAAATCTATTACTGGAAGTTGACCATATTATTCCTCTTGCAAAAGGCGGTATGACTTCTGAGGAGAACTTACAAACTTTGTGCTGGAAATGCAACCGTTCAAAAGGAGCAAAAATACTTTGAATTTAAATCGAAAAAAAGAGCTGAAAAACTATAAAAATAGAGTTAAAGTAAAAGGTGAAAATCAAAAACATTTGCGCTAATGAAAACTTTTGACTCCAGAGGAAAGCCCAACAAGTAAAAGTACCACCGCCAGAGGCGGTGGCTTTATTTTTTCGCCCTAGAAGGTGCGCCATTAACGGCTTTCCTTAATTGTCATCAATTGTCATCAAACAATTGTCATCAATTGTCATCAAACAGTTTGCCTTGCTGCTTTTCTATTTCCTATTCTCTTTTCTCCTGCCATTGCATATACTCACGAATGGGCTGCTCGTCTATCTCGATTGTCTTGACGCGGGTGGACGTGAGGGTTGAGTTTCTCTATAAATGCTTGTAATCGTACCCGAATTTGGCGATTGTCTTCGGAGAGCCAATTTTTTTTTCAGGATAAAACGCGTGATATAATTACCAATCCTATTGCGATATTTGAAGTTCCTTCGCCTTTGACCGAAAATTATGATCGCGGAGTAAAACTGCCGCGCTGCACGGATTACATAGAAACTTTAACCGATTACGTTTTGGTATCGCAGAGCAAACTGAAATAGAGTAAGTTGGTAATGTTTTACAATTCGATACAATTGAATGTGCAGTTGTTTTGTCCGAACTTCACGAATTAATCGAATTTGCCGCCCGAATGTCATTTTACAATAGAATTATTCGCCCAATTTTGTTTAGTTTATCGCCGGAAACGGCGCACGAATTTGGCATCGAAGCGTTAAAAACCGGGTTGGGTTCAAAATTCGCGCAGGATTTTGCAATCAAGAGATTTTCCAAAGAAACTTTTGGCGAAATAGACAGATTCGGTTTGAATTTCAAAAACCCGCTCGGAGTCGCCGCCGGTTTTGATAAAAACGGCGTGATCGTCAATCAACTAGGCGCACTCGGTTTCGGTTTCGTCGAAGTCGGAACCGTCACATTTAAACCGCAAACGGGAAATGAAAAACCACGATTATTTCGTTTAGCCGCAGACGGGGCTTTGATAAATCGGCTCGGTTTTAATAACGAAGGGACAAAAAAGGTCGTCGAAAAATTAAAAAAACTCGACCGAAACTGCGTCATCGGCGTAAATATCGGCAAAAACAAAGATGTGCCGAACGAGCAGGCGATTGAAAATTATCTGCAAAGTTTCGATCTGGCGCGGGAAGTCGCTGATTATGTTGCGGTCAATGTTTCCTCGCCGAACACACCGAATCTGCGCGAACTGCAAAAAGCGGAAAATTTGGAAGAACTTTTGAGCGCATTGCAAAAAAGAAATCGAACCGTAAATATGGCAGGCATTCCGCTGCTCGTTAAAATCGCGCCGGATTTAAATGACGGTGAAATCGAAGCGATTGTTGACATCGCATTGCGGCTCGAATTGGCGGGGATAATTGCGACCAACACAACAATTTCGAGAGACAATTTACGCTCGAACATCAACGAAGTCGGCGGTTTGAGCGGAAAGCCCGTGCAGCGGCGTTCAAACGAGGTGATTTCCAAAATACATCAATGTTCCAAAGGAAAACTGCCAATCATCGGAGTCGGCGGAATTTTCACGGCGGAGGATGCCTACGAAAAAATCGCTTCGGGCGCGTGTTTGATTCAGGCTTACACGGGATTTATTTATCAGGGATTCGCTTTTGCACGGAATATAACTTCGGGATTGTCTAAAATTTTGAAGGAAAAAGGATTCAACAACTTAGACGAAGCAATCGGTGCGAAAGCCGGTTAAAGGTTCAAGGTTTACGGTTCAAATTTTCACCGGCTGTAATCTCAAACCTGACATTTTGAACCTTGAACTCGAAAAGGAAGTTTGACACTGCCAAATGAGTCGGTATAATAAATTCTTTTGTGTTTTGCGTCTGCAAAAACACAGGTTTATTCTATCAAGTGATGATAGTTGATTTAACGACACAAAAAGATTCACAGTTTTCGTTTGATTTTACGCTGACACCCGATCAAATCGAGTTGGACGGCGAAATTGCAAAACTGAAAAATCTCGTCAAAATAACGGGACGGCTCAAAAAAGGAATTGCCCAAACCGATGTCGAAGGCGAAATTTTCGCCGAAATTGAAACCGAGTGCAGCCGCTGTTTGCTGCTAATGGAAGGTTCTCTGAATTTTTCGTTCAGTGCGGTTTACATCACGCCGGAAAATTACACGGAAGCCAAAGAAGCCGAACTCGGCATTAATGATTTGGAAGTTTCGATTTTCGACGGCGACCGAATTGATCTGACCGAACTCATCCGCGAGCAGATTTTATTGAATTTGCCGACGCAGAGTTTTTGCCGGGATGATTGTCAAGGGTTTTGTCCGCAATGCGGAGCGAACCGAAATTTGATAAATTGTAAGTGCCAGGATAGTAAAGTTGACCCGCGTTGGAGAGCGTTGGGCGATTTGAAGTTTTAGAATAATAATATAAGGTTAGTTATTAAATATATTCAAGAGGTTTATTATGCCAAATCCAAAACGAAGACATTCCCATGCGCGTACGCGCAAACGCCGCGCCCACGACCATTTGACCGTTCCGCAATACTATATTGATAAAGATACCGGCGAAACATTTCTGCCGCACCGCATCAATCCGTTGACCGGAATGTACAAGGGTCGTCAAATTATCGAAGTCAAAGGAACCGAATAAGTTTTTCTTAGTTGACTGAGTTGACCGAGTTCAAGAAAAATTGTTTATTCGACAGCTCCAGTCAACCCGGAAAAACTTTAGAAACGGATGAATAACGCAGGAATAATCGGGATGGGACACGCTTTTCCGAGCGGCGTTCTGACCAATGCCGATTTGGAAAAAATCGTTGAAACATCCGACGATTGGATCACTTCGCGCACCGGGATCAAACAGCGTCATAAAGCCGCCGACCACGAATATACTTCGCAGTTCGGCACGAAGGCGGCGCAGATGGCAATTGAGCGTGCCGGTTTGACGGCGAAAGATATTGATATTATTGTCTGCGCGACGACGACTCCCGATCAAATAATGCCTTCGACCGGAGCATTGATTCAAGCCCAATTGGGCGCGACCAACGCTGCCGGAATGGATATTTTTGCGGCTTGTTCAGGCTTTTTATACGGTTTAACAATGGTTGAATCAATGGTTCGCACCGAACAGATCAAATACGCGTTGGTTATCGGCGCGGAAGTTTTGACGAAATACGTTGATTACACCGACCGCGGAACGTGCGTCATTTTCGGCGACGGCGCGGGCGCAGCCGTGATCAGTGCAGTTCCTGAAGGTAAAGGTATTTTAGCAACGAAAATTCGCTCCGACGGGCGTTATGAAGAAGCTCTCTACGCTCCCGGCGGTGGCACGAAATTAGGAACGACATACAAAACGATTGACAACGGCGATCATTTTTTCAAAATGAAGGGCAACGAACTTTTCAAGGTCGCCGTTCGCTCGATGGCGGAGATTTCGGCGGAAATGCTTGAAAAAGTCGGTTATACGGTGGACGATGTTGATTTAGTTGTCCCGCATCAGGCAAATCAGCGAATCACCGATGCCGTCGCTTCGAGGTTAGGCGTGCCGGAAGAAAAAGTTTATTCGAACATCGCCGAACACGGCAACACCTCGTCGGCTTCAATTCCGATTGCGCTTGACGAGTGTGTACAATCTGGCAGAATAAAATCCGGCGATCTGGTTCTGCTGACCGCATTCGGCGGCGGCGCAACTTGGGGCGCGACCGTAATCAGGTTTTAGATTATAAGTGTCGAGACTTCAAGCAATCAGAAAAGACGGATAACGAAATTTTTAATGTCGAAATTAGCATACATATTTCCGGGACAGGGTTCGCAGACGGTCGGAATGGGGAAAGATTTGTTTGATAATTTTCCGGCGGCGCGGGAAGTTTTTGATGAGGCTGACGACGCGCTCGGTTTTTCGCTGGCGGAAATGTGTTTTAACGGCACGACGGAAGATTTGGCGTTAACGGCGAACACGCAGCCGGCGATTCTGACAACTTCAGTTGCCGCATTTCGGGCAATGGCGGGCGAAGGATTTCCGCTCCCGGATTTTGTCGCCGGACACAGTTTAGGCGAGTATTCCGCACTCGTGGCGGCTCATTCACTGAGTTTTGCCGATGCCGTCAAAACGGTTCGCAGACGCGGCGAATATATGCAGGACGCAGTTCCCTTCGGAGTCGGCGCGATGGCAGCGATTTTGGGTTTACCGCTTGAAACAGTGGAAATCGCCTGTGCCGAAGCCGCCGAAGAACAAGTTTGTAGTCCGGCAAATATCAACTCGCCCGCGCAGATCGTCATCGCCGGAAACACCGAAGCCGTTGACCGCGCCTGTGAGTTACTGAAGGAGCGCGGCGCGAAAAGAGCGATTAAATTAAATGTTTCCGCCCCTTTTCACTGCGCCCTGATGCTTCCGGCACAAGAAAAACTGGCGGGAGATTTAACGGGAATAAAATTTAACAATTTACGCTTTCCAATAATTGAGAATGTTTCCGCCGAGAAAAATGAATTCGGCGAAAGAGTTAGAAATGCGCTGACCGAACAGGTTTCGAATCCGGTCAAATGGGCGCAGTCGGTCGAGAATTTGTTAATCGAAGGCGTTGAAACATTTATCGAAGTCGGAACCGGAAAAGTTTTGTCAGGTTTGGTTAGACAGATTAGCCGCGACGTTCGCAGTTTTAACGTCGAAAATGCAGATAGTTTAAAAGAAACACTAAATAATATATAAAGGAATCAGGAGAAATTATGTCAGAAGTTCAAGATAAAATTAAACAGATTATTGTTGATGAATTAGGTGTGGATGAAGCGGAAGTGACCGATAATGCTCGCTTTATCGAAGATTTGGGAGCGGATTCGCTCGATTTGGTCGAACTCGTGATGCGCTTTGAAGAAGAGTTCGATATTGAAATTCCGGATGAAGATGCGGAGAAAATTCAAGCCGTTCGTGATGCTTATGCGTATGTCGAACAGCACAAACAAGACTAAAAGTTTTCTGAGTCCTGAGTCCTTGGTTCTTTGTCCTTTGTAAATGTGATCAAGCATTTATGCTAGATTTAATTATCTGAGAAACAAAAAACTAAGGACTCAGGACTAAATACTATAGGATTGAAAAATTTATGAAACGTCGTGTTGTCGTAACCGGATTCGGATTGGTCACGCCGTGCGGAAATGATGTCGAAACCACCTGGTCGGCGATGCTTCGCGGCGAGAGCGGTGTTGATTACATAAAAAAATTTGACACCGAGAAATATTCGGTCAAAATCGCGGCTGAAGTCAAAAACTTTGACCCGCTCGATCATCTCGAGAAAAAAGAAGCGCGGCGAATGGGCGCGTTTACGCATTTCGCGATTGCTGCATCAGATGAAGCGATCAAACACAGCGGTCTGAAAGTTGACGATTCGAACGCCGAGATGATCGGGACGTATATCAGTTCGGGAATCGGCGATTTTTGGGCGATTGAACGCGAACACGATAAAATGCTGTCGGGCGGACCCGGTCGCGTTTCACCGTTTTTTATTCCGCAGTCAATCGTCAACTTGGCATCGGGCAATGTCTCGATCAGACACGGCTTGAAAGGTCCGAACACGGCAACGGCGACGGCTTGCGCGGCGGGCGCACACGCTATTGGCGACAGTTTTAGATATATCGAACGTGGCGATGCCGATGCAATGATCTGCGGCGGCGCGGAATCGGCGATTACACCGATGTCGGTCGCCGGATTCGCTTCGATGCACGCGTTGTCAACGAGCAACGACGACCCGAAACACGCTTCACGCCCGTTCGATCTGAAACGAAACGGCTTTGTCTGCGGCGAAGGCGCAGGTTTGATGATTTTGGAAGGACTTGATTTCGCCCAGGCACGCGGTGCGAAAATCTACGCCGAAATTGTCGGTTATGGAATGAGCGGCGACGCTTATCACATTACCGCACCCGATGAAACCGGTTCGGGGCCCCGGCGCGTGATGCTCAAAGCGATCAAAGACGCGGGAATTTCCCCGGAACAAATAGGCTATATCAACGCACACGGAACTTCCACGCCGTATAACGACAAGTTTGAAACGATGGCGATCAAACAGGCGTTCGGCGAACACGCTTATAAACTGGCGGTTAGTTCAACCAAATCAATGACCGGACACGCGCTCGGCGCGGCGGGCGGAATCGAAGCGGTGTTCAGCGTTTTGGCACTACAAAATCAAATTCTGCCGCCGACGATGAATTATGAATTTCCAGATCCCGAATGCGATCTGGACTATGTACCGAATGAAGCGCGGAAAGCAGAAATCGAATTTGCATTGTCAAACAGTTTCGGCTTTGGCGGAACAAACGCGTGTTTGATCTTTAAGCGGTTTGAAGAGTAATATTTAGTTATTACACTTTTAGAGTCTTGCGTCGGTTCGTAATGTCCTGAGAGTGTTCGCAAAAAAAAACGACACAGGAAAAGCAGGGTTTATGAAAAAGACAGATGTATTCAAGGCGTGGGGCAAAATTCTCACCGGGCGGCAACCGTCGCTTTCGATTGAAATCACGCGCGAATGTCCGCTGCGCTGTCCGGGTTGCTACGCTTACGAACCGGAACATTTGCAAGGCACCGGACAAACTCTGCGAACCGTCAGCGATTACAAAGGCGATGAACTCGTCACCAAAATATTAGAAATAGTTAAAGACCATCGTCCGCTGCACCTTTCATTGGTCGGCGGCGAACCGCTCGTTCGGTTTCGTGAACTTGATGTTTTACTGCCTCAGTTGAGCGAGATGGGCATTGCCGTTCAGCTCGTCACCAGCGCAGTGCGCGAAATTCCGAAAGCGTGGAACGAAATCAAGGATTTGCATCTTGTCGTTTCAATTGACGGATTACAGCCGGAACACGACGCGCGGCGCAAACCCGCTACTTACGAGCGTATTCTGCGAAATATCAACGGACAGCAAATCACGGTTCACTGTACGGTCACGGGGCAGACGGCGAATCGTCCGGGTTACTACAAAGAATTTCTCGAATTTTGGTCAGCCCGCGACGAAGTTAAAAAGATTTGGTTCAGCTTATTCACACCGCAAATAGGTGCCGAGGGCGAAGAAATTTTAACGCCGGAAACGCGCAAAAAAGTTATTGACGAACTCGAAGAACTCAGTTTCAGATTTCCCAAATTATTTCTCCCCAAACAAGTTATCAGCGGCTATCGCCACCCGCCGAAGTCACCGGAAAACTGCATTTTTGCCCGCACAACGCTCAATTTGACGGCAAATCTCGACACCAAAGTAGTTCCGTGTCAATTTGGCGGCACACCCGATTGTTCGCAGTGCGGCTGCATCGCGTCCGCCGGACTTGCGGCAGTCGGCGATTACGAATTATTCGGCAAAATACCTTTGCGAAGCATCTTTAATGTATCGGATAATATTGGTAAACGGGTTAGTAAAGTGATGAATTAATTCAGGGCGCGGCAAAAATGGTATGAGAACAATCAAATATACTTTTTGGCAGGACGACGAATTTTTTATCGGATTTCTCAATGATTACCCCGGTTATGAAACGCAAGGCTACTCAAAAGAAGAACTTTTGGAAAATTTAAAAAGTCTGTTCGCAAATATTGAAACGGAAGAAATTCCATTCGTCAGAATGGTTGAAGAATTGGCATTGGCGTAATGAAAAGACGCGATTTGATAAAACAACTTGGAAAACTTGGTTGTGTATTTGTTCGACACGGTGGAAACCACGACTGGTGCTCAACCTTCCAAAACCAAACAATCTCAACCGATTCTGCGCCACAATGAAATAAATGAGAGTTTAGCGAAATCAATTATCAAAAAACTTTCAAACAAATAAATCTATGAAAATTATCGTTTTAATGAAACAGGTCGCCAATAAAGACGCGGTTTTGCGGATTGGCAAAGATGAAAAGTGGATTGACGAATCGAATATCTCCCATCAAACCAACGAATCCGACGGTTACGGGCTGGAAGAAGCACTACGTCTCAAAGAAGCTAAGGGCGACGGCGAAGTTATTGTTTGCACACTCGGCGGACAAAGTGCGAAAACAGTTATTAAGGACGCGCTGGCACGCGGCGCGGATCGGGCGATTCATATCGTCGTTGAAGAAGTCAATAAATTATCGCCGCACCAAATCGCCAAAACGATTGCCGACGCGATCAGAGACGAAAACGCCGATTTGATTTTTACCGGCTTGCAGTCCGACGACGCGAGTTACGGGCAAACCGGCGTAATTTTAGCCGAACTTGTAGGCATTCCTCACGCAACCATTGTGATTGACATTGACCGCGAAAGTTTGAACGGCAATCTGCGCGTCAAACGCGAACTCGAGAGCGGTTGGTATCAGTGGTTTACATATCAACTACCCGCGCTTTTGACAATTCAATCGGGCATTTCGCAAATTCGCTACGCCAGTTTGAAAGGCATTATGGCGGCGAAAAAGAAAGAAATCAAAGAACTTACGCCCGCGATTGAAAATTTTGCGGCGGCACAGCAGATTCAAAAAGTTTATATGCCGCTCAAAACCAAACAAACGCAAATGCTCGGCGACGGCGACGCGAGACGCGGAGCGACGGAATTGATTGAGAAACTAAAAACAGAAATCCGCGTGCTATAATCTTTCTATGGAAGCGGTTTTAGAGAAAAATCAAACGGTTGTTTTGCACAATATCAGTTGGAATTCTTACAAACAGATAACCGACGCGCTGCATAATGAAACGTCCGCACATTTTACTTTTGATCGCGGAATGCTGGAGATTATGGTTCTTTCATTAAAGCACGAAAATTTGAAAAAAATTTTAGCGATGCTGTTTGAAAGACTTGCCGAAATTCTGGAAATCGAAATTTTCGCCGCCGGTTCGACGACGTTTCAGCGCGAAGATTTAGAGCGGGGATTTGAGCCGGACGAATGTTATTACATTCAAAACGCACGTTTAATGCGCGGCAAAGACAGCGTAAATCTGAATTTCGATCCGCCGCCCGATTTGACTATTGAAGTTGACGTAAAAAATTCATCTTTGAACAGGATGGGCATTTTTGCGGCAATCGGCATTCCTGAAGTCTGGCGTTATGACGGCGACAAGCTGATAATTTATTTGTTGAAAAACAATAATTACCGGGAGTCGCCGGAAAGTTATGTTTTGCCGAATGTTAAAACAGGCGCATTGACCGAACTGATTGAAACCGGCAAAACAGCCGAACACAAACAATTTTTATTTGAAATTAAAAATTACACGAAAAAATTAAAGGGTTAAAGATTTATGATTCTGGTTTTTATTGAACACAAAGATTGCGTATTAAACAAAACTTCTCTCGAAGCGATTACCGCCGCTCAAAACATCGGCAAAGATTTGAGTTTGAAAGTTTCCGCCGTCATTCCTTGTGACAAAGACTGTGCTTTAGCGCAGGAAATTTCGCAGTATGATTTGGAAAAAGTGATCGTGGCGAAAAATGACAAACTCGGAATGTACACGCCCGACGGCTATACCGACGCTTGGGAACAGGTTATCAAAGCGACGAATCCGCAATTCGTGATTATGGCGCACACTTATCAGGTGCGCGATTTCGCCCCGAAACTCGCCGCCCGTCTCGGCAAAGAACTCGTCGGCGACTGCATCCGTTATGTCAGTGAAGGCGGAAAACTCGTTTTTACGCGCCGCATCTTTCTGGGTAAATTGGACGCGGACGTTACTATTGAAGGCGACGCGCCGTATTTTGTTACTTTCCAATCGGGCGCATTTCGCGGCGACAACGCGGCAAAGGGCAGCGCACAAGTCGAAACGATGGAAGTCGAAGTCGGCGACCTGCGGATGAAACCCGAAGAACCTTTTCAGGAAGCGAAAGCATCGGTTGATTTGACTAAATCAGGTATCATCGTCGCCATCGGGCGCGGCATCAAATCACAGGAAAATATTGAGAAGGCACAGGAATTAGCCGACGTACTCGGTGCTGATTTAGCTGCGTCACGTCCGATCTGCGATGCCGAATGGCTACCGATTGACCGCCAAATCGGTTCGAGTGGTCAGACCGTCGCGCCGAAAGTTTATATCGCCCTCGGCATCTCCGGCGCAATTCAGCACATCGTCGGAATGAAAAACGCCGGAACGATCATTGCCGTCAACAAGGACGCAGAAGCACCGATTTTTGACATCGCCGATTACGGCATAGTCGGTGATATTTTTGAGGTAATGCCTGTTTTAGTTGAAGAAATCAAAAAAGCGAAAGGTTAGAGAACAACCCCAAACCGGAGTATTCTGAATAAATTACTCGCTTATTTCAAGAACACCCTGTGCTTGTAAAACCCCTAAAACTCGGCGATGTTACAAGCACAGGGTGTTTTAATGCTTTGAATTAGAAGCGCAGTTTGTTTTAGTTCTGACTCACGACTTTGAAGCAAAGTTTTTCCGCAAATTCGCATTTATAAATAATTTACCGCACGAAAATATCGGGAATAGGTTTATCGGTTGCCACCCCAAATTGGATTCCCGTAAATCCGGCAGTCGTTCGCTGTAAATAACGTGAGTTCGAGATAAGAAAATGAATTATATTCAATCATTACAGCAGTTTATCCAATATTTGGAATATATTTTAAGTCTTTTTTGCGCTAAAACTTAAAAATTGCATAAATTTGTTATCACAAGAATTGTCCTGAAACCGTATATCATTGATTTTTAACGATTTATACTTATTCTCCAACAATCCTTATATCGAACTCACGTTAAATACCAAATCCCGTTCCGAAATACGGCGATGTCCGCTTTGCCGTCGCCGTCTTAATCGGCGGGTGTCGGCAAATCAGCAGCAATGCCGAATTGGACTCCCGTAAATCCCTGTGTCGAGCGATTCAAATACCATGTTCCGTTCGATGGGCGATAAACAGCGACATCGGTTTTGCCGTCGCCGTCGTAGTCTGCCGCTACGGGTTTGTCTTCACTTAAACCGAACTGTAACGCCGCGAAATGTCCATTCGAACTTCTGAGCCAATACCAAGTGCCGTTTGACGGGCGATAAACGGCGATGTCGGCTTTTCTGTCACCGTCAAAATCAACGACGACCGGAGTGTCACCTGATGCTCCGAACTGAACAGCGAAAAATTGGTCATCGCTCGAATTAATGCGATACCAAGTGCCGTTCGACGAGCGAAAAACCGCAATGTCGGCTTTGCCGTCGCCGTCAAAATCGGCGGGACGCAGTAAATCATTAGGTGCGCCGAAGCGCAGAACTTTTGCCGTATTATCTGAACTGCGAAGGACGCTCCATTCGCCGTTGGACGGGCGATAAACTGTCGGATCGGTTTTGCCGTCGCCGTCGAAATCGGCGGGAGCGAGTTTATCGGAGGCGAGCCCCCAATAGACGGTACCGAAACCGGCTTGACTGCGCTGCAAATGCCAGATGCCGTCGCGGAAGACGGAAATATCGGATTTGCCGTCACCGTCAAAGTCAAAAGACGGACGAACATTTTGATCGCCTTCATAGCGAACCAGAGCAAACTGTGAAACATCGGACGATGAACTTCCGGCAGCAACAATTTTGCCGTTCGACTGAATCGCCAGCGTTCGTGCTATATCGGATTGGCTTCCCTCAAATCGAGTGAGAACGATGCCGTCGCTGCCG
>JBBSUG010000052.1:0-29508 GCA_038235165.1 Pyrinomonadales bacterium
AACCCGTTCTCACCCAACAAATCTTCCGGGTTCTGATAATCTTTAATCAATTCATCTAAAACTTCTTTGCTAATTGTCATAATGTGTAATTCTCCTTTAATTTATAAATTTGGAATTACACAAAATTTCTTACACCCTCCAAAATGTGCTTTCGCGTTATTCGGTTCCATTTGAACTGCGCTTTTAAAAGCGGCGATAGCCGGTTGATAATTATTGCCGCTAGCGGCAGCAGTGCCGAGATTATAGTAGTCCGCAAATGTGCCATAACCTCCTCGCGTGATGTCAGCAAAAATCTCCTGCGCTTCGCCCCATTTTTTCAGCTCAATATAAGTCAGTCCAAGCATTTTTCTTGTATCACCGTTCGTCGAACCCAAACTTGCTGATTTTTGCAGGGCGGTCGCGGCATCCTGAAACTTTTTCAGTCGGTAAAGCGCATATCCCAATTCGTGGTAATAATCGAAGCGGGAGTCATCGAATTTAATCGCTACCCGATAAAACTTTTCAGCTTTCGAATAATTATTCGCTTTTGTTGATTCGACTCCCTGTTTGAACAACTCTTCCGCTTTCACTTTTCTTTCCGTATCGCTCAGTGAATTAATGTTAATGTTTGCCAATTCGGAAAGATTGGAAGCATCTTGGTTGGAATTGGCGTTTGATGATTTAGCGAGATTAGCGTTGATTGCCGCCACATTATTTACGTTAGCATTTGTGGGCAGGTTTAGAGGGACACTAAGCGTTCCCGAAAGAGGAGTCGGAGTCGTTGCAATATCAGTGACGGCGGGTGCGGAAGGGTGATTGACTGCTAAACTGATGATTCCCCCGCCCGCCGGAAATGTGATGGCTAAAAGGAGAGCCAGACCAGTCGCCCAAGATAAATCGCCCACTGCGGATCTATCACTTTGTGCTTGCGCTGAAATCGTTGAAAGTTCCTGAGCTTTCTTCGTCAAATACTGATTTCTGGCGTTTATATTTGCGACTTGCGCCCGCAGTTGCGAGACTCCAGACTGTAAAGATTTTTCCAGTTGAAGTCGGACGGCGGCAATCTCTATTTCGACTTTTTGCTGGTCCTGTGGACTGACCAACTTATTTGGATCAAAAATAAAGCGGGCTTTTAGTCCTTCCTTCCACATCATTAGTTTCTGCGTATAAGTCGGACCGAAACCCGGAATCGACATAATCCCGTGCTGATCTATATCAAAAGCGGTTTCAATGCCGTAAGACTGAAGCGTCACGACGCGACTTATCCCGATGCCTCTGATGTCTGCCCTTTCGATGTAAAATTTATCCAAAAATTCTTCAAGTTGTTGGTCGTAACGCTGGTCGTCAAGTTTCTTTAATTTTTGAAGACGCAACACATCGAGATTTTTGTATTCATTTATTTTCTTTTTAGTGTCTGCGCTTTTCTCAAGCAGTCGGTCGCCTGATTCTCTTTGCTGCCATTCTCTTCCGAGTGCCAGCCAATTTTTTTGGCTCTCGTTAAATTTATTAACAACTTTTTTCTTCATTTCCGGGTCGGAATCTCTCGAGTAGCGATAAACGATAAACGCCATCGTTAATCCGCATATGACCGCGCCGACGAAGCCGATAAAAAACGGAACGATTAAGAGGAGCGCAAATTCAGCGGCAAGTAAGCCGATAACCAACGATTTATTCTTCTCATTGCTGTCAATTAACTGCGAATTCGGCGGCGGCAAGGTGATAGCCGAAAAGGGTTTCGCCGGCAGATTCTGCGGAAACTGAATTGAGTTCAGCAATTGTTCAATTGTGACGATGTTAAAGTCGCTTGACTGACCTTGTTGTTGGTAATTAACCGGAAAAAGAGGCAAACCGGTTTGTTTTTCAAGCGCACACCACGGACAGGCTTTAAGCGATTTCCAAAAATAATGACCGGAATTCTGACCACAGCGCGTGAGATTGTACGACAGTTCTTTAAGGGCGTGTATCCATTCTCGCGGGGCGGGACGGTCGCGGCGTAAAAAAGCTCGTTCGAAAAGTTGCGCGACCGGCATCGAAACCGCTTCCAAATCAAGCGTTCCGGGCGGTTGTTTGATTTGTCTTAATGATGCACCTGTTCCATAAGCGAAGCGTTGCTCGCGGATACAATCCTCCAGATTTCTTTCTTCTTTACCGAGCGGTTTGCCGGCAAAAGGATGCCGACCGAGAAAGAGAATTTGGAAAATAATAACCGCCAGTCCGAAATTGTCGTGCTGTTGGGTGCGGACTGCTCCGCGCAATGACTTTCCCTGAAGTTCCGGCGCGATATGCGTCGAAACGCCAACCTCGCACGGGTAATTTTTACCGTTCGCCTGAATGTTATAGCTGTCGCAATCTATCAGTTTGACGGTGCCATCAGGGAGAACGACGCAGTTGCCGTGATTGACATCGCCGATAACGTGTCCCGCCTCGTGAACATTATTGAAGGCGCGGGCGAGATTGATCGCCGCGTGAATCAAAAATCGCCAGTCCGCTTCAGGAAAATGAGTGCGGCGGCTTTTCGGAGAGTATAGTTCATGGACTTCTTTGGCTTTAACCGATGGCATCAAAAACCCGACGACTTTTCCTCCGGCGCAGTCGTGCAATGTGTCCGTGACCCAAGCCGCAACCTTCAAAAGCTGCTGGCTTTTATTGATCGCCATCCATCCGAGTTTTTCCGCTTTATCGCCGGAGAGAGGCTTGTGGTAGATTTTGCCGACTGAATTGTTATCTCCGGCAACCGCGTAAACGCTTCCTTCGCCGCCCTTTCCGAGTTCGGCTGATAAAGTTATTTTGCGCCCGGTGCTGTCGTAGTAAGTCGCCATCTGAAATTTACAAAGCGGAGTCTTTCGATTCAGAGTTATTATTTTCGGTTAATTCAACATTTTCTTCGCTCGGCTCGTCGCCGAGATTTTCGTCGGCAGAATCTTCTTCATCTTTCACAATCTCCGTCGAATCTGAAACGGGAAAGTTATTCTCAACCTTTTCGTCGAAAGCCGTTTCAATCTTCGCGCCGAAAAAAGACGCGAGAAAAAGCGTTTTATCGTCGTCGGTTTTCTCGTTGATACGCGGAGAATCCAGAAAGGCAGTCAGTTTTTCATTGAGTGCGGTGCCATCCTCAATTTCTCCGTGAAGCGGCGCGAGCATCGGAATCAGGAACGGCTCGTGGGGCATTCCCGCCTGAATATTAATAGCAAGACGCTCAATGCCGTCGGTGAATATCACCAAATCTTTGATCGGCTCCTTAATAAATTCGTGAAGCAGCTTTTTGCCGGCGTTTTTTTCGGTGATAAAGTCCGTCGCATTGGCGTATTCCTTAAACGGCGGCGGCACTCCGAAACAGTAGCTTTCCGCCTCGCCGGTCATCGAGTAGATTATTCCGCCGTCGCCGACCTGATAAAAAACCGCTCCGTCCCGCCAGACTATCGCGGCGAGAAATGTGCAGGCATATTCACGAACATCATTTTTCTGCTCCTCGGCATATTCAAATATTTTTTGTCGAAAATACTCCAGCCAGAGCCGACCGAATTCCTCATTCAAGTTATAGAATCCCTCGGCATCAATCAATTGTTCTTCTATCTCTTTGATGAAAAGCGCACAGGCGTGTTCGGCTCCGATTTGCGAAAACTGACTGCTCCCGGCACCGTCGGAGAGGACAACGACGAGCGTTTCGCCCTTTGCGGTAGGCAGAAGGCGATAATCGTAGCGGTCTTGACACTCCGTTCCTTTTTCAACGTGAGAAGTGCCTCTGACCGAAGCGTGAGCGATATTCCATTTTGAACCGGTCATTAGACTTCCGCCCATCCGTATGGGCGATAATCAGGGAGCGGCACTGCCTCGCCCGGATTGGATTGTGAAACGCTTTTGAGCGATGCCGACAGCCAGAGAAAGAACTCTCGAAACTTTACGCCTTCGAGCTTAATCGGGGCGCGTGTGGAAATTTGTTGGAGCGTGTTAGAGTCGGCTCCCGTTATACCCAAAGCAAAAAACGAAAAGGATTTGTTATCTTCTCCCTGCTTAATGAGAGGCGGGATATGCTGCCAGGAATCGGTCGGCGCACCATCCGTAATCAAAAATATCCACGGACGAAAAAGCTGAATACCGTTGTTTCGCAGAATTTCTTTGCGAGTTTTGAGCAGTTCGAGCGCAGTAGAAATCGCCGCTCCCATCGGCGTATCGCCGCTCGCCGTCAAATGCGGCACGGTAAAATTTTCGACGGTAGTAAAATCGCTGACGATGTTCACCGGTCCGAAAGTGATGACCCCAACTTCGACTCTTTTCGCGCTCAATGAATCCGCGAGCAATTCATCGCGGAAGGCTTGCAGTCCCGCATTCAATTCATCAATGGCTTTGCCGTGCATCGAACCCGATGTATCAAGCAGCAATATACACGGGCAGCGCGGCTCAGGATTATCGGCGAATTCGGCAGCTGCAAAAGGCTCTTGCTCATTATAATTTAATGTTGAGTTTTCCATACTTTATGTTTAATTTGTTATTAAACTTTAATAATAAAATTTCTATAAATCTGACAATTTGGGTTCTTGAATTGAGTTAAATGAACTGAAAGTTCATTAGCAGTTTATCATTTTATGACTAAATCTTAAAATTTTTTAATTTGCTATAAACCTCATCCCGACACTCTAAGAAGTCATCGGATGAGCCGCCGGATCACGTCAATTGACTTTTAATCAGACATTACAGTTGATTTTCTCAGTTTTTCGCCAACGAAAAATCAAAAGGTTTTCATTGAAATCAAGATTTTAATTAGACAAAACAATTATTCTGTCTAATTAAATTTGTCCCACAATTCAAAACTCGAAACCATTATATTTCTTCTACTGAACGGAATTGCTAGATTGTTGGGCGCGATTTCAGACAAATATAACATTCAACTTTTTTGAAATATTTGTAACAAATGTTATTTCTTAGAACACTACTATAATAGAGAGGAGAAACCTCTCTATTATATCGATTCTAATAAATTAGAATATGTGTGAGGATTTTTATGACAAAAGCAGTTGTTCCAAAAAAAGAAGAAATCACTTTTAAAACTAAGATTTTAGACCAATTATTAAAAAGATTTGAGGGAATGTCTTTTTTTATTCCGTCTTTAGAACTTACTAAAGAGGTTGTAAATAGACTTCTGAGACGGTCAAGTTTTTCAGGACACCAAACTCTCTCTGCTCCTTTTATTTTTTATTTCTAACTCATTTTCAAACTGAATCGGGCTTTTGTAACCTAAACCCGAATGCAGTCTGATTCGATTATAATAGCCTTCGATGTAACCGAAGACTTCCGAGCGGGCATCTTCCACCGATTCAAAAACGCCGTTTTCAACCAATTCCGCTTTGAACCTTGAAAAGAAACTTTCTGCTTGGGCGTTGTCGTAGCAATTTCCCTTGCGGCTCATTGACTGGCGAAAGCCGCCGATGTAAAGCAATCGGCGATATTCGACCGCCGCATATTGACTGCCTTGATCGCTGTGTATAATCGCATTTCGTTTGATTAAACCACGCCGCCGCGCCTGCTGAAAAACATCAATGACCAGTTGCGCCGTCATCCGCTCCGAAACTCTCCACCCGACAATCCGGCGCGTGAATTTGTCCTGCAAACACGCCAAATAACAAAACTTGCCATCACGCAGGCGAAGATAAGTAATGTCGCCGACCAACACTTCGCTTTTGCCTGTCGGCGCATTCGTCCCGTCTTGCAAAAGGTTGGCGCAGACCGGCAAACCGTGTTTCGAGTCGGTTGTCTGCGGCTTAAACGAACGCGACTGGATTGCCCGTAAAGTCAGCCGCTGCATCACCTTTTGGACGGTTGAGCGTCCGATTTTCAAACTCGCCGCGATGCGCCGTGACCCATAACGACGGAAGTTCAGATCGAAACATTCCTTGATGCGGGCGGCGCACGGGCTTTCCTGATAAGTCTTGCAGTTGGCGTAAGTATAATAAGCCGACCGAGCAACCTTCATTACGCGGCACAAAACCCGAATCGGAAATACTCCCGCCTGACTTTTAATGAACTGGTATCTGACTAACTTCCCCTGCCGAAGATAAGTGCCGCCTTTTTTAAGATTTCATTCTCCATCTGAACTTCTCGCAGCTGCTTTTTGAGTTTCAGGTTCTCTCTCTCCAAATCCGAACCGGAATCGATTTTCAATTTCTTCCACTTATGCAATTGGCTTTCGCCGACACCTAATTCTCTGGATAAACTCGCCACCGATTGACCGTCAAGAATCTTCCGCACGGCTTGTTGTTTGAACTCATTATCATATTTTCGCATCATCTCATTTTACAGAGAGTTTCGTGTCCTGTTAATTAAACCACCTCAAAGTGTTTATTTTGTCCAAAAACTACTCTTTTCGGACAGGCTGAAATATACTCACGAACAGCCTGTGTTCATTGAACATTTGCCAGCCGTTTTCCGAGGATTTTTGGACACCACTCCTCATCTTGAGGATATTTGTGACGACAGGCTGAACAAATTCGTTTTCTGTGTGCCCCGTGGCAATGCCTTCCTTGGTCAAAGATGCGAGAAGTAGAGACAAAAGTCACACTTCCGGGGTTGAAAAAGATACTTGTCTCCCCCGGAAGAGTTAAACCGCCACCCATACGAATGAAAACAAAAACTCGAAAACTGTTACCTAAGATTTACGCACAAAGAGAGAAGCATTGATCAACATCTCACCGGACATTCTTATAAAATAGGAGTATCGAAACAGGTCGTGAATTCAAATGAAAAGCTGGGGATTTGAAATCCATTAAAGTTATGGAAAAAGTTATCGAAGTTATTATTGATTAAACGAGCGTTTATACATCAGTTATTGTTAAATATAACTCGCTGATATGACAATGACTATTGTTATAATATAATCTACAATCAGACCTTTTCATTGAATACTTAACAATGCCGCCAAAATCATCATTAAAATCAGCCAGTATCAAACCCGCTCCGTCGGTTTCTAAAACCATCGGTTACTTGCGAGTTTCGACCAATGATCAGGAACTCGAAAAGAATAAATCCGATATTCTGCATCTGGCGAATCACCTGAATCTGGGACGAGTTTTTTTCGTTGAAGAAATCGTCTCGGGCAAAGTCTCGTGGAAAAAACGGAAGATCGCCGACATCATTGAAGACTTCAAAGAAGGTGATACATTAATCGTCAGCGAGTTATCCCGATTGGGCAGAAGTATGCTCGAATGTATGGAAATTCTCTCGGTGGCGGTCGAAAAAGGAGTTCGTGTTTATGCGGTCAAAGGAAACTGGACTTTGGACAATACGATTCAAAGCAAGATTGTCGCAATGGCGTTTTCGATGGCATCGGAAATCGAAAGAGACTTAATCTCGCAACGAACAAAAGAAGCCTTACGCTATAAAAAAGAACAGGGCATCAAACTCGGCAGACCGCCGGGACCCGGCAAATCAAAACTAGACCAGTATCGCCCGGAGATTGAAGCATTACTTGCCAACGGCTCGACTCAGAAGTTCATCGCTAACCGTTACAACACAACGGAAGCCAATCTGCACAACTGGCTCAAGAAAAACTCCCTTAAACGAAAAAACCTCTAAATCCTATGAAATTGGAGACTTCTAACCACTTGTTAGACAAGATTTTCATAAATTTTCTCTCTGTTGCGGCAATTCTCGGCTTCGGGTAAAATTCACTCGATTGTATGAACAATGTAATGAACGTCGGGCAAACAGCTTCTTTGCTTCATCTCTTCGCGCAAACTTCTGACGCGGACGAGCAAGAGCGCGTTTTGTCTGCGCTTTTAACCGAATACGCCGTGCCGGTTATGTCAAAAATCATTAGCTACAAAACGCGCGGCGCAGCGGACGACGGCGAGGAGATTTACAGTGAAGTGATGGTGCAGCTCGTCGGGCGATTGCAACGTTTGAAAAGCGAACCGAACGGCAGGGAAATCGAAGATTTCGATTCTTACGTCGCCGTTACCACATACAACGCCTGCGACCGTTTTTTGAGCCGCAAATATCCGAATCGGCGGCGGTTGAAAAACGCCTTACGCTATCTGCTCGCGCACCGGGAAAATTTCGCGGTCTGGCAGGATGCAAACGGTGCTTACGTCGGCGGTTTTCGCCGTTGGCAGTTCGTGGATAATGAAAGCTCGAGTTTGAAAATCGAGCTTTTGAGCGATGATGCGCGGGCATTCGAGCGCGATGTCAAAGTTGAAAAATCGTGGAGCGAGCAGAAAAATGCGTTCGAGCTTTTGACGGCAATTTTCAATTGGACGAACACGCCGGTTGAAATTGATTTGCTGACGAGCGTCTGCGCCGAGTGGTGGAACGTAACGGACGAAACGGTGGCGATTGATGCCCCGAAAACGAACGGAAATGGCGACGAACAGACGCAAATGCAAATCGCCGACGCGCGTCCCGATGCTTATACAGTGAACGAACGGCGCGATTATCTGCAAAGATTGTGGAACGAAATCATCGAGTTGCCGACGCGCCAACGCACCGCTGTTTTATTGAATTTAAAAGACGAAAACGGGCGCGGTGCGATTGATTTGTGGCTCGTTGTTGGCGTAGCGACCGTCGAAAAAATTGCCCGTGCGCTGGAAATGACACCGGCAAAACTCGCCGAAATATGGAATTATCTGCCGCTCGAAGACAAACGCATCGCGGAGATTTTGGGGTTGACCAGACAGCAGGTAATAAATTTACGAAAGTCGGCGCGGGAAAGATTATCACGGAGAATGAAAGGATTTTGAAGCAATGAGCGAATTATGAGTTATAAATTAAATCGAGTTCTATTCAGCATTCGTAATTCGTAATTTGAATTCGTAATTTATTTTTTCCGGCAGTGGTAATATAATCTTTCGGCGCGGCTCTACATAAACGGCGATTTATCTTTGCCGAATTTGGTGATGGCTATGGAACACATTTCAAACGAAATACTCGACCGTTACGCGGCGCGAAAAGCATTGCCGGCGGAAACGCTTCACTTGCAAACGCACATTGTCGTCTGCGCGGAATGCCGCGAGAAGCTGGCACGGGTTATCGGAGCGGAAAAAGCGTTCGCGGCGGTGCATCAGAATTTTGCGTTTGAGGACTTCGGCGATGCGCCGAAGCATCTGGCTTATGAACAGCTAGAATTTTTCGTTGACGATAAATTGGATGAAGTTGACCGCGAAATAGCGACGAGCCATTTGGCGATTTGCGCTGAATGCGAAAGAGATTTGACGGATTTGTATAAATTTCGGGAAATCGCCGCCGCGCCCGCCGCGCAAAATTTAACGACTGCTGAATCCGCGAAACAATCTTTTTGGAGTAAATTTTTCGCGTTCGGCTCAATCGGCACGTTCGCGCCAGTCGCGGCGGTTCTGCTCGTCGCCGTTTTATTCGGCGCATGGCTTTTGCTGCGCGGCGTTCGCCCGGATGAAATCGCTCAGGGTAATAAAAATCAAGACATTTTGCTGTCGAATAGCGAATTGCCGAAGACTTCACCCGCTGTTAATGCTTCGCCTGAAACTTCACCATCACCGGAAGTCGCGCCTTTGCCAAATCAGAATCTGCCGAACAATAAAACACTTTACGCGATTAACGATGGACGCATAACCATTGACGATAAAGGCAAAGTGAAAGGCGCGGAAAATCTTTCGGCTGCCGCGCAGAACGCGATTAAACAATCTTTGCAAACCGAAAAAATCATCGTTGCCAACAATTCGCTCGGCGGCGGCGGCAGCGTTTTGATGGGAGAAAGCAATGCCGAAAGCGGCGTGCCGTTCGGTTTGCAAACGCCGATTGGGAAAGTCATCAAAGAAAATCAGCCGGTTTTGCGTTGGAAACCGTTGAAAAATGCGGCGAATTATTCGGTCGCGGTGGTTGACGATAAATTCCGCGTCGTCGAAGAAAGCGAAAAGCTGACCGCGACCAGTTGGAAGCCGTCGAAACCTCTGCCGCGCGGCGCGAATTATTCGTGGCAGGTCACGGCGATTTTGCCCGACGGCACGGAAACGGTTTCGCCTTCGAGTCCCGCGCCGCAAGCACGTTTTCGCGTCGTCGAACAAAATCTGTTTGACGATATTAACAAGCTGGAGAAATCCGGCAACCCGTCGCATCTCGCGCTCGGCGTTTTATACGCCAAAGCCGGTTTGAAACGTGAAACCCGCGCCGAATTTGAAAAACTCGTCAAAGAAAATCCGCAGTCGCCGCTGGCGCGAAAACTTTTACAGAGCGTGAAATAATCGGATTTTTGATTGTGAAAAACTGATCGTTTTTTGAGAGTGATTCTGACAAAGTATAAGCATCTGACAGAGTGTAAGCATCTGACAGAGTGTAAGCAAATGAATTTCTGCCGATTTCGACAATTTTTCGGTTTAGCATTGGTGCTGTTTTGCGTTTCGCAAACGGCGGCGCAGATCGGAGATTTGTCGGCGCGTTTGATTGTCAAAAAAACCGACGCGGAAATTCAAAAAATTCTCGAAAATCGAACTGACACGGAACTCAAAAGTGTTTGCGACGAGGTGATTAAACAAGCCGATTCGGGAGAGTTTGCCAATGATTTTCCGAACCGCATTCGCCTTTTTCAATTAGCGCAGACGACCGCCCGAAAAATTCAATACGCGGACGGCGAAATCCGCGCTCTTTTGGGTCTGGGCGCGGTAAATATCCAAAACAGCCAATTTCCGCCCGCACTCGAATATCTGACGCAGGCTCTGGCAATCGCCGAAAAGACGGGCGACCGTCAATCGCAAGCCGATGCCGTTTTGTCTATGGCGGGAATCCACCGCACGAAAGCCGAATATGACAAAGCTCTCGAATTTTACGGACGCGCTTTAACGATTTACAAAGAACTGGACGCATCGCAGGTGATGATGGTTTTGGAAGCCGTCGGCGCGGTTAATATGTATCTCGGCGATTATACGAAGGCGGAAACGGCGCACCGCGAGGCGTTGAGCATCGCCGAAAAAAGGAACTCGAAAGACGGCATTGCCGACGCGCTTTTTCATCTCGGCATTATTAACCGGCTACGCGGAAATTACACGGACGCGCTACGGCTTTACCAGGAATCGCGGGAAATTACCGATGCCTTAGCTCCGACAAATCCGGGTATGTTTCCGTCGGCGACAGTTTTGCGCCACATTGCCGGAACATATTTTTTGCAGGGCAATCTGCGGCTCGCGCTTGATTATGACAATCAGGCACTCGCGCTCGACGAACGGCGCAAAGACTTTGCGGGCAAGGCTTACAGTTTGCAGATGCTGGCTTTGATTCGCGTCGCCGAAAAAAATTACGCGGCGGCTCTGCCCGTCGCCGGACAAGTCGTGCCGATGTTTGAAAAACTTGGCGACAATGACGGTTTGGCGCGTTCACTGGCACTGCTCGGCAATATCTATCTGGCAACCGGCAAATACGATCAATCGCTCGAAAATCTGCGCCGCGCTCTGGCGATGCGCGAAGCGAGCGGCAGCCGCGACGGAATGGCGATTGCCCGAATTGCCATTGCCCGCGTTTATCTGGCGCAGTCAAAATTTCCAGACGCGCTCGAACTCGCGCAGAAAGCCGCCGATTCAGCCAAAGAAAACGGCAACCGCGAACTGCTCTGGCAGGCGCAGTCGGTTGTCGGGCAAATTTATCTGGCGCAGAACGAATGCGACAAAACCCGGACGGCGTTCGACGCGGCAATCGGCACGATTGAATCTCTGCGCGGCGAAATCGTTGGCGGCGCGGCGGAAAACAGCTTGTTTTTCGCCGAACGCATCAAGCCGTATCAACAGCTTGCCGCGATGCTGGCGAACGAAAAAGATTTCACCGAATCTTTTGAATACGCCGAACGCGCCAAAGCCAGAGTTCTGCTCGATGCCGTGCGTTTCGGGCGCAACCAGCAAACGGCGAATATGTCAGCGGAAGAAAAGTCGGAAGAAAACACTTTGCGCGGCGAAGTAAATTCGCTGAACGCGCAAATTTCCAAAATCGCCGTCGCCGACCAGGAGAAATCAACGGATTTGAAGACGAAACTTGAAGCGTCGCGAACGGCTCTGGCGCGTTTTCAGACGAATCTTTACGCCGTTCATCCCGAACTTCGTATCAAGCGCGGCGCGGTCAAACCGATTGAAATCGAAGAAGTCGGCAGTCTTTTAACCGAAAAATCCGCGCTGCTCGAATATCTCGTCTCCGACGACGCGGTTTTGCTTTATGTTTTCACCAAAGCGAACGGTGCGGTCGAATTCAAGACTTACAAAATCGATGTCGGGCGCGAAGAATTAAACAAACGCATCGCCCGTTTTCGCCAAAAACTTGCTGAAAGAAACGTGCTTTTCGCGGCGGATTCACAGGCGATTTACGACGCACTGCTGCGTCCGGCGGTGCGTCAGTTAGCGGGCAAAACGAATTTGACGATTGTTCCCGATGACGGACTTTGGGAGTTGCCGTTTCAGGCGTTGCAGTCGGCGGAAAACCGCTACATTCTCGACGACGCGAGCGTTTCTTATTCGCCGAGTTTGACGACTCTGCGCGAGCTGCGCGGCAATCAAACTGAATTCAATTCGCAAAATATACTGGCATTCGGCAATCCGATGAACGGCGGGGCGAACGTCAATGTCAATTTCACCGTTTTGCCAGAAGCCGAGCGGCAAACCAACACGCTGAAAACCTTATACGGCGCGAAAAACGTCCGCGTTTTCAACCGCAACCAAGCCGACGAAGGCGTTTTGAAACGTGAAACCATCGCCGGATTCAAGGTTTTACACCTGGCGACGCACGGCGTTTTGGACAACAACAGCCCGCTCAATTCATACATTCTGCTCGCGCCGAATCAGGCGACAGGCGACGACGGCAAACTCGAAGCGTGGGAAATTTTAGAGATGAATTTGTCGTCAGATTTGGTGTTTTTATCGGCGTGCGAGACCGCTCGCGGTCAATCGCGTTCGGGCGAAGGTTTGATCGGATTATCGTGGAGTTTAATGGTCGCCGGCGCACGCAACGTCGTCGTTTCGCAATGGAAAGTCGAATCGGCAAGCACGACTGATTTGACCGTTGATTTTTACAAATCGCTCAAACAAAACGCCGCTCGAAAACCGGAAGCATTGCGTCAGGCGGCATTAAAACTACGCCGCAACCCATCAACCGCACATCCATTTTACTGGGCTGGATTCGTTTTAATTGGTGAAGCTGAGTAATTTTTAACCGAAATGTAATTCTCAAAATTGGGGTTTTCCGCCCAAACCCACGAAATATATTAATAACGATGTTTCGGAAAGTAGAGTTTATAAGACCGTTTGAAAACATTGTCTTATTTTATGTCTCATATTATAATTCTCAGAACGTCTTAAGCAAATTGAATCGTTTGTTCAAAATTAAAGATTATGGCACTCATCGGTTACGCGCGTGTTTCGTCGGTCGGGCAAAGTTTAGAGGTGCAGCTCGATAAATTAAAACATTGCCGGAAAATCTTTCAGGAAAAGAAAAGCGCGTCCGGGGTTAAGCGTCTGCAATTAGCCGCGTGTTTGGAATACGTCCGGGAAGGCGACACGCTGGTCGTCACCCGGCTCGACCGGCTGGCGCGTTCGACTTTGCATCTGTGTCAGATCGCCGACGAACTCCGGCGCAAGGAAGTAGAACTGCAAGTCATTGATCAAAACATTAACACGGCGGATGCGACCGGCAGACTGCTTTTCAATATGCTCGGAGCCATCAATCAGTTTGAAACGGAAATCCGCGCCGAGCGGCAGTTGGACGGCATTAATAAAGCTAAGGAAAAGGGCGTGCGGTTTGGAGCAGTTAGAAAACTCGATGTTCAACAAATTAAAGAGTTGCGAGAAAAACGAAAAAGCGGCGTGTTGATCAAAACCCTGATGAGCGAATTTAAACTGTCAAAAGCGAGTATTTATCGGTATCTGGGAGAGCAGACGAAGGAATCTGTCGAGGGCTGAAAAGGCTTATTGATACTTTTCGTGGGTTTGGGCGGAAAACCCCAAATTCAAGGTTAAGCGGACAGTTGGTTGATTCGGATCTTCAAATTTCTTCTAAATCGAGGTGCGTCATTTTTACTTGGTAAAATCAAATTCGACGCGCCGGATTTCGTTCGCTTCCAATTTAATCTCGCCGGTTGCAAAGCCCTCATATTCGGCGGGCAACCAGCCGATGCAGTCTTCGTAACTTCCAAGGAAAGCATACCAGTAATAAGTTTTGCCGGGTTCGAGATCAAACTCGTACTCGGCGATGTCCGACGTTTGCGGACGACTGACAAACGGCTGCGGCGCATTGCCTTTGATGCGGCAGCGCGAACCGCCTGCGCGGTGATTTTCGCGATTCCACTTCACCGGAGTTTCGCAAACACCGATTTCCGGTTCAACGCACTGAATTGTCGGCGGCAAATCGCCGCCGTAATAAAGCATTTTGTGCCGACCGGTAATCGTCAGCTTGCCTGCTTCCGCTCGTTCTACATCATCGCCAACAACCTGCAAAAATGATAAAAGCAAAACAAAGCCGCCGAACCCAAATATCAAAACGCCGCCGCCAATAATCGCTAAAATGACGTGCTTGTTTTTCATTTACCCGCTCTCACAAATCGCTCGCCGTCCCATTTAAAGATGAGCAGCATTTTGCCTTCCGATTCGCCCGGGTCGCCGCTGACGAGTTTTAGAGACGTGTCTTTTTGCGGCAGAATCCAATACGTATAAGGCATATCGTCAAGCGAGTGCGCGTCGTCTTTTCTGGTTTTAACGCGATTGTAAGCGGCGAGAATGTCCGCATCTTCAAGTTCCGGCATCACGATTGCCGTAACATCCGCCCATTTGCCGTTTTTGTAAGTTAAAAACTGTGTCACGCCGCCGCACGCCGGACCGCATTCGACCAACTCGACGGCGATCACGGCTTCACGATTTTTTTTGCGAAACAAGGCGATTTCCGCCCAGCCTTCCCAACCGCCTTCCAGCCGCAGATAACCGTTTTTCAAATCCTGCGTCTTGATGAGCGAACGGCGATTCTTAACCGATTCCAGAACCATCAGATTTTCCGTCGGAAGCAGCAGATAGTAATCCGTCACCGTGCTTGGATTCGCTTTAACCTGCGCCGCCGTTTTTTGAAAACAAATCGAAACGGCGGCGATTAAAGCGAGCGATAAAAAGATTTTTGATAATTTCATTTAGTGTAAATTCCTCTATTTTATTTTTTGGATACTTCGTGTATTTTGCGGAAGGAATTTTGAATTTAAACATTTCAGCGATTCGTTCGCTTTTTTATTCAATTTCCACGACCAGCGTGTAACTGCCTTTGCCGCGATCCGCGCTGACGTTGATTTTGTACTCGCCGTCCGCGGGCAGTTCGCCCGATTGATTTCGTTCGCCGCCGTTCGTAAATCCGTCAACCAATTCGTCTTCGGCGTTCATCACCATAAAAATCATCTCTTTATTAGGCGAAGTCAAAACGACGCGGAGCGTTTGTCCTTGCCGCGCTTTGAATTTATATTCGTGCGCTTCGAGCGTGTTGGCGATGCGCCCTTTGACGGTTTTGATCGATTTGCCCGCCGCAAACGTGAGCGGTTTTTCGAGCCGATAGCCGTGCTGGGCGTGCGCCGCCGAGCCGGATAAAAATAAAATTGCGACAGCGAAAAATGCGGTTAAAAGCGGTTTGTAAAATGTTCTGATATTAATTAGCTGCATAATTTTTTCTCCTCGATTATTTAACCGGAGCGGCGAAATCGTAAATGTTGCCGTCCCATTCCAATCTATAAATTTCCGTGTCGCCAAATTTGACGCTGATTGATTTATCGGTCGGCGATAAATTGTAAACGACATATTCTTTTTCGTCAGGGCTTTTGCCGTTTTTGCGGCGATAAAGCGCGACGGCTTTTTGCCGGTCGAATGGCGGCGCAGCATCGGCTTCCGTCCAACGCCCGTTTTGGTATTCGACGAAACGCAGACTTTCAATGCACGGATCAACCACGCAATCGGTGTAGGAAATTACCAGCATTGACGCGCCACTCATTCGCTTGAGCAGTAAAATCTCCCCGTTAATCGGCTGAATCGGGCGGTTGTTGTCGAAACTCAAATAACCGTTCGCGTTGCTGTAACTGCCCATCAAACTCGCGCGATTTTTCGGTTCGTATTCGAGATCTAAGCACACGACAGTAGGAGAATAAACGTCTCCAACTCTTTGTATTTCTTTGGTTTATCGTAATTGAACAAAAGATTTTGCAAAGCATCTAAACCAATTCGGAATAAACTCTTGGCATATCTCTTGTTTTTCTTCAATCTCATCTTCACTTGTTTCAAAGTTTCTACTTGAAACGCTCCCATCAAAATTGACAATAACAATCCTAAGCCTAACAACATCAGCAGTTTGCCGATTCTCTCCGGCGCGGTTAAATGCGTTTCCTCAAAGTTGAATCCGCGACTTTTCAAGCACCCGAACATTGTTTCAATCTGCCACCGCACCTTGTATTCTTCAATCGCTTCCCGACTTCGTTCGCCGCTTGCCACGATTAAATACTCCGTTTTTCCATCTTTTTGATACTTGACGCAACTAACATAGATTTCCAACCCGAACACCTCGATCTTAACTTTGCCTTTCAATTTCACTTTGGCGCCCACCTTTCGCCAAATTTGCAGAAAACTTTCCCCGCCTGATTTGTGGCTGGTTTTCAATCTAATGTGAAAATCTATCTTGTTTTCAAGCAAATAGGTCAATAGCTCACGACTCCCGAACTCGCGGTCGGCATAAACCCGCAAAATCCGCCGCGCTCCGAATTCCGCCACAAATCTCTCGATTATCGCCCGGTGTTCCGCCGCCGTTGCATTGCCTTTGTGATTGACCGTTTCCCACAAAACCGGAATCGCAACATTTTTATACGCCACACTCAAGGTCAGAATATTGACCCAAGTCGAACCGAACTTCCACTCCGTGCAGTCAATCACAAGTTTCAGTTTGCCATCTAATTTCAACAGTTTAAGGAAATCAATCGAAACCTCATTCTCGTTTTTCAAAAATCTCTGAATTTGCCGGTAAACCGAATCGGCGTGGACTTCCGAATCAAAAGCATTGGCAACTTTGACCAGGTTAGAAGTTCTCGTTTTCAATAATGCCGCAACAAATTGAGCAATAAACTTGAGAGCGTGTCTCGAACCTTGTATATTTGCTTGCAACGCTTCTCGAAAAGCGTGATCGGGAGCTTGTTTTTTTCATTTGTCATGATTTGATTTTAACAAACTCTTTTTTACTGTCGTGTGCTTAGATTCGAGATACGGAAAATACTTGACGGGCAGCCGCATATAAAAGTCTTTTACCGTGCGCGGCGCAGCGGATTTCGATTTCGGGTTTTTACCTTTGACCTGCGCGAACGCCGCGCCCGTGAAAGTTAAAATCAACAGCGCGAAAATTGAGATTAACGGTAGTCTTTTCATTTCGTTTTCCCTCGTTTACTTTTTCCAGCTTTGTTTATTCGTCCGCGAACATTCGGGCGAAATTTTCGCGCAAACTCTTTGCCGACTGTATTTGATCGTCGGCTTTCCCGGTATCTTCGGCGGAGAATTTCGCGTCCGTGTTTTTGCCGGACTGACTGATACGAATTAATTTGTCTTTGCTGAAATAAAAACGTATTTCGGTCGTTTTGCCGTTTGCTTCGAGTTCGGACGTAAAAGCGAAAACTAATTCGCCCGTATTTTCCGCGAAATAATACTCGGATTTCGTTCGCAAATCCGCCGCGCCTTTGCAGCTCGAAACGATCTTGCGGACGAGCGTTTTGACATCTTCCGTTTCGCATTCGTCCAAATTCTGCGGCTCGCAGTCAAAGTAAAATTCGTCGGTCGAGAACATCGTGCCGACCGCGCTCCACTGCATTCCGTCGCGCGGTCCGCCGACCGTCCACGCCGCGTAATGAAAGCCCTGCGTGTTGTCTTTCAAACCGGCATCAATCCGCTTGTTCGTTTCAACGGTAATCTCCCGAATTTTCGCCACCTGCTGTTCGATTGATTGTGCGAACGCCGCGCTCGCCAAAATCAACATTGAAATTGCCAAAAGTAAAATATGCCTTTTCATAATTCGGATTCTTCATTCGTCAGCCAAACGATTTCATTTAGAGATATTTGCTTAATCGTTCCAGATCATATTCGCCCGACTGTTCAACGAATTCCTGCAAAAGTTTGAGATGTCCCGCGCCGTATAAAACCAGAATGCGGTCGTTCGGTGTGGTGCTGATGCGCGTCAAATTAGCGTAGATTTTCAAATTGCGCTCATACCAATCCCGCACCAAATCCGCGCCGGCGTAATCTGAATCTTTGCCGACGCGAGCCAGTTTTAGATAATACTGATGCCATTCGTTGACGCGGTTTTCGTCGTTCAGATATTTGTAAATTCCGGTCACGTTGGCGGTTTTCATCATCTCGTTTTGTTTGTCAACTTCCGTTTTGCCGCCCGCCATAAAATAATCGGTTTCGCCTGTTTGATTATTCGCCTTCGCCGATGCCAAAACTTTGTCGAAATCGAAATTGCCCTGCCAGTCAATCGTGATAACTTCTTTGAGATTCATTTCCTTCGCCAGTCGGAATCCGATTTGGTCAACTTCGTTCGCCGACAATTCCAACTTGCCGTTCAAGTATGTTTTGTATCGCTCGTTTAATTTGGCATTTTCAATCGGCTGTTCGACGACGATTTTCGTCGGTTTGAATTTCTTTATTATTTTAATAAAATCAGCGATCTCTTTCTGCCGTTTTTCGGCGCGAACGTCGTCAGCCTTGACGTTGTTCAAATCGCGTCCGGGATTTCCCATATGATAAGTTCCGAGAATCATCACGACGGGTTTCCTCTGTTTCGCGTCCTGCGCCGTCGAACTCAAAGCGAAACTGAAAACTAAAAATGCGGCTAAACAAACTTTGTAGATGAATAAATTTTTCATAATGTTTTTCCCCTGATTGATAGATACGCGCGGCAGTTTTGAATGTATTCGCCGCATTTGATTTTTAAGAAGAGCGAACAGGCAGCATATTGACGAATCAAACGATTATTTCATCGCATTTTCGCAAGCCATATCGGTTTCATCGCGGATGCCGGTGATTCGCAGATTCGTGTAAGTGCTGCCGTTGTAATCCTGCGTCCACGTCTGCGTTTCGCGGTAGCAGCTGCCGTCTTTGTTTTTCATTGCCGACATCGCCGAAATCGCTCTGCCGATCAGCACACCGGATATTTCGTGGCGAAGCGGTGTCCAATCCGTGTCGGTAACGACCGTGCGAAGTGTGCCGCCTGCTGCGGACATCTGTTTTTCAAGTGCCGCGAATTTCTTCGATGCGGCGGGCATTGTCACAGCTTTGAGTCCGGCTGTAATCGCCGCGCTGTCGCCGCCGTTGCCGTCGCGGTTGTCGTAATAAAATGCGCCGACTGCCGCGACATCGCCGTTGTTGTCGGCGATTCGCACAGGAACGAGGTGAACACCCGGTTTTAAGTTCCGCAGGGTTACGGCGATGGCTTTGATTTGTTGCTGGTATTTCACCGATTTGCCGTCCGCCGGTTGAAAGTCGAGTTTGAGAAGTTTCGGTATTCTGCCGTCGAATCGCCCGTAATCAACATCCAACTTGTTTTTGTAATAGCCCGCCTCGCATTGTTTTTGATAATCGCCGACGGTGGTTATCGCATCGCCGCCGCTCGAAAGCGCAATGGCATCATCCAGTTCTTTGGCTTCGGGCAGCACGAGCGTCATATAAATCGGATCACCGCCTTTAAAGGTCATCACGCTGTCGGCAATCGTCGGATTTTCCTTAGCGAGCGGCTGTTTCGTAAAAACGATCAAACCGCCGTTGCCCATATAACCCTTGACGTTATACTGCACCATTTCGCGCAATCTGTTTTCGTCAACCGTGCCGACGTATTTCGGATTACATTTGAACAAATCCCAACGCGCTCCATCGTCCGTCTGACTCATTGAACCGCTGCCGCCGTTAGTATTGACGTTCGTATCGGTGTTGACCTTTTTCGTTGTTTTGTCCACTTTCTTCTGGACTTTGTTCATAATGTCGCCGAACTGCGCGTTGGCGGTTACTGCGAAAACGAATAATGCGAAAAGTGCGATAATTGATTTTTGTAATTTCATAATTTTATCCCTCTGATAATGTGGATTTTGTCTGACACGCTTGAGCGTTGATGTATCGAAAGAGGCGCGAACGTCGGGCATATTACCGAACGCGAAAAATATTCTTTCAAATTTTAAATTCCTTCGACTTTTTTTCAATTGATAATCGTCCAAATCAAATAACCACCCAAAATCGTGCCGAACGGAAACGCCAAACACGCCAAGCCTGCCGCCGCGAAGCCGACGACGTTGCGCCAATTTTTATCACGGCGAAACGCGGCGGCGGCGGCGAGCGCAAGCGGAATCAAAATCAAGCCGATCCCGATTGCCGTCACTCCGACGAGTCCGACAGCGATAGCAAAAAACTCGTCGTCTTGTGTGCGCGACGCGAAAAGAGAGGCGGGCGCGACAAGCAAACTCAACACCGCGCCGCCGAACATCGTGAAAATCTGCAATGCGGCTAGCAGGTAGAAAAGTATGCCGATTGTCCCGTTTTTCGGCATTGCCGCCGTTGTTCTCATCTGTCTCGTTTCACTCATAACAAAATCCAAAGTCGGCAATTCTCGCCTGTAAATCATTTCGTTGTTTATTGTTTCGTCTCTTGTTTGTCGGGAGTCGAAAATCCTCGGCGTATTACCTACACTCGCCGAATTTTTCCATTTTCGTCCGCTAAATTCATTTCCAAAAGCCGCACGAGAAAAGCTGTTGTGACAACTTTTTCCGTTCCAACTTCGTTTTTGATTTCGCGCAAAGTTTTTTCAATTGTCGTTTTGAACATCGCAAAATCCGCCGCTTCATCTTGTTCATTGGCGATTTTTTCGATTTGCGCGAGCAGCGTGCCGATTTGTTTCCGGTCGCGCTCCGCCGCCGTTTCGCTGCCGAGCGCGTTGCTTGTTTTTTTCTGTCCGTAAACGCTCGCCAAAACGCCTTTGTAATCTTCGACGAGCGCAACGGCGTTTTGCGTGATCGTGAAATTTACCGGATCGTCAAATTTTTCGTCGAACGAAACGCCGTACATCAAATCAACCCGCATCCGAGCGATGCGAAGCGCGTTTTCGGCGGCTGAATTAATTTGTTTTCTGTCATCAGCCGTCAGTTTTTTGAGTTTAGCGGTAGTATCGGCGCGGCGGCAGGCGAGATAATTTTTCAGCGCACCCTGCGTTTCCACGAGTTCGGTATCCGAATCGGAATCGCCTTTTGTCCAGCGTTCCATTTCTTTGGAATGCAGTTTTTTGACCGCGACCAACCCGATTCGCAGGGCTTTGGCGCACGGCACGGAAAACTCTTCATACGACTGCGCCCCTCGTTTCGTCTGCGCCCCGATTGTCATACTCGACAAAATCACGACGGCAAGCAATAACGCGCCGGACGAAACGCATTTGATAAATGTAATGACAACTTGAATTTTCATATTTTTATCTGAGAGCGATGTTGTAATCTTTCGCCCTCACCCAAGAATAGAGGCGTTAAATAAAAAGCGGTGCAGACAGTTAAAAAACTTGATTTATTGAATGTTGGGTGTATTTTCATTTCCATTAAAAAAGGCGGCATTAAAACCGCCCGTATAAAACTATATTTTCCCCTCAAACCCTTTCAAGCCTTTCGCCGTTGACGCGCATCGTCCCGTTGATCGGCAGCGTTTCAACCTCAAAGCGGGTGTTGTTTCCCAAAACTCCGACCATGAAACTTGCGCCGTCGAAATTATTAATCGGACCCGAAACCGAATCGGTATTGGTCGCGTCGCCAACCGTTTCTTCGCGCCGATAATCAATCGTACCGTCCGGTTTAATTAGCAGATTCGTGTTCGCGCCGCGCCATTCGCCAATGTAATTTTGCTTGTCTTCGGTTAGTAAATTCGCCGCTAAATTGACGTGCGTCGTTTTCTCAAAAGAAATTTCGCCGCCCGATAAAAGTGTTTTGACCGCATCAAAAAATCCCATTTTCTTTTTCTCCTGTTGTTTTCTTTTTAAATTTAATCAGGCGGATATTTAATCTTGTTCCCGCCGTCTAATCTGAGAGAGGCGCGAAGATTAGGCATATTACCAAACACTAAAAAATTATCTGATAAATCCGAATGCGACGAGTTTTTTCGGCTTCATTACAACAAAAGTTATTATATTTAGGACTTTCGCTTATGAAATATTTTTCAATAACCAAAAGGTCAATTAAAATCTGTTTAAGTCATTTTATTTTCTACGTTTACAGCTTTTCTTGGAAAGTATTATAAACAATTTACAAGCCAAACCCATTCAGCTGAGTTTTTTCTACCACAGAATATTTTTACAAGCTAAAGTCCCGTATTACTATGCAGATATTAGAGTAGAAATTTATGCCAGAGTTTCAACCCAAGATCAGCAAACCTTGCCGATGCAGCTTGAAAAGATGCGCGAGTATATTGAAAACCGGAAATGGAAACTAACGGTCGAATTTGAAGAAGTCGGATCAGGCGCGAAAACCCGACCCAAGCGCGAGGAACTCCTTAAAATGGCAAAGAGACGCGAAATAGACGCAATTCTTGTCTGGAAGTTAGATCGTTTCGGGCGTTCAATGGCTGATTTAGTAATGACCTTAAACGAACTGCGGGAAATCGGAGTGGTGTTTGTGTCTTTAACCGAATCGCTCGACTTCTCTACGCCATCGGGCAGAGCGACGGCGGGAATGCTTTCGACGTTCGCGGAATTTGAACGCGACATCATCCGCGAAAGAGTTATAGCCGTTATTGTCAGCGCACGGGAAAAAGGTAAACCGCACGGCAGCCCGTTGACTGCTTTCGAGAAAAAAGATGAAGTGATAAAACTTTGGGACATCGGCAAAGTATTGAATAAATCTCAGATTGCCAAAAAACTAAAAATCAGTCGAGGATCAGTAATCGGGATGCTGAAATAGTTTTACCGAATCTTTTACTCTTCTCGTTTACAAGTCAAATTTACTTGCGGAAAGCGGCACAACTTAAAATGCTGCTTCTCAATTGACATTTGCCTGTTTAGTTTTCGCTAATTATTCCGCCGACAACTTCTCTCTTTTGACTTAATGATGCCGCAAATCTGCTATAATGCCGCCAGAGGCTATTATTAATGGAAATTTCAAATATGAACGAACAACTGACAATTGATCTGCCGCTCGAAGTCAAGGCGGCTTTACAGCGCAAGGCGCGGGCGACCGGTAAGGATGTCCGCATTTTTGTCCAGGATATGATAAAAAAACAGGCACTGCGTCCGAGTCTCGATGAAATTCTCGCTCCCGTCCGCCAGGAGTTTGCGGAAAGCGGAATGAGTGAGGACGATCTCGACGTTTTTATGAATTCCGTCCGGGACGCTGCCCATCAGAATAAACAGAGTAAATAAGCGATGCCGAACGAACCGCTTCGCGCAGTTTTCGACTGCAACGTCTTTTGGCAAATCTTTTTCTCTGGAACAAGAGGCATCGCCGCCACCTGCTGGGAACTCGTGACGAACGAAACCATCGAGCTGTTTGTCAGCCCGGCGGTTTTGGACGAGATTCAGGATGTTTTAACCCGACCGGAAACCAGAGCGCGGTTTCCGCAAGCGACCGACCAGACGGTCGCCGCATTTTTAGACGAGATTCTCGAAAACGCCACCTTTGTCCATTCGGCGGCAAGCCACTTCGTTTATCCCCGCGATCCGAAAGACGAACCGTATATCAATCTCGCCGTCGAAGCAAACGCCGCATATATCATCAGCCGCGACAAAGACCTGCTCGATTTAATGACTGGCTTCGACACCGTGAGCAAACAATTCAGACAACGTTTCAGACCGCTTTCGGTGATCGAACCGAAGAGACTGCTGGAAGTCATCAGAGAGGCGGAATGATTTTAATACCGGCGAAAAAACATAAAAGACGTGAAACTATGACCCGGAAATATAGCCGCGCCAACCCGCTGCCGAAAGCCGAACTGCTGCGGATGCGGCGAAATACTCAAAGCCGCATCAGGACGAGAACTAAAGCGCAAACCACACCGGAAACAGTCGAGCAGTTCGGATGCTTGTTGGTGGAAGCGATTACCTCCGGGAACAAGGAACTAAATCTCGTTCAATTGAAAACACTCGACTCGTTAATTACAGAGCGGGTCATAGATTTTGTGACGAGCGAGAATGACGACCGCCTTCGCGCCGCTCGCCGGCTCAAAGATTTATTTGCCGAATATGGACTCTGCAAAAAGGATTTGACGGCGGCGGTCAAATTAACGAGATGGGCAAAACTCAATCAGGAAATTCTCGAACTCGAAATCAAAAAAGGAGTTGACGAGATTGATGCCGGCTACTACACGGTGCTTAAAGGCAAAGCGGAATTGAATAATTTCTTTGAAAAGATCAGGCTCAGAGTCTTAAAAAAGATAAAAGCCGAACAAAAACTCAGGAATAAATCCGCGCAGGTTTAAATAACTTCGCTCAGGTTTAGCTGATAACGCAGCCGTAGATCACAGATTTATCCATCAACTGTATTTTCTCCAAACCCTTAATTATTTGTTCGCTCAAACATTCAAACAATAAAACTTATGACAAATCTAACTTATGAGCCGATTGACGAGAATATTGATAATAATTCGGAGCGACCGGCAACCAAAGCGGACATCGAGCGAATTCTGCGGGCGATTGAGATTTTAGCCGAACAAATAGACGACCGAAATAGAAATTAGCCTGATTTTAAGACTCCATGTCTTATTCTCGCCTTCCTTTTGAACTAAATTTTGTCATAAAGGATCAATCCGAAAAACAACTTTTATAGGAATTACCAATTAAAAAAAGACAACAATATCCCGATTAGGATTAATTGTTGTCTGCCGGCGACCCGCGATCAACCGTCGGCTGAATCGTATTCGTCGCCTCCGTGTTCAAATTCCAGACATTCCGCGATCTCCTCTGCCGGAACGTCCAGATTATGCAGTTTGTTGATTTCCTCGACCAGCCGCGGATCAATTCCGAGAATTTCGGCGATGGTTTTGATTTCATCGCCCTCGTTTGCCGTCAGCTTGGTGAGAAAGGTTTGGTGACCCCGCCACACGCCGAGTTTCCCGGCGATTGCCAGTCCCAGAGCGCAGGCGTGGTAGATATCGCCGTCGTAATCGAGCCAGCATTTGGTCGTCTCGTTCACCCGGAACCTGATCCCGGTGCGAATATAACCGGCGATCCGGTCGTTTTTGAAAAATACAGCCATTGATTCCTCCTCTTGATTGTCGCTGATTTGTCCCTTCCGGATGATTGCTAATCATCCGTCTGCCGCTCACCGTAAGCGGCGAGAAACTTGCCGAGTTTTGCCGTCGCCTGAAATTGCTGCACCGGCTGAAGTTTCTTGAAACTCGTCGTAAAAGCGTTTTCCAGTGAAAACAACGTCGGCGTTTCAAACTCCTTGTGAGACGGTCGCTCGAAGTATTCCCGGTGCACCGTTCGCATCAGAGAAATCGGGAATTTCCCGTCCGTAAATGCCTGGTAGCACAGTTCGCGGGCGAAGGCGGGTTCGATGATCCGTTCCTGTTTATCGGTGATCTCCCGGTGAAGTCTGCCGAAGTTTCTCTGCACCCGGTCACACGCGATAGAAAGCGCGTCCTGGAGTTCAAAGTGTTTGCTGTGTTTGGCGAGCATCGGCTGAAAATCCCCTTGCAGCATCATATTCGAGCAGACGGTGACTTTGTAACCGGCGACCATCGCCACCCGCATCGAACGATCATTGGCGTTTCGCAAGCCGATGGCAAAGCGCACACCTTTGTATTCAACGTCGAGTTCGATCAGACCGAACATTTTCATCCCGTCATCGGAGACGGCGTATTCATCGCGCACGACGTTCATTCTCCGATACCACAACGAATCCATAATCCGGTCGATCAGGAGCGCGTGATGAATCGGCTTGAACGTCTCGGTGGCGATTGGTTCGGGCAGGGTGGAAAGAAATTTCCGCCCGACGAGTCGGGCATCCCTGCCGACCATTAATGTTCCGGCGCGGACTGCGGGCGGAGCATGTTGGTCGCTGTGATCGCGCCTCTCCTGCCGCTCGCGTTCGTCTCGTTCGTGACGTTCAGCCGCAAAGCGGTTTGAGACGGAAGCGGTGACATCGTTGATGTGAACTTCACGCTGCGCGGGTTCGATCGCCTCCGGGTTGATAATCCGGCGATGACCGTTGCCGACGGAGATCGGAATTTGATTGAGAACGTCATCGGAGACATCCGGGTAGTTTTCAATCTCGCTCTCGATTTCATCAATCTCATCTTCGTTTTGATATTGTTCGTATTCATCGAAGTCATCATTCCCGTCATCGGCGTATTCGACATATTCATCGAAGTCATCGTCGTCACCAGTGTCGGCATTGTCCGGGTATTCCCCCGCGTAATTGCTAACTTCCACGCTCGTCCGGTAAGCCGCATCCTTTTGAGCGACGGCTTGACCGATACAGTCGGGATGATAGGCATCACCGTTCCAGACAATGCTCATCGTGGCGAGAATATGCGTTCCGCATAATTTACAATCCATAACTAAACTCTCCTCTTCCCCGTTTGGGGAAATTGCAGCACTTTTCCGGGCTGCCCGTCCAATTCCGCTTCGCAGTCGGCGCACATAAAGTCGCCTAAGGGAAACGGTTTGCCCATCGCGCGGCGGGTTTTGTAATTGCTTAAATCAATCACGCGGTTCGTAAATCCGCCCGAGCCGCAGCGCACCGATTGCCCGCATTCGCTGCACGTCTGGTCGCCGGCATTATCGTCGTCGTCTTCGACGAATTGACGCTTCCCGCCGCCGAACGCGCCGTTGTCTAATCCGTTCATAACTGATGAACCTCCTGTTTTGGGTCTGAAAGTAATCCGAAAGGGTCGCCGCAGACACACGACAACCCTTCCTGCCCGGAACGCTTCCGGGCGTTGAAATTGAAGTGGTGACTGGGAATTGAAAACCGCGGTTAGCGGGAGGTGGTGGTGAGCAGTTGTTTGAGTTCGCCGAGCTGATGCTCGATGGACGCGATCAGGTGCTGCGCGGTCAGCGCGGGAGGCGGAGACAGAGACGGAATGTTTGCTGAAACCACCGGCACGGCAGCCGGACGGGTGACTTCCCTTTCGGCTGGCGCGGGCACGGCAACCGGTCTCATCTCCGGCGGTTTGAGCGGAGGAAGAGCGTTGTTGGTGACAACCGCAGAAATGGGTGTCGCTGCCGTCTCCGTCTTCGCCGTCGTTATCGTCTGTTCCGCCATATCCATATCGGCTTCCGTCATCTCGTGCGAATAAGGATCGATCCCGTAAGCGTAAGCGATCAAATGAGAGGCTTCCTTTGCCGTCACTTCAAAGAGTTTGGCGTAGAAATCGATGACTCCCCCGCCTTTGAGCCGGCAGCCTTTGTTAAAGCAGTTGAACCTGCTCGAATTAGTATTGAGCGAGAAACTTTTCTCGCGTCCGCATTTCGGGCATTGCCCGCGGCACTCGCCTTCCCTGTTCGGGGCGGACATCACCACCTGCAAATCGTTAATTAACGTCGTGACCGGCAAGGCGGCACGCAGCAGTGCGAAATCAACGTAGAATTTATCGGGATCAATGCGCGAGCGCAGATCGGCTAGTTCCATAGATCATTAAACCTCCTGTTTGTAATAGATTAGTTGAGCGTAGCAGGTATTAAGAAAAGTGAAAAGAGACGGGTCTGATAATAATTGTCCAATTGTTTTTGTTTAGCATCAAATAAGAGAAGAATGAGTCGTCCGCTGCGCGACACACATCTACAGCATTTAAGTCTTTACGTCTTATAGGTCAGAAATCAAAGTAATAAAAACCTTCTGATACTGTTGCCGAATTCAGTGAGCCAGTTTTGCAAACCTCGAAGTTCTTGTTTTCGCTACCGTCTGATCATTCAGAAAGCTGATCGTTCTCAATAGATTGATGCCGGTGGCGACGGCAATTTCTTGGAAATGATTTTCTGTAGACCACGGTATCTTGATCGGCGCAGGCTGCCGCGCCGTACGCCTTGTGAAAGTGTTCCTTCGATGCCGGCGCGATTTTGATATTCGCGTTTTCCTTCCTGAGTTGAAAGTATTTCTCTGGCGGCGGCTTGTGCTTCATATAAAGGTCTCAGCGGCGGATTCAGGCGGCGGGCGTGACCGGCTTTATTTCTGACGCATTTGCTTCGGCTCAAACAATCACGACAATCTTTAACTTTGAATTTGATCAGCACTGCCGAGCGTGGATACTGCCCGCCGGTTTGATGTTCATACCAGTAGACACTTTGTTTTCCTTCCGGGCAAGTAGCTATGCGCTTGTCCCAGTCGATTTGAAACTGAGTCGAGTCATATCCGCCTTCCCGTGCTTGCCAGCTTGGATTAAGACGCGTCGGTCCGAACAGTTCGATCTGGTTTTTCTCCATACTTTCGACCAGCAATGCAGCATCAACATAACCAGCATCAACAAAGTGTCGTGATGGCAGCAAATTCTTATTTGACAGGGATTCCTGGATTTCAGCAGTGCAGGCAACATCCTGTGTGGTGGCAACCGTTGTGTGAACATTGGTAATCAAACGCGGCAAGTCCGGATCGCACGTTTCACTCAGGTGAACTTTGTAGCCCGTCCACGAAAACCCGCGCTTGTTGCTGTGCCGCGCCTCAATGTCATAAGGCGATTCAACCGCTGTGGCAGCTCTTGGCAGATCAGCGTTTTTTCGCCAGCCGACTTCGTCTGCTTCACTGCGGGTGTAATGACGTTCCCAGACTGTTTGAAGTATTTGAACTTTTTCCAGCTTTAATAAGTCCGGAATCTGTTCGGTGAGCAGTTTGAGAAGCAGAAAACCGTCGGCTCCGACTTGTAGCGCAAACTTCTCACGCGCCGTTTCTCCTCGCGGCAACCGGGTATCTTCGATTCTCGCAGAATAACGGGTAAACCATTCCGGCTGAACAACCGAAGCTAACCGGATCGGTGCCGCCGTTGCCAGTTCATTTAAAGCGGCGCGGAGCGTTTCAGCCACCAGTTCCAGACGATTCATCACGCGAATCGAAGCCAGCACATGGGTTGAATCAGTTCGCTGTTTGCCGCGGGCTTTGAGTAGATTCTTCTCCCGCAGTAAATTAACCACGCGATCAAACAGCAGTGATTGCTGCTCATTAGTGATTAAACGCTCGCGGAAACCACTTAACACCGAATAATCAAACCCGGAATCCGTTAACTCCAAACTCAAGGCGTATTTCCAATCAATCCGAGAGCGGACGGCATCAGCGGTTTGGCGGTCGGAAAGGTTCTCCAGAAACTGCATTACGGTTATCAATGCCAATCGCCAAGGGGCAAAAGCCGGTTGTCCGCGGCGTGGATAAAGAGTCGTAAAATCAGCATTTTCAAACAATGTGCCGAGTTCATTACGGATTGAAATATATAAGTTACCTTTCGGAAAAGCAGCGTGGGCGACACGAGCCGTTTCTGTTGGAACCGGTTCAACGACAGATAGCTTTAAAGACATCGTATTACTCCTTAAAATTATTGGAATAATAGGATTATACCTGAAAAAATTATCTCTGAAATGAATTCGGCAACAGTATCC
>JBBSUG010000053.1:0-29413 GCA_038235165.1 Pyrinomonadales bacterium
AATTTTACGATTAATTTTTTTGCGTCGGATGCGCTAACTAAAGATGTCGGCGAGCGCGATAAACAAAAATCTTCGACGGCGGCGGCGAATCAAAAAAAGAGCGACAGCGACCTTTCAAACAGCGCGACGAATGTTTATGAACGCTCTATCGAAAGCATCGTCGAGAGCGGCGAAACGGCTTTGCCTTCGCGCTTCGCCGCCTTTCCCGATCCGTATCTCGACAGTTTTGAAAATCCCGCTTACGCCGATTCTTTTACGAGCGCGGAAGGGCGCGTTTACGTTGTGCCGTCAATTAACGGTTCGAGAAGCGCGGACGAGGATTTGCGGGATCGTTTCGGTTTGAAAAATCCGCGCCCGGTTGATTACGGATTCGTTCCCGAAGGCGCGATCTTTGTTCCGGTCAAAAGGTTTCGCTCCGTCTTCGGCGGAAGTTTCGGCTACGTTCGCAATGGTTTGCAATCGCTGACGGTAAATGAAAATTTGCCGCTCGATTCACCTCCGTTTCCCGTCGGTGCAACCGGTTTTCGCTCGACGACGGGCGCGACGGGGGGCAATCTTTTAACGGGTTCATTTATCTTCGCCCGTCGTTTCGGCAGCCGCGATCAAACCAGCGTCGGTTTCAGCCTCGAACGACTTTATTCACGCGGAACTTTAGACGAAAGCATTACCGAACGCGATATGTTCGGGCTAATCCGCGACACACAGATTTCTTCGCGCTCGTCGGTCAATCGGACGCGCCTGACCTTCGGCATCAAACACGATTTCGGCACGATGAAATTCGGCGCGTTTTATCGTTACGGCAAAAGCGCGGGAAGCGACGTTGCACGCCTTAGTTTTGTCAACGGCGTGATGCAGCCGAACGACGTAATAAAATCGAAAGGCGGCACTTCGGAAATCGGTTTTCGCCTGCGCGGAGCGTTTTCACGACGCTTATTTTACGGCGCGGAAGGAACGCTACTGTTCGGACGGGCGAACGAAACTTTGCGTCGTTCGGTAATTGTTAATTCATCTGAAAATGACCGCATCAACCGCGCCACGCTCGGCTTCGGTTTGGGTTATGTTTTGCGCCCGCGCACAATTTTTAGTTTTGATGTCGCGGGCGGTCTAATCAATACAAAACAGCAGCGAGCCGAAGATTTTACGGGCAATCTGCTTGAAACCGAACGCGCCCGTTCGCGTTTTCTGTCGCTTCACGCCGCCGTGCAGACGGACGTTTGGCACAATTTTTTCGTCAGTGCGTCAGTTCTCACGATTACCAATTCGCGCACCGCCGACAAAATGTTTTCCCCCGACCGTTTCGGACGAGTTTTAAATACCGATGGGATTTTTGAAGCAAACGGGCGGACGAAAGATTTTTACACGGACGTTTATTCAAATTACGGCATCGGTTATCGGCTCAAACCGAATTTCATTTTCCAGTATATTTTGACGACCGATTACGGGCAGACATCGCCACGCCATACGTTTCTGCTTCGTTACACTTTCGATTTCAAGCCCCAATAGTTCGCCCGCGTCCCGCTTAGGATTTTTATGGGAAGTTTAGTTTTCTCGAATATGTCGTTTCGTCCGGCGCGAATCTTCTCGGGTGTTTTGGGCATCGCTGCCGGCGATGCCGTTCGACGTGGTGGAAGCGTTAAATTTTGAATAAAATCGGTTAACCTCAAATTCAAGCCGAAAACGTAAATCAGGACATTACTCATTGATTACCGACGGCGACAAATTGCCGCTTGTTACCTAATCAAAGGCGGCGCGTTGCCACAGCTGTTTAACTTTTCAAAATATACCAAACCACGAAAAAATCAGGATTTTACAGAAGGCGCGGCACTTATTCCCGACGAATAAGTTAAATGGATTTTATGGCACAAACATTGCTCTTCGCGTTTCTACACACATTTTTGCGTTCGTTGGCAGGACGTTTTAGTTTTGCGAACAAGGAGATGGAACCGGATAAAATGAGTTTTAGTTGAAATCTATTTTTTTGAGCCGCCGTCATTTAATTATGTTGCGGCTTTTTTTGTCAATCGAAGTATTTTTGCGAGCAATGCCGGAAGAAGATACTTTGTCAATTTTGTCGCTCCGATTCCGGCAAACAAAAATTTTCGCTCTAGTCGAAAATCAGATTTAACGAAAAAGGGAAGGTTTATAATGAAAATAAAGGATTTAGTAATTTGCGGCGTTGCCGTCATCGCGTTTGGCGGGACGACGTTCGCGCAAAATCAGAACGCGCAGAAACAGCAGGAAAATCAAACTGACGCGCGCACACAGCAGGAAGTCAAAACGCGGGCGAACGCCGCGAGCCGTGAAGGGCAATCAAACGAAAAACTCGCGCAGCCGAAACGCATCGAAGACGCATATCCGCTGACGACGGATGCCGACCGCGCCAAATCAACGAAATTATTGCAGCAGTTGACGGTTGATCTGCTTTCGATGTTTAACCAATACAAAGAAGCGCACTGGAATGTCAACGGACCGCTTTATCTGCCGCTGCACGAATTTTATCAGGGGCAAGCCGATTTTTACCGCACTTCCGCCGATACTTTCGCCGAACGCGCTCTGCAACTCGGTGTCAGTATTGACGGACGGTATTCGACCGTCGCTAAAACGACGACGATTCCCGAATTTCCGGGCGGTTACGTCACCGATAACGAATCGCTGAAACTGCTGCTCGACCGCACGACCGTGCTGCAAAAAGAAATTTACACCGAAATCCGCGAAACCAACGACAGCGATCCGGTGACGAGCAACAAAATGCAGGATTTGGCTTACGGCGTTGATAAAAACTTGTGGCAGCTTAGAATTCATCTGCAAAAACCCGGCGGCAATGGTCAGGATTTACCGTGGAGCAGTCAGCAGGAGCGCGACCGCACTAAACCATAAATAACTTTAAAATTTCAGAATGAGCCGTTTGCTGAAAACGGACGGCTCATTCTGAAATGGAGAAAGAAAAAAAACAATGAACAATAATTCAAAATTAATAATGTGGTCAGGAATCGTTTTGATAATAATTACGGGCGTTATCCATTTTATTGACGCGCCCGACACTTTTTCGGAAGCGACGTATAAAGGAATTCTTTTTACGCTCAACGGCATCGGCGCATTAATCGCCGCTTACGGCATATTTCGCGGCGCAAATTGGGGCTGGCTTTTAGGTTCATTAGTCGCCGGCGGCGCGATTATCGGTTATGTCATCAGCCGCACCGTCGGTTTGCCCGGTTTGGGAGTCGAATCGGAGTGGCTTGAGCCGTTGGGCGTTTTCTCGTTAATTGTCGAAGGTATTTTTGTGATTCTGGCAATTAAAGTATTAACAGATAATTCATCAAAAACCATCTCAAATTAGATTCGGAGAGAAAAAATCGGTTGTCAGAAAGAGGCGACAATTTGCCGCCTCTTTGATAGTCTAAGGCGGCGCAATGGCGCGGTTTTCACTTTGCAAAACGTCTAAAAGCCGCAGAACAAAAGGCTTTTAGCAAAGGCACAACGATTGCCCAAGTGATGAGAGTATGAAAGCCGAAAAGCGGAACGCAAAAACTTCGCAGCTAAATAAAACTCTACAAAGATTTCACGTCATTCGTTTGATGTTGTTGCTCGGCGCAGCTCTGACGCTCGGATTTGCGTCAAACGTATTTGCCGCCGATGCCGGAACTATCAAAGGCACGGTGCGGGCGGTTTCGGCGGCGGCGACAGGCGGCGCGGCGGCAAATACGCAGACAACTTTGATCGCCGGCGCGAGATTGACTTTGATTAATAAAGCCACGCCGAACCAACCGCTAAAAACCGTTTCCGACGAGTCGGGCGCGTTTATTTTCAACAATCTGCCTTCGGGAAATTACACATTGACTATCGAAGCCGATGGTTTAGGAAGCGTTTCGCGTGATATTACTTTGACTTCGGGCGCGACCTTGAATCTCGACGTTGATTTGACGGCGACCGTCAACGAAACCGTGACCGTTCGCGCTGAAGAAGGTCTTTTAAGCACATCGGAAACTGCTACGTCAAACATCGTCCGCGCCGAAACTCTTAAAAACGAACCGTTCCGCGATGATAATTTCAAGAATTCGATTGCGCTCACACCCGGCGTTGTTGCCGACGGAAGCGGCAACAACTATTTGAAAGGAACGCGCGTCGGGCAGAGCGGTTACACAGTTAACGGCGCGGATGTCACCGATCCGGCGACCGGAAAACTCGCGTTTGAAATTCCGCTCGAAGCTGTAGGCAGTGTGCAGATCGAAGAAAATCCGTATTCCGCCGAGTTCGGTAGATTTACCGGCGGCGTGACGAATCTCGAAACTAAAGGCGGTGCCGATAAATTCAAAATTTCCGCTGCCAGACTTTTCCCGACCTTTCGAAATGTTTTCTCGACCAAAGTTGACTCGTTTCGCCCGCGCGTAACCTTCAGCGGTCCACTCGTCAAAAACCGGCTTTACTTTCTCCAATCGGTTGAATACCGCTTTCGGCGCGATCTCGTGCCGAGCCAGCCGAAACCGAACAACAATATCACGACCGAAGGTTTTACATCATTTACGCAGATTGACCTGAACATTAATAAAACGAACTCGCTGAAATTTAACGCCGCGATTTTTCCGCAGAAACTTCGCAACGTCAATCTTGATACCTTTAATCCGGCGGCGACCACGCCGAACTATAAACAGCGCGGAATGCTCTTTTCCGTCGCCGAACAATCGGTATTTTCCGACGCTTCGTTTTTGTCATCGGAGATAAATTACAAAACTTTCGACGTTGACGTTTTCGCCAAATCCAATCTGCCGTTCAATGTCGCGCCCGAAACAAATTATGGCAGTTATTTCGCCGACACGCGCCGCAAAACGATCCGCCTTCAATTGCGCGAAGTCTATTTTTCGCGCCCGCTCAAGTTTTACGGCGGGCATTCATTTAAAGTCGGCGTTGAATACAATCGCAATAATGTCAGCGGACTTTTTAATTTCGATCCGATTTTTATTCGGCGAATTGACAACACGCTCGCCCAAAAAGTTAATTTCATCAATCCGGCGAGCCGTGTTCAAACAAAATACAATGAATTTGCCTTTTTCGCGCAGGATCGTTTCGTCGTCAATAAAAAACTAACGCTCGATTACGGCATCCGCTACGACCGCGATTCAATCGCCAAAAATAATAATTTCGCGCCGCGTTTCTCGTTTCTTTTTACGCCGTTTAAGAATCAAAAGACAATTTTTCGCGGCGGAGTCGGCATTTTTTACGATAAAACGCTCGCCTCCGCCGGATATTTCGCCGACATAAACGCCGTGCAGTTTCCCGAACGAATCGTGACGAATTTTGCGGCAAACGGCACGACTACAACCGCGCCGCCGACCCGGTTTTTCAATCAAATTGCCGGAGATTTAAAGAATCCGCGCAGCGTCCGTTACAACTTTCAGGTTGATCAGGGAATTACGGAAAATATGGTCGCCCGCGTCGGTTTTTTACAGCGTTTTACAACACAGGATTTGTTGATTCAGCCGATTGAAAACGGCACGAATACGGGCGCGTTGCAGCTTTCCAGCACGGGAAAATCAAAATACACTGAACTGCAATTTATTTTGAATTACCGCAAACCTAAATTCTTGGAATTGACGGGTTCGTATGTTTTTTCGCGCTCACGCGGCGATTTGAATTCGGCGGATAGATTTACGGGCGATTATCCGTCATTTGTCGTGCGCCCGAACGAATACGCGCCGCTGCCGTTCGACGCGCCGCACCGATTTTTGCTGACCGGAACTTACTACGCGCCGCGCGACATTCAGATCGCGCCGCTTTTTGAAATTCGCAGCGGTTTCCCGTATTCAAACGTCAATGAACGGCTCAATTACGTCGGCGCGGCAAATCAGGCGGGACGTTTTCCGCTTTATATTTCGCTTGATTTGCAGGTGACGAAAGGGTTTCAGATTCCGTTTATTTTCAAAGACAAACGCATTCGCGTCGGAGTCGCGCTGTTTAATCTCACCAATCATTTCAATCCGCGTGATGTGCAAAATAATATCACCAGCCCGAATTACGGAAAGTTTTACAATTCGCTGGGCACGGCGGTCAAAGCCAAATTCGATTTTGATTTTTAATTTTTTTAACTGCAACCAAATTCTAATAATTGCCGACTTCATAAAGTTAATTAAGTATTTTTAAAGATTCGTGAAAATAAAAACTATTTCAGAAAATAATCGAAAAACATCTCGAAGAGAATTTTCTGCTCGCGCAATTACTTTTTTTGAATTTGGCGGCGCAATCTTAATTTTGTTCGTTTTATGTTATGTTTCCGCATTCGCCCAACAGACAGAATTAAATTCCGCCGGTTTACGCGTTTCCGTAACCGATACGCAGCAAAACGCGGTGGTCGGCGCATCCGTTTCGCTCGAAAGAGCCGTCGGCAATTTGAAATTAGCAACCGTCGTTACTAATAATCAAGGCGTTGCCGTCTTTGCTCAAACTTTAAGTCCTGGAACATATATTTTGCGCGTCGAGGGAAGCGGTTTTGAAACTTTTATTCAAAAAGACGTTGTGTTAATTGACGGCGCGATGACCGAATTAGCAGCCGTTTTGAATGTCGGCGCGGTTTCAGGGACGGTAACGGTCGAATCGCCGACGGGCGCGGAAACGACCGTCGAAGCCGGCGCAACGACTCCTAGCGGAAATCTCGCCCGCCAATCTTTGCAGCGATTGCCGCTCGCCACTGCCAAAGTTGACGAAGCGTTGCCGCTGATTCCGGGCGTGATTCGGTCTTCGACGGGAGAGATCAGCATCAAGGGCGCGAGCGAACAGCAAAGCTCGCTCGTCATCAACGGCTTTAATTCGGGCGATCCGGCAAGCGGGAATTTTCGCTTGAATCTGCCGATTGACGCGGTGGAAGCCGTGCAGGTTTTCCAGCATCCGTACACCGCTGAATACGGAAATTTTACGGGCGGCGTAACGCAGATTATGACGCGGCGCGGCGGCGACAAATTCCATTTTGAATTTAACGATTTTTTGCCCGATTTTCGTTTTATTAAGGGCAAAATCGTCGGCATTCAGGATAATTCTCCGCATTTGAATTTTAACGGACCGATTATCAAAGACCGGCTTTTTATCTCACAGTCGGCGGCTTATACAATTTCCAAAATGCCGGTGCGCGGGCTGGTTTTTCCCGTCAACGAAACGATTACCGAATCGCAAAGCTATTTTACACAGCTCGATTTCGTCCCGAACGAACGACGAAGCGAAACTTTTACTTTCGGTTACTTTCCCGAACGCGACCGCTACGTCGGGCTCGATTTTTTTCGCCCGCAGCCGGTTACGCCGAATTACAAGCAAAAAGATTTTGTCGTTTCCTTGCGTGACAATTGGGTCTTAGGCGGCGGTCTTTTGCAAAGTTCCGTATCTTTCAAACAATTCAACGCGCATATTTACGGACAGGGAACAAATAATCAAATTCTCACGCCGACCGTCGAACGCGGAAATTATTTTGCGACGCAGGATCGGCGTTCACACCGTTTCGAGTTTTTGGAAATTTATGATTTGCCCGCGCTTCAATTGGGCTACGGTCAACACAGTTTCAAAGTCGGATTCGACTTTAACGAAACGTCAAATCGGCTCGATTATCAGGCGCGTCCGGTCGAAGTTCGCCGCGCCGACGGAACGCTTGCCGAGCGTTTGACGTTTGACCGTCCGCCGATTAACGAAGGAAATAATCACACTTATTCGGGTTTCGCGCAGGACAGATGGCTCGTGCGTCCGAACTTGAGTTTCGATCTCGGACTGCGTTACGAAAATCAGAGCATCGCCCAACAGCAGAATTTCGCGCCGCGGGCGGGTTTTGCTTATTCGCCATTCAAAGGTGATAAAACCGTCATTCGCGGCGGCATCGGCGTTTTTTACGATAAAGTTCCGCTCAATATTCGCAGCTTTGACAAATATCCGGCGCGAACCGTCACGACTTTCGCGGCGGACGGCACAACGGTTCTCGACCGGCAAAGATTCGTTAATGTTTTAATCGCGCAAAATCCGATTCCGCCGCTCGATTTTTCGCGTTCAAACGAAAATGCCGGATTTGTGCCGCGCAATCTGACGTGGAATTTGCAGATTAACCAAACGATCAACAAGATGCTCAGCCTTCGCGCCAATTTGATCAACAGTCAGACGGCGAACATCTACATCGTCAATCCCGAACTCGATTTTATGGGGAGAAACGCCATCGTTCTGCGCTCGGCGGGCGAAGCCAAATACCGCGCATTGGAACTGACGGCGCGGTTTTTCCTGAACGATAAAAACACATTTTACCTGTCTTATGTTCGTTCACATTCAAAAGGCGATTTGAACGATTTCAATTCGTATTTCGGCGATTTCGGAACGCCGATTATCCGGCAAAATCAATACTCGAATTTGCCGACGAGCGTTCCGAATCGGTTTCTGGCGTGGGGAACATTCAGTCTGCCGCACAAAATTTTCGTTTCGCCGATTTTAGAAGTGCGAAACGGTTTTCCGTATTCGGTACGCGACGCGCAGCAAAATTTCGTCGGCACACGCAACGCCGTCAATCCGCGCTTTCCGACATTTTTTGCGCTTGATGCCGAATTCGGCAAAGACTTTCAGGTAACAAAAAAATATGCTGTTCGTTTATCAATTCGCGCTTTTAATTTGACCAATCATTTCAATCCGCGCGACGTTCACGCCAATCTCGCCGATCCGCAGTTCGGACGATTTTTCGCTCCATACCGGCGATATTTTACCGGCGGATTCGACATTCTTTTTTAATTCCCGAAATCTATTTACTAAAAAGTTGATTATCAAATGGCGCGTCGTGTCCCGGAATAACGATGCCGTCGAAGGCTTTGACGAGCATTTGCGAACTTTTATAGGCGGCTAAATTATGTGGCGGAACGAGCGAAAGATTGGCGTGTTCTTCGTCGCGCACGAGCAGCGCGTCGCCGCATAGCAAAACCGGACGTTTCCTGGTTTGAATAATGTAGGAAACGTGTTGCGGCGAGTGTCCGGGCGTTGGCAGAACGCTGATTCCGTCGGGCAGAGAATTTTCTTCGAGCCAACAAGTTTGCTCGTCGCGTCCCCAGCGCGTCGCATCCCAAACCATTTTTTCGATGGCGAGAACTTTGCGAAGAATTTTGGGGTTAAATTTATAATTCGCCGTTTCGGGATAAAAAGCGAGAATGTCGTGTTCCGACGGGTTTTCAAGATCGGCGATTGTTTCGTGAAAGCGGCGCGTCCATTCGCGGTCAAGTTTTGAACAAAATATTTTCGCGTTGGAAAAAAGCGAGTTGTTATGCGAATGGTCAACGTGCGCGTGAGTATTGAAAACGAGCGTTACGTCGTCGGGCGCGACCGCGAATTTTTCGAGCGCGGCGATGAATGAGTTTGTGTGCTGCGGCAATCCGGTGTCGAAAACGGCGATGTCAACGCCGTTTGATGCCAGCAAACTGCTCGCCCGAAGCGGTTCGCCGCTCGTTAAAAGTCTGACCTGCCAAGTTTTTGTAGGTTCGCTTTGGAGGATAATCGGAGATAAATTCAACATCTACTGTCAAATTGTATGCAACATCTCTCTGATCCGCAAACAACATTCGGTTAGTGTCCTAAAATTGCGGCGGTGGAAAATGAGATTACTTTTTAGTGCCTCAACAAGAGTGTCTCAAAACTCATCAAACGGATTATTTTTGAAATTTTGATTATGAAACGAGTAGCGAGCTAAACTTTATCAAGACGAGCTTCGTAATCATATAAAAGTATTGGTAATTCAAAATGAATAAAAACGAAAAAAAAATTAAAGAAACTGTAAAGACTGTGCCGAAATGTCCGCCGAAATCTGCTATTCGGGAATATTTTCAATCGTTTGTCGTGACCTTAGTGATGGCACTTTTTGGGATGACATTTATGGTGCAGGCTGTGACCGTGCCGACCGGGTCAATGCAAAACACGATCAACATCGGCGATTATCTGCTGGTCAATAAATTTATTTTTGCGCCCGGCGGCAGACCGCTTCCGTTTCTGCCGCAGCGTGAAATCAAACGCGGCGCATTATTGTATTTAAATATCCGGGAAATAAAGTTCATCCTGAATATGACAGGCAGCGTAAGCCGCCAACTGTTCCCTATCAAGTAAATTACGTCAAACGTGTTATCGGCTTGCCTGGTGAAACAGTCGAATTTCGCAATAATCAAGTTTTCATCAATGGACAGCTTTTGCCGGAACACCGCATTACCGCTGACTACCCAAAAGACGCAGCAGGTAATGCCAAATCAGAAGCAGCGCTTCAGATAAAAACAGAAGAACCGCGACAGGAAAATGAAAATTACGATGTTTATTATTCGGAAAGAACTATGAAAGTTGTGCAAGCCGGTCAAGGTTTGTCGCGTGCAGGCTATGAATTTGCTGTTCAGGGAAAGCCGATGGTGATTCCTGAAGACAGTTATTTCGTGATGGGCGACAGCCGCGACCAGAGCGAGGACAGCCGTTCATGGGGATTTGTCAATCGTGATTTAGTCATCGGACGCGCAATGTTTGTGTATTGGTCGTGCGACCGTACAACGGGCGACGGCGGTGTTCTTGGTTGTTTAACTAACCCGCGGCTTGAGCGCATCGGTAAACTAATCAGGTGACTTCGAACTGATCGCTTGTCAATTACTTATGGCTTTGGAAACGGATTAAATATCCAGTTTCGATTCTCAAGAAGAATATTTTGGCTGATGTAACCAATTAATAATCAAGCGTTAAAAGTTAAACGTACTTCGTACCTCTGCAAAGACATCAACGAAAATCGGCTCATCGAACTAATCGAACAGCTTTTAAAAAGAGAGTAAAATTTCGCGTATTTTGATTCGTCCGCACCCAAAAAATCTTTTTGTCAAATTTTATGAATGTTTCGCCGCGTTCGATTCAGTTCGTGTTGAACGCAGTTCTAATCATTCGGTTTTTCAGGATTTAGAAAAATCGTACATCTTTTTCGACGGAAATTCGAGTGTTTTAATCGAAGCTGTGAACGCCTGAAGATCGGCTCTTTATGTCAGCCGTCCCAATTGCGGCTCAGATTTACGCCTGCTGGTCGCTGAAAAACTAATTTATCAGTTCAGCAGCAATGACCGATTGGCTTTTGGCGATGTGCTGAATTTCTATCATCACGCCCACTAGATAAAAATTCTTTCCTTGTTCGCGGCTTTTGACCGCGACGAATCAATTGTTAATGAAGAAATATCCGCCGCAATTCGAGAATTGGTTAAAAACTAAATTTTTTCAGTTTCGATCTTCAGCTATTAAACTATTTTGTCGCAAAATGTTCCTTAACATTGTGAATTTCCCGCTGACTTTTCGCAATAATTTTGGTCAGTGATTTCTTCATCTCCGGTTGCTTTGACACTTTGTTTTCATTGCTTTACTCGCATCGCTATTGACGCTGTGCGCCTTTTATTTCTACTAACAAAATATTCAATTCACAAAAAAAGATAAAAACATTTTTAAGGGGCGGCAATTTGTCGCACGCATTATTGAAAAGATCGTTAATTCTATCCGAACTTTACATTTCGAAAGATATTCCGATTAAATTTTCTCCTTGTAAACGCTGTATTTACGGCACTTATAAAAAATTCTTTCACTAAATTTCAAAACACACCTTAACGGCATAATTCTTGCCATCAAGTACATATGAAATGATCGAAACTTTGTGAATTAGAGGTAAGCGGGTTGAATTTTATCGAAAGGATAAGCGTCAATTTAACGGAAAAATTTGCGGAAGCGGAATATTTTGTTCCCGCCGATGCCGAATATTCAGCGGATCATTTCCCGAACGCGCCGATGCTTCCCGGACTCGTGATGCTCGAAATTGCCGTTCAGACGGCGGCGGTTTGGATGTCGCAAAATTTGAATATGCCGACGGTTTTGAATTTTGATTTGGATTCATTAGCCAGCCTTTATGTGACGCGCCGAGTCGTGCCGAACGAAACCTTAACTATGAAAATGAGAATGTCGGAACTCGCGCCGGACGGCAAAGCGGCTGATTGGACGGCGGAAGGATTCGTGGAAAATGAAAAAGCTATGAAGGCGAAATTTCATATACGTTCGGCGAAAGGTGAACATTTTAGCAAAATATTTCAGGGAGAAATTTTAAAGGAAAAGTTTCCGACAGGAGAAAATCTATGGTGAACAGCGAAATTTACGAAAAAGTAGTTAATTCATTGGTGCAGGCACTGGGCGTTAGCCGCAGTGAAATCACGCCGCAAACATCCTTGGTCGGCGATCTCGAAGCTGAATCAATTGATTTTCTCGACATAATGTTTCGGCTCGAAAAGGATTTCGGAATCGAGATTTCGCGCGGCGAACTTTTTCCGCAGGAAATGCTGCGCGATTCAAAATTCGTTGCGGGCGGAAAACTGACCGAAGCGGGTGCGGCGGCACTACGCGAAAAATTTGCCTTTACGGATTTGTCGGATTTGCAGGCTGACGCGGACGTGCAAACACAAATGAGCGATATTTTGACCGTCAATTTAATTACCGATTATGTCGCTTCAAAACTGCAAACATCTGCTGTTTCGGCTTAAAAAATGAGAAATGCGAACGCACAAATTAGAATTCCAAAAATCAGTGAAATGCGGCTGGACAAAACGATTTTAAATTTGCCTGAAACAAAATCGGCGGAAATTCTTCAACAAAATTCCGTCGAAGACATTATCGCGCAGGCAGAACCATTTTTATCGGTCATCGCGCAGCGGCGCAGCGTTCGACAGTTCGCGCCCGAAATGCCGCCGCGCGAACTTATTTTACGGGCAATCGAAGCGGCGACGCACGCGCCTTCGGGAATGAATAAACAGCCGTGGCGGTTTGTCGTCGTGTCGAACGAAGACACGAAAGCGCAAATGGTCAAATGCGTCAGCGCGGAAATTGAAAAAATTCTCGAAGTTTTAGCGGGCGGCAAATACACGGAAAAAGTCGGCGATTATCTCAGGTGTTACGCGACGACGTTTTGCAACGCGCCCGTCGTTATCAATGTTTTATACCGCGAATACGGACAGGTGATTGCGAGTTTGATGGAAAGGGAAAATATTTTTTACGCGGAAAATCAGGAAGAAGCCGCTAATCCCGCGATGCAGAGCGTTTCGGCGGCGATTCAAAATTTGCAGCTTGCCGCGCACGCGCTCGGACTCGCAACGTGCTGGATGACTGCGCCGCTTTTTGCCAAACAGCAGTTACACAAATTGCTCGAAGTCGAAGAACCGTGGCAGATGGCGGCGGTCGTGCCGATTGGCTATCCGCTGAAAGAACATCGCGCCGTGCCGCATCGCATTCGTTTTGAACGGGTCGTGCGTTGGCTTGATTGATCTTGAAAAATATGATTTACGGCATCGGTATTGACACGGAATCGGTCGGGCGCGTCGAAAAATTTTTGGCGGAACACGGTGATTACGCCGAGCGAATTTTTACGGCGGGAGAACGAACGGCGGCGAAAAATTTTCCGCTTGAAAAACGCGCCCGTTTTTACGCTGCGGCGTTCGCGGGAAAAGAAGCCGTGATGAAATCGCTCGGCACGGGTTGGAGCGCGGAAGTCGAATGGTTTGAAATCGAAACGCCGATTGGCGATTCGGGAACGGCGAAACTTTTCGGCGCGAGCGCGAAATTTGCCGAAAAGATCGGCATATCGCGCATCTTCGTCAGTCTTTCGGCGACATCCGAATTCGTCGCAGCGACGGCGATTGCTGAAAAAAATGCGGAAACGCGCACGAAGTAAGTGTACTGCTTGCGCCCTTACTTCGTGCGGGCTTCCGCAGTTAAATAAAATGAGCAAAAAGGGGAAGTTCACAATTTTGATTTTTCTGACGGCGGTTTCAGCTTTAGGTTTTGGCGCGTGTCGGCGGGCGGAAGTTGACGACGCGGAAAATTCGGCGACAAAATTAAATGAAGCTCAACCCGCGCCAATCAATCCACCGCCGTTTGCGTGGAACGAGATTTCCAAACGCTACGAAAACGTCAAAGATTACACCGCGCTTTACGAAAAAGAAGAAAAAGCGATTTCCAAAGGCGAACGGCAGACAATAAAACTCGCGTTTCGCAAACCGTTCGATATTCGGATGGATTGGCTCGACGACAAAGGAAAAATTGATCAAACGGCGATTTATCAAAAGGGTAAAAATGACGATAAAGTCGCGGCGAAAAAAAGCGGAATGCTCGGTTCGATGGCGGGAACTTTGAAACTTGATCCAACTGATCCGCTTGCTCTGGAAGATTCCAAACATCCGATTACCGAAGCCGGTTTGGGCGTTTTAATTGAGCATATTATTGCCGAATCTAAAAATCCGCAAACGAAAATAAATTATCTCGGCGAGGAAAAGACAGACGACGGACGCGCGGCTTACAAAGTCGAAATGAGCAATCCGAATGGACCTAATCTAACGGGCGTGAGCAGTGCGCGAAAGGCTTTTGTTTGGATTGATAAGGAACTGCTTTTGCCAATCAAAGTCGAAATCTACGACGCAAACGGAGTTTTGCTCGAACGCCACGTTTTTAGAGATTTAAAGCCGAACGCAAATTTAACGGATAAAACATTCGAGATTTAGAGGGTAATTTTGGCGATGAAAAAACGCATTGTAATCACCGGACTTGGCGCGGTTACGCCGCTCGGCAACGATGTTCCAACATTTTGGGACTCGCTGCTTGCGGCGCGTTCGGGCGTTGATTTGATGAAAGCCGACACAAGTGATGAAAATTTGCCCGTTTACGTCGCCGCCGTCAAAGATTTCGCGCCGGAAGCGGTCGGACTGCCGCGTAAAAAATTGAAAATGATGGGACGCACCGCGCAGATGATGCTCGCGGCGGCGGCTGAAGCGAGCCGCGACGCGCTGCTCGATGCGGAAACGATGGAGAAATTGTCGGAACGATGCGGAATTATCGTCGGCGTTGGAATGCTCAACCCGAACATTTCGGAATTCGGTTCGACACTCAACGCCGCGCAAAAGTCGCTCTCCGATAAAACGTGCGCGATTGATGTCGAAACCTTTTCGCGGGCGGCGGCGGCGGAAATGTTTCCGCTGTGGCTCCTTCGTTACATTCCGAATATGGTCGCCGCACACGCCGGAATTTTCCTGCAAACACGCGCCGCGTCCAATACGGTGATGAACGGCTGCGCGTCCGCCGCTTTTGCCGTCGGCGAAGCGTGTCGGATTATCAATCGCGGCGAAGCCGACGTAATGCTGGCGGGCGGAGTTGATGCGCGAATCAACGCTTTAGCCGTTTTGCGTTATCTCGAACTCGGCTGGCAAACCGATGAAAACAAAAAAGATGCAGCAAGCGTCAGCAAGCCTTTTGACCGTGACGCGAAAGGATTTGCAAGCGGCGAAGCGGCGGGCGTGATTGTTCTGGAAGATTACGAACACGCGAAAAATCGCGGCGCGAAAATTTACGCTGAAATTGTGAATTGCGGCGCGGGCAACGACGCTTTCGACGTTTTGCATCCGCACGCGGAAGGTCGCGGTTTGACTCGCGCCGTTACAAATTGTTTCAAATCAAACGGCGAAAAAACGCCTGCGCCTGAACTCGTATTCGCGTCCGCCAACGGCATTCCCGAATACGACTCGGCGGCGGCAATCGCGCTGAAAAATTCGTTTGAAAATTTCAACTTTAACCCGAAAGTTACGGCGACGCGTTCCTTGCTCGGACACACACACGCAGCTTCGTTCGCGCTCGACGCGATTGCCGCCGTTAAATCAATCAATGAATCGTTCGCGCCGCCGACTTTGAATCTCGAAAATCCGATTGCCGATTTTGATTTTGTCGGCGAGAGGCGGGAAAAAATGCCCGTTTCGAGCGTTTTGGTGACGGGTTACGGTTTCGGCGGACACGCCGGAGCGTTGCTTTTGCGGAGGTGCGAACGATGAAAAGAAAAGTCGCCGTTACTGGAATGGGCATCGTTTCGTCGCTCGGCTGTTCAGTTGAAAAATTTTGGAACGCGCTGACAAACGGCGTTTCGGGCGTGAAAACTATCAGCCAATACAACGCGAACGGCTTGCCCGTCAGAATCGCTGCCGAAGTGCGCGATTGTTTTAAAAATGGACAAAACGGCGCGTTTTATAAATTTAACAAAACGCTTTCGATGCCGTTTGACCGCCGCACAAATTTCGCGCTCGCCGCCGCCGCTCAAGCGTTAAAAGACGCGCAAATAAATGAAGAACTTTTAACGGATGCGAACCTTTATCTCGGCGCGGGCGAAGGTCAAAACTCGGTTGAAATGCTTTCAAAATTGCTCGTTCCTTGTTTGACAGATGAAAATTCGTGCGACGAGGAGAAACTTTTTTCAAACACTGACGCGGGCGCATTCGCTCTGCACGATCAACTGATGGAAGCGACAATTCCGGCTTCGGCGATTGCGGCGCGTTACGGAATTTGCGGCGAAGTGATGACCTCTTTAACGGCGTGTGCGGCGAGCGCGCAAGCCATCGGCGAAGCGACGCGCCGCATTCAAACGGGCGAATGTGAAATCGCATTAGCGGGCGGAACGCACACGATGACCGCGCCGCTCGATGTTTTGGGTTTTGCGATGCTTTCCGCGCTGTCAAAAAACGTGGGCGAACCGGAAAAAGTATCGCGCCCGTTTGACCTCAACCGCGACGGTTTCGTTTTGGGCGAAGGCGCGGGAATGCTCGTTTTGGAAGATTACGAACACGCCAAAAGTCGCGGCGTGTCAATTTTCGCCGAAATTATCGGCTACGGCGCAAGCAGCGACGCTTACCGCGTCACCGATATGCACCCGGAAGCTCGCGGCGCGGTTTCGGCTATCGAATCCGCACTTAACGATGCCGGAATCGAGCCGCGCGAAGTCGGCTACGTCAACGCGCACGGAACTTCGACGATTGAAAATGACCGCGCCGAAACCAGAGCTTTGCACAAAGTTTTCGGCAAATTCGCGCCTGAAATTCCCGTCAGTTCGATCAAATCAATGACCGGACACGCGGTAGCCGCCGCCGGTGTGATTGAAATGATTGCAACGATTATAGCTCTGCGCGAACAAATTTTGCCGCCGACAATCAATTTAGAAACCCCCGACCCGGAATGCGATTTGGATTACGTTCCGAATCGCGCCCGCGCTCATTATTTTAATGTCGCGCTGTCAAATTCGTTCGGTTTCGGCGGGCAGAACATCGCGCTTTTGGTGCGAAAAGGCGAAGCGTAAAGTAAGAGTTTTAAAGGGTATTTTATGGACGAGAAACGCACAATTTTATTAACCGGAACGGGAACAATCGGGCGCGAATTGCTGCTCGAATTCGTGCGCGGAACTTCACATAAAGTATTCGTTCTGATGCGCGGCAAAGGAAAACGCGACGCGCGGGCGCGGGCGAATCTGTTGTTTGAAAAACTCGATTTGTCAGGCGAAGAACAAAGCCGCGTTGAGATTTTGGACGGCGACGCAGCGGAAAAAGATTTTGCGTTGAACGCGGAAACAATCGCGCAATTAACAAACGAATTGGATTTTATCGTTCACACTGCCGCCGCCACTTCGTTGACGGCGGACGAGATTTTGTGTGAATCAGTCAATGTCGGCGGCACGAAAAACGCTCTTGCGCTTGCTGAAAATTGTTTGAAAAACGGCAAACTGCGCCGCTTCGTTCATCTCAGCACGGCGTTTGTCGTTGGCGCGAATAACGATTTGCATTTGATTCCCGAAAACGATTTGCCCGACGCGCTAAATCATTTTAATTTTTACGAAAAGAGCAAATACGAAGCCGAAAAACTCGTGCGCGAGAATATAAAAAACGGATTTCCGGCGACAATTTTTCGTCCGGCGATGGTCGTCGGCGACACCGAAACGGGTTGGACGCGCGATTACAACGTGATTTATCCACTGGTCAGAATTCTGGCAAGCGGTTACATCAAAGTTTTCCCCGCTGACCCGAACGGTTTCGTACATCTTTCGCCGATAAGTTTCGTCGTGCGGGCGATTGCGGAAAGTCTCGAAAACGATTGGACGCGCGGCGAAACCTTTAATTTGACCGCGAACGCGCCGCCGACGGTTGCCGATTTATTTGCTTGCGAATCGTTTTTTCCGGCGAATGCGGCGCGTCCGCAATTGTGTTCGCCCGACGAATTTGACTGGAATAAATGTGCGGCGCGGGAAAGAGAATTGCTCGAATCGGTCGAATTTTGTCTGCCGTATTTCAACTCGCGGCTGACGTTTGAAACGGCAAATGCGGCGCGGCTTGTTAAATTGCCGAAAATTGATGCCGATTATTTGAATTTGCTCGGGCGTTTCGCCGCCGAAAGCGGTTATTTGCGGCAGGCGCGTGAAGCACATTCTTGAAATTTAACAGATGTTTTTTTGAAGTGATGCGTTACGTTTTGATTGACAAAATTACCGAACTCGAAACGGGTAAACAGCTGACGGGCATAAAAAATGTGACGTTCAGCGACGCTTTGGCGCGGGTCGGCGGCGCGGTTTTGCCCGCCGCGTTCGTGTTGGAAGCGATGGCACAAGCCGCCGGTTTGCTGGTAATGGCGACAATTGAGTGTCGGGCGCAGCCGGTTTTGTCGAAAATTCGGCAAATGAAAATCAGCGGGCAGACCAAAGCAGGCGAGCGTATTGAAATTTCCGCCGATTTATGTAATTTGAGCGATGCGGGCGCGAAAATCTTTGTCAAGGCACATTCCGACGGCGCGCTGCAGGCGGAGGCAGAGATTTTTTTGGCACTCATCGCTTTTGAAAAATTAAATGAACCGAACGCTTTCGAGCATCGGCAAATTTTACAAAACAGATTGGCGGATTTGTTTCCCGATTGGTTTGCGAAGACAGAAAGTTTAAAGGCGACAATATGAAAAAGAAATTGATGTTCAAAAACGCTCTCAAACAGTTGCGGCACGGTTTCAACCGCCCGTTTATGGTGATGTTTGAGACGACACTGCACTGCAATATGAAATGCGGTTACTGCGCCATTTGGCAGAATCAGCAGCCGGAAGAAAAAGCGACGCGCGACCGAGTTTTCCGCCGGATGGACGAAGCCGCCGAGATGGGCGTTTTCGCGTGGAGTATGTCGGGCGGCGAGCCTTTGATGAATCCAAATGTGCCGGAATATATTGAACAGGCGAGCAAAAAAGGATTTTTTACTTCGATGCCGACCAACGGTTTGGCTTTGAAAAAATATGCCGAAAGTTGCGTTAAATTGGATCAATTAGAAGTTTCGATTGATACGCTCGACCGCGAAAAATTCAAAGAAAGGCGCGGCATTGACGGACTTCCGACGATTATCGCCGCGCTCGATTACATCGCGGAAAACAAGCTCAAACATAATTTAGTTCAAATCAACGCGGCGGTTGACGAATCGAATCTCGAAGATTTGCCCGCGCTCGCCGAGTTCTGCACGGAACGCGGTTTTTTATTGCACACCGAAGCCGTTCACAACGTCGTGCGGACGACTTTTGAGACGGAAAACGTCGAAATCGAACACGAAGGTTTGGACAAAATCGCGGCTTACGTTTTGGATTTGAAAAAGCGTTTCAAATGCGTCAGATTTTACACCGATTATTACAAATTTTACCGCAACGACGGTTTTACGAAAAAATTCCCGTGCCGCTCGGCTTCGCATTTGATAAATATGCGCCCCGACGGTTCGGTGCAGTTTCCGTGCGCGTTCGTTTCAAAACATCGCGGTTTGCCGGAAATGAGTTTGCAGGAAATTTACGCTTCGCCGGAAGTCGTCGAAATTATTAAGCAATCGCCGGATATGTGGGATTTTTGTAAAGGCTGCAAAATCGGCTGTCCGTATGAAGTTTCGGCGTATCGCAACAATCCGTGGACGGCAGTTTGGAGCGCGATGGAATTTATGCAGTTGATTTAATTTTTATGAATTTTTCAACCGAAAATAAAATCGCCGTGCGTGTTTCGCAGCTTTTCAAAAGCTACAAAAACGGCACACAAGCGACGCGCGGCATTGATTTTGCGGCGCGTCGCGGCGAATCGGTGGCGATTCTGGGTGCAAACGGCGCGGGCAAAACGACATTTTTGCGGCAGTTGACGACCGAACTAAAACCGACTTCGGGCGCGATTGAAATTTTTGGAATTGACGCGATTGCTAATCCGAATAAGGCGAAACTTTCGATGGGTGTCACGCCGCAGGAAGCCGGAGTTTTTGAAACGCTGACCGTCCGCGAGCATCTCGAATTATTCGGTAAATTAAAAGGCTTAAACAAATCACAGGCGCGAACCGAAACCGGCGAAATTTTAAATGATTTGGAGCTAACGGAAAATGCGAAAAAACAAGTCGGCGAGCTTTCCGGCGGACAGCGCAGAAGAATTTTAATCGGTCTCGCGCTGCTCGGAAAACCGCCGCTGCTGATTTTAGATGAGCCGACGACCGGACTCGATCCCAACGCGCGGCGGACGGTTTGGCTTTTGCTCAAACAAATCATCGCGTCGGGCGTGACCGTGATTTTCTCAACTCATTATCTGGAAGAAGCCGAACAATTAAGTTCGCGCATCGCTTTTATTGACGGCGGAAAAATTGTTAAAAGCGGAACTTTGGAAGAACTTCGCGCCACAATTCCGAACAAATATCGCTTGAATTATTTGAACGGAAACGAGCGCATCGCTTTGCCGCACATCAAGTTTTTTGCGGATTTCGCGGCGGCGCAGCAGTTTATTTACGCGAAAAAAATCAGCGAATATCAACTGGCGACCACATCTTTAGAAGATGTTTATTTTTCGATTGTCGGAAAAAGTTTAAGCGACACCGGAGAGAGCGAAAAATGAACAAAAGACTTTCCGACATTTTTTGCGTGTTCCAAATCCATCTGGCGCGGCTGCGGCGCGAAGCCGGACCGTTTCTGCTTGCGGCAATCGTTTTTCCGATTGGAATGTACCTTTTTGCCAGCGGCATCGCACATCAGGATTCGTCAGAAACAATTTCCAACGACACAAAACTGCATTTTCTCGCCGCTTCGATGGTTTTTTCGCTCTCGCTGACGGCGATTAGCTGGCTCGGATATTTGCTGCTCGAAAACCGTTTTACCGGACGTTTGAAACTTTTTGCGACCTTGCCGCTCGCTGCATCTTCCTACGTTTTCGGCGTACTTGTTTTTGCGCTTTTGCAGGGAAGTTTGGGAACGATTTCGATGCTCATCGCGGCAAAAATTTTAGGTGTGGAAACCCGAATTGATGGTATTTTCGGCTTTGTTTTGCTCGCACTCGTCGTTTTTGTCGCATTGCTCTCGCTGTGCGGCATCAGCGTTATTATTGCGGCGCGGGTCAGAAGTTTTTCGGAAGGTTCGCTCTACACGGACGCGCTCGGCGCGGGAATCGTCCTCCTCGCGCCGGTTTATTATCGAGCGGAAACGCTGCCGTTTTTCCTGCGCTGGATCGGTTATATTTTGCCGACGACATATATCGCGGGCGCGATCAATAAAATTCTGGCGGGAAATCTATTAATTGGAAGCGAACTTTTAACTTTAATGTTGATGGCGACAATCACGCTCGCCGGCGGTTTTCGGCTGATGAATTGGAGGGAAGAATGAGCGAAAAACCACGCATATTGATTTTAACTCTGTCGTTCGGCGCAGGTCATATCTCCGCCGCGCAAGCAGTTGTCGCCGAATTAAAAAAACAAATTCCAAAGGCTGATGTGCGAACGATTGACGCGCTCCAAAACTGTTCGCTTGGCTTTCGCGCGTTTTACGTCTGGACATATTGGGCGATGATTCGCTACGCGCCGCGCCTCTGGAACAAATTTTTCGCCTCGCGCGTCGAAAGACGCGACGAACAAACCGCGCCGGTTTGGATGTGGCGAAAAGGATGTAAAAAAGTGTTCGCAGAGATTGAAATTTTTCAGCCCGACGTGATTATCGCCTGTGAAGTCGGCGCATCAGAAATCGCCGTCATTGCGCGGCGGTCAAATCTAACAAATGCGGCAATCGTCAATGTTATCACCGATTACGAAGCCGAACCGATCTGGGTTAAACCGGAAATTGCCGCCTACGCCGTCGCCGCTGAAAATGTTCAAGAACAACTCGAAAATTGGGGAGCGAAATCGGAGATTATCAAGGTTTGCGGAATTCCACTTGATGCGAGTTTCAGCGAAACACACTATGCAAGCCAAATAAAATCAAGTTTCAATTTGGACGCTCGCCCAATTGTTTTGCTGATGGGCGGCGGAATGGGTCCGACGCGAATGGACGAAGTTGCCGCACATATTTTGGAAAAAGGTGAAAATCTAAACATCGTTGCGTTGCCGGGGAAAGACAAAAGGGCGAAAGCCGCGCTCGAAGAACTACAAAATAGAGAAACCGTTAGTTTGCGTGTCATAAACTGGACGAATGAAGTCGCCGCGCTGATGCAGACGGCAGACGTTTTAGCGACGAAACCGGGCGGCGTAACCTTGTCGGAAGCTGCCGCCTGCGGCGTACCGCTTGTTTTATTCGACGCGATTCCGGGACCGGAAACGGCAAACGCCGCACATTTCGCCGCTGCCGAAGCCGCAGTCAACACGCACGGCTCTGATCAAACCGTGTCGGAAATTTTGCGGCTGTTAGGCGACCGGGGAAGTTTAAACCGGATGGCGGCAAATGTCCGAAAACTAGCCCGAACCGATGCGGCAACCGTAATCGCCAGAATGGTCAAAGAAATAATTGAACATTCTCCCGAACGCGAAAGTGTGTGGCAGGAGTCGGAAAGAATGGAGAGTTACCGGAAAGCCTTTTTACTCTGGCGCGAGGCGGACGAAAAAAGCGCGCTTGCTCGGCAAAACAAACTGGGAAGTTAAAGAACTATTATGAGAACGGTCGCCGCTAAAATGCCAGAGCAAAAATTGAGCGAGCAAATCTCACTCTCCGACGCGCTGCGTCCGGTTTTGATTTTGACGATCAATAACGGCGCGGCGCATACTCGGGCGGCAGAAGCGATTGCGGCGGCGTGGCGAGAAACAAATCCGAAAGTTCCGACGCGCATCGTCGAGGTTTCAGATTTTATGTCCCGAAAAGCGCGTTTTACTCATATAACAGCATATCTCTGGCTCGTCAAAAATATGCCACGCGTCTGGGACAAGATTGATGCGTATCAAAAACGTCAGACAAATACGAGTCCCGAATGGTTTTATCGCCGAGAATGTCGCAAATTGTTTGAGTTTGTCGAGCAGATTCAGCCGGTCGCCATCATTGCGACGGAAGTCGGCTGCGGCGAAATTGCCGCACTGATCAAACGCGATTTGGATTTAAAAATTCCGCTCGTCGCCGTCAACCTCGATTACGATGCCGACCGCGCGTGGATTCAGCCGGAATTTGATTTGTATTGTTTGGCAACATTTTTGATTCGTAAAGATTTTCTGAGGCACGGCGCGTCGCCCGAAAAAGTAAAAATTTGGGGCGTTCCTCTAAGCACGAAATTCAGACGTTTGAGTGAAACGGAGCGGCGTAGCGGACGCGAAAAAATTTGCGAGCGGCTCGGATTTAATCCGAAAGAGCCGTTAGTTTTAGTTTCCGGCGGCGGCGAAGGGTTGGGGGAAATCGAAGCGGTAATAAGCAGTCTGCTCTACTTGCCAATCCAGAGCGTGGTTTTAACAGGACGCAACGAACGATTAAAAACGCGATGCGAAAAACTCGGATTCAAAACCAGAGTGCGCGTTCTCGGCTGGACGGAGAACGTCGCCGAATTGATGCAGGCGGCGGACGTTTCAGTTTCAAAGCTCGGACTAACTTTTTACGAAGCGATGGCTTGCGGTCTGCCGATTATCGCGCTTGAGCCGCCGCCGGGTGCGGAACGAATTCAATATAATCTGCTCGAACATTTTGGCGTAGGACGCGCCGTCAAAACAATCGAGGAAATGTCGAAAGTCGTCAGCGAGCTTTTAAACGATAAAAATTCGCTGCAAAAAATGCGGACGCAAACCGAAAATTTCGCTCAAAATCAAGCCGCCGAAAAAATAGCCGTCTGGCTGCGGGAGAAAATCAATGATTGAATTTCTCGAACAAAATTTTGAACTGCTAATGCTGATCGGCTTGGCAATCACAGTCGTTTCAGGCGCGGCGTGGGCGATCATTTATTATTGTGCTTACGCTGTTCGCTCGCAGGCGTTGGGAAAAACGATGTGGTGCGGAAACGTCAGGAGAAACAGATCGGTCGCTTTAACTTTTGACGACGGACCTTCACCCGATACATTGAAAATTTTGGACATTCTGAAGGCGGAAAATATCAAAGCGACATTTTTCTTGATCGGCAGCCGCGTTGAAAAATACCCGGAAATTGCGAAAAAAATCGCGCTTGAAGGTCACGAAATCGGCAACCATTCGTATTCGCATCCGATTTTTTTGTTTTGTCGCGCGAGTAAAACACGACGCGAACTCAAAAACACGCAGGAGATTATCAAAAATGTGACGGGCATTACGCCAAAACGTGCGCGTCCGCCGTGCGGCGTTCGTTCGCGGGCATATTTTGTGGCGGCGAAAAGTTTGGATTTGCAGACAATTCAATGGAGCGATGCGGGATTCGATTGGAAAAACATTTCGGCGCGGCAAATCGCGCGAAATGTTTTGGAGACGGTTCAGGGAAATTCGATTGTTCTGCTGCACGACGGCGACAGCGCGGGGAAATCAGACCGCCGCGCAACGGTCGAAGCGATTCAGTTTATTTTGCAGGGACTCGAAGAAAAAAATTTAAAAGTCGCTCCGCTTGCCGAAATGATTAACGGAGAGATTTTTTGACAAATATATTTACTGGAGAAAATTACTTGATTAATACAACAACAAAACCGATTTTATTTCTCGACTTTGACGGGACGATTTCAAAAGCGGACGCAATTGATTTGATTTTGGAACGCTACGCGAGTGAGAAATGGCGGACTATCGAAGAACAATGGAAGAGCGGCGCAATCGGTTCGCGCGAATGTCTGCGCGAACAAGTCGCTCTAATCAACGCTTCGGAAAATGAAATCAACGCGCTGCTTGACGAAATCGAACTCGACGAAGGCTTTACGAAACTTCTTGAAACCTGCCGCCGAAATAAAATCGAAACTTACATCGTCAGCGACGGCTTTGATTACTGCATTGAGCGTATTTTGTCCGGCACTAAGTTCTCGCAAAAACTGCCGGTTTATTCGAGTCATCTCGAATTTACAGATGGCAAATGGGAACCGGCATTTCCGCATTCCGGCACGTTTTGCCAACACAATTGCGCGACCTGTAAACCGCAAATAATAAAAAATCTAAACCCTAAAAACGCGCCGACAATTTTCGTCGGCGACGGTTTATCCGACCGTTACGCGGCGCAGGCGGCTGATTTGGTATTTGCGAAAAAAGGGTTGGCAAAATACTGCCCCTCACAAAACATCAAGTTTGCGGAGTATGAAAGTTTACACGATGTCAACGCTAAACTCGCCGAAATTTTAAGCGTCACCGAATTTTCAGCCCATTCGGCGATGCCGTTTTTAGACCAGATTCAAACGCAGGAAGTTTACAGTTAATCGAATATTTGAAAATTAAAAATCCGCCTTTTCCGAAAGGCGCAAGGAGTAAAAAGTTAAAATAAAAATGAGTACACCAAGCGAAAAACTACACCAGATTCAGCCGCGCAAATCGGAAGCGGAACTGCTCGAATTAGAAGCGAAATATTGCTCTTACGGCGACACAGTTCATTATTTAGAGCCGCCGAAATTTTTTGAAAGTGCCGAGGGGAATTATCTTTTCGACCGCGAGGGAACGCCGTTTCTTGACCTCCAAATGTGGTATTCGGCGGCGAGTTTCGGCTATAAAAACGAGCGTCTCGACAACGCTCTGAAACGTCAGATTGACACGCTGCCGCAGCTTGCTTCGCAATATCTGCATCCCGAAAAAGTCGAACTCGCGGCGGCAATCGGGAAATTAAACGAATCGAAATTCGGCGAAACGGGCAGAGTTCATTTCAACGTCGGCGGGGCGCAGGCGATTGAAGATTCGCTCAAACTCGTTCGCAACGAAACGGGCAAATCGCTGATGTTCGCGTTTATGGGCGGCTATCACGGCAGAACTTTGGGCGCGTCGGCGATTACTTCGAGTTTTCGTTATCGCCGACGTTACGGACATTTCGGCGACCGCGCACATTTTGTTCCCTTTCCGTATTGTTTTCGCTGTCCGTATGGCAAAAAACGCGAAGACTGCGGGATGTATTGCGTTGATCAATTCGCTAAAAATTTCGACACCGAATACAACTCGTTCTGGGACGCAAAAGCGGGCGAAGCCGAGTTTGCGGCGTTTTACGTCGAGGCGATTCAAGGCACAGGCGGTTACGTCATTCCGCCGCCGGAGTATTTCCCCGCGCTCAAAAAAGTTTTGGACGAACGCCATATTTTAATGGTTGACGACGAAATTCAGATGGGATTTTACCGCGCCGGAAAGTTTTGGGCAATTGAAAATTTCGGCGTTACGCCGGACATTATCGTCTTCGGCAAAGCCTTGACGAACGGCTTAAATCCCTTGAGCGGAATTTGGGCGAAAGAAGGTTTGATTACGCCGGAGAAATTCCCGCCCGGCTCAACGCATTCGACGTTTTCGTCAAATACTCTGGGGACGGCGGTCGGTCTGGAACTCGTGCGAATGTGCGCGGAGATTGATTACGAAAAAATTACGAAGGAAAAAGGCGCGTATTTTCTCGAACGCATCAGAGATTTGCAAAAGCGTTATCCGAAAATTATCGGCGACACGGACGGAATGGGAATGGCACTACGAATGGAAATTTGCCATGCCGACGGTTATGAACCCGACCGCGAATTGTGCGATGCGATTTTCGCCGAAGGAATGAAAGGTGATTTGGATGTGGGCGGCAAAAAAATGGGACTCGTTTTAGACGTTGGCGGCTATTACAAAAACGTCTTCACGCTTGCGCCCGCGTTTGATATGACTTTGGAAGAAATTGATCTGTCGTGCGAAATGTTTGAAATGCTGTTCAAACGCTGTGCGCCGGATAGAATCTAATGACAAATTTCAAATGACGAATTAGGAATTAAAAAAAGTTGATTCCGACCTTTGTCATTTGAAATTCTTAATTTGAAATTAAATGTTATCAAAACTGACTGAACAACTTGAAAAATTCGCTCTGCGGACGAATCCGCAATTGGGCATCAATTTGATCGGCAGAATTCCGCCGAAAATGTTTGCGGCGATGCAGAAAGCGCGGTTTCGGCAGACGTTAAAATTGGCGGCGGAGCGTTCGGAGTTTTACTGCGAACAATTTAAAAAACGCGGAATTAACTGGCGAATAATAAATCATCCGGCGCAGCTCGGCGATTTTTATACGACGGGCGAAGATATTCGCAGCAATCCTGACGCTTTTTTAACCGGACGCGCCGACACCGCCTTTGAAACGACGGGGACGACTTCGCCCGTGCCGAAACGCATTTATTTTTCAAACTCGGAACTAAACGCCATCGGACGCGCCAGCGCGTTCGGACTTTATCAACTCGGTTTGCGCCGTGAAGATAGAATTTTAAGCGCGTATGATTCTTCGTTTTGGGTTTCGCCCGCCGTTTTGCGTTCGGCTCTGCAATATCTCGGCTGTTTTCACGTCGAAGCGGGAAAAATTCCGCCCGCAGATTTTTATGAACACGCCGCAGTTTATCGTCCGAACGTGATTTTCGGCGAACCTTCGTGGGTTGTGAGGCTGTCGAAAATTGCGGAAAAACACGGAATTTGGGATGTTAAATTTTTATTCGCGGGCGGCGAAAATATCACGGAAGAATCGCGTAAATTTGTCGAAAATGTCTGGAACGCGCCGCTTTTTCTCAATTACGGACAAACCGAAGGTTTCGGTTCGCTCGGTGTCGAGTGCGCCTTGCACGCCGGTTATCACCGCAACGATTTGAATTTCATTTTTGAAGTGATTGACGCGGACGCAGACGGTTTCGGCGAACTCATCTATACGACGCTGACGCGCAGCGTGATGCCGCTTATTCGCTATCGCTCGACCGATGTCACAAAACTTGTCGAAGAACCCTGTGAATGCGGATTATTTGCCAAACGGCTCGCTAAAATTCGTTCGCGCACGGATGAAATGATCGTCTGCGGAATGGGCAATATTAGTCCCTGGGTTTTCAATGAAATTTTGCGTGACGTGCCGCTCATTGGCGACGAATGGCAGGTCAGAGTTTGGCACGAAAACTTGATTGATGTCGTTGAACTGCGCGTGGAAATCGGCTATTCCGATGAAGCGCACATTCGAGAAGCCGTAGTTGAAGATATTATGAAGAATCTACAAACTCGCTTTCCCGATTTTTGGAAAAACTTGGAAATGAAACTCTACGATTTTCGCGTCGTGCCGGTCGAGCGCGAGACGCTTCGCACGGCTCGTAAATTAAAAAGAATCGTCGCTCTCGACGCACCGCCGACGAATGAAAAATCAGCAGCGGAAATCATCAAAATAAAGCAGACGACAAGTTTTGTTTCAAACGGCAACGGTTTTTCTCACGAGAAAATTTGATGAAACACAGCGAAAGTTTTATTTCATTTCCTTTGAAAAAAGTTCGGTTTGTTAATCTTACGTTTATCTTCCAAGTTATAAAGTGGAATTACAAACCACCGGTTTGAATAAAATATAGGAGTTATTAAAAATGAAAAAAATATCAGTCGCAGCGGCAACATTGTTTGCTATGGTTTTTGGCATCAGTGCTTTAACAGCAAATGCCCAAACGAAAAAAATCGGAATGGCGAAGGCGAAAGCTATCGCTTTGAAACAGGCTTCGGGTAAAATCCAGTCGAGCGAACTCGAACGCGAAAACGGAAAAATGATTTATTCGTTTGATATTCGCAACAACAAAGGCACGATCACCGAAGTCAATATCGAAGCCTACACGGGCGCGGTCATCGCCGTCAGCGAGGAAAACCCGAAAAAAGAAGCCGACGAAAAGAAACAGGAAAAAATGGAAAAGAAAGCCGCTCCGCGCAAGCACTAATCTGACCATTTAAACTTTTGAGGCAAAAACCGGAGAGATGTCCGTAGATTATCCGTCAAACGAAAATTTACGGACATTTCCTTTAATTTTAATAATTTGACTCTTCGATTTTTGACAATCAGTGAAAATCGTTTCGACTTAAAGCAAATCGGAATACTTGACGGGCGAGCCTAAGGCAATGCGGGAAACTTTCTTAAAACGGCAAAAACACGATCAGATGATTCGTCATTTGATAATTTTGCCGACTTTGATTTTGTTGTTATGCAGCACCGCTTTCGGTCAGACGACCAACCCGACACCGCAGCCGACTCCGGCAGGCACGACCAATCCGCAGACGACACCGCCGACCAATCCGACGACTTCGACAACGCCGCCGTCAAACATCAATTCGCCTGCTTCGTCCAACCCGCAAACCCTTTCGCCGCTCAGCCGCGATCAAGCCGTGCAAATGACCTTGCAGCAGGTTTCTACTTATAATCAAACACAATTAAATGAACGGCTGGCAACGGAAGACATTCGACAGTCGAAAGCATCACTTTATCCGCGCATTA
>JBBSUG010000054.1:0-28129 GCA_038235165.1 Pyrinomonadales bacterium
GTTTTCCCAAACTACCAAGATTACGGCTACGGCATCTTTCTGCTTGACGAGAAAAGCCGCGCTTACGTTCTCGAAAATATCCAGAATGAAAGCGACGATTTTCTGCGCTCGATGATGTGGGGAAGTTTGTGGGATTCGGTCAGATTTTACGAACTCGCGCCCGAAGATTATGTCGAATTGGTGATTAAAAACATTAACGTCGAAACCGACGAAAGCACAATTCAATCTCTTTTGGGAAGAGTTTCAACGGCGATGAATTATTATATTTCCGAAGGCGGAAACCCGCGCGTCAGCAAGGGTGCGAAAAACAATATTGGCAGCGAGTTAAACACACTTCCTAACGGTCGTGTTTCCGCCAAAGACGAACTTGCCGCGCAAATCGAAAAACTTCTCACCAACAAAATCGAAACCGCTTCGAGCGTCGGGCAAAAAATAACTTATTTTCGCGCTCTGCAAAGCATCGGTTCAAGCGAGCAGACAAAACAAATTTTTAAGGATTTGCTGACCGGAAAATCAACATTGAAAGATGTCGAACTAAAAACCAAAGACAAGTTCGATCTCGTCACGCGCCTGATAGTTTTAGGCGACAAAGACGCTTTAAATATTCTTGCCCAACTCGAAAAAGCCAACACCGACGACGCGGCAAAACGCTACGCTTATGCCGCCCGCGCCGGAATTCCGACGGCTGAAAATAAATTGAAATACTGGAAAGATTTCACCGACAACAAAGAAATCTCGGAAAGCTACATCGAAAGCGCGTTCAATGTCTGGAACACGCCGAAACACGCCGATTTAACTTTGCCGTATTTGGAAAAAGCGTTGGCAGAACTGCCGAATTTAAAGAAAAACCGCAAGATATTTTTCGTCAACGGCTGGCTTTCCGCTTTTATCGGCGGACAAAAATCGGCGGAAGCGTTAAATATCGTCAACAAATTTCTGGCGGACAACCCGAATCTCGACAAAGATTTGCGAAACAAAATACTGGAGAACTCGGACAATCTCGAACGCGCCGTCAAAATTCGGGCGAAATATAACGGCAAATAAGATTATAATAAAGCATTTCAGTTTAATTGCGCTGATCGTAATAATCACTCTGACCGAAACCGGATTATTAAATTATTCTCTTTTTCGTATCAGTTTTGAGTAAAATTGAATAATTTATTTGTTTGCCCTTGCGCCACCGTATTTTTGCGTTAAACTGCTGTTATGCCGACCGGTTATTTCAGCTTAATTTTACACGCCCATCTGCCGTTTGTGCGTCACCCCGAATATCCCGAATTTTTGGAAGAAGACTGGCTTTACGAAGCGATCACGGAGGTTTATCTGCCGCTGATTTTTATCTTTCAAAATTTGCACGAAACGGGCGCGAAACCGCGTTTGGCGATTAATATTTCGCCGCCGCTGTGTGAAATGCTGGCTGACAAACTGCTCGAAACCCGGTACACGCGCCATCTCGAAAACCTGCTCGAACTCTCCAAAAAAGAAGTCGCACGAACGCGCGCCGAAGCACCCGAATTTCTCGATGTCGCGCAAATGTACGTCAAAAATTTGAGCGCGTCGCTCGATTTGTGGAACAACAAATATCAGCGAAATTTAATTAACGCCTTTCGCCATTTGCAGGACGAAGGCGTTCTGGAAATCATCACCTGCGGGGCGACGCACGGTTTTCTGCCGCTGATTTCGACGCAGGAATCACGGCGGGCGCAAATCAATATCGCCGTCAATAATTACAAAAAACATTTCGGCAGACAGCCGCGCGGCATCTGGCTGCCCGAATGCGCTTACGAACACGGCATCGAAAATCTGCTGAAGGATGCCGGAATCGAATACTTCGTCGGCGATTCGCACGCGCTTTTATACGGCGAACCGCGCCCGCGTTACGGCGTTCACGCGCCCGTCGTGTGTCCGAACGGCGTGGCGGTGTTCGCCCGCGATGTGGAAACTTCGCAGCAGGTCTGGAGCGCGGAAGTCGGTTATCCGGGCAATGCCGTGTACCGCGAATTTTACCGCGACATCGGATGGGATTTGCCGCTCGAATATCTGAAACCGCATCTTCATAAAGACGCGACGCGGCGGCATCTCGGCTTGAAATATCACCGCATTTCCGGGCGCGATACCGACAACAGCCGCAAACAACCGTATGTTCCAAATTGGGCAAACCGCAAAGCCGCCGAAGATGCGGCAGATTTCGTCGCCAAACGCATTCGGCAGGCGCACAAACTGCGCGAAACATTCGGCGGGCACCCGCCGTTCGTCACCGCGCCGTACGATGCCGAACTTTACGGTCACTGGTGGTTTGAAGGTCCGCAATTTTTAGATTTCGTCTTCCGCGAACTGCACTACAAAAAAGATGAAATTCGCGCTCTTACGCCGGGAGATTTTCTCGATTCGGGCAATCCGATTCAAATCCAGCAGCCGTCCGCGTCAAGTTGGGGCGAAAACGGCTATTACAAAGTGTGGCTTAACGAAAATAATTCGTGGATGTATCCGTATCAGCACGACGCGGAACGAAAGATGACTGATTTTGCCAATAAATATCACGAACCGAACGAGATCGAGAGGAGAATCCTAAACCAACTGGCGCGAGAATTATTACTGGCGCAGTCGAGCGATTGGGCGTTTCAAATCTATCAGGGAACGACCGTTCAATATTCGTCAAACCGCTTCAAATCGCACATTCAACGCTTCAACATACTGGCACAAATGCTCGAAACGAACGAATTTAACGAAGCAATGCTCGCCGAAATCGAAAGCCGCGATAATATTTTTCAGGAAGTTGATTACCGCATCTATCGAAGTCAAAACTAAAAAAGTCAATTCAATTACTTCGCCGAACGCGGGCAAGTAATATTCCGCCATTACTGAGCCGCATAGAAGTTGCGGCGATCTGAAATAAGATAATCTGCCCCCAAATGGCACGAATAACCACGAATAAAAAAATGAAATGCGAGAAAAATCAGAAAATATTAGTGAAGATTCGTGAAATGCGTGGGCAAATTGTTAAAATAATCAAGAATTTTCAAGACAGTGAAAACCGTGCCGCTTGGTAATGACATTCTGCAAAATACGAACGCTTATCGCTGCGGTCATTTTGTCAGCCAAAACAGGCGGCATTCTTGATACGTTCGGCGGCAATTCGCAAAATTTAAAAACATTCGCCGACAGATTTGCGGGAAAATTAACTTTCCACTAAACTATAAATCTTACGCCCTTGTAGCTCAACGGTAGAGCGCGCGGCTCATAATCGCTCGGTTGCAGGTTCGAATCCTGCCGAGGGCATTCTATCGAATTGTAAAAAGACTTATTTTTATTCCAAATCGGAACGAAAGTAAGCCTTTTTATTTTCTTTGATACTTTGAAATTAGTTTAAGGTTTTTCCTGAACGACACACGGCACAACCGTCGCTTTTTTGAGGCGGACGGGAGTTTTCGGTTTTTCGTTTTCGACCGGCATTTTGTTGATTGCTTCGACGACTTCCATTCCTTTAGTAACGCGACCGAAGGCGGCGAAACTGCCGTCGAGGTGCGGTGCGCTGCTTAATAAAATGAAAAAATTCGTCGTTGCGCTGTTTGGCGTGTCGGAGCGCGCCATTGAGAGAATGCCGCGTTCGTGTTTGATTTGGTTCGGTTCGTCGGGCAGTGTGCGGCGGGCGCGTTTGTCCAGTTCGGCGGTCATTTTCGTTCGCGTCCAAATGTCGCCGCCCTGCACGATGAAATTGGGGACGATGCGGCTGAAAGTCGTCGTGTCGAATACGCCGGCTGCCGCTAAATTTAAAAAACTGCGAACTGATTCCGGCGCACTTTCGGGGAACATTTCCATTTCAATCGCGCCCGCTTCCGTGTCAAAGGTGACGCACTGCGCCGCCATCGCCTCGACCGTCGCTTTGTCGAACGGGTCGGCTCTTACCGTCGGCGTAGCTGGTCGCTGATTGGCTTTTTTGACCGGCTTTTTGGTCTCCGTGTCAGTCGGTTTTTCCTGTGCGAAAACTGAAACACAGATCACTGCACAAAAGGCGAAGATTAAGACGGGAACAGTAAAATATCTCATTTTTGTAAGATAGCAAATTCGGGAACGATGGAAAAGCAACGGCAGCCGCTCAATCTAAAACCATCAATACGCCTTCGCCTTTGACGAGCGGTTCGCCGTTTTGATTTTCGCAAATCGTTTCAATCGTAATGATCGGTTTGTCCTCACGGATGTTGACGACGGTTGCCGTCACCGTTACCGTGTCGCCGATGAAAACGGGCGCGACGAATTTGAGCGTTTGGCTCAGATAGACGACTTTGCGGACGCTGAATTCGTAGCCGAGAACACCGGAAATAAATGCGCCGCTCAACATTCCGTGCGCGATGCGTTTGCCGAAGCGCGTGTTCGCGGCAAATTCTTCGTCGAGATGCAGCGGGTTATAATCGCCTGAAACTTCGGCAAATTGTTTGATTAGCTCGTCCGTTACTTCCCTGCTTTTTGAAAATGTGTCGCCTACTTTTAAGTCCATAATTTTTATTTGATCGGTTGTGCTGCCTTCGATTTGAAATAAATTGCAACATTATTTTCTCGAAAGACGTTTGAAATCGCAAAACTAAAATTACCATTTCAAAAGTTGCGGCGGATAACATAAAATATAAAAGCAAATTTTGTCATTAATGCTCGTCAAGTTCGCGTATCATTTAAATTTTTACCTATGAAAAAAGACAAGCTGGCGACAGCCCACATAAAATTGTCAGTTAGAGGCAGACCGCTTGAAATGCGGGCAGACGTTCCGGTCAAGCCGGTCAAACCGCAGAAAATGCTGACGGTTTTTCAAAAGATGACCAATCTGTTTGTTGAAATCGGGGTCGAGGAAAGTAAAGTCGCCGGTCGAGAAGTTTCCTGTCAAAAAGGCTGCGGTGCTTGTTGCCGACAACCCGTGCCGCTGCCGGAGTTTGAAGCGTATCACCTCGCCGAACTCGTCGAAAAAATGCCCGAACCGCAGCGCAGTATGACGAAGACAAAGTTTGAGAAGGCGGTCGCACATTTCACGGAAATCGGCTGGGCGGAAAGATTTGCAAATTACACCGATTTATCGAAAGAAGAGCGAACAGAACTGTTTTTAGATTATTTCAGAGAAAGCGTTGCATGTCCTTTTCTGGTTGATGAATCCTGTTCGATTCATCAGGATCGTCCGCTGGCGTGCCGCGAATATCTGGTCACGAATCCGCCGGAAAACTGTTCCAACCCGACTCCGCAAAACATTGACCTAATTAAAATCCCCGTCGCGCCGTCGAAAAATCTGTTCAAATTCGGACAAAAGAAGCCGCTGCCGGGTTTGAATGTGATTCCTTTAATTTTTTCGCTCAAGCGGGCTAAGGAAAAGCCAAACGATTTTCAGACTAAAACGGGCGAGCAATGGATGGGAGACTTTCTGCAAAGTGTTCTCGCGGACGGAAAAGATTCTGAAATACCGGCGCGGGAAACTGTTGGTTAGTTTTGGCGATTGACGATTGGCGATTGGCGACTTACTATTCACGATTAACCGACTACATAAATATATGAGCAAATACCGCAAAGTTGTTTGGAACGAAGGGATGCTGCTGACTCCGCATCATTTTCAGCAGTGGGATAATTATTACGAAGAAATTTTAACTTCGCGTCTGCGGGCAGTGATGCCGTATGAATACGGCGTGCTTGATTTGCAGGTCAACCGCGAAGCCGTCGCCAACGGTAATTTTCAAATTACCAACTGCGCCGCCGTGCTGCCGGACGGGATGCTGATAAATGTTCCCGACACGGAAGCTGTTCCCGATATGCGACCGGTCGGCAATCATTTTCACCCGGAACAGGAAAAACTCGGCGTTCATCTGGCGATTCCGGCGAAGAAAATCGGCGAGGCAAATTATCAGGCGAACGGCGCGAAGGCGAACATCAATCTGCGCTTTTTGCAGGAAGGTGCGCTCGTTAAAGACGAAACCACCGGCACGAACGAACAGCCGATGGCGTTTGCCAAAAGCAATCTGCGAATCATTTTCGATGACGAACTGCGCGACGGTTTCACCTCGATCAAAATCGCCGAACTCGAACGCACACCGACCGGACAATTGAAAATTTCCGAAGAATATATTCCGCCGGTGCTGAAGGTTTCCGCCTCGATCTGGCTCGTCAATATGCTGCGCCAGTTAGTCGAAATACTAATCACGAAAAGCGGCAGTTTGGGCGAACAGCGGCGGCAGCGCAACGCTTCTCTCGCCGATTTTACAACCTCGGAAGTGGCGATTTTCTGGCTGCTGCACACGATTAACAATTCGATTCCGACGATGGCGCATTATTTTCGCTCGCCCTTGCTTCACCCCGAACCGCTCTATCTGGAAATGGCGCAGCTCGTCGGGCAGTTGATGACGTTTGCGACGGAATTTCACCCGAAAGATATTGTCCGCTACGAACACGACGATCTGTATTTTACGTTCAGCAATCTGTCGGCGATGTTAAAGGAACTGCTCGAAACCGTTATTCCGAGCCGCTGTGTCCCGATTCTGCTCGAAAAAACGCGCGAAACATTGTATGTCGGTCGCGTCGAAGACGAACGATTATTAAAAGAAGCCGGTTTCTATCTGGCGGTTCGCGCCCAAATGCCGGAATCAAAACTGATCGAAGGCGTACCGCGCGTCATCAAAATCGCTTCGAGAGATGTCATTGATTCGGTCATCGGTTCGGCACTTCCCGGCGTAGTTTTAACTCATTCGAACCCGCCGCCCGCACCGATTCCGGCGCGCATCGGTTTCCGCTATTTTATGCTCGACACCATCGGACCTTACTGGAACGGCATCAAAGGATCAAAAGTGATCGCCGTTTATGTGCCGGACGAAATACCGGACGAGAAATTGGAAATGTATGCGGTGAAACCTTAAATTTTGACTTGGACATAGTGAATAGAAGTAAAAATTATTAATTTACATTTAAGCGGCGGTAATCATCCCGCAACAGGTTTTTGTTTCAGCATAGAAATCGGTCCTAACCCAGAAAATGTTGACGATTTCACAAAAAAAGTCTTTTACGCGATGGGTTTGACAACGCCTGATCGAATCAGAGATTACGATAATTATACGAACAGATTCAATACCGGAACTTATTTCTCTGAATATAATCAAAATTTTATGTTTTGGCGGGCGGTCAAATTTGCTTTAAGTTTTTTCTACGACAAATACGATGGACAAGAAGTGTTTGACGAAGATGTGCCGACGAAAATGAACCCTGACGAGGTTCTGGCGAAAGCACTGCCGATTGCCGAGAGTTTGGGCTGGCTGGTCAACAGAGACGGAACTGTTACCGAAGCCCAACAACCGCGCTTGACTAAGTTATGGCGAAACGAAAAATTCGTCTGGCGAGTCGGAATAACTTACATCCAAATTACCGGAAATGATTTAGGCGCGTTCAGGCGCGAAACGCTCGGATATATTTTCATTGACGACGCGACCGGCAGATTTATCAAACGAGAAGAACGAATGTTATTTCATAAAAATTCGGGTGATGGTTCGATGTCGGAACTCGATGCAATCGAATTTGTTCGTAATGAAGCAGTGCAGGAAAGATGGGAGTGGCACGACCCTGCAACGGCTCAGGCTCTCGGCGATGATTGGATAATCAGAACGGACACGTTTTTTGACGCTGTGGGAATTTACGTTCAATTTAACGAAAGAACCGGAAAGATTCGTGACAAATCATATCGTCCGCGCAAAGAAAAAAATGCTAAAATGACCAGAGAAGAAGCGTGGGAAATTGCCAAACGAACGGCTCACGAAAAAGAGTGGGTATTTTGGGAGCCTGTTTGCGCCGATTTTGAAAATGGAATATGGAACATTTACCTTCCGTTTGGTCACGATTATTCGGCATCGGTGAAAATTGATGATGAAACAAAAAAAGCGGTTGAAGTAAATTTTTGGTCGGGTTTGGGAGGAAATTCTCTACACGAAAAATACGATAAAAAAGGCGCAGCAACAGAAACCGGCAGATTTAGTCCTTATATTAAAAATTGGTAATTGACTGAAAAAAAAATTAACCTCACTACCGAAATCCGTTTCTGGCTCCGTCAAAGTCGGAAGGAAAGAATTGTTCGCCCGCCAACCACGCTGAAAGAGGCGAAAAAAAAGAAGACATCACGTTTCATTTTGATTGATCATAATCGCCAGTCAAAAATACACAGTTTTACTGCGGGAGTTTTTCGTGATTTCTTGGCTTAATTTAAAAAGGACGCAATTAATCCAATGTCATTTCTGCACGAATCTTAAAACGTTTGCATCTCCCGTGCCAAGCGATTTGGTTTCTTTCACGCTAAAACCGTGTTTCTTACAGTTAAAACAAGCGATATGCGAACAAAAACATTTTTTCACAACAAATAAACTGAATATTCCAGCACAATAATTGAAAATCAAACTTAATCAGTAGTAAAGTAGAAGGCAAAATAAACTGAAAATTAGTGTCAGGTAAGTTGAGAACAAAATAATAAACCGTCAATCGTCAATTGGGAAAATAAAAACGACTTTTAAGGGCAGTGCAATTTGTAGTTAACCGACCTCAAAATAAATGTAGAAGCCGAAATCTAAAACCCGGGATTAAAAAGTATGAGTGAGAAAGTAAACAAAAATGATTTGATCGCCTTTGCGGGACCTGTTTTCGATTTGATTTTGCGGCTTAAAGCCGGAATCGTCGCGCCGTCGAACGAATTGCGCCCGCAGATTGCGGCGATGCTGATGGATTTTGAAAAACGCGCCGAACGCTATCGTTTTAATCACAAAATTGTTCAGGTGTCGAAATTTGCGCTCGCTTCGTTTGTTGACGAAACGGTATTGACCAATAATTTTCCGCTGCGCGACGAATGGGAAAAGTATCCGCTCCAGCTCGAATATTTCGGTGAACAACTCGCAGGCAACAAATTTTTTGAGAAACTGAGCGCGATGATTAAACAGATCGAGCAGACGGCGGACGCAGTGGAAATTTATTATGTTTGTATGCTGCTCGGTTTCAAAGGCAGATATGGAGTTTACGAACAGGAAAAACTGTTGGCGATTATGCAGGGAACGGCGAACGCGCTGGTCAAAATCGGAAAAATCAAACCCGTCGAACTCTCCCCGCACTGGCTCGCCAACGATCAACCGAAACCGCCCGAAGCGCGGGGAATGCCGGTTTGGGCAAAAATCAGTGCGTTTAGCGGTCTAGGTTTAGCGTTGATTATTTATTTGACTATGTTCATAATGTCGGCACAATTCCTGAAAGGCGTGACGGATAAACTACAACTTTAGCGGTTTGCTAAGTGATTTGCAGTTAAATTTACAAATGACTTATACTACCGCCCAACATTAGAAAATTGAAATTATGGCTTCGTGGCAAATTACGCAACTTAAATACGCTTTTGGTCTCAGCGGCATAATGTCGTTTTACGGCATTGTTTCGATGGCGACGTGGCTGGCGGGCGACCGCTTCGGTTACAGCACTACGCAGCGGGTAATTATCATCGTGCTTGTTCTGCTGACCCTGCCGATCGCACTCGTCACCGGCTTTGTGGCAAAGCGCCGAAGCAAAAAGAAAGAAGCCAAAGCCGAAGCCGAAGCGAAAATCGGTGAAGCACCAAGCGACGACAAAGCACAGAAACTCGCCGCGCCGACCGCCAATTATGACGATTTGTCGAAGAGTACGGAAGAGGTCGTCCAGTTTTTGAAAACTTCAAATTTGGGCGACGGCGGCAAAGACGCGGTTTATTCGCTTCCCTGGTATGTCGTTGCCGGAATGCCGAAAAGCGGAAAATCGTCGCTGGTGATCGGCTCGAATTTAGATTTTCAAAATTTGCCGAGCCAGCGCGAATCCGAACAGAAATTTATTCGTTCGACGCGCAGCATTGACTGGCGCGTGACCAGCGACGCGGTTTTCGTGGACACGGCAGGACGCTATCAAACTGAAGGCGTTGATCAGGACGAGTGGGCGGCACTGCTCGAAAATATCAAAAAATATCGCCCGAAACGTCCGCTCGACGGCTTTCTGCTCGTCATCAACACCGACAAAATTTTAAGCGCGAGCGAAGCTGAAATTGAGCAGAACGCCAAAGTTTTGCGAACGCGTCTCGACGAAGCGATGCAGCGCATCAAAATTCGTTTTCCGGTTTATTTGATTTTCACGAACGCCGACTCTATCGAAGGCTTCCGCGATTCTTTCTCGACTTCTAAAAATGAAGGGAAAACTCTGGTCTGGGGGGCGACTATTCCGCTCGAAAAAAGCGACAACGCGCAGGCGATGTTCGACGGCGAATACGAAATTCTGCACAATTCACTGATGAAACGCCGATTGATGCGTTTGAGCGCACCGTTTCCGCCCGTTCGTCAGCTTCGCATTTTCAATTTTCCGCTCCATTTCGGTTCGTCGCGCCGTAAAATCGGCGCGTTCGTTTCAACCTTGTTTCGCCCGAATCCGTTCAGCGAAAGTCCGTTTCTGCGCGGATTCTATTTTACCGCCGCGCCGTCGAAAAATCCGGGCGGCAAACCCGGGCAGACGTTGGCGAATATGCCGCAAACCGTCGGCAATACTTACTTTACCGAACGCTTTTTCCGCGACGTGCTGCTGCGCGATAAAGATTTGGTTCGCACTTTTCAAGAACAGAAACAGAAACCGCCGATTCTCGGCTGGGTTCTAACTTCGCTCGGTGCGCTGCTCGTATTGTCGCTGCTCGTAATGGCGGGCGTTTCGCTTTATAAAAACAAGCAGTTGCTTGATGAAGCGGGATCGAAAGGGGAAGCGGTTTTGACGATTGTTAGATCGGATGCCGGAAAAAATCCGCTCGGCAAACAAAAAGAAGATGCCGAGCGCGAAATTAATGCGACGGAAGATTTACGTCAGGTGATGGAGAAAATCAACGATTACGATGTCAACGGCGCACCGCTCGATATGCGTTTCGGGATGTATTCGGGAGACCGAGTGTATAACGAAAGACTGCTGCCGATCTACATCAGTATGATCGAACAGCGATACCGCATCCCGACCGTCGAGCGACTGAAAAAGGAGATGAAAAAGTTTGCCGACAACACGCAAGCTGTCAATCAATCTAATTTGACTCCGCAGGAGGAAGAAAATCTCGGCAAAAACTACGATTTGTTAAAAACTTACCTGATGTTGACGAGCGAATACAAGAACAAAGCGGTGCCTCTGCTTATTTCGGAGACGCTCAAAGATTACTGGGTCAGCGAATCGAAAGTTCCGCCCGGAATGGAAGGTGTCGCACAGCAGCAGCTGGAGTTTTGGGCGAAACTTGTTCCGCGTCAGGATGCCGTCGGCGACCGCACCAGCATTCAAATGGACAAACCGCTGGTTGAAGCGGTTCGCAGAAAACTTCAGGCTTTTCCACCGATTTTTCGTTATTACAAAGACAAAGTTACGGAGATTTCCAAACAGGTTGATGAAAGTGTCGGACCGACGACGGTGCAGGAACTGCTCAGACGCGGCGGTACCGATGGGACATATATCGACGGAACTTATGTCGTTCCGAGTGCTTACACGCTGGAAGGACGTAAGCTGATGAAAACGGCAATTGACGAAGCTGCCACCAAACTGAACGCCGAAAACTGGGTGATGGGCGATCAGGGCAAAAGTTCAATCACGCAGACCACCGACGCGGCAACACTCGAACAGAGATACATGCGTGATTATTCGGACAACTGGCGCAAACTTGTTCAGGGAACCAGCGTAAAATATACCAAAGCCAACGCCAAAGAAGCGTTACAGGCATTTTCATCAGCCGGTTCGCCGATGAAAAGCCTAATGATGCAGATTGCCCGCAACACGAATTTCTCCGCCAAACCGGTTGAAGAAGGTTGGTGGGCGTGGATCAAGAGTTTTTTCAGCCGCAGCACTCCGACTGAAACAGGCGGGACGACGCAGGTTGAAAAAGATTTTCTGCCGCTGTTCACATTCGTCGGCAAAGACGAGAAGACCAAAGCACCAATTGACGATTATCAAAGTGAAATCGGCAGAGTTTACGGCAAATATAATGGTTTCTCGCCGACTGAAATCAGTCAGCTTTCCGTAGATTTGGCGAAGGACGACAACACGAAATTTCGTGAATTAAAGGAAGCGACGGCAAAAATCAATAACATTCTGGGCGGATTTACGACCCCGGCGGGTCAAGAGTTAGCTACTTTGCTGCGTCAGCCGGTTGACATTTTAAATTCCCAACTCGGTGCCGGATTAAACGAACAGTTCGCCAAATCTTGGAAAGATCAGCTGCTGCCTCTAGCGAAGGAAGCAGAAAAAGGTTTTCCTTTTGCCGACGGCGATACCGAAGCCGATTTGACCAAGCTGACGGCTTACTTGAATCCGGTTGACGGCAAACTGTCGAAATTCTACGACGACGGTTTGAAAAGATACTTCGACGGAAATCCGGGAAGTTTAACTCTCAAACCGAACAGCGAGGTGAAGTTCAGCGATGAATTTGTCGCTTATCTGAACAATGCGTTCAAACTGCGCGAAGCCTTATTCGGCAAAAACCCCGCGCCGAGTTTCAGTTATGAATTCAGGTTGAAGCCGATTGACAAAGGCATCATCGAAGGGACGATTGACGGTCAGTCAATCACTTCGACAGGAACGGAGGCGAGCAAAACGCTCAAGTTCCCGGCTGATGCCGGGTCGAGCGGCACCGGAGTTTATATGAAATTGACCGGCGGGTCGGACGAAATCAGTTCGACTTCAGCGGTCAGTCCACCGGCAGACACTGCCGCTCCGAACGCCAACTCCGCAAGCAATACGAACATCGCCAAAAGCAAACCCGCGCCGAGCAGCACCGGCAGTTCGTCCGCCACGGAACTGAAAAATCCGGGAACCTGGGGTTTATTCAAGTTTTTCAGCTCCGCTTCTCCAACTAAAGAACCGAGCGGCGAATATACGTTAAATTTCAAAATCGGCGGCAAAAATGCAACGGCAATCGTCAAACCGAGCGGCGGCGATTTATTTAACACAGATTTATTTAAATCGGTGAGTGCGCCGCAAAATCTTTTGAAGTGAAAATGAAAATTTTACAGAGAAATGATCAATTGAAATAAAACAAGTAGCAAGTATGAGTGACAAAAACAAATATATCGCGGTTACTGTAACCGTCGCTAAACAAAAAAATCTGGATCAGGCAATCGTCAAAGCCGTTCTGAGTAAACTTGGCTTAAAGACTGCCGAACAACTTACATCATTCAGTGCTAAGAATAACTACGGAGATATTGTCGCTTACTGCTTGAAATATGTTCACTTCGGCGACAACTACACCGGGATTGCAAAAGCGGCGCGGATCGCCGGAAGCGTTACGGCAACCGTCAATGTCGCAGTCGGGATAGTCAATGAGATAAAAGCGTTTTTCGGGCAGCAAGTAATTGACGAAATCAAGAATCGTGCCGAAGATGCCACGCGCCAAGTCGTCACCGGGGCGGTCAATGCTGGCGACGGGATTGTCAAAAATAACGCTGAAGGACTAAATGATCTAAATTATGGCGGCGGCAGGGCTTTAGGGGGGACTTTCAACGGAATGACCTCGCCAGTCGGTTCTGAAAGATTTAACGACGGATTGAGCGATTTCTCTGAGGGATCGTGGCAGTTCGGCAAGGGTCTAGGGAAAATTTTTATTCAAGCTCCGTTGGATGCAGGCTTGATGTTTGGCGGGCGATTGATCAGTGGATTTCAAACATTAGTCGGACTTGAACACATCGGGCGCGAACTGAATGCTGCCGAGAGAGGTATCTTGCAAAAAGTTTTCGGTTCATCAGTAGAATTTGATGCAATAAGAATAAAAGAGGGTTATGCCGGACTTGTCAATGTCGGAGACGATAACGGATTCACTTTTACAAATAATCAACGGGCATTGACGCACGGCAACACGATTTATATGAAAAACGAGCCGCCGGGAACGGACAAATGGAATAGCACATTAGTTCACGAGACGACACACGTTTGGCAAAACCAGCACGGCGGCACCGATTATATGAGCGAGGCGTTTTACGCCCAGAAATATGGTGATGGTTATGAGTTTGACGACGCTGTTACAAATAATAAAAAAACGTGGGCGATGCTTAATCCGGAACAGCAAGGTTATTTGATTCAAAAAGCATATGAAGCCGGATATTTTACTATTAACTCAAATCAGTGGCTGCAACCTGTTCAAGGCAAGAGTCAAAAAATAAACCGCCCGGATTTAGCAAAGTTTATGTTGAGCGTAGTGCCGCAGCTTCATTCAGGTCAAGGAGCCACATAATTTATGAAGCATCAGCCAGCTATATGTTTATTGTTAATCATCTTTTTACTTTTCGGTAGTTGCGGGGGCAAGAAAATACAGACTACCTGTGAAATTAGCGAAGCTGCACAGATCGGCATTGACCATTTGCAACCGCTAATTGATGCGATGGAACAATATAAAAAAGATAACGGTAAATACCCGGTGGGGATTGATCTTGCTCCTAAATATATTGATAAAGTTCCGATCATCTCAAGCGGAGGCGAAGAATATTACGACAAATCGAAATTTAATATTTTGAAACACGATAAGTTGGGCGCAAGCAGCGGAGTCAATTCAGATGACGGAAGCTATTTCAATATTGAATTTACAACCAAAGATGAGCGCATTTGCTTGCTTGGCGGTAGAAATAATATCTGCGAATATTCGTCTGATAGTCCTTCTTGGAATTGTCATCAGTAAGAACTGGAAAATACGCGATAGTATTTTTATAGAGAGTTTTTCATAAAATTTTGACGATCAATAAAAAATATTAAATATCAAATCTGATTGACTCAAATTAGAACAATATCGAATCAGATAAATTCAATCACTGAGCGTTTTTTTGGTAGCAGATATTTTCTACAAGGAAGCACTATATGTTTGAAAAGGGAGTTCTGCACTTGAGCAGATAAATATCGAAAAGTTTTAAAATAAAGTACAAAATATGAACGAAGCAAAAAAACAACTCGACGCGGGAAATTTGGACGCGGCAATGGATGAGACTCTAAAAACGGTCAAGGCGAACCCGACGGATGTCGCGGCGCGGACGTTTCTTTTTGAACTGGCGTGTTTCGCGGGCAATTGGGATCGCGCCGAGAAACAGCTCGAAGTCGTCGGACACCAGGATGTCAAGGCGATGATCGGCGCACAGATTTTCAAACAGAATCTCGGTGCGGAACGTGATCGGCTGCGTCATTTTGCCGATGGGTTGATGCCCGAATGTTTGATGACACCGCCGACATATATTGACGATCTGCTCGTTGCCAACAGCCGTCTGCGCGAAGGGAAAATTGCCGATGCGCGGCAGATTTTAGATAAGGTCGAAGAGGAAAGACCGGCTTTTGCGTGTAAAATTAACGGGGAAGAATTCGCCGATTTTCGTGATTACAACGATTTTACCGGCTGCGTTTTTGAAACCATCGTCAAAGATTCGTATTCGTGGATACCGTTCGAGCAAACAAAGAGAGTAGTTTTTGAAGCACCCAAAAGTTTGCGCGATCTTTTTTGGATTCAGGCGGAAGTCGAAATGATTAACGGCACGAAGGGCGAGATGTTTTTCCCCGCGCTCTATGCTAATTCGTGGAAAAGCGACAACGATCAGGTGCGGCTGGGAAGAATGACCGACTGGCAGGATTTGGGCGACGATCTTTATTTGGGCGAAGGGCTGCGCCTGTTCTGGTTTGACGGACAGGAAAAACCGATTCTCGAAATAAAAGAAATTGAATTTTTACATTCGGAAGAATAAAATAGGTGTACTCCGAAGTTGACCGAAACAGTTTATTTTTCGATACTGTTTTCAATAATTAATTTTTTGCGGCGGGAAATCTTCTACATCCCGCAAAAACAAACTTAATTCGCGTCTCAAAGCTCAATGACAGACCGAAAAAAACGAAAAACCAGAAGTTTTCCGTAGTGATAAAGCCGTCTCCATAAAGTCTATCGGTCGGCAGAAACTATTGGGGAAACCAATAACGAAAAAATAAAAAACATTTATGACTGTTGAGCCGATACCGCCGGTAATTAATTTAGAAGGAATTTTGTCGCCCGTTTCGGAGGAAAATCCATCGGGCGAAAGCCTGCGCTACCACCCGATTTATGACGAGATCAAAGAAGCGCGACGGGCTGATAAAGATGACGCACAGGGACAGTGGAAGGTCGAACTAAAAGTCGCCGATTTCCGCAGAGTGATCGAGTTAGCCGAACCCGTTCTGGAAAATCAGTCAAAAGATTTGCAGATTGCCGTGTGGCTTTCCGAAGCTCTGGTCAAACAGCACGGATTTGCCGGTTTGCGCGACGGTTTGAAGATGATTGGCTGTTTGCAGGAGATTTTTTGGGGAACGCTGTACCCTGAAGTCGAAGACGGTGATGAAGAAGGTCGCGCCAACGCCGTCACCTGGCTCGACGATCAAATCTCCTTCGCCACCAAGGAAGTACCGCTGATTCAAACCGAAAATTACGGTTTCTTCGATTACGAAGACTCTAAACGCTTCGATTTTCCCGATAATCTTGATGTTCTGCTGTCCGCCGATCAGGAAAGATATAAGAAGCTGCAAGTGCAAGCCGATGCGGAAAAAAGAGTGACGGGCGAGATGTGGCGAAAGGCAAAATCCAATTCACGCCGCGTCTTCTATGAAGAACTCTCCGTCGTGATTGACGAATGCTGGGCGGAATATAACGAACTCAACCGCGTCATCGAAGAAAAATTTGACCGTAACCAAGCACCCGGCTTGAACGAACTGAAAAAGTCTCTGGACGGCGTTCAAACACTGGTCAAAAAACTTTTAGAAGACAAACGCGCCGAAGAACCGGACGAGTCGGACGAAGTTCCGGGCGCGGAACAGGAAGGCGGAGGCGAAACGGGTGCGACGAGTATCGCCGGAGGAAGCGGTGTTTCAACTACTTCCGGTGCCATTCAAAACAGAAAAGACGCGCTCAAACGGCTCTCCGATCTTGCCGTTTTCTTCAACAAAACGGAACCGCACAGTCCAATTTCATATCTCATTCAGCGGGCGGTAACCTGGGGCGAAATGTCGCTTGAAAGATTGCTGATGGATGTTATCAAAGACGAAAGCGTGATGTCCGAATTACGACAAACGCTCGGATTTAACACGAGTTTGACCGATCCGTTGGATGATGCCGACGATTGATCCGATTAAATTTCCCAATCAGGTTCTATAACATATAGTATTAGTATAAAGTAAAATAAGGAGATAAATTATGCCAAAAAAAGAAAGTCTGCAACATAGAATTGACCGGGTGCGTCCGCCGCGCATTCAAATTACTTACGATGTGGAAGTAGGCGGAGCCATCGAATTGAAGGAACTGCCGTTTGTGGTCGGAGTGATGGGCGATTTTGTCGGCAAACCGGAAGAAATGCTGCCGGCACTGAAGAATCGCAAATTCGTTGAAATTGACCGCGACAATTTCGATCAAGTGCTGTCGGGAATGAAGCCGCGTCTCGCTTACAACGTAGAAAATAAACTGCAAAATGACGGCAGCAAAATGGGCGTTGAATTGAAATTCAACAGCATTGAAGATTTTGAACCCGACAAAGTGGTGCAGCAGGTCGAACCGCTCCGCAAACTCGTTGAAGCGCGTAATAAACTTTCCGATTTGCGCTCGAAAATGGACGGCAATGAGAGATTGGAAATTATGCTGAACGATCTTATTCAAAACACGGACAAACAAAAACAAGTTAGCGACGCGCTCGGTATGGAAGCGGCAAAGGAGGAATAAATTATGGCTGATAAGGCAAAACAACAGGAAGCACAGGTTCAGGAAGTCGAACAAACTCAAGAACCCAGTATCCTCGATCAAATTTTGACCGAGGGCAGAATGGCACGGGACGAGTTCCAAAAAGAACGCGCCAAAGATATGATCGGCGAATTTGTCTCTCAGGTGATGGCGGGTCAATTAACCCTGTCCAAAAATATGGATGTGGCGATCAATTCCCGCATTGCCGAGATTGACCGTCTGCTGACCGAACAGATGAATGAGATTATGCACCACGCAGATTTCCAAAAACTGGAAGGATCGTGGCGCGGACTCAATCATCTGGTGATGAACAGTTTGACCAGCACGCAGCTTAAAATCAGGGTGTTGAGCGTCAGCAAAAAAGATTTGCTGAAAGATTTCGAACGCGCCCTCGAATTTGACCAATCCGCACTGTTCAAAAAAATCTATGAAGAAGAATACGGCACGTTCGGCGGCGCACCGTACGGCGCATTGATCGGCGATTACGAATTCGGCAATCATCCGCAGGATATGGCTCTGCTCGAAAAATTATCGGGAGTCGCAGCGACGGCACACGCGCCGTTTATCAGCGCGGCATCGCCGGAATTGTTCGGTTGGGACGAATATTCGGATATGACCGAAGTTCGTGACGTTTCCAAAATTTTCGACCGGCTCGAATATATGAAATGGCGCAGTTTCCGCGAGTCGGAAGATTCGCGTTATGTCGGATTGACGCTGCCCCGCGTTCTCGGACGCGAACCATACGGCGCGGCGACGAGACCGATTGAAACTTTCAATTTTGAAGAAGACGTGACCGGCAAAGACCACAAAAAATACTTATGGAGCAATGCCGCCTACGCGATGGGCGTGCGTTTGACCGAAGCATTTTCGATGCACGGCTGGTGCGTGGCGATTCGCGGCGTGGAAGGCGGCGGACTCGTTGACGGGCTGCCGACGCATACATTTGAAACCGACGAGGGCGAAATTGCGATGAAGTGTCCGACCGAAGTGGCGATCACCGACCGCCGCGAAAAAGAATTTGCCGATAATGGATTTATTCCGCTCGTTCACTGCAAAAACACCGATTACGCGGCGTTCTTCGCCACTCAATCGGCGAACAAAGCGAAAAAGTACGATACCGATTCAGCCAACGCCAACGCGCGGCTTTCGACGCAACTTCAGTATATTTTCGCCGTATCGCGGTTCGCTCATTATTTGAAATCAATGATGCGCGACAAGATCGGTTCGTTTATGTCGCGTGAAGAAGCGGAAAGTTTCTTAAATCGTTGGATTAACAATTACGTTTTGGACAGTGACGTGGCAAGCCAGAACGCAAAGGCTTCCCGTCCGTTGCGTGAAGCGCGGGTGGACGTAGCGGAGATTCCGGGTAAACCGGGTGCTTACCGAGCCGTCGCATTTTTGCGTCCGCATTTCCAACTCGATGAATTATCGGTTTCACTGCGTTTGGTAGCGGATTTGCCGCAGGCGGCAAAATAAATTGATTTGGGGGGAAATTATTTTTTATTTTTTTGCAAAAAATTTTTTCCTTCACGTCTAAAAAGTGTAACATTATGGAAGCAACTCAAAACGAGGGGCTTGGGTAAGTTAAAAAGGTTTCAATCAAATGGAATTCGATTGAAAGAAAAAATTTAATAATTAGAGAACACAAGGAGAAAAATCACTATGGCAGACATGTTTATCAAATTTGACGGAGTAGATGGCGAATCACAACAGAAAGGACTGGATAACTGGATTGAATTAGCCAGTTTCAGTATGAGCAGTGCAACCTCGGGTTCAACCAAAGTCGGCGGCGGTTCGGGTGTCGGCAAACCATCAATTCACGGGGTTAATTTCAGCACGGTTTCAGGAAAACATACACCGGCAATAGCTAAAAAATATTTCGAAGGTAAGCACTTCAATACTGTTGATGTAAAATTCATCAAACAAACGGGTAGTGACTCCGCCGAAACATATTATCATCTGAAGATGGAGATGGTTTTTGTGACCAGTATGCAGAACGGCAAGGGCGAAGGCAGTTTGGGAAGCGAATCAATGAGCTTGACCGCTGAATCATACGAGCAAGAGTATTGGGCGCAGGGGAAAGACGGCAAACTTACCAGCGTCGGCAAAACCAAATACAACGAAAAAACGAACGTATCCAGCTAGTGCGTTTAACCGCGACAAAGTTAAAATCTTTGTTGCGAACCGAAACACTTACTCTAAAACCAACCGAAAGAACTTTGTCTTTTGGTTGGTTTTAGTTTTTTAGGGATGAAATTTTTAATTTTTAATTTACGCAAAGTAGAGTATTCTGTTAAAGAGGTAGTAAATTGCGAGAAAACGACGTTAGAATTACCCCGTCAATTATTGACCGACTGATTGATTTCGAACCGAAAGCTTCAACCGAAGCACCAAAATCGCGGTCACAGAGTATGCGCGACTTGAAACAGTCGGTGCGGCGTGATCTGGAGTGGCTTTTGAATACGCGCCACACTGCCGAAAAAATTCCCGAAGGTTTGGAAGAAACCTGTCATTCGCTTGCTGTCTATGGTCTGCCGGATTTTACCAGTATGAGTTCGAAAGATATTGATGACCGTAAAAGTTTGATTCGCAATATCGAAACGGCACTGCGAATTTTCGAGCCGCGTTTCATGAACTTAAAGGTCACGCTTGAAGAACTAAACAGCGTCGAACGCGGAGTCAGATTTCGCATTGAAGCGATGCTGCGCGTCGAACCAACTCCGGAACCGGTCGTGTTCGATACGATTTTGCAGATGGGAAACGGCGAATTCGAAGTGAAAGAAAAAAGCTGAAGTTTTGTTGAGACGCAGTAAATTTTTTTAACATTTCGCTCATCAGCTCATCATTCTGAAACCAAACATTATCGAAACTTAACAATTTATCTGTTTGATGGTATTCTCGAGACTCAAAAATTCACAATTTATGTTGTCCGATTGCTAATTTTTTTCACTTCAAATGCGTGACGAACTGCTTGATTACTACGAACGCGAGCTGATTTTTCTTCGGAGAATGGGCGCAGAATTTGCGCGGAAATATCCGAAGGTTGCGGCGCGTTTACTGATTGACGAAGAAAAGATCGAAGACCCGCATGTCGAACGAATGGTCGAAGCGTTCGCTTTCCTGGCGGGGCGCGTCAGCATCAAACTCAACGACGAACTGCCGGAAATCACCGAATCTTTTCTCAACATCATCTATCCGCACTATCTCAACCCGATTCCTTCGATGGCGGTTTCGCAGTTTATTTTCGGTTCGCCGAAAAACAAATTAACGTCCGTCCAAACCGTCAAACGCGGGGCAAAACTTTACTCGCGTCCGATTGACGGTGCGCCGTGTCGTTTTCGGACAAACTACGACGTGCAGCTCGTTCCGGCGGAGGTCATCTACGCCGGTTTGGAATCGGCGGCACCGCCCAACGCGCAGGGAAATTTAACCGACAGTCAGATTCGAATAAGTTTACGCTGCTACGGTGACGCGATGCTGTCGGAATTGAAAAGTGCCGAAACGGGCGAACCGCTGAAACGTCTGCGTTTTTATCTGAACGGCGATCCGCAACTTGTTTTTCCGCTTTACGAACTAATTTTCAATCATTCGACAGCCGTCGAAATTCAGCCGAAGGAAACGCCGATTACGGGGAAAACGCTGCTCACAATGACCAATTTTCAACTGAAACTTCCCGAGCCGGTGGTAATGACCAAAGATGCCATCCGGCGGGTCGGGTTTAACGAATCGGAGGGAATGCTTCCCTATTCTAAAAATTCGTTTTCCGGCTACCGGCTGCTGACTGAGTATTTTACGTTTCCCTATAAATTTCTTTTCTTTGATATTGACGGTTTCGACCAGGCGGCGGCGAAAAAATTCGGCAGTCATTTCGACATTGTTATTCATTTGAAAAACATTACGCCGCCGCGCGCGCCGATCAGCAGCGAAACATTTCTACTCGGATGTTCGCCGATTATTAATCTTTTCACGCAGACGGCAGACCCGATTTACCTTTCGCAGCAAAAATACGAATACCAGATTTTCCCCGACGTTCACCATCAATCGACAACCGAAATTTATTCGATTGATAATGTCCTGACGACCGATCCGCGCACCAACACGACGCGCGAATTTTCGCAGTTTTATTCGACCAAACATACTTACGGCGAACAAAAAGAGAAAATTTTCTGGTATGCCAACCGGCGGGCATCGCAGCGACCCAACGACGAGGGAACCGAGATGTTTATGACGCTGGTTGATACTGAATTTAACCCGCGCGTTCCCGCCGAAGAAGTGATCACGGTGCGCTGCACCTGCACCAATCGTGATTTACCGGCGCGACTTCCTTTCGGCAGCAAGGAAGGCGATTTTGAAGTCGAAGGCACAGCTCTGATTTCCCGCATCCGTTGTTTGACTAAACCGACCGAAACCGTTCGCCCGCCGCAGCGACGCTCGGCACAGTGGCGGCTGATTTCGCACTTAAATTTGAACTATCTGTCGCTCGTCGAAAATCAAAACGGTGTTCCCGAAGCATTGCAGGAAATTTTGCAGCTTTACAACTTTAACGACTCGGCGGTGACGCACAAACAAATTTTGGGCATCACGGGAATCGAAAGCCGCAAAGTCGTCCGGCAAATCGGTAATCACACCGGCGCGGGTTTTGTGCGCGGCATCGAAACGACGCTCGAATTCGACGAAGACCAATTCGTCGGCAGCGGTCTGTTTTTGTTCGCCTCCGTGTTAGAGCAATTTTTTGGAATTTATGCGTCGCTGAATTCTTTCAATCAGCTTGTTATAAGAACGAAACAGCGTGAAGGAGTGGTCAAGCGATGGTCGCCGCGCACAGGGGAGAGAATGCTTTTGTAATTCCAGATTCCAGACTCCAGATTCCAAATTAAAATCTGGAATCTGGAGTCTGGAATCTGGAATCTGGAATCTGGAATGTCCAAGAAGAACTTAAATCAGGAATTTTTCGATGAGCCGTACAAGTTCGAGTTTTTTCAGGCGGTGCGGCTGTTGGAGAAGATGTTTCCCGAACGTTCGCCGGTGACGCGCAGCGTGACACCGCAGACCGAAGTGGTGCGTTTTCGGGGCAATGCTTCGCTCAGATTTCCGCCGAGTCAAATATTTGAAATACGGGAATCACACGACGAATTTTCCGACCGGAATAAAATTGAAATGTTTGTCAATTTTATGGGAATGCTCGGCATCGTCGGCGTGCTGCCGATTCACTACACGGAATTAGCCGTTGACCGCGCCCGTTACGGCGACACGACGATGTGGTCTTTTCTGGATATTTTCACGCACCGCGCCGTTTCGATGTTTTTTCGCGCGTGGGAGAAATATCGGTTTCCCATTCAGTATGAACGCGGCAACGACGATTTTACAAATTATCTCTATGACTTCATCGGACTCGGCACGAACGGTCTGCGAAATAAGTTAAATCTGGATGATGAAAGGCTGCTGCCGTACAGCGGTTTGATCATACAGAAGCCGCACTCGACGACGGCGATTGAACAAATTCTGGCGGATTATTTCGGCATTACGGCAAAAATCGAGCAGTTTTTCGGTCAATGGTTAGATTTAGACGAAGAAAGTATTACACAGCTCGGCGAATCAAACAGCACGCTCGGTTCAACCGCAATTATCGGAACCCGCATCTGGGAACAGCAATCAAAGTTTCGAGTGGTATTGGGACCGCTGACTTTCAAAGAATTTCAGGCATTTCTGCCGAACGGAACGGCGTATAAATCTTCAAGATCAATGCTCCGTTTTTTGGTTGGTTTGGAACTCGATTTCGACGTGCAGATCAAACTCAAAGCAAAACAGGTTCCAAGCTGTATTTTAACGACCCGCGCCCAACGCCGCCCGATGCTCGGTTGGACATCGTGGCTGAAAACAAAACCGTTTAAGAAAGATGACGAACAAGTCGTTCTTCAGGGTTGAAAATCAATTGCACATTTTTTAATGAAGATTATTGATAATTTCACGTTGGAGAATTTGCCGGGAAAAGTTCACAAGCCTGAAATTATAGATCGCTTTTTCAATTTGATAAACACTTCTCAAAAGAGAGAATGGCAGGAATCTTCAACGCGCTCGAATTTTTTGTTTAACGGCGAAAATACCGGAGCATCTATCGCCGGAATCGAATTGAGAGCGCAGTTTCATCACCGCAACGGCTACGTTTTGTTCACCGATTACGATTATTACGAGGGCGCACAAACTTATATCTCATTTTTGAATTTCGACTTTGAAATTTTGGATTCATTGGTTTTAGACGGAATGTTCAGCCAAATCGGTTATGCATTCGATTTTGAAGTTTTAAGAGCGGATGAAATCGAATTTTCGATTTACGAAGAAAAAAGAAAACGGCGGCTGAGAATCATCAGCCCTCCGGCAGCGGAATTTCCTGCCGACTGCTCCCAACTGACGGCGCGTTCTGTTCGCGGACACTTTAGAAAACACTATTTAAAATTGGAGACTGAAAACTTATGAACGTAAACTTAAAATCATTAGTCGGCAGGTTGAACGACACTTGTCGCGGGGCGTTGGAAAGCGGCGCGGGGTTATGTCTTTCGCGGACGAATTACGACGTCGAAATCGAACATATTTTGTCGAAACTGCTCGACGAAGACGACACCGATCTGCACAAAATCTTTCGTCATTACGAAGTCAATGTTGACCGTTTGTCAAAAGATATTTCGGTCGCGCTCGACCGCTTAAAAACGGGAAATTCGCGCACACCGGGTTTATCTGACCGGCTGCCGGACTGGTTTCAGGATGCGTGGCTGCTCGCGTCGGTTGATTACGGCGCGGCGCGGGTGCGCTCCGGGCATCTGCTGTTAGCGCTGCTTTCAAATGACGGGACGGCGCGAATCGCCCGCGATATTTCCAGAGAGTTCAGTCATATTTCCCCCGAAACGCTGCAAAAAGATTTGCCCGACATCACCAAAGATTCATCCGAAGCGCGTGACGCGACGGCACTTGGCGAAGCTGCCGGAACGTCCGACGGTGCGCCGGTCGCCAGCGGAGTTCCCGGAAAAACAAAGGCTCTCGACCAATACACTGAAGATTTGACGGCGAAAGCGAGGGCGGGCAAAATTGATCCGATTTTGGGACGCGATTTCGAGATTCGACAAATTGTTGATATTTTAACGCGCCGCCGCCAAAACAATCCTATTTTAACGGGCGAAGCCGGTGTCGGCAAAACGGCGGTCGTTGAAGGTTTCGCGTTGCGAATTACGCAGGGTGATGTTCCCGAACCGCTCAGAAATGTCGCCATCCGCACATTGGATTTAGGCTTGCTGCAAGCCGGTGCGGGTGTCAAAGGCGAATTTGAAAATCGTTTAAAATCGGTTATTGACGAAGTAAAATCTTCGCCGCAGCCGATAATTTTGTTTATTGACGAAGCTCACACGATGATCGGCGCGGGCGGACAAGCCGGCGGCAACGACGCGGCAAATTTATTGAAACCGGCACTTGCCCGCGGCGAACTGCGGACGATTGCGGCGACGACGTGGGCGGAATACAAAAAATATTTTGAAAAAGATGCGGCGTTGGCGCGACGTTTTCAGGTCGTTAAAGTTGACGAACCGGACGAAGAAAAAGCCATCGGAATGATGCGCGGTCTGCTCGACAAAATGGAAGAACATCACAACGTCCGCATTTTGGACGAAGCGATTGTCGAATGCGTCAAATTGTCGAATCGCTACATCACCGGCAGACAACTCCCTGATAAATCTGTGTCCGTTTTGGACACCGCCTGTGCCAAAGTCGCTATCGGACAGGGCGCAACGCCGGGTTCGGTCGAAGACGAAACGCGGCGCATTCAAGGTTTGAACGCCGAAATTGAATCGCTCGAACGCGAACAGGTGACGGGCGCAGAACACGGCGAAAGACTCGACAGTTTGAAAACAAAACGCACAACCTCAGAAGAAGCGTTAGCCAAACTCAACGAGCAGTGGGAAAAAGAAAAGGAGTTGACCGACCAGATTCGCAACATCCGAACGAAGTTGGAAATGTCGCGGCTCGACCGGAAACCTTCAGCCGATGGTTCAAACGGCGACGGCGCAGATGTCTCAGCAGTGGCGACGGAAACAACTGATACTCCGGCTGAAATGCCGACAGCGGCGATGACGGAAAGCGATTCGACAACGGACGACGCAACAGAAGCAGCAGCCGCGCCGGAAACAAGTCAGCCGGTTGACACGGAATTTTTGAAAGGTGAATTGAAACGCCTGAACGCTGAATTAAAAGCGGTGCAGGGCGAAGTCCCGCTGATGGCTCCGGTCGTCAACGCGCAAATCGTCGCCGAAGTAATTTCCGGCTGGACGGGCATTCCCATCGGCAAAATGGTCGCCGACGAAATCAACGCCGTGCTGGAACTGCATAAAACGATGGGCGAAAGAGTGTTGGGACAAGACCACGCGCTCGAAGCGATTGCACAGCGCATCAGGACGAGCCGCGCCGGTTTGACCGACCCGAAACGTCCGATTGGCGTGTTTCTACTGGTCGGAACTTCCGGGGTCGGGAAAACGGAAACGGCGTTGGCGTTGGCAGATTCGCTTTACGGCGGCGAACGCAACTTAATTTCAATCAATATGAGCGAATATCAGGAAGCGCACACGGTTTCGAGTTTGAAAGGTTCGCCTCCGGGCTATGTCGGTTACGGCGAAGGCGGTGTTTTGACCGAAGCCGTGCGGCGCAAACCGTATTCGGTTGTTCTGCTCGATGAAGTCGAAAAAGCGCACCCGGACGTGATGGAATTATTTTTTCAGGTGTTCGACAAAGGAGTTTTGGAAGACGGCGAAGGACGCGTAATTGATTTCAAAAACTGCGTCATTCTGCTGACCTCGAACGTCGGCACGGAAACTTTTATGAAACTCTGCGCCGACCCCGACACGAAACCCGAACCCGACGGACTGGTCGAAGCGATTCGCCCGGAACTCGTCAAAGCGTTCAAACCCGCGCTGCTCGGCAGAATGGTGACGGTTCCTTTCTACCCGATTTCCGACGACATTCTGCGCCTGATTATCGGGTTACAGCTCGGCAAAATCAAAAAACGCATCGCCGACAACCACGGCGCAAATTTCACCTATGACGATTCGGTCGTCGAAACGGTCGCTAAACGCTGCACCGATGTAGATTCGGGCGCGAGAAATGTTTACAACATTTTGACCGGAACCCTACTGCCGGAAATGTCCGGCGAAGTTTTGTCGAGAATGGCGAGCGGCGACGGCATTAAAAAAGTTCACGTCACCGTCGGCGAAAATGAGAATTTTGCTTATGACATCGGCTGATGAAATGAAGGATAAAGGGTAAATTATCGGGAAATATTCATAATTTACCTTTTATATTTTCTACAAACATCTCCGGCACTGAATTTTTCAACCGTTACAATTGGGACGGCGGCAAGTCTGTGAAAATCTTCGGCATCACCGTGACCGACAAGTTTATGACGACGTTTCATCGGCAGGATTTGGCGAAGGAATTCAATACGTACGGCTCGATCAAAAGAAACGTCAAATAAACTGATTTCACTTTCGCTAGTCCGACTATTACATCGCCGAGGAGGTCGCGGATGAGATATTTAATGATTTTTGCCTTAATGTTCGCAGCTTGCGGCGGCATAAAAATTGAGGAAAGCAATGAAAAGACGACTGACATCAGGGAAATTATCCAAAGATCGGGCATCAATACCGGCGGCGGCGGCGAGGTTTTCTTTGAAGAAAACAATGTCGGCGGACACCAGCAGGCGCAGAGATGGCTCATTCATACGAACAAGGAAGTGACGATGCCCGAAGGCGAAGGCGGATACTCGACCCGCGACGATGCGGCAGAATATCTTACCGATTTTCAAAAACTCGTGCCGCGCACTCCGTTCGGAGAATTGAAAAGCGGCAAACGCACGACTTCCATCTGGGAAAACAAAGACGGCGGCTGGCACGGAACTTATATTATGACTTCGAACGGATGTTATTTGAATCTCGAATGGGTCAAACAAAATTAGCAACAAAAAGTTTATAATAGCTGGAAAACGCAACAGACGCTTACAAAGTCGAGGTCAGCGAAAACCACGATGAAGTCTCAGAACACGTTAACAATCACCGTTTTACATTTAATAAAGCGACGCAGAATGCTTTTTCGCGTGCCTCACCTGCTTTAGATTGCGCTCCAGTCCCTGCGTAACACTAATTAAGTATTTTTAATTGATAATTTTTGTTTTCCAACATATACATTCGCTAACAGATACAAAGAACGAGACGGAAGCTATTGAGACGGTCAAGTTTTCTTAGACAAAAAACTCTCTATCTTTTCTCCATTTTTAATTTTCAATTCTTGCTCAAATTCCATCGGGCTTTTGTAGCCTAAACCAGAATGTAATCTGACCCGATTATAGTAACCTTCAATGTA
>JBBSUG010000055.1:0-27240 GCA_038235165.1 Pyrinomonadales bacterium
CAAGCGTTGCTGATTTAACGCCGATTGCGTATCGTAGAGTTGGCAGATAAGACAATAAAGTTCGATAAGTTTGATTTCCATAATAACTTCATCTTATCGAATTTATGTCTATCTGCTAAATTTCTACTCTTGATTCGCATCAATTATAAAATTTTACGAATGCAATTGTAAAGACTTTTTTCTGCCGCCTTTGACCGGAGTTTTCCCGCACTTTTAAGATTTTAGACTGTTTTGAAATGCAGCATTTTGTTCTTGATGATTGTTCGTTAAAAAGCTGTATCGAGTGATGTTTGAAGCACAGTCAACCGAAGATATTTACTGAAAAATGTTATAATCGGCGCGAGGTAGTTTTATGACGAAAACAATCAGCATTGGCGAAGCGCAAACACAATTGCAAGGTCTGTTGGTACTTGCGCGTAACGGCGACGAAGTGATTATTGAAGAAAACGGCGAACCACTCGCACGTTTGGTTCCGATTGAAAAATACGCACCCAAAGAGCGCGTTTTGGGGTTGAGAGAAGGAGAGGTGTGGACGAGCGAGGATTTTGACGAGGAACTGCCCGATTCATTTTGGCTGGGGGAAGAATAATGAATCTGCTTTCGGATACTCACACATTTATCTGGAGTTTCAGCAATACGAAAAAATTATCAGCCGTTGCCGCCAAAGAATTCAAAAATTCGGCTCATCAAATTTTCCTGAGCGTTGCCAGCGTTTGGGAAATGCAAATCAAAATCAAACTCAACAAAATGATTTTCAACGACACGCTTGAAAACATTATCGCCGAACAAAAGACGGTCAACAATATTCAAATCCTGCCAGTGAAACTCTCACACGCATTATATTTAGAAAATCTGCCGCTTTATCATAAAGACCCGTTTGATAGATTGCTGATTTCGCAGGCGATTGTCGAAAACATGACTTTGATGACAGCCGACTCGGACTTTGGTAAGTATCAAGTAAAATTGTTGTGGTAAAACCTTATGGATATTTATGAACATTTGCCTGTTCTTCTCGCATTTGAAAATGAAAATGACGAAATTAGACTTCGTTTAGACAAAAACGGTCTAGGAAATTTTAATTTAACGGAAAAATCAGCTCAGGAAATTATTCTTTCCGGTTGCCGGATAACGCAAGAAATGAGTGGTCACTTGCAAGAATCAATTACAGAAGTTTTTGAATATGAATTTTTAGAACAAGATAATAAAAAACTTTTTCAATTTTGGGGCGATTACGGAAGAGTCACAGACGAAGTTGAGTATGAAACTTTTACAGAAAATTTCTTTGAATACACGAAAGAAGACTTAGTTTTGAAAGGGACTGCTCTTTGTTATTTGTATGTTGATTTACATAAGCGTTTTTTTCATAATGCTGCGTTAAATACTCAGTTAAGAGATAAACTGAGTTTTGAACTCACAAATGAAATCGAACGGTCTCAAAGAAAAGTAGTCTTCTTTGAAGATAGAGAAAAAGCCAAGTCAGAAACATTTCAATCAGAAATCAAGTTCTTAAAAAAACTTCAAAGAATTCTTAAATAAAATCTCGAACGTTAACTTGTCAACCGCCGGTCAATAAATAATATTCTCAATTCTCAAACTGTCTAAAATAAGCCGTTGACAAAGCATTAACCGTTTCCGATGGAAGCTGCAACGGCAGAAAAAAACTTTTCGGATAAACGGTGACTTCACCTTGTTCGTTAATCACGCGCACATATTCGCCGCGTAATGCGATGCGATAAACTTTGAACGGCACAAGCAATTTGTCGTCGGTTTCCAGACAAACCGCGAAAATTTCTTCCGAATCACTGCTTGATTTATTCGGGATTTTTACTTGCGTTTCTCTTGCGGGTTTTAAATCTTCTTTCATTATATTTCTCCCAAATTTTCTAATTGTTCGAGCCAAAATTTAACCGCCTCCTTGAAATCTTTTATATCATCGGTGGATAAATTTTCTTTTTCATTTTTGACATAAACATCAAGCAATAAAATTCTACCTGCTTTGTCTGCAAAATAATAGATGATTCGCGCACCGCCGCGTTTGCCTTTGTCCGAACCCGCCCAACGCATTTTTCTGACTCCGCCGGAATTGGGAATAATCGCGCCGTCGTCGGGATTACTGCACAAGTATATTTGTAAATCGGAAATAACTTCTTCGCCCAACTGTTTACCGGCACGTTTGACGAATCTCTGCGTTTCCGTGAAATTAAGATAATCCATTTTAACTCGTCAAACGCCGATAAATATTCGGCATTCTCTCCGGCAAAGATAAAACATCGTCAATTATCGTATAACCGACATCGCCGTATAAATCTTTTAATTCGTATTCGGAATCTTTATCAACCGTGATGCAAAACGGCGTGATGCCCTGCATTTTGGCTTCGGTTAGGGCTTCGCGCACGTCTTCGCGGGCGTAACGTGCGTCGCCGTAATCGTGGTCGTAGGGTCTGCCGTCGGTTAAAATTATTAGAAGTTTGGTGCGCGATTCCTGGCGGACGAGTTTGGCGGCGGCGTGGCGGATTGCTGCGCCCATTCGCGTGTTATTTTGAAATGTAATGCCGCCGATGCGTTTTTCGATTTCTTCGGAATATTTTTCGTCGAAATCCTTGACGACGTAAAATTTGACGTTGCGTCTGCCTTCCGATGTAAAACCGTTGATCGAATAAACGTCGCCGACGGCTTCGAGGGCTTCGCTCATCAGTACAAGACCTTCTTTTTCGATTTCGATGATTCTGCGTCCCGGATGCGTATAGGGCTGCAACGGGTTTCGCGTGATCGTCCGCGCCGTCGAAGAAGATTGGTCGAGCAGAATTGAAACGGCGACATCGCGCTGTTTTCGCAAGCGTTTGGTGTAAATATTTTCCGACTGCTGCCCGCCGGCTTTGCGGTCAATGACGTAATCAACGAGCGCGTTCAAATCGTAATCTTCGCCATCTAATTCGCGGTGGATTTTCGTCAGATTTTCCGGTTTCATCAATTGGAATTGATGACGCACCGAAGAAATCACGCCGCGATAACGAGAACGGGCAATTTCGACGAAGTTGCGGTCGCCCTGCCGCACTTTTTTTTCGATGACGCGGCACCAGCCGGTGCGAAAATCTGCTAAATCTTTGTCCCATTCGTCGTAGGAAAACGCCAAATCGCCCATCTCAAGCGGCTGTTCGGGCATTTCATTGTGCGACCACGCTTCTGCGCCCTGCAAATCGTCGGGTTCGCCGTCGTCGCTGTCCAAACTGTTCCAGGCGTTGAATAAATCGCTCACGTCCTGCGTTTTTTTCGGTTTTTCTTCGCGTTTAACTTGCGATTCCAAAACCGCTTCGGCGGCATTTTTGTTTTCGTAGGCGTAATCGCTTTTTTGTTCGTCTGTTTCCGCTTCCGACTGTTGGGATTGTTCAGGCGTGATCGCCTGAAACAGCGCGTACACGCGGCTCGTCGCCATTAGCGCGTCGGCAACGGTCGGATTTTGGGTTTTGGATTTTGGATTTTGGATTTTTTCTTCGTCAAAAGATTGCAGATAATATTCGACTACCGATTCGATTTCAGAAACGATTTGCCCGTAAAATTGCCGCGCGTCGTCGGTCGCGCCGCCGCATAACGTAATTTGAAAAAGCAGTTCAGACGGCACTTGGTTCATCGGCAAATCGAAAATATACGGGCGTTTTTCGCGCAGCAGATTCTGCATTAAATCCAAATCTTTGCGAAGCCCGCGATATGTTCGGCGCAAACGGCTGTCAATTCTGGCATTTTCCATCGTGCCGAAAATCTTTTTCGCCAGATTAGGTTCGGGAAAAACCTGCAAAACTGTTTTGTAATCGGAGTTTTTCGGCAGCTTTTTGCGCTTTTCTTTTTGTTTTTTCGCTTCTTCGTCAACCGGCAAAGCGCGTTCACCTTTCTGCACGTCTTCGATATAACCGGCGAGAGAAAACGCATCGGTTTGATCAACCGTCGCTTCGTAAAGCGCGGAAAGTTCGGTAAAGGCGGCTTTCAAACCGTTCGAGTCTTTTTCGTAAGTGCCGAATTCGATCTGTCCCGCGCCGTGGGCGGCGAGAACTTTGTAAAGCCGAAAATCCATTTCGTCGCTGCCGAATTCGGCGATGTTCGCGGGCAGAAAAATCGTTTTCCCGTCGGAGATGCGCGATTCCTGCGGCACGGCGAGCAGCGGCGCGATTTCGACCTCTTTGCCCGTCAAACCTTCGATGTAAATTCGCAAAATCGTCTGCACGTTTTCGAGCGGCAAGCCTTCCGGCGATTCCTGCAAAAGCGCGTTGCTGCCCCGCGTTTCGAGCGCGAAATAACTGCGCCGCGCCTTTGCGCTGTCATCTTTGGTTCGCTCCAAACCAATTTCGATCCATTCTTCAAACTGCGCGAGCGAAACTTTTTTTAACGCCGACGCGCTCGAACGAAACGCTGCCAATGCTGATTCGGCATCGTTTTCGGCAATTTCTTTGACCAACTGTAAAACTTTTCGCGTGATTTCGACCACTTCGGTCTTTTTTCGGAGTGTGACAATTTGCGCGAAAAACTTCGGACTAGCGCGAATAAACGAGATCAAAATCGCGTTGCCGCTTTTTGCAATTTTCATCAGAACCTCGCGCCACTCTTCAAAAACTGCCTCTACGCGCCGCAATACTTCGCCGCCCGCGCTGACGAAATGAAGTGTCACACTGCCGCCGAACTCCAAAAAGTCCGACGCTTTGGCGGTTAAAGCGATGACGTTGGCGGCACTGAGCTTTTCGAGCGCATTAGGCAGAATCTGCCATAAATCCGCCGTCATTCCGCCGGTGCGGTTGGCGAAATGCGAAGCCAGCGCGATGACTGATGCGGCAACCGCGTGTTTTTCGTCCCCGAATTTTTCGAGCGTTTCGACGATTTTCGGCGTTTTACTCAAAAAATCCGCGCTGTGTTTGGCGGAACGATTGGCGATTTCAGCGGCGAGATTCAAAATGTCGGTGAACAGTTTGTTGTCGCCGACGGTTTTGGCGAGTTCGGGAATGAGATTGAAAGTTTCCAGTGCAATCGAACTCGACAGAACGAGTTGGCGCGTGCAGATTTGAAAAACGAGAGTACGGGCTTTGGCAGGAACTTTTTTGAAATCGTTGACCCCGCGAGCGAAAAAACTCGCGCCTATTTCGGCATTCGCCATCGCCAAGCGTCTGCCCATTTCCGCCCACGCCCGCAAATCGTCCGCCTCCAAAATCTTCGCCGCCTTCGGCACGGCTTCGACGAATTCACGGCTGACGCGCAGCGAAACTCCGGCTAATGACGCGCTCATTTCCAACGCGGCGATCTTTTTTTCGTTCGGCAATTTGCCCAACCGCCGCGCTAAATTAGTGAATGTTTGTTTTTTGGAATTCGGTGATTCGTTTTCTTTTTCCGCCATAATTTAAGTTTAAGATTTTTGGGTTGTATGCGTCCAGTCAGTCGGAGCGCGGAAGTCTCGTCCGCCAACACCAGCGCAGCGAAGTGTTGCAATGTTTCACCCATAATAAAATAACTTAAACGGAGAGGCATTTCTCACTCTGATATTTATAAGTGCGCTTTGAAAGTATTCATTAACATCGGCGGAAAGAGATGCTGCGAGCATTTTCTTGTGTGGAGTCTAGTGAGCGGCGAAGCCTTCTTGCGCTGTTGCGCTCGAAGGGCGGACAGCCGTCCGCGCTCCTGGGTTTTGTTCTTTTGATAAGAGTCGTGATAAGATTTTCAATTACTTTGTATAAGGATAATTTATCGCTGAAATCGCCGATAAAAATTCTGTCTGTCAATAAAAAAAAATAAAATGGATAAGTTTTTAATTCGCGGCGGAAAACCGCTGACCGGAAAAATCGAGATCAGCGGCGCCAAAAATTCCGCTCTGCCGTGTTTGGCGGCGACGCTTTTGACTGCCGAAACGGTTACTTTGCACAATGTTCCTTACGTCAAAGATTTGATTACGCAGCGGCGATTGCTCGAAGATTTGGGCGCGACGGTTTTAACGCCCGAACTGCGGACGCACAAGGTTAATGCGAAAAATATCGAAGTTTACGAAGCCCCGTATGAACTCGTCAAAACGATGCGGGCGAGTGTTTTGGCGTTGGGTCCGCTGCTCGCGCGGTTCGGTCAGGCGAAAGTTTCGCTCCCCGGCGGCTGTGCGATTGGAACGCGCCCGATTGATCTGCACTTGAAGGCATTTGAACAACTCGGCGCGAAAGTTTCGCTCGAAGCGGGCAACGTCGTTGCGCGTGCGCCGAAAGGTCGGCTCGTCGGGGCGGAAACTTTTTTTGATAAAGTCAGCGTTACCGGCACTGAAAATGTGATGATGGCGGCGGTGCTGGCGACGGGGAAAACGACGATTCACAACGCGGCGCGTGAGCCGGAAATCGAAGATTTAGCCGAACTGCTTAATAAAATGGGCGCGAAGATTACCGGTGCAGGAACCGAAACGCTTATCATCGAAGGCGTTGAAGGATTGCACGGGGCGGAACATTCGATCATTCCCGACCGCATTGAAACCGGAACTTTTATTGTCACGGCGGCGATTACGGGCGGCGAACTCGAAATATCCAAATGCCAGCCGAAACATCTCGGAGCCGTCATCGCCAAACTGCGCGAAGTCGGCGTTGAAATTACGCAGTTAAATGAAACTACGCTGTCGGTCAAATGCGGCGAAAAAGGATTAACGGCAAAAGACGTGCAAACCGCGCCGCATCCTCTGTTTCCGACCGATATGCAGGCACAGTATATGGCGTTGATGACGCAAGCCGAGGGGACTTCAACCGTCGTTGAAACGATTTTTGAAAACCGTTTTATGCACGTCGCCGAACTAATCCGAATGGGCGCGGACATCCACATTTCCGGCAATACGGCAATCGTGCGCGGCAAAACTAATTTGATGGGCGCACCCGTGCAGGCATCGGATTTGCGGGCATCGGCTTCGCTTGTGCTGGCGGCATTATGCGCGGCGGGTGAAACCGTCATTGACCGCGTTTATCATATTGATCGCGGCTACGAAACTATCGTCAAAAAACTTCGTTCAATCGGCGCGGACATCGAACGGGTAAAGGAAAATTTGGCGATGAACGCGGAGTAGTGCAATAAGTTTTTTATCAGCGCAACGCGCGGTGTTCGACCATCAAACACGAGTTCTGCACGACCTTGATTCCTGCTTTAGCAAGTTGTTCGGCAACTTCGTTATTGTAAATTCCCGACTGCATCCAGACGGCTTCCGGCATTTTCGCCAGTATGTCGTTTGTGTGTTTCGGAACGTCGCTTGAACGGCGAAAGATGTTGACCAAATCAATTTCGACGGGAATTTCAGCGAGACTGCGATAAACTTTTTCGCCTAAAATTTCCGTCGCTTCCGGGTAATAAACCGGCACAGGAATAATTTCAAAACCCGCGTTCTGCATATAATTCGGCACATAATATGCCGGTTGATGGGCTTCCATTTTGATCCCGACGACGGCGATTGTTTTCGTGTTTTGCAGCAATTTTTTGATTTCCGCATCGCTGCCTAATAAATTTTCTTTCCAGTTCATATCAATAATGTTAAATGTTCAAAGGCAATTTGTTAAATGTTTCGCACCCGAAAATGTTTCAATCGCCGGTTTTGGTGAACCAAAAAGCCAACGCGATTAAACCAAATTGCAGCGGCAGACGGACATAAATCAGTGCCGGATTAAATTCCGAAAAAAGTTCGGGGTGCATCGCCATATAAATATTGGCAGGAAAAACCGCCAGCAGAAGCGCGATTAAGCCCCACGAGGCAAACTGCGTAAATTTCGGAATCAACAGCAGAACGCCGAGAGCGATTTCGAAAATTCCGCTCAGACGAATTAAGAACAGATGTCGCGGCAGAACCGGCGGCATCATTTTCAAATAAAAATCCGCATTTAGGAAATGATTGATACCGGCTAAAATAAAAGCGATGCCGAACAGCCATTTGAGAATCTGTTTGATAATGTTCATCGAACTCTATAATAATCTAAAACTCAAATTTTTGAGGGCATTTTCTCGGCGATCTTTTTCATCTCAATAGTGTTCGATTAATTTTACGCAAAGGTGCAAAGAACGCCGAGAAAAATAAAAGTTCGGTCGGTAAGACTGACTTTTGTTTGCTTCGCGGGATTTGTTCTTTGCAGCGTAAAAAGCTAAATTGTTGGTATAGCAAACTAAATATATTACAAGCGAATTTTAATTATGAATTTTGAATTAACGGAAGAACAGGAACAAATAAAATACAGCATCCGCGAATTTGCGGAAAGTGAAATCAAGCCGCACGTAATGGAATGGGACGAAATCCAGCATTTTCCTGCTGAACTGCGTCCGCAGCTTGCCGAACTCGGGTTGCTGGGAATTATTTTCCCCGAACAATACGGCGGTGCGGGAATGGGGTATGTCGAATACGCCACGATTATCGAAGAAATCGCCCGCGTTGACGGTTCGGTCGGTTTGTCTGTCGCGGCGCACAATTCGCTGTGTTCGAACCACATTTATATGTTCGGCACGGAAGAACAAAAGCAAAAATATCTCGTGCCGCTGGCGCACGGCGAATCGTTCGGCGCGTGGGGATTGACCGAAGCCGGTGCCGGTTCGGACGCTTCGGGAACGCGGACGACGGCGGTCAGAGATAACGGCAATTACGTCGTCAACGGCTCGAAAAATTTTATCACCCACGCGATTTCGTGCGAAACGCTCGTCGCCGTCGCCGTCACCGATAAGGAAAAGGGTGCGAAAGGAATTTCAGCGTTTATTTTTGACAAAACGATGGACGGATTCCGCCCCGATAAAAAAGAAAATAAACTCGGAATGCGGGCTTCGGAAACGGCATCAGTCGTCTTTGAAGACTGCAAAGTTCCGGCTGAAAATTTGCTCGGCAATTTGGGTGAAGGTTTTACGCAGGCGATGAAAATTCTCGATGGCGGACGCATTTCAATCGCGGCGTTGTCGGTCGGCATCGCGCAGGGCGCGTATGAAGCGGCGGTTAAATATTCAAAGGAACGGCAGCAGTTCGGTCAGCCGATTGCCGAATTTCAGGCGATTCAATTCAAACTGGCGGATATGGCGACGCAAATCGAAGCCGCACGGCTGTTGACGATGCAGGCGGCGTATCTGAAGGATAACAATAAACGGGTGACGAAAGAATCGGCGATGGCAAAACTTTACGCTTCCGAAACGGCGGTGCGCGTGTCGGAAGAATCCGTCCAAATTCACGGCGGTTACGGTTATACGAAGGATTATCCGGCGGAAAAATATTGGCGCGATTCAAAACTCTGCACTATCGGCGAAGGGACAAGCGAGATTCAGCGGATTGTTATTGCCAAACAACTGTTGCGAAGTTAGACTTTAAATAACGGGTCAAATAGATGTTCGCTCGTACGTTGAAAAGATGCAAAGATTGTGTGCGTGACGGAAAATTAGTCGTTACGCAGCACGCTTTTGAAGAAATGAATGATGACGATTTAATGCAAGTTGATCTCGAACAATGCATTTTGAACGGAAAATTATTGAACGCCAATGGGATAAAGAGTGGAGTGAATGGAAGTACATCATTGGCGGAGAGTCAACTAACGGCGACGCAATGGAAATCGTTTTGAAATTTGGTAAAGTTGAAAACTTATTCATTATAACTAATTATTTGTTATGAAAAAAGAACAGCAAACTGAATCAATTATTTGTGAAAATTGCGGGATCAGAGCCGCTCGAGTAGTAAAACGTCCGCAGATTTTGGGGCGCGGAATTAAAATGGTTTTAGTTGATAATGTTCCCGTTATCAACTGCCGAAATTGCGGTGAAAGTTATATGACAAGCGAAACTGTGCACCGTTTAGACATAATGCGAAGTGAAAAACATCTCCAATCGGCGGAACGAAAAGTTGAAGTGTCAGAATTTGTTTAATTGCAGAGATCATACGAAGTTCAGAACTACACACGATTTAAAGGCACCAACGAGATTCAGCGGATTGTTATTGCCAAACAACTCTTAAAGGCGTAAAAGTAATTTATGAGCGAATTGAAACTGACAGCTATCTACGAAAAAGCTGAGGAAGGCGGTTACATTGGCTATGTGGCAGAACCCCACGGCGCAAATACACAGGGCGAAACAATGGAAGAAGTGCGTGAAAATTTGAAAGGAGCCGTCGCATTGTTGCTCGAATGCTATCGGGCGGAAACTGAAAACAAATTGACCGATTCTGCATTGAAAGAAGATTTGATTTTGCAGGCGGCTTAAAATGAAAAGGACTGACTTGATTCGTCACTTGGAAAAGTGCGGCTGTGTTTTTATCCGTGAGGGCGGAAGCCATACAATTTACAAGAATCCGCTCAACAGCAAAATAACATCAGTTCCGCGACACCGGGAAGTCAAAGAATTTCTTTAAAAAATCTGCGACGATTTGGGCGTTCAACGTCCTTAGGTAAATAAATATCAACGACTTTTAACTGTAAAAAGACGAGCTTTAAAAAGGCTCGTCTTTTTACAGTTAAAAGTTCGTGAAACATTTTCGTGTTGCGTGTTGCATAGATGAAACGCCTGTGATATATTCTTCGCGCAATACCAAATTCATTCCAAAAAGGATAAAATTTTATGAGCATATTTGATTCTTTAACTGCCGAATTACAATATGAAGCGCAGATGACGCGCAAATGTTTGGAGCGGCTTCCCGAAGATAAATACGATTGGAAACCGCACGAAAAATCAATGACGATGATCCGGCTGGCGACGCACGTCGCAGAGATGACAAACTGGGTGAAAGAGACGATTGAAAAGCCGGAACTCGATTTTGCTAAAATGGATTACAAGCCGTTTGAGCCGAAAGACAATGCCGAACTGGTCGAATATTTTGATAAACAGGTTGTTGAAGCCGCCGCAGTTTTGAAAGACGTTCCCGATGAAAAATTTATGGAAAACTGGAAATTGCGAAACGGTGACGAAATTTATTTCGAGATGCCGCGCATTCAGGTCTTGCGCGGCATGGTATTCAATCACATCGTTCATCATCGCGGACAGCTTTCGGTTTATTTGCGCTTGAACGATGTTCCGGTTCCGGCACTTTACGGACCGTCGGCGGATGAAAGCACAATGTAAGAAAATTCCATATTCCAGACTTCAAATTCCAGATTGAAGAAAAACACACTTGATAATGGGCATTTCTCCGAATGTTTATTATCAAGTGTGTTTTTTCTTTGATTTTTCACTTTCCCGCAATTCCTTCGCCTTTTTTCATTCTCGCAAACCATATAATACCCGCCCCGGCTGATAGAATACCGGAGATGATTGTCAGTATTTGCGGCGAAATGTAATAAACTAATTGGCTCGAATAATAGCTCGACAAACCGAAAATCGTCATTTCCGCGCCGCGGTCTAAAGTCGAAATTCTGCCGCGTATGTAATCGGGCAAACTTCTTTGAAACATCGTTTCCTGCACGGCGTATTCGACACCGACGATCAGGCGCGAGACGAAAACGAAGATCATAAAAAGCCACAAACTCGGCATCAATCCGCCGACGGCGAATAAAATCCCGTGAACGATCAGCGTCCAGACAATAAACGAATTATGTTTGCCGTTTTCATTGAGATGGGTCGCTGTGCGGTGGGCGATGAGCATTCCGAAAAACAGACCGAAACCACTCGCCGTCCACAACAGCGCGACGGCAACCAGAGAGAAGATTTACGGAAAAAGACGTGCGAATTTTCGCTTTAACAGCGTTTCAATTTTTTGTTTCTTGACACACCTCGTCTTTGAAATCTACACTTCTAAGCAATGCGAGGTGAGAAAAAACGCTTGTGAATTTACCAAATTATTTGACATTGGCAAGAATCGTCGTCGTTCCGCTGCTGGTCGTCGTCCTGCTGACCCCGTTTGCCGAAGATTGGTTCGGTATCAGCAGTTACGCGCTGGCGATTGCTATTTTTCTCGCCGCGTCGTTCACCGATGTATTGGACGGACATCTGGCGCGACAGCGCAATCAGGTTTCCAATTTCGGCAAACTGCTCGACCCGATTGCCGATAAACTGCTCGTTTCCGCCGCGCTGATCGTGTTGGTCGAAAAACATCTCGTCCCGGCGTGGGCGGTCGTTTTGATCGTCGGCAGGGAATTTATTATCACCGGGCTGCGTTCTTATGCAGCGACTGAAGGCATCGTTATTTCCGCTCAAAATATCGGCAAATTAAAAATGTGGGCGCAGTGTGTGGCAATTGTCGCGCTGCTCGTCGCGGGCGCGACGGGCGACCCGCCGGTTTCCAATTTCGGTTGGGAACTGCCGACCTTTCGCTTTTGGGAAGTCGCCGAAGTGCAGACAGCTTTTTCACATCTTTTCACGCTCTCGCTCAACACCAATGATTGGAAGGTTTTCGGCTATCTCGTCGGACGCGGCGCGTTGTGGGTGGCGGTGATTACGGCGATTTGGTCAATGTATGATTATTTCAAATTTTTTATCGTCGAAAATAAAAAACGAAAATCTGATGCGGAGATTTGATAATCGGGAAACGATATTTTTAGCTTGTCACCTCGTTTCAGGTTCTCTATACTAATTATTGGCGCGTCACGCCGTTTTCAAGGAGATTATTTTGCAGCCAAAAGTGCATCAGGGAAATTTAACCGCCGCCGGCTTTCGTTTTGCGATTGTCGCTTCGCGGTGGAACGACTTTTTAACCTCGAAATTGGTCGAAGGTGCGCTCGACGCGCTTGAAAGACTCGGTGCGGATGAAAACTCGGTTGAAGTTTTCAAAGTTCCGGGTTCCTTTGAACTACCGCTGACGGCGCAAAAGGTCGCCAAAACCGAAAATTTCGACGCGATAATTTGTCTCGGAACGGTGATTCGCGGTGAAACGCCGCATTTCGATTATGTGGCGGGCGAAGCGGCAAAAGGAACGGCGCAGGTTTCGATGCAGACCGGAATTCCGGTTTTATTCGGTGTAGTGACGACCGACACGCTCGAACAGGCGATCAATCGAACGGGTGTTAAAGCAGGAAACAAAGGTTTCGAATCTGCGATGGCGGCGGTCGAACTCGTGAATCTGTATAAAACAATGGACGGCGATCACGAAAAAGCACCGAAAAATTCGGAAAAGGCTTTTCCGCACGTCGTTTAAGTAGTAGTAATAATTATGGGAACACGACGTAAAGCGCGTGAAAGTGCCTTACAAATGTTATTTTCAGCGGATGTTGCCAAAACCACGCAAACAGGCGTTTTGACCGGCAATTACTGGAGCGAGCTGAACGATGCGGATTTTGACGAACCGACGCGCGAGTTTGCCGACAAATTAACGGTCGGCACGCTGCGCGAACTCGAAACGATTGACGACCGCATTCGTACCCGCGCCGAACACTGGCGCATCGAACGAATGGCGATTGTTGACCGCAACGTCCTGCGGCTGGCGGTTTACGAATTCCTTTTCGAAGAAACGCCGCACACCGTCATCATTAACGAAGCACTGGAAATCGCCCGCCGCTTCTCGACCTTTGAAGCCACCCAATTCATCAACGGCATCCTCGATGCCATTAAACACGATCTGGCAAAAGACCCTGCTGAAAAATCCCACGCGCTTTCAAACTAATTGCAGATTCCAGATTTCAAATTCTACATTGAGAAACCTTGAACCTGAAATCTTGAACCTTAAACCTGAAACCCAAAAGAATGGAAGATTTTCGTCAACAATTTTTGACTGTTTCGGTGATAACTCTCAAAAATTTGCAGAGAAATTTGTCAAATGAAGCGGAGTTGCCCGAGGCGCAAAGGCGCGAAATTTTTCGCACTCTGCACACGATCAAAGGCACGGCGCAGACGTTCGGTTTTTCCGCTGCCAGTCGTGTGGCGCACGAGCTGGAGAACGTCATTTCCGTCGGCAATGTTCTGGCATACAAAGATTTTCAATCGCTTTTTGCTGAAGGCATCGAATATTTAATAAGTTCAGTTGAAAATCATAATTTTCAACTTCCCGCGCAGTTCGTTGAAAAAGTCCACCGTATTATCCCTCAAGATAAAAAAACGGCTGCGGAAATAGACATCATTCTGCCGCACGTTCCAAACGAAATATTTGAAAATTTGTCCCGCACGGAAAAAATCGCGCTTGATTCGGCATTTGCCGCCGGAAAAAGTTTTTATATCATCGAAGTCGGTTTGGCGATGGAGAGTTTCACCGTCGAATTGAAGGAATTTCAAAAAACATTAAACACTGCGGGTGAGGTTGCCGCCGTTTTTCCGGGCGCAAAATTTGATTCAAAAGACAAAATCGGCTTTCGACTCGTTTATGTCAGTTCCGCCGAAAAAACGCAGGTAGAGAAAATCGCCAAACCTTACGCGGCAACAATTATTTTTGACGTTGCGCCCGAAGTTTTCACCGACGATTTGCGCGGCATCGTTTCAAAAGCAGCCGCGCACGGGAAAAATTTGGCGCGCAAACTAGACAAAAGTATCGAGTTTGTAATTTCCGCCGACTGGCAGGAGCAGTCCGCCGCAAAACTTAAACTAATTTTTGATATTCTGCTTCATCTTGTCCGCAACGCGGTTGACCACGCTGCCGAAAAAAGCGGCGGGAAAATTGAAATTACCGCGCAGCCGAAAAAAAACGGTTTGCAAATAATTGTCGCTGACAATGGAAAAGGTGTTGATACGGGGAAAATAAAAGCCAAAGCTATCGAAAAACATATCATTTCCGCTGATGCGGATTTGACCGAACGGACAACGCTTGATTTGATTTTTCAATCGGAACTGTCAACCGCGCCGCAAATTACGGAAATTTCAGGGCGCGGCATCGGACTCGACGCAGTAAGAAACGCGGTCGAAAAAGCAGGCGGCACGATCAGCGTCAACAGCCGCACCGGACAAGGCACATCGTTTGAAATTTTTCTGCCAAGCTAATTTTTCAATTTGCAGAATGCGCGAATATAAAATTAAAAATCTTATCCGAATAATACATTCGGCGCAGTTATTGTTGATTTTTATCGCCGCATTTTCTTCCGCTGCGCCCGCGCAAAAATTACCGGACGAAATTCGCGGCTACAAAATTTATCGGGCGAAAATTTCCGTCAGAAATGAGAGCGATAAATCTCCACAATCCGTTGAAAATGAAACGGAAGCGTTAGTAAAAGTCGGCGAACCGGAAGTCGTTGATGTTTCACTGACCGGCGTGACGCTCGAAATTACGGTGGACATCAATTCACTAGATCAAAGCGGCACAATTGATTTTTTGACGTTTAAAGACTTTCGCATCAATGGTTTAGCGGTTGCTGTCGAAGAATACCGGGAATCATTTGACATCAAGAAAGATCAGCCGATCATTCTGCCGAAACCCGTAAAAATCTTCGTCGGCACGGGGCAGACTCTACGCGGCGCGTTAGGCGAATTCAAAGATTCAAAAAACGAATGGACGGTGACCGGAACGGTGTTTGTTTTCGGGCGTTTCAAGAAAAGTTTTATAAAATTTAAGCGCGTCGTGCCGGTTGAAATCAATATTAAGATTGAGAATCCGCTCAGAACGGAATAATCGTTAGAACAAATTATTGTTTGATTATCGCATCACGGACGGTTAAAATAAATTTTCGAGATTGTTCGATCACTAAACAAAAGTCATCCGGCACTAATCAATTGTAATCATCGGTAAGTAGAAACTGTTTTATGCCGAACAAGGTGCGGACTTCGATCTGCCCGCCGCTTACAAAATATTTAACCAACTAAATGAAACTAAAAACCACGAACGCCGTCGTCAAAACTGCCGGGATAAAAATTTCTAATAACGCACTGGTTCTCGTCGTCATACTTGTTTTTTCGTGTTCGGTTTTTGCTGAGTGGAAAACTTTCGGCAATGTGACGCGCATCGTTGAGAAAAAAGCGAACGGTGTGGTGCTGGAAACTTCGAGCCGTTCCAAAGTTGAAATTTCGTTTACCGATCAAACCGTCGTCCGCGTTCGTTTTGCGCCGAGCGGGAAACTCGAGCGCGATTTTTCTTACGCGATACAGTCAATTGACCGCAAAATGCCGGAGGTCAAAATTGTAGATCAAAGAGATGAAATTATTCTGACAAATAGTTTCGGCGCGAAAGTAAGCATCAAAAAATCACCGCTGTTGGTGACGATTTATGATGTCAGCGGCGACGTGGCTTGTGAAGACGACGCGGCGAAACCGGCGATATTCGACGAGCAAACGGGCGAAGTGCAGATGACGAAAAGGCGGCGCGGCGAAACCGAAACTTATTACGGTTTCGGCGAAAAAGCGTTTGCCGGAATGTCGCGCAACGGGCAGTATATCGTCAACTGGAACACCGACACTTACGCTTTTCCGCAGGGTTTAGACCCGATTTATCAGACAATTCCGTTTTTCTACGCCGTCTCAAACGGGAAAACTTACGGTTTGTTTCTCAACAATACTTTTCGCTCGTATTTCGATATGGGCAAAACCGCGCCCGACCGCTATACCTTCGGGGCGGACGGCGGTGAACTCGATTATTTCGTTTTCACGGGCGGAAAAGAAAAAACGCCGCACCGAGTTTTGGAAGATTACGCGAATTTGACGGGAAAAACGCCGCTGCCGCCGCTGTGGGCGTTGGGCAATCAGCAGTCGCGCTGGTCATATTCGCCCGAAATCCGCGTTCGTGAAATCGCCGCCGGTTTTCGTTCGCGCAAAATTCCCGCCGATGTTATTTATCTCGACATTGACTATATGAACGAATACCGCGTGTTTACGTGGAACAAGGAACGATTCCCGAACCCGCCGAAATTGATTTCCGATCTCGCCGCCGACGGCTTTAAGACGGTTTTAATCGTTGATCCGGGCGTTAAAAAAGACGAAAATTACGCGGTTTATAATGACGGGAAAAAGCAGGGTGTTTTCGTTAAAAACCCGGACGGCAGCGAACTGAATATGAGCGTGTGGGCGGGCAATTCCGCATTTCCCGATTTCACCGACCCGAAGGCGCGGGCGTGGTTTGGCGCACAGTATAAAAAACATACGGACGAAGGCGTTGCCGGATTTTGGAACGATATGAATGAACCGGCGACTTTTTTAAACGATAAGAGCGCGCAGCCGCCGATTTTTCATCATCCGGGCAAGACGTTTCCGGTCGATACGCCGCATATCGGCGACGGTTTTCCCGCTACGCATCGCCGCTATCACAATGTTTATGGGATGCAGATGGCGCGTTCTACATTTGAAGGATTAAAGAAACTACAGCCGGAAAAACGACCGTTCGTGCTGACCCGCGCCGGTTTCGCCGGTGTACAGCGGTTTTCGGCGGTTTGGACGGGCGACAATATTGCCAGTTGGGAACATTTGCAACTTTCAATTCCGATGCTAGCAAATCTGAGCGTGTCCGGCGTACCGTTTGTCGGAGCGGATGTCGGCGGATTTTCCGGTGTGCCGAGCGGGGAACTTTATGCCCGTTGGCTGCAAGCCGCCGCGTTGACCCCGTTTTTGCGTTCACACTCGGAAACCGGCATCGCCAACAAAGAACCGTGGGAATACGGCGACGATTTCACCAAAATAAACCGCGTTTCCATCGAACTGCGTTATCAATTGCTGCCATATTTATACACATTGTTCCGCGAACACGAACAAACCGGAATGCCGGTGATGCGCCCGCTCTGGTTTGAATACCCGGGCGACACGAACACTTGTTTGATTGACAACGCATATTTGGTCGGTAAAGATTTGCTGGTCGCTCCCGTTATTAAAGAAAATCAGCGCAGACGGGAAGTTTATTTTCCGAAAGGCGATGATTGGCGCGATTGGCAAACCGGCGAACTTTACAAAGGCGGAACTTACGTGCAGGTGGACGCGCCGCTCGACAAATTGCTGCTGTTCGCCCGCGTCGGCGCGGTCATCCCGAATCAGCCGACGATTCAGCACACGGGCGAAATGCGGGACGCGCCGCTGACGCTGACCGTCATCGCCGGGAGTGCGCCCGACCAATCAGAAACGGCAAATGTTTTTCAAGATGCGGGTGAGGGTTTCGGCTACCGGCATAGCGATTTTCGAGAAATTCGCATCGAACACAAAAACGCAATTCTGCGTCTTACTCAAAACGGCAGTTTCGCAGCGGCGCAAAAAATCAAATTTATCGAATCTCTCGGTCTCGATAAAAAGCCGTCCGCCGTTTCGATTGACGGGAAAACATCGAAAGACTTCGACTTCGACGCGAAGAAAAAGCGATTGCAAATTGCGCTGTCAGACGGTGAGCCGAAAGAGATTGCGATAATTCCGTGATATAAATCGAGAACTGCGCCCAAGTCTTTTTTATCTTTATGAGCAACAAAAAAATATCAATCGCCGTAATTTTAACTCTTTGTTTTTCAATCACCGCTTTCGCGCAGGAAAATCAAATGGGCGGCGTTTCAACAGGCGAGGCAAAGGTTTATACGTCGCGGCGGACGACCGGCATCGTGGACGAAAAAGCACCCAAAGTTTTCGAAGACGTGACCGAGCAAACCGTGTTAAAGAATTTTCGGTGTGTTTCCGGCGATAAAGACAAAAACTACATCGTCGAATCAACCGCCTGCACGGTCGCTGTTTTAGATTATGACAACGACGGCAAACCCGATATTTTTCTGCTCAACGGTTCGACGTTCAATGCCGAACTCGGTAAAGAAAAACCGCCGCGCTCGGCACTTTATCACAATCTCGGCAACTGGAAATTTGAAGATGTAACCGCTAAAGCAGGTGTTGCCAACGAACGCTGGGGAATGGGCGTGACCGTCGGTGATTATGACAACGACGGTTTTCCCGATATTTTCGTCGGCAATTACGGCACGTCGCGGCTTTATCATAACAACGGCGACGGTACATTCACCGATGTTGCGCCGAAATTGGGCATAGATGTCAAAGGCTGGTCAACCGGCGCGACGTTCGGCGATTACGACAAAGACGGGCGACTCGATTTGTTCGTTCCCGCCTACGTTGAGTTTGATCTGAAAAATATGCCGCCGAATCCGGCTGATGCCGGCAAGGGCAGCAGCAGCGGGAAAATTTTTTGCCAGTTTCGCGGGCAGCCCGTAATGTGCGGACCGCGCGGTTTGAAGGGCGCGAAAGACAAACTTTTTCACCAAAAACCTGACGGCACGTTTGAAGAAGTCGGCGATCAAATCGGCGTGACGGACGAGGGCAGATACTACGGCTTTTCGTCGGTTTTCGTTGATGTCAACGACGATCACAACCTTGATTTAATGGTCGTCAACGACTCTACACCGAAACAACTTTATCTTAACAAAGGCGATGGCACATTTGAAGAAGTCGGTTACCCGTCGGGCATCGCGCTCAACGAAAACGGGCGCGAACAAGCCGGAATGGGGTTGGCGGTCGGCGACTATGACAACGACGGGCGCGTGGATTTTCACATCACGAATTTCTCCGACGACTCTAATGTAATTTATCGCAATGACGGCGACGGCAACTTCACCGACATCACATTTCAAGCCGGTTTAGGCGAAACTTCGATTCCGTTTCTCGGTTGGGGAACTTCGTTTATAGATTTTGACAACGACGGCTGGAAAGATTTAATCGTCGCCAACGGTCACGTTTATCCGGCGGTGGATAATTTTCAGTGGGGAACCAGTTACGCCCAACAGATTTTGCTTTTCAAAAATGGACAAACACCCGCCAAAGGACAGCTTCGTTTTGAACGCGTCGCCGCTGCGCCGAACAGCGGTTTGGCAAAAGCTGTCTGCGCCCGCGGACTGGCGGTCGCCGATTTCGACGGCGACGGCAAACTCGACGTGATTGTTTCCGACATTGACGGCGCACCGACCGTTTTGCGAAACGTCGCCGGCGGAAAAAATAACTGGCTGGCGATCAAACTCGTCGGCGATACAGCCAAAAAAACGCCGAAAGATGCGATCGGTTCAACCGTTTACGTGATGACCGGAAAACTGCGCCAACGCTTTGACGTGACCAGCGGCGGCAGCTACGCTTCGCAAAACGACCAGACAATTCACGTCGGTCTCGGCGAAGCCGCCAACATAGAGAAACTGGAAATCATCTGGGCAAACGGGCAAATCGAGTCTTTTCCGGCTCCTAAAATTAATTCTCGAATTACTCTCAAACAAAACGAAAAGAGCAAATAAAATTAAATTTTAGATCAAGCCACGCTGGTCTCCAAAAAAGTCATCGCCGCATTTTCGGTGTCGAGTTCGGCTTCGATGCCGACCGGTAGAGTGAATTGGTCGCGGATGTGACCGAAGGAAAGACCGTAAATGACGGGAATTCCGAGATTGCCGAGACGGTCTTTCAAAACATCCATCAAAGATTGTGAATTTACATCTTTCGGGTTGCAGTCCTCGAAAATGCCGAGAGCAATGCCCGCAAGCTGCTTAAAATCAACGCTTTGTAAAAGCTGTGTGAGCATTCGATCAATGCGGTAAGGCTGTTCGCCAACATCTTCGATGAACAAAATTTTGCCTTTTGTATTTCGCAGCGCAAACGGCGTTCCCGCCAGTGCCGACAGCAGCGACAAATTCCCGCCGATAAGTTTTCCGCGACACTTTCCTTTTGTGATTAATTCAGTTTTATAGAGATTTGATTCTTTCGCCGCATTGTCGGGGGAGATTTTGATCTTATACGGCGCGAACGGATTCATCAACACATTGACGACGTGGTTTTTCGCGTAATCGGAAAAGGTTGAAGATGCAACGGGTCCGTGAAATGTTACCAACCCGGTGTTTTGATGAATTGCCAAATGTAGCGCGGTGATGTCCGAATAGCCGATCAGAATTTTCGGGTTTCTTTCAATCAGTTTGAAATCCAAATTCGGCAGAAACCGCGATGCGCCGTAACCGCCGCGCACACACCAAACGGCTTTAACTTCCTTGTCGGCAAACGCCTGATGAAAGTCTTCGAGTCGTTCGCGGTCGGTTCCCGCCAAAAATCCGTTGACGGCGCGGGCGTGTTTTCCCACTTTTGTTTGCAAACCCAAATCAGCGAGATTTTGCAGTGTTTTTTCAAAAGATTCGGCTGTCGCGCTGCTCGCAGGCGCGATCACGCTTACCGTGTCGCCTTTCACCAAACGCGGCGGTTTGATCGTCTTTTTACCGCTCGAATAACTGCTGTTTTTGCTGAAAATAGAATTTGCCAAAAAAGGAAGTATCACCGCACTTTTCAATAATTCGCGTCTTTGCATAGTTTTTATTTGTGTTTCAGATGTTTCTCGAAAAAGTTCAAAATTCGCGTGTATTCGTCCGTCCAACTCGATGGGCGCACGAAAGCGTGGCTTTCCGCCGGGTAGATCATTTCGTCAAAATAATCTGTTTTTTCGAGTCGAATAAGTTTTTCGATAAGCTGCATTGAATCCTGCGCCGGAACGTTATCGTCAACCAAACCGTGCAGAATCAGCAGCGGTTTATTTAATCCGTCGGCGTAAGAAATCGGCGACGAGCGTTTGTAACCTTCCGGGTTTTTGTCGGGAAAACCCAATCTTTCCGCCGTATAAATCGGCGACGAATAATAGTAATTTTTCCAGTCGGCGACCGGACGCAGTGCCGCCGCGCAATTAATTTTATCAGTTCTAAACGCGAGCATTTCCGCCATAAAACCGCCGTAGCTGCCGCCGTAAACGCCGATTCGCTTGGCATCAACCGCGTAATTCGCCGTCATAAAATCAATCGCATCTAAGTGATCGTCGTAATCTTTGCCGCCGAGAAAATCATAAACATCCGTCCGCCAATCGCGCCCGTAACCCGCCGAACCGCGATAATCAATGTCTAAAACGACGTAACCTTTCTGCGTCAGCATTTCGTTAAACATAAATTCGCGGTAATAATTATTCCAGCCGTTGATAACATTTTGCAGATAACCCGCGCCGTGAACAAAAATCACCATCGGATATTTTTTCGATTTGTTGAAATCGTTCGGCAGATAGATCTTTGCGGGAATTTTTTTATTATCTCTTGAATCTATTTCAATAAATTTTGGTTCGTTCCATTTTCGATTTGTGAAACTTTCAGGCGTTGTGTTTGTCAGTTTGACAGGATTATAAGCATTTTCAGTTGCACTGCAACTAAAACAAAGTTTTTCAGCAATAAGTTCGGTTGGTTGATTCCATTTTGAAAACCCGTAGAGAACCTGTGGCACATTTGAATTTGAATCTTCAGCCAGTTGCGGCGATTCAATCATACCTCTGATTTTGTTAGGCTCAGTATCATCAAACGGAGCTATATTTTTTCCTTCCACATTGATAATGGAAAATTGTCTTGTCGCCGTTCCTTTCTCAGTAGAAAGACAAATAATTTCGCTAACTTTTGGGTTCCATTTTGCCCATTCAACCTGCCAATTTCCTTTAGTTAATTGCTTGATTTTTGTGTTCGCTTTGCCGTCTTTGAATTTAGATTTATCAAGCGTCGCCAGATAAAGATGATTGTAACCGTCGCGTTCCGAGCCGAAAAATAATTGTAAAGCGTCTTTCGGATTCGGTTCGACGATGCGCGACAGCGGCGCGACCCATTTTTCGTCGGTTTCTTCCGTGACGAGAATCGTGTTTTCATCTTTGCCGCCGACGTTGAAAACGTAAAAAAGCTGTCGCCGCTTCAAATCTTTATCAACGCGGTCAATAATCAGCGAAGCGTTGTCTGCTGCCCAATCAATTCCGCGAATATAACCTGTGCCTTCGGCTTTCGGCAGTTTGATTTCAATTGGTTTTTCCAAACTACCGTCCGAATTTGCGACGAGAATTTTCTGTTCGGAAAAACCGCGCCGCGTCGTCGGCGACTGCACGAATTCGTCAATATAGTTCGGCACGAAAAGAGTTTTCTGCTTTGAACCGTCGGACACGACATAAGCGATTAAGTCGCCGTTTTTCGTCGGTGCCGCGTTAAAAATCGAAACGAACGCCGCCGGATTCGCTTCTTTGGAAGCTTGAATCAGCGAGAAATTTCCCGTGTCCATCACGAAAAAATTGCCGTTTTGCGAAAATAAAATGCGGTTATCATCAATCCACTGCGCCGCAAATTCCGCGCTTTGTGTTTTCGTCAAACGGCGCGGTTTGGCATTATTCTCCATCACATTTAAAACGTATAAATCGCCATTCTGCGAAAATAAAATCCTTTTAGAATCCGGCGACCAATCGAGATTGCCGATTTGATTGCGGCGAGATTTGGCGAAATCGTCATCCACAATCAAACCGTAATTCAACTTGTTTTCCGGTGTCGGCGCGGCATTCGGCGAAATTAAATCCTTCGGCGAAACCAGAACTTTCGTGCCTGTTCCGTCCGTCGAGACCAGGTACAAATCCTTCGATTCCTCGCCTTTTGCGTTCCACAAATAAACGACATATTTCCCGTCGGGCGAAAGCCGTTCGCCTTCGGCACGCATTCCGGCAAGCGAAGGCTCGCGCATAATGTCGCGCACCGTCAGCGTTTGGGCAAATGCTGAAAAGCAAAAGGCAAAAGTAAAAAGGTAAAAAAGAACGAGTTTTTTCATGTTTTATTTTGTCACGGTTTTCGTTTGGCTTTTACAAGACCTTCAACTGATTCCATCGCCGATTGCAGTTCATCAAGTCTCTGTTGCGGAGTCAGGCGCAGTTGGCGCAGCAACAGCGTCAAATCAATACCGAATTCTTTCGCGGCGGCAACTTTGCTTCCCGTTTTTGGATTTAAAAATTTTTCTTCGATAGTTCTTTTCATATTTAGATTTTACGGCAACTTCAAAGCGGCTGCACGTTTTTGCGCTTTTTCAATATCGCTTAAACGCCCGTAATCGTAAATCGCGTTTTCCCACGTTCCGTACATCGCGTTTGGCAGCACGATGTATTTACGACCGAACATTTCCCGCGTTTTATCAACTTCAGCAAATCTCGCGTCAACCGGTTTCTTTTCGTAAATATTTGATAAATCGTCGAGATTATCGCCAATCAAAATCACGATGCGATATTTTTCGGCAATTGCCAGTCGGCGCGGTTCTTTGGTCGAATCTTTCTGCCGCAATTGGACGGTTTCAGCGGTCGCATCGGGAAATCCGACGGCTTTTAAGTTGTCAATCGTCGCTGTTTTCTGCACTTCATCGCGGTTGGAAACGTAGAAAACTTTGATACCTTTGCGTCTCGCGTAATTCAAAAAATCAACCGCGCCCGGAATCGCTTTGGCTTTTCGCTGTTCGCCCCACGCATACCAGCTTTTCAAATTGAACGGCAGCCGGTTTTTGACATCAAAGGCTTGCGCCGGTGAATTATCCAACACGGTTTCGTCTATGTCAACGACGACGGCACGCGGCATTTTCCGTTCGGCTTTGGGCAGTTTCTTGAGATTCTTTTTGTCGTAATCCGCGTCTAACTGCATTTTGGCGATGTTGAAAGCCTGATATGCCAAAGCGCGGTATTCCGCCGCTTTCTGCATATACAAAACCGCCCCGACCTGATATTCGTTGTCGGCGGTGACAGGCGCGGACTGCGCAGCTTGCTGCGCCGTTGAAACGGTCACGAAATAGGTTGAAATAATCGAAGACGCGACCAGACCGAAAGTTAAAATATATTTTTTGATATTCATAATATTTTGTATTTGAATTTGTTGAAAAGATGTCAATTGATTATAAATGAATGATGCCCGAAAAGACGAAACGAGAAGAAGAAATAAAGCCATCGGACGAAAAAGAACCGGAAACCGACGAACAGGGAAATTGGAGCGAAGACCAAAAGAAAAAAGCCTATTATTATGATGATTCTTACGGTTACGAAGTTTACAATCCAGACGAAGATGACGACGACGAAACCGATTAATAATTTCCGATCTTGATAAAGAAAATTTACAAATCCTCGATTTTCAACGAAGGCGCAACGCAGATGTTTTTCTCGGCACTGTCGTTTGCGCTGGCGAATCTTTTCGTTAAAAAACTCGGACATCTGCCGACGATGGAAATCGTCTTTTTTCGCTGTCTGGTGTCGAGTTCTTTTTGTTTGGCAGGACTGCGGCTGGCAAAACAGAGTTTGCGCGGAAACAACCCGAAACTGCTGATTTTGCGCGGCGTTTTCGGGACGACCGCACTCGGCTTTTTCTTTTTGACGTTACAGGAAATTCCGCTGGCGAGCGCGATGACGATTCAGTATCTCGCGCCTATTTTTACGGCGGTCATTGCTATTTTCGTGCTGAAAGAAAGCGTTAAATCGGCGCAGTGGATTTTCTACGCGCTGGCATTTACCGGGGTTTTGCTGGTTGAACAATTGGACGCGCGTGTTTCGTATTTATATCTTTTTTTCGGCATCTTGTCGGCGTTTTGTTCGGGTGTCGCTTACAACTTGGTCAGAACTTTGCGCGGCAGGGAACATCCGCTACTGATCGTGCTGAATTTTCAACTGATCGGTGTCATCGCCGGATTGCTGTTCACGATTTTCAACTGGCAAACGCCGCACGGTTCCGATTGGCTGTTTTTATTCTTGATCGGTGTTTTCTCCCAGTTCGGACAAGTTTTTTTGACCAACGCGTTTCAAAAAGAACGCGCCGCCAGCGTCGCCATCGTCAACTATACGGGCTTGATTTACGCTTTACTGTTCGGCTGGTTTGTCTTTGGTGAAGGGCAGACAGTACAATCTTTAGCGGGGATGCTGTTAGTCGTCGGCAGCGTTGTTTTGAGCGTTCTTTACAGCAAAAGGCGGAAGGATATTGAAAATATTGAATCTTCAATCGGGTGAGGATTGATTTTCAGTTTTTGATTTTTAATTTTTAGACTTTTGCCCGCACTTAAATTTGTTCGGCGAAAAATGTTGAACGGCAAAATTAAGCCGAAAAATAAAAATTAAGTGAAGTAAATGTTCAAACAAAAAGTATTAGCGTTGATTTTAGCAGGCGGCACGGGCGGACGTTTGGGACTTTTGACCGATGAACGCGCCAAACCGGTCGTGCCGTTCGCCGGTTTTTACCGGCTGATTGATTTTGCGTTGAGCAATTGTCTGCACAGCGGCATTTCCGATGTGTGGGTCATCGAACAATACGAACTGCACTCGCTTAACGAACATTTATCGAACGGCAGACCGTGGGATTTAGACCGCACTTACGGCGGTTTGCGCGTTTTGCCGCCGAACGACGACGACGACAAATCAAATCACGACGGCGGCTTCGCGCACGGGAACGCCGACGCAATCGTGCGAAATCTGAAATTTATCGAAAGTTTCAAGCCGGACATTTTGATTGTTTTAAGTTCCGATCACATTTACAAACTCGATTTTCGAGATGTCATCGAAACACATCTCGAAAAAAAAGCCGCGCTGACGCTTGTTACGACCGAAGTTCCGAAAGGTGAGAACGCTTCGCGCTTCGGTGTCGTCGAAGTCAATAAAGACGGGCGCGTTACCGGTTTTGAATATAAACCCGACGCGCCGCAAAGCGATTTGATTACGACGGAGGTTTTCGTTTACGACGCGAACATTTTATTTGAAACGCTCAGAAAACTGCAAAAGGAAAACGGCGAACTAAAGGATTACGGCGACGAACTAATTCCGAAATTCGTCAAAGAAAAAAAGGTTTTCGAGCATCGCCACACAGATTACTGGCGCGATGTCGGCACCATTGAGAGCTACTGGAAATCGCAGATGGATTTGCTTGACGAAAAGACAAAATTTGCGTTCGATGATGATGAGTGGACGATCTTAACGCCTGCTGAACAGCGCGTTCCGGCGTTCTTGTACAGTTCGGCACTCGTCAACAACTGCTTGATTTCAAACGGCTGCAAAATAAAAGGAAGCGTCAAACATTCGGTTTTGAGCGCGAATGTGACAATCGAAGAAAACGCCGAAGTCGCCGATTCGATAATTCTGCCGAACGCAACAATTGAAAAAGGCGTAAAACTGGAAAAAGTAATTGTTGATGCTGGTGTAAAAGTGTCGAAAGAGAAAGCGGAGAAGTACGAAAAGCTGAAAAAAGATGACAAAAAAGATATTTTTGTCATCGGCAAATATAAAATTCAATCGCAAAGTGAAATTGAGGAGAAAGAATAATTTTTCGGTTTCTGTATTTCGGTTTTGTTTTGACGTTTTAAGAGCTATCGCAAAATGATTGATATGGTGAAAAAGATAGTTGAAAACTGAATTTTCATCGACTAAATCTATAGAACCTGTTTGCAGTCTAATGAGAAATCAGTTTTACTGAGATAATGGCTTACACAACAGATTTAACCGTGCCGCAATTCGAGTTGTTAGAACAATTTCTGCCGCAGAGTAAGACTTTCAAAAGCGTCATCCCGCGCCACCAAATTATCAACGCGATTTTCTATCAATTGAAAAACGGGTGTCAGTGGCGCGATGTGCCGTCGGATTTTCCCAACTGGCAAACCGTCTATTCGCAGTGCGCGGCGGTGGCAGCTTGA
>JBBSUG010000056.1:0-26950 GCA_038235165.1 Pyrinomonadales bacterium
CGTTCCACGATCCACCGCTTTTTAATCACCACAAAACCATTGTTTGCCGGATTGTCCGCTTTCGCTCCCGTGCGCTGCTCCGACGTGATCTTTTCGGCGATTTCAATCTTGATGCGGCTCAATAACTCCGGCTCGATCTGCTTGATCTCCCGCTCCAAATGCTCTCGGTGATAATCATTGTCGAGCAGGATCGTCACCCGCCCGCCGACCGGTAAATCCCCAAAATACCGCTTGTTTTCCCGAATCATTGCCACCAACCCGTCGTCGTCACTCACCTTTGCCGGTGTGCAATGCACGAAATACGGATTGCCCAACACATCCACTAACAAATGCCGCTTGATCCCGTTCGTGCTTTTATACCAACAAAAGCCTTTGGTCTCAATGTTCACCGTCTCCTCGGTTCTTGGCGCACATCGAATCTCCAATCAGCAAACTCGGGAATTCGTTTTTTTTACTTCCTCGCGCTCACGCTGCGCCAACGCCGCTAATACTTTCTCCCACGTCCCATCAAGCTGCCACCGCCGCGCACTGCGAATAGACGGTTTGCCAGTTGGGAAAATCCGACGGCACATCGCGCCACTGACACCCGTTTTTCAATTGATAGAAAATCGCGTTGATAATTTGGTAGCGCGGGATGACGCTTTTGAAAGTCTTACTCTGCGGCAGAAATTGTTCTAACAACTCGAATTGCGGCACGGTTAAATCTGTTGTGTAAGCCATTATCCCGGTAAAACTGATTTCTCATTAGACTGCAATCAGGTTCTATATCCCAAGTGAAGCCATAAACTTTTATATTCATAAAATTTGATACATTTTAGTAAAGATTGGACAGCAACGTAACAACAAATAATTTTATAGCAGTTTTGCAACAAGCAAATTATGTGAATGTGTCTTTAATGAGAAAAGAGGATCAGCTAGATCCTCTTGAGTTGTTGATTTATTTGGTGGAGTCGAGGGGGATCGAACCCCTGACCTCATGACTGCCAGTCATGCGCTCTCCCAGCTGAGCTACGACCCCGAGTTTGGATTTCACATTTAAGAAATCGGTGCAAACAACTATAATTAAACAAATCACCTGTCACCGTCAAGCCGAAGCCGAATATTCTGTTTCAAAACTCGAAAATAATAAAATTTTCGCTCTTTACTATTGCCCATCGGCAAATATATTATCGTTATCTGACAAAGATTAATTTAAGGGGAGAATTTTACGCATTTATGAAAACAGAAACTTTAGAATTTGACACTGCCGGCGGCGCGAGTTCCGCTTTTGCGGCGATGCCCGACGAAATGGGTGAAAGCACCAAAGCCGTCATTTTAATTCACGAATACTGGGGACTAACCGATCACATCAAGGACATCGCCAAACGTTATGCCGACGAAGGTTACATCTGCGTCGCGCCCGATCTCTATCGCGGAAAAGTGACGGAAGATAAGGACGAAGCGGCGCAGTTGATGAAGGACTTATCAACCGAAGACGGTTTGGACACGATCAAAAACGCGGCGGCACAAATTTCGGAGAAATACAAAATACAAAATTTCGGCATCACCGGCTACTGTATGGGCGGAACTTTCGCGTTTCAAGCGATTTGCCATTTGGAAGAGGGACTTAAAGCAGCGGCGGTTTTTTACGGAGATGTGCCTAAAGAAGACACTTTGAAAAATTTGAAGGGTCCGGTGCTGTTTATTGCGGGGACGAAAGATCAGTGGATTAATCCGGGAAAAGTCGGCGGTCTGGAAAAAACTGCCGATAAAAACATACTGCCGATTGAAATAGTTTCATACGAAGCCGACCACGCATTTTTTAACGACACGCGCCCGGCGGTTTACGACGAAGATGCGGCGCAGGACGCTTGGGCGAAAGTTATCTCGTTTTTTGACGATAATTTATAAATCGCGCAACTACGTCTTGTCAGAACCGTCTGCGTAAGCGGGCGGTTCTCGTTATTAAATCGAGCCATCTGCTGACGCAGACGGTTCTGACAAATTACTTGACGTAAATCGGGTTTGAAATAATCCACGGCGTTTGGTCGAACGGACTGCCGAGCGCGTCGAGATAAACTTCAATGCGGTAGGTTCCGCGTTCATCGGTTTGAAATTTGACTTCCGAAGTATCCGCGTTTTCAAAAACTTTTCCGCCGTTTTTGAAAATGACAAATCGCGCATTTTGCGGCGCGGAGGCTTTCAAATTAACACCCTGCGCGAAAGCGATTTCGTCGCCTTGTATTTTATTTTCCAACCCGTTTTCCGCCGTAAATGAAAATCCTTCCGTATTGCCCAGCACGTCAAACCCGATGAATGCGTGACCGTCTTTGAGCGCAGCGAGCAAATTTTCCTGATTCAATTGTTGATCTTTTTCGAGCAGAATATGGGTTCTGACGATATGAAAAATCGTTTCGTAACGGTCGAGCTTTAAATTTACAATCCTGTTGCCGGCATCATCACCGAACAGATGAAAACCGATGTTCGAGTGAGCGTCGCTGCCGGCGAACAGCGTTGATTTGCGCTGCGCCGTCACTTCATCAAATTTTTGCAGATTTTCGTCGGGACGTTTGAAATAATCGGCGGCGACCAGTTCCGGGTAACTGTAATAAGACCAGATGATGTCAAAAACCCCGGAAACCGGGTTCATTTTTTTGGCGTTGGTGTGCAGACTGAAAACTTCGATGCCGTCAAACCCCGAATTCCAAGTTTTGAATTTTTCAGGATAAGTGATTAACGCGACTTTACCGAGCGAATGATTTTTCTGCAAAAAGTCGTTTGTTTGTAATTGTTTTGCTTGCGCCGCGTCGGGACTTCCGGGCAGCAGCAAAAAGCGGTCGGTCGCCGTTTCAACTTCTTGTCCGCCCACAAATAAAACGCCGCCGTGAACCCCGCTCAATGTCTGTGCCGAAGTATCGTAAAGTTCGGTCGTGTGTTCGGTCATCACGACGAAATCGAGTTCGTTTTTTCGCGCCCCGTCAATCAATTCGTCAAAACTACCGGTGCTGTGTCCGCCGAGCGAAGTGTGAACGTGAATGACACCTTTATAATCGGTGTAATTTTGGTTTTCGCGGTGAACTTTTTGCGCGTCGAGCGTCGAAATTTTGTCGGCGAGTCTGCCGAATTGCCAGCGGTGATAAATAAATGGAATTTGCGCCAAAAAGAAAATGGCGAGCGCAACTAAAAGAATTTTTTTCCAAATTTTCATTCGCTGATCAGTTCTTCGGTCAAAAAATCTACCGAAACGACTTTTTCGGCGATTTCTTTGCCCATTTTGGCGACTTTTTGATGTTCTTCGTGGTCGGTGTAAAAATCGAGCGCGGCGCGATCTTGGTAGGTCGCAACTAAACCCAGATCGAACGAACGCTCAAGATGCAAAATGTCAAAACCGAGACTAAAACTCAAAATATCCGGAATAATATCCGGCAAACTATTTAATTTCGCAAGATGTTCTACACGCTGCTCTTGTGTCGTTTCATCTTTATATTTCCAACAAACAATGTGTGTCAGCATAGTAATTAAGTAAAAAGGCAGAAGGTAAAAGGCAAAATTATTTTTCCTTTTTTGCCGAAACTATTATCGAAGCGATAATTTTCGTAATTTCAAGTGATTCTCCAATCAAGTCTTCGATTCCTTTTCTAAATTTATCTTCAAATTCTGATGTTTCCAAAATTAATTTCAGCCAGTAATTGGTTTCGCGCGACTCTTTCAAGGCGATAGCATTTTTGCTGATAAAATCCGGTTTAATTTGACCTGCCTGCGCTTCTTCCAGATTTGCCCCAATTGAGGTTCCTGATCGAGTCAGTTGCCGGGAAAGGATTCTATCACCACCACTTTTTTCCAAAAACTGGCAAAGTTTGATGATGCGAACGGCAAAGGCAAAAGTTCTTTCCCGAATATCAACAAATTTACTCTCATTCATAATTTTGCCTTTTGTCTTTTGCCTTTTGCTTTTTTCACTCTTCGCACCAATCTTTTGTTACTTGATGGCGATATTCAAACATTTTCTCAAGTTTTGGGACAATTGCAAACGGCGCGGCGAGTTGTCCGAAAATCCAGAACGGCGGTTCGTATTCAATTTCGTCGCGCAAAATCGCGCCGTCTTCGTGCGGTTCGATAATGTGGTCGTGCCGCCACGAATGGAAAGGACCGGAAATCTGCACGTCTTCAAACAATCGCGGCGGTTCGTAGCGCGTATGTTCAGCGACCCAGCGCGAGGGAACAATGCCGAAAATCTTTTGTTCGATAATCGCCTGCGAGCCGATTTTGGAGATATCCGCCTTTTGAATTATCTTCGCATTTTCCCACGGCGGAATCAGCCGTTCAATGGCATCGGGCAATTCGTGAAAAGCGAAAACCCGTTCGGGCGCGGCTTTGATAATTGATTCTTTGATAAACTTCATTTGGATTTTTAATAAATTTCACGCAAAGGCGCGAAAACCGCAAAGGAAAACGAGAATGATTGATCGAACCTTTAACATTAAAATAAAATGTTTTTAAATTGATTAAAAGATTTATTCTTTCTTTGCGGTCTTCGCGCCTTTCCGTGAAACCTCTTCCAATTTTTCCTTCAACAGCTTCCACAATTTTTCGATGTGCCGCTCTTCGACGCGAATATTACCAATCGAAACGCGCAGTGTGAATATGCCGTTTAATTTCGTATGCGAAATATACGCCGCGCCGCTTTCGTTGACGGCGTTCATTATTCGTTCATTCAAATCGTCCAAATTTGCGGCATTTTTCGGATGTGCGCGAAAACAGACGAGCGCGAACGGCACGGGCGCGAGCAGTTCCCAATTGTCACTTTCATTTACCCAAGTTTCCAGTAATTTTGCCAGACGACAATGTTCGCGGATCCGTTCGATCATTCCTTCGCGTCCGAAATAACGCATTATAAACCACAATTTCAAGGAACGAAACCTGCGACCGAGCTGAATGCCGTAATCCATCTGATTCGTCACCGTTTCGTTTGTTTTAAGGTATTCGGGAACGAGGGAAAATGCTTTTTTGAGCAAATCCAGATGTCTGCAGTATAACACCGACAGATCAAACGGCGTGAACAGCCATTTGTGCGGATTGGTCACTAATGAATCGGCGCGTTCGCAACCTTTCAGACAGTTTTGCAGTTCCGGGACAATCGCCGCACTTCCTGCGTAAGCCGCGTCAACGTGCAGCCACAGCGCGTATTCTTCGCAAATCGGCGCAATCCGGTCAACCGGATCAATGCTCGTTGTCGAAGTCGTACCGACGGTGGCGACAACGCAGAACGGTAAATATCCGCTTTGTTTGTCAGCTTCAACCGCTTCGCGCAATTTGTCGGGGCGCATTCTGAACTGCTCATCGGTTTCGACTTTAACTAGCGATTTTTGTCCCAAGCCCAGTAGAAGCACGGCTTTTTCGACTGACGAATGCGCCTGTTCAGAAGTGTAAACTCGCAAAAGCGGCAAATCGGTGCGCCCGCTCATTCCGAGTTCGCGGATTTGTAAATTCAAACCTTCCCGCGCCGCCGCAATCGCGTGGAGCGTCGAAACCGAAGCCGTGTCGTAGATAACTCCTTTTAATCCCGCGTCCAAACCCATCAACTGCCGCAGCCAGTCGAGAACGACTTCTTCGAGTTCGGTCGAAGCAGGCGACGTGCGCCAGAGCATCGCCTTCATATCAAATGCCGCGCTCAAAAGTTCGCCGAAAATGCCGACCGAAGATGTCGAAGTCGAAAAAAGCCCGTGAAAATTCGGATGATTCCAGTGCGTCACGGCAGGCAGAATCAGTTTGTCAACATCTTTGATAACGTCCGCGAAATCTTCGCCGCGTTCAGGTGCGTGATTCGGCAGGTTGTTTTTCAACCAGTTTGGTTCGATCTGCGACAACACCGGGAAATCTTCGATATTTTCAAAATAATCGGCGATCCAGTCAATCATTGCGTGTCCGTGACGGCGAAACTCTTCCTTTGGCATATCGCCTGAATTAGTTGATGATTCGTTCATAAATTTTGCAAAAAATGGTTTTTAAACGGCAATATTAAAAAAAAGTTAAAAATCACTCGACAGTCGTGCAATTAAAAGTATAATGTTTGAATCGTCTATCTCGCCAATGGCTTAATGTTAAAAATTCAAAATTTACCCAATATACTTGTAAAACTATGAGGTAGAAGGTTTATTTTCACACGAAACTTGTATGGCAGCCGAAGAAAGTGTCAGCGAAAAAGTAACCAGCGAAGGATTCGTGCGAGGTCTCGGACTGCTCGATTCGACGATGATTGTCGCCGGTTCGATGATCGGTTCGGGAATTTTTATCGTTTCCGCCGACATCGCGCGGCAGACGGGTTCGGTCGGCGGTTTACTGCTGACGTGGCTGATCACCGGAATTTTGACGATTTTCGCTGCGCTTTCTTATGGCGAACTCGCCGCGATGATGCCGAAAGCAGGCGGGCAGTATGTTTATCTGCGCGAAAGTTACTCGCCGCTGTGGGGATTTCTCTACGGCTGGACGCTTTTTCTCGTTATTCAAACCGGCACGATTGCCGCCGTCGCCGTCGCTTTCGCTAAATTTTTGGGCGTTCTGTTTCCGGCGATTTCGCCGACTTCGTGGATTATCCCGCCGATCAATTTAACGAGCGGTTACGCCGTCTCGCTTTCGATTCAGCAATTTGTCGGCATTCTGTTGATAATTTTCCTGACAATTATCAATATGCAGGGTTTGAAACTCGGCAAATTGATTCAAAATGTATTCACGTCGGCAAAAACACTGGCTCTGCTGGCTTTAATCCTCATCGGAATTTTTATCGGCGGCGCGGCGACCGGAGCATTTTCAGCCAATTTCGGCAGTCTTTTCACCGTCCAAAACGCCGCCGTCATCAAACCCGATTTGGCGTTTCTGCCGGAAGTTTCGGTGAACGGCGGTTTTTTCTCGCTGATCGTTATTTTCTGCATCGCGCAGGTCGGCTCCCTGTTTTCGTCGGATGCGTGGAACAACATCACGTTCACGGCGGGCGAAGTCAAAAATCCGCAGCGCAATATTCCGCTGTCGCTGGCGATGGGGACTGGTTTGGTGATTACGCTTTATTTTTTGGCGAACATCGCTTATTTGGGGACGCTTTCGCTGACGCAAATTCAAAATGCGGCGGAAGACCGCGTGGGAACTGCCGCGCTCGAAGTTCTGTTCGGCGGAATCGGTGCATCCGTGATGGCGGCAGCAATTATCGTTTCGACTTTCGGCTGTAACAACGGGCTGATTCTTTCCGGCGCACGGGTTTATTACGCGATGGCGAAGGATAAACTTTTTTTCCGGTCAACCGCGAAGCTCAACAAAAACCACGTTCCCGCCGTCGCTCTGATTTTGCAGTGCGTTTGGACGTGCATCTTGGTTTTGCCGCGCACCCGGTCGGGAAAATTTCTGGCAAACGGTGCGGAAGATTACGGCAATCTTTACGGAATGCTGCTCGATTATGTTGTTTTTGCCGTTTTAATTTTCTATATTTTAACAATCATCGGTTTGTTTATTTTGCGGCGCACCCGCCCGGATGCCGAACGACCTTACAAAGCCTTCGGCTATCCGCTGGTTCCGGCAATTTACATTGCCGCCGCAACCGTTATTTCATTAGTGCTGTTATTTTACAAACCGCAAACGTCTCTGCCGGGACTGGCAATCGTGCTTTCGGGCGTTCCGGTTTACTTTATCTGGAAAAACATTTCAAAAGCAGATGACCGCGCATAACAGGAACGGCAAATGCCAAAGGCAGAAACCCGCGCGTCAGCAAGGGTGTAAATTTCAAAGCAGAGTGCAAATGTTCAAAGCAATCATAACTTTTTAGGAGGAATTCAATGTCACTATTTGCAACAAAATCAATTGAAAAAATTATCGCCGAAGCCTCGGAAACGGGCGAACACACGTTAAAAAAGACGTTAAGCGCGTTGGATTTAATGATGCTCGGTATCGGCGCGATCATCGGCACGGGAATTTTCGTGCTGACCGGGCAAGCCGCCGGTAAACACGCCGGACCCGCCGTGATCATTTCGATGATTATCGCCGGAATCGTCAGTGCGTTCGCCGCGCTCTGCTATTCGGAATTTGCCGCGTCGGTGCCGATTTCCGGTTCGGCTTACGCCTACGGTTACGGGACGCTCGGCGAGTTTGTCGCGTGGATTATCGGCTGGGATTTGATTCTCGAATACGCTTTCGGCGCGGCAACCGTCGCGGTCGGATGGTCGGGTTACGTAGTCAGTCTTTTCAGAGACACGCTGGGGATAAATTTCCCGCTGGCGTTAAGTAAAGGTCCGTTTGAAACCATCACGCTGGCGGACGGCAGCACGGTTCACGGAGTCATCAATCTGCCCGGAGTGCTGATCGCCATCGCCGTCACCTTGCTCTTAATTAAGGGAATTAAGGAATCGGCGAGTTTCAATTCGATCATCGTCGTCGTCAAAATTCTCGTCGTGGTGCTGTTTATTATCGCCGGTATCGGCTATGTCAATCCGAGCAATCTCGGAGTCGGCTGCGCGGTGGGAACTCCGGGCTGTTCGGAATTTATGCCGTTCGGTTTCAGCGGGGTCGTCACCGGTGCAGCGGTTATCTTCTTTGCGTATATCGGTTTCGACGCGGTTTCGACTGCCGCGCAGGAAGCAAAAAATCCGCAGCGCGATATGCCGATCGGTATTTTAGGTTCGCTCGCCGTCTGCACGGTTCTTTATATTTTAGTGTCGGGAATTATGGTCGGTTTGGTTGATTATCGCCTTTTGACCAACGCCGCTGCGCCGATTGCAGTCGCTGTTGATGCGGCTCTCGCACAAGCGCAGGGAACAACAATGGGAACGATTCTGGCGGTGTTCCCGACGATCATCAAAGTCGGTGCAGTTCTCGGACTCAGTTCGACGATGGTCGTGATGGTGATGGGACAGCCGCGCGTCTTTTATTCGATGGCGAAAGACGGTCTGCTTCCGGCGTGGGCTTCGAGAATTCACCCGAAATATCAAACGCCGCATATTACGACGGCTCTGACTGGATCGATTGTGGCGATTTTAGCGGGAATCGTGCCGATCAGTCTGCTCGGCGAATTGGTCAGCATTGGAACGCTGTTCGCGTTCGTGATTGTCGGCACGGGCATCATTATTTTGCGCTCGTCGAATCCGAATTTGGAGCGACCGTTCAGAGTGCCGCTGTCGCCGTTTATTCCGATTGCGACGGTTGTCTCGGCTGCTTATTTGATGAACAGTCTGCCGTTTGACACCTGGCTGCGGCTGATTGACTGGATGTCCATCGGCTTACTCGTTTATTTTGCCTACAGCTATAAACACAGTAATCTGCGAAATGTCACCGACGAAGTGGCGAATCAGTCAGATTCGAGAAACGCGCCGCCGATTGCCGCTATCATAGCGATTGTGCTGACGATTATACTGACGATTTATCAGGTAATTTATCTTTTAGATTTCAGAGCGGAATATCATCTCAAGCCGGAGGAAAGCCTGCCTGAAAACGCGCTGTTTCTGAGTATGGCGATTCGTCTTTTCGCGTGGATTGTCACCGGAGTTTTGGTGGCGATGTTAATGTACGGCAAACAGGACAATCGCGGCGGAAGCGATGATAAAATGCAGAAAACCGGCTTGATCGTCTCGCTTGTCAATCTGGTATTTTGGGCGGGTGTCACTTACTGGTTCTTCTTCCATCAAAGTTGAACGCCTGATAGTTTCAGGTTCAAGGTTTCAGGTTTCAGACTAATCATCTTGAATCTGAAACCTTGATTTTTTTTGAGCGAAAATACTTCCGGGCAAAAGTCCGCGTGTGAGCAGGGGTGGACAGCGTTGAAGCATGAATATTGAAGGGAAAAGACAAAAGAATCTAAAATTGATTTCACTTCACCCCTTATCTTTTACCCCTCAGTCTTTCGGCATCCGCCCTTGCTCACACACGGGCTTCTGCTTTTTCTCAATTCATCTAATAATGCGAATCAGTGGTTGAAAAGACAGATAAACAAACTGATTAACAGAATTTTCTTCTGCCGATTGGAAGCCTGTTCAGCTGGATTGATGAAGAAACCAAATTGCAAAAGCCTTCCAAGCTGCGTTCCGCCAAAGGCTTGATGTTACAGTATTTGGGAAAACTTGACGGTCGTCTTCTGTTTGCTCGTTTTCAAATACTGATCCGCATTAATAACGTGAGTTCGATATAAGCTGTCGAAGACGGCAGCATATTTGCAGCCCATAACGCTAGTTATGGGAATGATTTAACGGATAAAACCAAGCGGTTGAAAACCGCGACAGACGCTTTTTATGCCGCCATTTTCAATAGGCTTCGTAAATTTATTAAAACATTCCCACGATTTGTATTGTGGACTGCAAGTATAACGTCAGTTTCACCGACTAAAAACGGATTTCTTATGTCGAACTCACGTTGATATCTCGGATCACTTTATTTCTCAAGGTCAAAAAAAAGGCGAACGCATTACGCATTCGCCTTTTTTTGTTCAAGTTAAATCGTTGATTAGAAAGTCATTTGACGGGTTGCACCGCCGGGAGCAACCGGGTCGTCTTGAATTTTGGATAAAGCATCCTGGTAAATTTTTATTTCTCCGTTAGCTTCCATTTCCTGTTTTTTGTTCGTGATGTAATCCTGAAAAACCTGTCCGCGGTTTTCAGCCAATTTCGATTGAATAAGCTGATCGCGCTGTTTGGCAAAATCTTCCGTGTTCGCTTCTTCGCGGCTGTTGACACCGACGACATACCAGTCATCACCGATTTTGACCGGTGTTTTAGTTAATTCACCCTGTTTCAAACCGTAGATGGCATCTTCCAACTCCTTGGAAGTCGTCGCGCTCGGACCTTCACCGAGCGGCGAACCCAAAATAAAAGATTTTGCGTCTTTGGCTTTTAGACCGATTCCCTGAGCGGCGGCACTCAAATTACCTGCGGAACCGGCAGCGGCGGCAATTTTTTCCGCGATTGAATCAACTTTTGATTTCGCCTGTTCCATTTTAACGGTTTCGGCAATCTTGTCTTTGACCTCATCAAAATCGGCATCTCGCGGTTCTTTTTTATCAACCAGCATCGGAACTGCAAACCCATTTTGAATCGGGGTTTTATCGCCGACATCGCCCTGATTTTCGAGCGACGCGATACCCTGCTCAAATTGCGGCGAGTTGCCGATGTTTTCCACATCGTCGCCGGGTTTAACATAGCCCGTTTCGCGCACCATATCCTTCGGACTCATATTTGCCTGCGCCGCAAATTCGTCCGCTACTTTCTGCACGTCTTTGACTTCCTTCAAACGGTCGTCAACTTTCTGCGCGAGTTCGGCGGCAACGGTATAAGCGCGGCGGTTTCTGAGACTGATTTCGATTTCTTTTTTCGCATCTTCAAAAGTTTTCGGAACGGCTTCGCCGCGACGCAAAATATAATAACGATTTTGATAACTGATCGGTTCGGTCACGTCGCCCGGTTTCATTGATAAAAGCCGTTGGTACGGGTCGCCCGGTTTGTCTTGGTTTTCCTTAATCAAACCGGGAATTTTCCCGTTGTTGTAAGCCGTCGCCGGGTCTTCCGACTGACCTTTGGCAACCGTCGCAAAGCCTTCTTCCGAAACCGTGTCGCCGTCTTTTTTCAACTGCGACAATATTTCATTGGCTTTCGTCAAAACTCTCGAATCATCTTCAGGTTTCGGAATACGCAGAACGATCTGCTGTCCCTGAATGCCCGCTATTTTTTTGTCGTCGGGGATTTTCTCGTACTCTGATTTCAAATCTTCATCGGAAAGCGAAATTTTTTCGCCGATTTTGGCAGTATTCAGGAAAATATAGCGAATTTTCTTTTGCGGAACCGTAATGTAGTAGTTCTTTTTATTTTGCTCGAAATAACTTTTCAATTCTTCGTCGGTCGGTTTGATCGTTTGCGCCAAATCAGCCACACTGACGGGAACATAGGTCAGATCAAACTTGGAGTTTCGGCGTTTATAATCGTCCAACACATCGGTTTCCGAAGCCGTCACGCCGGAAGTCAAAAAAGCCTGAAGTTTTTGTCCGCTGATCTGGTCGCGTACGCTTTGTTCAAAACTGGTCACGCTGCCGAACTGTTCGGTGACATTCTGCTCGTAACGTGTCTGGTCGAACGGCACTCCGCTGGCATCGGCTTTGTTCTGTTGCCGAATATAAGCGGCAACTTCCGCATCCGTCGTCGGCAATCCGAGTTTGGCGGCTTCAAGACGCACAATGCGCTGTTTGATCATCGAATCGAGAAATGTTTTCGCCGGAATCGAACGCCCCAACCGGGACATATTCTCTTTTTGCAAAGCCAACTCGGCGACCGATATACTTTCACTGCCGACTTTAGCGACCGTCGTCGTGTCGCGCAGCGTCGCCTCGTTACCGCTCGGTGCCGGTGCATAAAACAAAATTAAACTGGCGACCATTATTAGGGAGAAAGCCAAAAGAACGAAATTTCGCGTTCTTTCCATCCGCTTAAAAAACTTTAACATCTGTATTTTCCTACTTTTTTGAAGATTTGATCTATTTTACTACGAGATTGTCAGTTTGGACAAAGCGCGATTTTAACAGATTGTGCGCCAATGTCCAACAGCTTGCGGCGCAAACCATTTATTTTTCGGGATTCAAACCTTATGCGGCGAACATTTTTTTGCTAAACTTCTGACATTATGAATGAACGACGCGATAAATTTGAAACTTCTTCGGGCATCGAACTGCCGACCGAATTTAGTCCGGCGAATACTAATCTCGATTATGAAAACGACATCGGCGATGCCGGAAAATTTCCCTACACGCGCGGCGTGCGAAAAAATATGTATCGCGGCAGATTTTGGACGATGCGCCAATACGCCGGTTTTGCGACCGCCGAGGAATCGAATCAGCGTTACAAATATCTGCTCGAACACGGCACGACCGGATTGAGCGTGGCGTTCGATTTGCCGACGCAGATCGGACTCGATTCCGACGACGCGCTGGCGGCGGGCGAAGTCGGCAAAGTCGGCGTGGCGATTGATTCGCTCGAAGATATGCTGACGCTGTTCGACGAAATTCCGCTCGGCTCCGTTTCGACTTCGATGACGATCAATGCGACCGCTTCGACGCTGTTATGTCTTTATTTAGCCGTCGCCAGAAAGCAAAATGTTTCATTTGATAAAGTTCAGGGAACGATTCAGAACGATATTTTAAAGGAGTATATCGCTCGCGGAACTTATATTTACCCGCCGCAGCCTTCGATGCGTTTGATTACCGATACTTTCGCTTTTTGCGCCGATAACGTGCCGAACTGGAACACGATTTCAATATCCGGCTACCACATCCGCGAAGCCGGTTCGACCGCCGTCCAGGAAGTCGCATTCACATTAGCCGACGGCATCGCTTACGTTGACGCGGCGATTTCGGTCGGTTTGCAGGTTGATGATTTCGCGCCGCGTCTTTCTTTCTTTTTTAATTCGCACAACAATTTAATCGAAGAAATCGCCAAATTTCGGGCGGCGCGGCGGCTGTGGGCGCGAATTATGAGAGACCGGTTCGGGGCAAAAAATCCGAAATCAACGATGCTGCGTTTTCACACACAGACCGCGGGTTCGACGCTGACCGCGCAGCAACCGGAAGTCAATGTCGTGCGAACGACGATTCAGGCACTCGCCGCTGTTTTAGGCGGAACGCAGAGTTTGCACACCAACGGAATGGACGAGGCACTTTCACTGCCGACCGAACAGGCGGCGCGGATTGCGCTTCGGACGCAGCAGGTCATCGCTTACGAATCCGGCATCGCCGATACGGTTGATCCGTTTGCCGGAAGTTACGCGGTTGAAGAATTGACCGACGAAATCGAGCGTCGAGCCGTCGAATATATCGGAAAAATTGACGAGATGGGCGGAATGCTCAAAGCGATTGAAAACGGTTTTCCGCAGCGCGAAATTCAGGAAGCGGCTTACCAATATCAACGTGCCGTCGAAAAACAGGAAGAAATCGTTGTGGGGGTCAATAAGTTTCAAATCGAAGAAGATGGGACGATTCCGATTATGACCATTGACGAAAAAATCGAACGCGGACAAATCGAACGGCTGCAAGCGTTACGCGAAAAAAGGAACGCGGAAAAAGCGGAAAGTTCCCTGCAATCTTTACGGAGTGCCGCCCAAACCGATGAAAATTTACTGCCGCGAATTTTGGAATGTGTGGAAAATTATGTGACGGTCGGCGAGATTTCCAACACGCTGCGGAAAGTGTGGGGCGAATACCGCGAAGCCGTCACGGTTTGATGGTTCTCAATTAAAAAAATCGTATTGATTTGATTTATCACGAAAGCGATGCTATTGTTTCATCTATGAAACAGATTATTTTGAACGAGGAGAAATAATTATGGCAGCAGAAGCAATCGAAGTCGAAGAACTTGAAGACGCGACGGAAAATTTCGCGGAAAACACTAATAAATTTGAATTGCGCTCGATCCGCGACATCGTGGCGGATTTGACCAAACCGGTCGCCCAACGACATCTTCGCACGCGAAGACAGGGCGGCAGGGACATCAAATATATTGCGTGGCACGACGCGATCAAATATCTCGATCATTACGCCAGCGGCTGGAACTACGAAATTCGCTCGATAGAATCAATCGGCGGAAAGTTAATTTTAATCGTCCGGCTCTCAGTTCCGTGTCTCGAAGGAATTGTTTTCCGCGAAGCGACCGGACAAGAAGACGAAGAACTCGACAGTTACGGCAACTCGTCGAGCAATTCCGAAAGTATGGCACTGCGCCGCGCCGCCTCGAAATTCGGTTTGGGTTTATATCTCTATGACCAAAATAAATAAAGGGTTGTCAGCCGAATTACTTCAACGCTTTGGAAATTTTGCCGTAACCGCCAAAATCAAAAAACCGACAACCGCGAACCGCCGCAAATTTAATGATTTTGCCCGTGAAACAGATAAAGTTTCGCGGGCTGTTTTTTTTATTTGTTTCCCGAAGGCTCACCTATCATAATTTATATAGTGACAAACATTGTTTTTTTGTGTTAATCTTACTTGTGTCTTATTCCGAGACCCGTATCCCTCTTATTAAATTCAACCTTTTAACGAAAATTAAAAATGGAAAAGTTAAACGAATATCTGCAAAGTTTGTTGTCAACCTGCAGCTATGAACTACATCTCGAACCGAACAAAATACCTTATTTGACATCGGACAAAGGCGCGACTGAAGTTGCCCGAACGCCGCTGTTGGGAACACAAATCAGTATGCTGATTTTCCCGCTGATTCCCAATGACGTGAAGCAGCAACTGCCGAACAAACCGGAAATAGAGTTTGTTTATCAGCATCCGCTGGGAAATTTTTCGTTTACGGTCAAAAAATCGGCGGCGGGTTTTATCGTGACGATTCGCCCGGTGCTGGCAGATTTTCAAAACGCCGACACGATTGATACCTACGACGGTTTCACCAAAAACGAGGTGAACATTTCACCCCCACCGAATCCGGTTAAAGCAGATTACACATCGCTGCCGACTTTAATTCAGGCTGAAGAAAGAGGTTTATTTATGCCGGACACTGCGCCTGCCGCCGGTTTGAATAATTTCACCGAAAGTTTTTCGTCATCCGACCGCTTTGAAATTTTCGACGAACACGCATCCGGGCAACTTAATGAACCGGTTCCGGATTTTTCAAATAATACTGTTGTCGCTTCCGCTCAGGAGATCGAAATAGTTCCCATCTACGATTCCGAATTTACGACGAAATTTTCCGATACTTCGACTTATGAACCGCCGCTGCGTCCGCAGGAATTCACCGCCGAATATACGCCGCCGCCTTCAAATATAACATCTTTTCAAACGCCGCAGCCGTCTTACAATCAAGTTTCACCAATTCAACAAACAGTTGCCGCGCCGCCGCCGCCGGTTGCCGTATCAATCGTGACGGCGGCAAATCCGCAGGCAAACGGTCGAATGGATGCGCTGTTTCACAAAATGGCGGAGGCGGGCGCGAGCGATTTGCATTTGAGCGTCAGTATGCCGCCGATGATGCGTAAAGACGGCAAAATGATGGTGTTGGAAACTGATGAATCGGCAATTACGTCCGATTCGATGAAGGAACTTTTAACTTCGATAATGCCCGCCAAAAATCAGGAAGAATTTCACAACCGGCACGACACCGATTTCGCTTATGAAATTGAAGGACTGGCGCGTTTCCGGGCAAATATTTTTATGGATCGTAAAGGAATGGGCGGCGTTTTCCGCATTATTCCGACCAAGATTTTGACCGCCGAACAGCTCGGACTATCGAAAGCGATAATGGATTTGTGCAACTTGTCGAAAGGTTTAGTCGTCGTCACAGGTCCGACCGGTTCAGGCAAATCAACGACGCTCTGCGCGATGGTTGATTCGATCAATAAAAGCCGCGAAGACCATATTATTACTATTGAAGACCCGATTGAATTTACACACGAAAATCAAAAATGTCTCGTCAATCAGCGCGAAGTTCACAACCACACCGACAGTTTCAAAGACGCACTGCGAGCCGCTTTGCGCGAAGACCCGGACATTTTATTGGTCGGCGAAATGCGCGATTTGGAAACGATTTCGATTGCGATTGAAACCGCCGAAACCGGGCATCTCGTCTTCGGAACGCTGCACACGACGACCGCCGCTTCGACGATTGACCGCATCATTGACCAGTTCCCCGCCGACCGCCAACAGCAAATTCGCGTAATGCTGTCCGAGTCGCTGCGCGGCGTAATTGCCCAAACACTGCTGCCGAAAAAAGGCGGCGGACGGGTCGCCGCGCTCGAAATACTGATCGTCACGCCCGCCGTTTCAAATCTCATCCGCGAAGGGAAAACTTTTCAAATTCCGTCGGCGATGCAGACCGGCAAAGCGTTGGGAATGGTGATGCTCAACGATGCCCTGTTCGATCTGGTCAAAAAAGGTCTGGTCGAACCGCGCGACGCTTATATCAAAGCCGTTGATAAATCAAATTTTGAATCATTATTGACCAGAAACGGGATGAAGCTTTAAATTCCAGAATCCAAATTCCAGATTTCAGATTATTTTGAATTTTCCGCCACACATTTCTTTAATTTGGAATCTGGAATCTTAACGGATAGGTTCGCGCAGAATCACGTCCGCCGTTTTTCGCGCCAGTTGCGCTGCTTCCGGGTGTTGGACTTTGAGATTGGCAAGCTGCATTAACGCTTCGCCGGTTCTCGACAGCAGCCGCACCAAATCGCCCTCTTCCGCCTGTGTTTCGTGAACGAGATCGCTCCATTTCATTCCGTTCGCCCATTCTTCGACGGTCGCCGCCGCCGAGAAATTCATCTCCGGCGCGGGTTCGACACCGTTTTTCCATTCGACATTGGAAACATCGAAAATAATATTTTCGGCTTTGCCCAGCACGTCGAGCAGTTTGTCGGACAAATTAATTTCGCCGAAATTACGGTCGGAATCCGCCGCCAGTGCCGCCATTAATCCCGCTGCCTGTTTGATTTCGAGCGCGTCGAACAGCCCGCGTTCTAACGCTTCGCCGACGATCAGCGGGCGGTCAACGCGCAAATCCGCCAGCCATTTGCCGCGTTCCGTGACTTTTTGCAATTGAAAATCGAGATAGCCGAAATTGTTCAAAATAATGGCGCGGCGTTCAAACGGCAGCCAAATTTCGTTTTTCAAAGTTTCGATATCGCGTTCGGTTTTCTGCAAAAATTCCGCGTCGTTCCACGTTTCCCACAAAAAACTCAGAGCGTTTCGCTGGTGATTTTCGTCCGCATTTTCCGGCAGGAAAGAGTCAATGAGATCGTTGATAATTTCCGCAGCATCATCCGTGCGGTCTTTGTAATCGGCAACTTTCGGCTCGTCGAGCGGTGGATTTTTGCCATTGTGAATTTCGTCAAACGCTTTGCCTAACGATTCTTCTTTGATCGGATATTTTTTGGCGTAGATGCGCCCGATATGCGACAACGAAAGCGTCGCGCCCTGTCCGTCGTCGCGCATCGTCACGACCTTTTCGCCGAAGACGCTCAACACGAGAAAAAATCTTTTCCCGTTTCTGCTTTTCGTAACGATTCTGCCCGCCGCGACATTTTCTTCGAGCCAGTTGCGCCGCGTTTCAAAACGCCGCGCCGGTAAATTTTCCTGCAAGCGCGTTCGTGCGCCGGTCAGCCGTTCAAAACCGCGCACATCTCCGACCGTATAATCAAATTCACTTTTTTCGAGTTTATTTTGCAGATTTTGCAGCCTACCTTCGCACTGTTTTTCGAGTTTCGACACGATTCGCGCCGTTTCTCGAAAGGCGAAACTTTTCTCGGCGATTTCGCGCACCGGCGAAAAACCGCCGAACGCGTCGAGCAAATTCAAAAGGCTCGTGTAAGTGGCGCGAAATTTACTTTCGAGCGCGTCGGGCGGCGATTTCAAAAGTGTCGCAATGCGCGGCGGATTTTGAAAATTTGACGGGGCAAGCACGACAAACCCGACGTTATCTTTGCCGCGTCTGCCCGCACGTCCGGTCATCTGCTGCAATTCCGAAGCCTGAAGCGGTCGCCAGCCGTCGTTGCCGCGCGCGTCAGCCTGACTCAAAACCACCGTTCGCGCCGGAAAATCAACCCCGGCGGCGACCGTCGAAGTCGCAAAAATCGCGTCGAGCAAACCTTTCGACATCATTTTTTCGACGAGCAGTTTCCACCCCGGAATATGTCCGGCGTGATGCGCGGCGACTCCGGCGCGAAGCAATATTTTACGATGCTTGTGCGATCTAATTTCAGGATTTTCAGCCGCGTGTTCCTCGTAAATTTCCAACCGTTGCGCCTCTTTTTCAGCAGTCGTCCGCTGCCCCTGATCGGCGGCGACTTCGAGCGCAGCTTCATCACAGCGGCGGCGCGTCGGCAAAAAAACAATCGCGGGCAAAAGATTATAAGAACGCAGTGCCTTGATAAGTTTCGGCGGCGGAATTTCGGGCAGTCTAAATTTCATATCTCCTAATTTATTTAGCAATCTCTCTGTAAAATTGATTGACAACATTATTAAACCACAAATTTGCACGGATTAAACCGGGCGGCGTGCCGAAGTTTAATTTTTTTCGGCTGCTCTTTCCATAATCAGCGGAATTTTGCCAAACAGTACCGATTTTATTTTATAGATTCACAATTTGAATGATAAGATTAGCCAAACGATGAAACCGATTAAACACGAAAAATTAAAAATAAAAAAAGTCCCCCGAACGATTCTCGCAATTTTCATTTTGACGGTTTCGATGATAAGTATTTCCGCCCAAACAGCTTCATCAAAATCCAGTGTAAAAACGAAAAAGATAACCGGCGCGGAATTAAAATCGCTTGTCGCGCCAAACGAAAACAAACAGCCCGTTTTACTAAATTTCTGGGCGACGTGGTGCGGTCCGTGCCGCGTCGAATTCCCGGAACTCGTTAAAATTAACAACGATTATGTTAAAAAAGGTCTTAATTTCTCGCTCGTTTCAGTTGACGACGCAGCGATTATTGACACGCGTGTTCCCGAATTTTTGCGGGAATACGACGCAGAAATGCCGTCATATTTGTTAGATTTGCCGAACCGCCCGCAAATTGCCAGAGCCGTTCGCCAAATCGCGCCCGGATTTGTTGATCGCTATCCGCTGACTTTGTTATTTGACGCGAAGGGTAAACTCATTTATCAAAAGGTCGGTGTTATTGACGGGAAGATTTTGCGGAGAGAAATTGATAAAGTTTTGGTAAAGTAATGATTGACCAGCAAAACTTACAGCGAATCATAAATTAACAACATCATACTTCAGTCAATTTTTAACATACAAAATGGAGAATGTTCAGAATAATGATACTTACAAGCAACAAACTATTATTTACTTTGATATTTATTGCATTTACATCAGTTATGTTTGCACAAAATGTAGAAAGTGAAAGTAGTTTGCTGAAAAATGCTCAGACATCTTTACAAGCAGGCGAATTGGAAAAAGCTATTGCCGAATCAGATAAAGTCATTAAGATGAACCCGAAAAATGTTTCGGCGTTTTATTTGAGAGGAGTTGCTAAGTTCTTTAAACACGATATTGATGGGACAATTTCTGACCTCAGCAAAGTGATCGAAATTGCGCCAAAAATAAAAGATATTGAGAAAGTGTATAATTTACGCGGAAATTCATATTTTTTGAAAAAAGATAATGAAAAATCCTTTGCTGACTACGATAAAGCTATATTAATAAATCCTAATTACTCAGAGCCGTATAACGGTCGAGCCAATATTTATTATGAGAGAGGTAATTTTGTTAAGGCACTTGCCGATTACAACAAAATAATTGAGCTTGATCCCAAAGCTACTGCTGCCTATATTGGTCGCGCAGATATAAAATTTGACCAAGGCGAATTCGATTCTGCTCTATCTGACCTTGATAAATCTCTTGAGCTAACACCAAATGTTGGTAGTGCATACATCAAACGCGGCATAATCTATGGGCTAAAAGGCAGTTGGCTTACATCAATTACGAATTTAAGAAAAGGCGCAGAGATTAATGTTCAATCGCAATCTCCCTATTGGGGCAATTTGCAAACAACGATTTCAGACTTCGATAAATACATTGCAAATAATTCAAAAAATGCCAATGCTTATGTCGTTCGCGGATTTATTAATTTGTTGAGAGATAAGCAAGTCGAGTCTGATATAGACTTTAAAAAAGGATTTGAACTTAATTCAAAACTTGAAAATGAGTTAAGCAATTTTATAAAGGCAATCAAAGAATCAAAATAATGATTGATTTAAGAAGCGACACAGTAACAAAACCAACGCCCGCGATGCGGAAAGCGATGGCGGAGGCAGAAGTCGGCGACGATGTTTACGGGGAAGACCCGACGGTTAATCTTTTGCAGTTAAAAGCCGCCGAGATTTTCGGGAAGGAAGCCACGCTGTTCTGCCCGACGGGTTCGATGGGCAATCAGATTGCCGTCAAACTGCATACGAAACCCGGCGATGAAATTATCATCGAAGAGCGCGGGCATATTTTCAATTGGGAAATGGGAATGCCCGCGATTGCTTCGGGCGTGACGATTCGCCCAGTTCGCGCCGCCAACGATAACGGAATGCTGACGTGGGCGGAAATCGAAACGGCACTGCACGTCAATTTGCCATATTACGCCTGTCCGACGGGATTGATTTGTCTCGAAAACACGCACAATTTCGGCGGCGGCAGCGTGATGTCAGCGAGTGAAACAGACGAAATTTGCACGAACGCACACAAATTGAATTTGCCGGTTCACCTCGACGGCGCAAGAATTTTTAATGCGGCGGTCGCGCAAAGTGAAACGGTCGCTAATCTAACGAAAGCGGTTGATTCCGTTCAGTTTTGTCTGTCAAAAGGTTTGGGTGCGCCGGTCGGTTCGATGATTGCGGGCGACAAAGATTTTATTGACGAAGCCCGAATTTGGCGCAAACGCTTCGGCGGCGGAATGCGGCAAGCCGGAATTTTGGCGGCGGCGGGGTTGATCGCACTTGAAGAATCGCCGAAAACGCTGCATATTGACCACGAAAACGCGAAAAGGTTGGCGGAAGGCGCGGCGAATATCAAAGGCATTTCGATTGACGCAGAACGGGTGCAGACAAACATCGTGATTTTCGATGTCACCGAAACAGGAAAAACTTCTGCCGATGTTTGCACACAGCTAAAAGAAAATAATATTTTAGCAAGTCCTTTCGGCAAAGCGATTCGGATGGTCACGCACTGCGACGTTTCGCGCGATGATATTGAAACGACGCTTTTAGAATTACAAAAATGTTTGAATTGAGCCGTGATTGATCTGATTTTTTTGTATCAAAATCTACCCGTGTGTACTATGCTTCCCGCAAATATAACAGTCTGAGGTTTTATGAAAATTTATTCGACCCGCCGCTTTTTTTCGCTTATCTTTTTAGCAATTCTCTCTATTTTACCGATCAATAATTTCGCTCAAACTACTGCCGCGCCCGCCAGCGAGAAAACCATTGAGAAAGCGATGCCTTCGGTCGTTCTGGTGTTAGCCGGAAAGGGCGACGGGCTGTTGGACAAGCTCGGTTCGGGAGTTATTGTTCGTAGCGACGGCATTATTTTGACGGCTTATCACGTCGTTAAAGAGGCGACGCAGGTACAGATCAGGCTTAAAAACGGCGAAATTTATGACAAGGTGGATTTGCTCGATTTTGACGAACGGCGCGATGTTGCCGCGCTGAAAATTTCGGCGACGGATTTGCCCGCCGTACAAATCAGCGGTGACGAAACGAAAATCGGATCGAAGGTTTACGTCATTTCAAATCCGCAAAGTTTGAATTGGACGGTCGCCGACGGGTTGCTCAGTGCGCTGCGGCTGGCTGACGAAATCCCGAATGCCGGTCGCGGTTTTCGGGTTCTGCAATTTTCCGCGCCCGTTTCGCCGGGTTCGAGCGGCGGCTTGCTGACGGATGAAAACGGGCAAGCCATCGGGTTGATCGTCAGTTCGCTGTCTTCCGGGCAGAATCTCAACTTTGCAATTCCGCTTTCCAGCGTTAAGGGTTTGGCGGAGACGGCGAAAAAAACGATGTCTTTCACCAAAGCCGACACTCTCGAACTGCCGCAAGCCGTTCGCCCGCCGACGGCGATTGATGTTTTGAACACCGACCCGAAAGAAATTCTTCGCAACGCCAAAATTTTCTATATCTCCTCTGACTCGGAGCTTATTTCCGTTAAAATGATGGAACGCGCTTTACTTAAAATGCCCGACTTTGCCAAATGGAATTTGTCGTTGATTCAGGAATTTAAAAACGCGGACATCGTTGTCAATGTCGAACACCAACTTTTCACGTTTGATTACCGCTACACGATGACCGACCGCAAAACGAACATTGTTTTGGCTTCCGGCAAAGTGATGGTTTGGGACGGCGGGATGGCTTCCGAAAAGTTTGCCAAACAAATCATTGCCAAACTCAAAGACATCAAAGCCAAACCTGAGAGCAAAGCCGAAGCCGACAAAAAAATCTCTGATAAGAAGTAAATGTCCTATTTGCTTCATTTTCGGCTTTTCGAAAATTGATCTAAAATTCTTTTATGGTAAATACTGAAAAGTTTCGGCGAAGCGATTTTATCTTTAGGTTTTTCGCGCTGATTTTTCTGACTTTCACGGCGACGGGCGGCGCGTTTTCGCAAAACACCGATCCGAAACTTTTAGAATTAAGAAATCAATTTGCCGCCAGGTATTTACAGTCCGAAGCTCATTTCGCGCTCGCGCAGTATTATCTCGCCAAAGATGACAAATTTCAGGCGTTTTTGATTGTGGAATATGCCCGTCGTTACAGGTTTGCCGAAAAAGATTTCAACCCGGCGTTTGTAAAATTTTTCGGCGACAATTCGCTTGAACCGAGCGTTGAAGCAAAGAGATCATTTGAAAAAGGTTGCGATTTACTAAAGCAAAATAAAACTGACGAAGCCGAAAAATGGCTGGTCGAATCAGCGAAACTCGCACCGAAGTCGGGATTTATTCAAGGCTGGGTCGGACGGTTTTTCTTCAAAGTCAAAGCCGACCACGCGCAGGCTTTGAACTATTATTACAACGCTTATTTTCTCGACCCGGATTCTTATGAAACTGAATTCGTCAAATCGAGAATCCGTAATATCGAAATTCCGCTTGCCGATGCGCGGTTTGCAGAACTGATCAAAAGCGGGAAATCGCTAACCGAAATTTCGACGAACGCGAACACTCTGATCGTCGAGAACGCCGTCGCAAAAATGGCGAACCAGTGGAAAAAGGAATACACACAACCGCTTCTGGAATGTATGGGCAACGACGACAGTCTTGTTCGCTGGTCGGCTTTGACAGCACTCTATAAAAACGCCGACGCTTCGTTTGACGAAATCCTGACAGCTTTGACGACGGATGCGGATTTGAGAAAACGCGGGCTTGCCGCCTACGCTTTGATTGACCGGCGAAAGGAAAAAAGTTTTGAAATTCTAAAGAAAATGCTGGCTGACAAAGCGGAGTTGATTCATTTCGACGCGCTTTCCGCATTGGCTTTAAAAGGTGGAGGCGACGAACTGGAAATTTTGAAGGCGCATTTGAAAGTTGAAACCAATCAGTATTTGAAAGATTTAATCAGTAAAATTTTGGAAAAGAAATAATGTGGATAAATTACGAAACGCGTTGCGCGAAAATCAAACTTAGACCGAATTCGCTCGAAAAAGTGCGCGAATGGGCGAAAGTTATCAATAAGCGAAAAGCAGAAGCGTTGGAAACTTTGCGCGATGAATCGGTTTTTCTCGATCAAAATTCGGAAGGTGATTTTTTAATTTATGTGATGAAGGCTGTAAACTTTGAAAAGTCGAAAGAAGTATTCGAGAAATCGGCTCACGCGATTGGTAATAACCATCAAAATTTTAAAGACGAGTATTGGGAAGACAGCAAAAAACTCGAAATGCTGATTGATTTAGACAGAATCGGCGAAATCAAATAAACTTAAAATCAATGATTATCGCCATTGACGGACCTTCGGGCGCGGGGAAATCCACGCTCGGCAAAATGTTAGCTAAGGAATTAAACCTGCTTTATCTCGACACTGGCGCGATGTATCGTGCCGTCGGCTGGGCTGTTGCGGAGAGCGGAATGAACTTTGAAGACAAAGCGAAAATTATTGAAATCGCCGAAAGCTCTAACATTAAATTGATCGGCAAACCGGACGCACTGCTCATCAAATTAAATGATGAAGACATTACGTCCAAAATCCGCACTAACGAAATCGGACAAGCGGCTTCAATCGTTTCGACGATTTCGGAAGTGCGGAAAATTCTCGTCGAAAAACAAAGAAATTTGGGAAATCTTTCGCCGAACGGTGCGGTTCTCGACGGGCGCGACATCGGCAGCGTCGTTTTTCCGCACGCGGACGTGAAGTTTTTCCTAACCGCTAAACCGGAAGCGCGGGCGCGGCGGCGTTACGAGGAAGATTCGGCAAAAGGTCGCGCCGCCTCCTACGAGCAGACCTTCGCCGAGATCAAAGAACGCGACGAACGCGATGTTTCCCGCGCCGATTCGCCCCTGGTAATCGCCGAAGATGCCGTAGTCATTGACACGAGCGAACTCGATTTATCGGAAGTTTTCGCTCAGATGCTCAATATTCTCAGCGAAAAAAACATTAAAGCGGCTGAGAATTTGACTTGAGTAACGTCAATCGTTAAGATTTCTATTCGTTCTTTTTATGCTCTCGTAGCTCAGTTGGATAGAGCAACAGCCTTCTAAGCTGTGGGTCGCACGTTCAAGTCGTGCCGGGGGCATTTCCATTTTTAATCTTTGATTGGTGATTTCGTGTTTCCGTTGTAAGATATGAAGATGCCGGAAAGCGCAACGAAAACTTGCACGAAATGTCAGGGTGAAAAGGATTTACACTTATTTTCGGCAAGAAAAAATCTAAAGACGGAAAGTCTTTATGGTGTAGAGATTGTTTTAAGGTATATTGGGAGAAGCGTTATTACGAAAGCCACCAGTATTACCGGAACAGTCATAATGAGAGCCGTGTAAAACTTCGTGAACAAAATGCACGAAAAGTTTTTGATTATTTAACAAATCATCCGTGCATTACGTGCGGCGAATCAGACCCAATCGTTTTAGAGTTTGACCACCGCGATAGAGATGATAAAGTTGAGAGCGTTTCCATGTTAGTTCGAGATTCATCGTGGAAACGGATTGAGCTTGAAATCGAAAAATGCGATGTACTTTGTGCAGATTGTCATCGCCGAAAATCAGCCGCAGAATTTAATTATAAGCGGCATATCTTTGTCAATCAATAAGTTATGGCGGCTATAGTTCAGTTGGTTAGAACGCCTGATTGTGGTTCAGGAGGTGGTCGGTTCGATCCCGACTAGCCGCCCCATTTCATTCTTTCACACATAGTTTATACATTTCTCCTAAAAATTTCGACATTTTTCTGCTATCATTCTCTCCAATCGGAGTGCGTTTTGAATCCGTTTTTCTAAAGATTACGAATTACAACTAAGCCGAACCCCGAATTCTCAATATTAACAGGACGATGTTTACTATGAAAACCTTGAAATTTTTAGGTGTATTTATTTTTGCGCTGTTTTCGCTGACGCAATCGGCGTTCGCCCAAAAATCTGCCGACGTGTATGTTAAAGATGAACTGCTCGTTAAATATAAGGACGGCACCGCTTCCACCGCCGCTTATTCGATCAATAAAAGTGTTGGCGCAAACATCGTCGAAGAATTTCCCGATCTCGGTTGGCAGCGCGTCAAACTTTCCGACAGCGTGAGTTTTAATAAATCGCTCGCCGCTTACCGCAACAATCCAGATGTCGAATTCGTTCAGCCGAATTTTTATTATCATCTGCTCAATACGCCGAACGATTCGCAATTCGGTTCGCTTTATGGAATGCAGAAAATCTCCGCACCGCTGGCTTGGGATTTGACAACCGGCAGTTCCGCTGTCGTCGTCGCCGACATTGACACCGGTTTGCGTTATACGCATCAGGATTTGGCGGCGAATGCGTGGCACAATCCGGGCGAGATTCCGGGTAACGGCATTGACGACGACGGCAACGGCTTTGTTGATGATTATTACGGCTGGGACTTTTTCTACAATGATGCCGACCCGTTCGACGATGCAGGCGGACACGGCACACATACCGCCGGAACGATTGGCGCGGTCGGCAATAATAGTTTGGGCGTGACGGGAGTCAATTGGAACGTCAAAATAATGGCGATCAAGATTTACAGTCCGAACGGCGGGGATACGACTTCGGCGATGCTAGTCAACGCCTATAATTATGTGCGGCTGATGAAGAATCGCGGCATCAATATTAGGGTGACGAATAACTCCTACGGCGGATGTAACGAAGCGTGCGGCTACGATCAGGCGACGAAGGACGCACTGGACGCGATGGGCGAAGCCGGGATATTGAATGTCTTTGCGGCGGGCAACAGCAATCAGAACAATGACGCAACCCCGTTTTATCCGGCGAATTACACTACGCCGAGTGTGCTGGCAGTCGCGGCATCCGACCAGAATGACAATAAA
>JBBSUG010000057.1:0-25960 GCA_038235165.1 Pyrinomonadales bacterium
AATCGTCCCGATAATACGATTTCCTATACGAGCAATTTTCCGCATGAGCCGCTTGTGGGCAACACGCCGACCGACAGCGCGATTGTCTGGACGGGCGCGTCGGTAATTCTGCTGCTCGCTTCAATCGGCTGGATGGTCTGGTTTTACGCGGGCAAAAAGATGGAATACACCGATGATGACGTGCCGTATGAAGACCCGCTCGTCGGACTCGAACCCACGCCGTCGCAAAAAGCGACCGTCAAGTATTTCGTCGTCGTGTCCTTGTTGTTTTTAATTCAAATCGTCATGGGAATGATTACAGCGCATTACGGCGTGGAAGGCGGCGGTTTTTACGGGTTTCCGTTGCAGGATTATCTGCCGTATGTCATTTCGCGCAGTTGGCACACGCAGCTCGGGATTTTCTGGATTGCGACAGCGTGGCTCGCCGCCGGACTTTTTATCGCGCCGTATGTTTGCGGTTACGAGCCGAAATATCAGCGGGCGGGCGTGAATGTTTTGTTTTTTGCGCTACTTATCGTTGTTTTGGGGACGATGGCGGGACAATGGTTGTCGGTGATGCACTATCTGCCGGGCGATTTGTGGTTCTGGTTCGGTCATCAAGGTTACGAATATGTTGACTTGGGACGAGTTTGGCAAGCCGCGCTTTTTGTCGGATTAGTCTTGTGGTTTTTCCTGATTGCGCGAACGGCGATTCCCGCATTGCGGCAAAAAGGAACGCCGAAATCTCTGACGATGCTTTATTTGTTGACGACCGCGGGCATCGCGTTTTTCTACGCGCCCGGACTTTTCTGGGGAATGCGCTCGCATCTGACGACGGTTGAATACTGGCGTTGGTGGGTTGTTCACTTGTGGGTTGAAGGCTATTTTGAAGTTTTCGCCACGACCGTCATCGCGTTTCTTTTTGCGAAACTCGGCGTAATTCGCCCCGAACGAGCGGCACTCGCGGCACTTCTGGCGGGCGCAATTTATTTGTCGGGCGGAATCGTCGGAACGCTTCATCATCTTTATTTCGCCGGAACACCGACGATTGCGCTCGCTTTCGGCTCGGTTTTTTCGGCACTTGAAATCGTTCCGCTTTTATTGGTCGGATACGAAGCGACGGAAAATCTGCGGCACGCGAAGGCGCGTCCGTGGCTCGCTAAATATAAATGGGTGGTTTATTTCTTTGTCGCCGTCGCTTTCTGGAATCTGCTCGGCGCGGGCGTGTTCGGTTTTATGGTCAATCCGCCGATTGCGCTCTATTATATGCAGGGTTTGAACACGACCGCCGTTCACGCGCACGGCGCACTCTACGGAGTTTACGGAACGCTCGGTTTGGGATTGATGCTGTTTTGTTTACGGGCATTGAAACCGCTGACAAAATGGAAGGAAAAAACGATCTGGTTTGCGTTCTGGGCGATCAATATCGGAATGCTTTTGGAACTTCTGCTGAGTCTTTTGCCGGTCGGTTTGATGCAGACATATCAATCGGTTTCGGTCGGTTACTGGTCGGCGAGAAGTTCCGAATTTATGCAGACCGATATTATGCAGACACTTCGCTGGATGAGAATGATCGGCGATACGATTTTCGCCGTCGGCGCGATTGTCTTCGTTTATTTCGCGCTCGATTTAATATTCCTGCAAAAAAATCCCGAAGGCGAAACCATTGCTGAATTGGAAACGGAAGCAGAGTAATTTATTGAGCCACGAACAATCACGAAATGTCACAAAAAAGATTTCAAAAATTTCGTGTTATTTTCGTGCTTGTTCGTGGCTTATATTCTTAATGTTTATAATGGAAGAATGATTTTCCGTATTCTGCAAATATCAGTTCCTTTCATTTGGTTCGGCTGTATCGGCGCGATTTCTTTTATGGAAACCCCGCTCAAATTTCAAGCACCGAATATCACGATTCCGCTCGGTTTGGGCATTGGCAGAATCGTTTTTCAAATGCTCAATAAGATCGAAATTGTTTTTGCGGTTTTATTGATAATTTCACTTTTTATAAAACGCCCGAAAACGAAATTTCCGCTTTATTCATTTGCCGTGATTTTCGTTTTGCTGCTGCTCGAAACCTTTTGGCTGCTTCCGGTTTTGGATGTGCGGGCGACGGAAGTTATCAACGGAACCGGCGCACCGATTTCCAATTCGCACGTTATTTATATTGCGTTTGACGCTGTGAAATTGTTATTGCTGTTCGCGCTCGGCGTGAGTTTGACGAAGCAAAATCTGAGATTTGATTGAAATGAAAAAAGACATCGAGACCCGCGCAGATATTGATAATTTGATGCGCGAATTTTACACGAAAGCCTTGACTGACACAGAAATCGGCTACATTTTTGAAATAGCCAAACTCGATTTGGACCAACATCTGCCGATCATCGGCGATTTCTGGGAAAGTCTGCTATTAAACGGCAAAAATTATCAGAGACACGGACGCAATCCAATGCAGATTCACGCCGAATTGAACGAAAAAACGCCGCTTGAAACAAAACATTTCCGGCGTTGGCTGGAGATTTTTCAAGGAACGGTTGATGAAATGTTTACGGGTGAAATAGCGGATCACGCGAAAAAGTTTTCCGAAACAATCGCCAATCGAATGCAGAATTTTATCCGCAATGTGCCGTCAATCGAAACTATGAAACGAGAAACTTCCGTAAAAACTCGCGGCGTTCAATAATAATTTTTCCGTGAAACATTTTGACAAGATGTTTTTCGGCAAGTTTGCGAACGGCGCGAATCGTCCGTTTTAATTTGATTGTCAATCGGAATTGTCATCACTCTCCGCTATTCTCATTTTGTATTCAAAACCTTTAAGGAAAAAGTAAATTTGGAGTCGTCCTAAATATCTGTTGGAAAATAAAGGCGACTTTAAGATCGGAGTAAAACACGACAATAATTTTTCTAAAATTGCTCTTTTTGGATATAAAAAACTGGAGGAATTAGCCGCTAAAATCGGTTCGATGAACGATAATATTTTAGCTTTGATGCAATCGCTTTCCTGATTTCCTGTTAAAAGTGAGCATATTATTGGTTGTTTTTTTCTGTAAATCTGTATTGCAGTTGGTAAGATTTACTCTACATACTTTGATAAAATAATTTCTTCTTTCTACTTTGGTAATGAGCAGATGGTTATGCCGTGGGAAAAGAGGCGCAAGTTCTGCACTTCGCAGATAGTTGGCGTCATATTGAAGAGGGTGAAAATTTATTTAGACGAATTTTGTGATTATTGTAAAAATCTGTTTTTTGATAATTTCTATCTTGAGATTACACATTCTTACAAAATGTGTAATCTTGATTTTTGTAAAAATTTGGGTTAATTTTGTATTATGAAAAGTTTCGACGAACTCCAAATTTCCAACTCCGACAACTTTTCTGTTTCGCTTGATGTGAACGCGGTCGTCGGAAGCTGGCTGACCAGAACCGTCAATCCGTCTTTGAAAAGAAGCAATGATATTCGTAACGATAAATCGAAAGCAGTTTTCGATTTTTTTGATTTTTGCGGAAAATCGGCTGAAGCGGTTTTGCCGGGTGATGTCGAAGAATGGCGTTGGGACTTGAAAACGCAAAGATTAGCTGACGGCACCATCTACAATCGAATTTCCGCACTCGCACAATTCTTTGAATATCTGCGAAACGAGGTCGGAATGATCAAACTGATTCTGATAAATCCGGCAAAAGTTTCGCTCCCAAAAGCGGGCAAACCATTTCAATCGGAAAGCGTCAAGGCTTTATCCCGCGAAGAATTAGGAAAACTGCTAGAAGTGGTCGGAAATCACGCCGCCAACAGTCAGCCCGTCCATTTGAGAGATCACGCCCTTTTACAATTTTACGTTGCCACCGGCAGGCGGCGTGCCGAGATTATCAATCTGCGCGGAAACAGTATTGAAATTAAAGACGGGCGATTTTTTATCAAAGCAAACGTCAAGGGCGGATTTTTTATCAATTTCGAACTTGATGACGAAACGACTCAAAACGCCCTGTTTGACTATCTGGCAGTGACAAACAGAACCGATATTTTCGGCAAAGATGAACCGCTCTGGCTGCGGCACGATAGAGGTGCTGGATCAGCCAAGAAAAAAGAACTGACTTCGTATGGTTTTGTCCGCCGGATGGAAATGTATGCCGCAGAAGCTGGAATTTCGCATTTCCACATTCATCGCCTGCGCCATACATTTGCCAAAATCGTTTCGGAATATTCCGAATCAATGGCGGAAACTCAAGAGGCTTTAGGACACAGCAACATCAAAACCACTCAAATCTATGTGCAAAGACTGGCAGTTAAAAAAGACAAACATTCAAAATCTATTCGAGATGCTTTAAGGAAATAACTTCGTATTTTATTATTATTTTTCCTTAAAGACTCAAAATTAAAGAATGAGTATGTAAGGCTTTTGTCGTAAAAAAAGCACCGGGGCGGTTTGTGAAGCAAGATGTTTGCTAAAAATTCTTAAATTTTTACAATTCCAGCAACAAATTATTTCCTACAATATCAGCCGGAAAGTTTTTGATTTCATTAAAAATTGTCAAAGGAAACTGAAGATAATAAATCAGGAATAAATCTTTGAACATTTAAATTTTGAAAAATAATACCAAAACCATCTAAACATAACTTCTTAAATGTTTTTGGTATTATTAAATTACAGCAACGTGAAAAAGTCTTTTTAGTGAGTATCATAGGCGGCAATCGGATAATCGCCGTTTGTTCCCCACTGTGTCGTAATGATTCCGCCGTCGGAACTTTTGCGAATGTAAAATGTGCCGTTCGTTTTGCGCCACACAGCAACATCCGTTTTGCCGTCGCCGTCGTAGTCGTTCTGAACCGTCAAATCAACATCTGAAATTCCCAAAGAATATATAAGCAGATTATTGTCAGAGCTTTTACGAACATACCAGGTTAAAGGTGATTGGTTGGCTGCGCCATCCCGAACAACGGCGATGTCGGTTTTGCCGTCACCGTCGTAATCGCCCGGCACGACTACATCATTGCTGAAGCCGAAAGGAACTGATTGTAATGTGCTACTGCTGCTGCTCAGAATGTAGAAATTCGCCTGATCGAACGCATCCTGTCCGGGACGCTGAACGGCGAAATCATACTTTTTGTCGCCGTCGTAGTCGCCCGGCACGGCGAAATCGGTTGCCGCGCCGAACTGCATAGCGTAAAAACCGCGCATACTTCCCAATACATACCAGGTCAATACATTATTGGCTTTACGCACAACAGCAATGTCGGTTTTGCCGTCGCCGTCGTAATCTCTGGCAATCGGTTCGTCGTCTTTTTGACCGAATTGGACGGCGGCGAAAGTGTTGGTTGAACTGTTAATGCGATACCAAACGCCGGTTGTTTCGCGCCAGACGGAAATGTCCCCTTTGTTGTCGCCGTCAAAATCGCCCGGTGCCGGTATATCGGTTGTTCCGCTGCCGAATTGGATATATCTGAAACTGCCGCCGCTGTTTTTGAGATACCAGGAATTCGCGCTCGGACGAAAAATCGCAAAATCGGCTTTGTTGTCACCATCGTAATCCAAAGCATTTCGCAAACCGACTTGACTGAACGCCGCCGCCGCCAACAATAATATGCAGAAACAGCCCAGAACTATTTGACCACTTTTAATCAATATTTTATTCATCGAATTTTACCCCTCTTGTTTAGAAATTCTTAACTGAAAATATTAAGAATTCATATTTTTATTAGTTGATGACATTGAAAACGCGCGACATTCCGACGGGTGAACCGCCCGGTCCGCTCATAGTTTCATTGGTCGTGTGATGCGGAACGTGGCAATGGAAAAGCCACTTGCCCGGCTTGCTCGCTATGAATGTAACTTCGTAGAAATTGCCGGGACCAATATCAAAGGTAGTAATTTCATATTGCGCGGCTTCGGGACGCTTATGTCCGTTTTGCGATTCAATCGTCAAATCAAAGCCGTGTTCGTGCATCGCGTGAAAAAGATTGCCGACGTTGTAGAGCCGCAAACGAACTTTTTCCCCGACTCTGATGGTCGGTTCGGTGGCGGCATCGCGTGTTACGCCGTTCATCGTGTGAACATTAAATTCCTTGTTTAGCTTGCCGGGAAAAACGACAATCGGGCTGCCTTCGCTTTCCCAAAACCAGGATTGGAGCGTAAAGACAAAATCGCGGTCAACGTGGTCTTTTTGTTTCTCATAATACGGCAAAACGACAATCATTCCGTCCAGACCTTTCAATTCCTGTTCGGCGGAATTGTAATGGGCGTGATATGCAAAAGTTCCCGGATGCTCGGGGTCGAGGTTGTATGTATAGGTTTCGCCCGGCATAATCGGGTTTAGCTGGCTGACGCCGGCAACGCCGTCGTTGTCATTGTTCTGGTGAAGTCCGTGAAAATGAACCGTTGTCGGTTCGGGTAAATTATTGGTAACGACGAATCGAATTTTTTCTCCTTCGTAAGCAATGGCGGTCGGTCCGGGAATCGAACCGTTATAACCCCAAACTTCGGCGGATTTTTTCGGGAAAGTTTCGAACTGATGCTGAAACACCATTGGATTCAGCCGAAAAGTCCTCACTCCGTCAGCCAATTCCGACGGTAAATCCGGCACATCCGGCGTAACCGGAATTGTCGCGCGAACCAATCTGCCGCCCGCGTCCGGTATCAGATCGCTGCCCTTTTTGACTGCCTGAGCCGACATATTTGCCGCGCCCGCCAAAAAAGCGAAGGTTAAGGTTACAGCAGCCATAAACCTAACAATCAAATGTGAATTTTCATTTTTTATTTTCATTTTTTTCTGTTACTCCTTGTATTCTTTTTATTAATTCTTATCCATCCCTGATCCGCTCTGTAACGAGCATTCCCGTTCACTGGATACTTTCAAATCAGACAAATTTGTTCAGCGAATCGAACAAAATTTATTCTTACTTTACGGTAGTAGGGTTTGCTAAAAATTTTCATAAGTTCCCCTCTCTTTTGCGTTCTTGTCAGAACACACTTTTCCCGTAACATCTATTCATACAAACTTCGACGGTTTGCTGAAAAATTCAATTGTCGTTACTAAATCGGATTCGCGGAAATTCGTGCTAATCTAAGCCGTGTTTTGGCAAAAACCGATGTGATTTTGCCGTGAAATATTTGTCGCCTGCCCGCAAAGTCATTCAAAACTTGCCGGATAAGCAACATTCAACTTGAAAAACTAAAATGCTCTGCAATCTTCACCTTCTCTATCGGAACATCGTTGCTTGGGATATGAAACTTTATTATATTTCGCCGGTTTTAGAATTGCGGATGCAACTAATTAAAGAAAATATTAAAAATTTTTCTAAAATCCATTGTTGGCTAATAAACATCAGATTAACAGAACACATAGAATACCTTTGTAATGTATCAAACTTATAGTATTATTTTATCAATAATTTCAAATGTTTTTAAGAAAATTGACGGTATCAAAAATAATGTCAGCCTTTACAAACGACAAACTTCAAGCGAAAATGTTCTTATAAAACGGCGGAGCATCTGTGAATAGCCCCGCCGCTTTTTGTTGACGGAATTTTAGCCGCAAACTAAAAATCTCCGTCCCATCCGCCAAAACCTTAATTGGGTAAGGAGTCAGCGAAAATTGAAAGAAAATACCGACAAAAATTCAAACAAAGCCGATCACGGCGGCATCGAAGTCAATCACGAGCGGCAACTGCCGCGTCTAAAACGCATCGAAGGACAAGCGCGCGGCTTGCAGAAAATGATTAATGACAAACGCGATTGTCTGGAAACCATTCATCAAATCTCGGCGATTATTAACGCCCTGCGGCGCGTTCAAACCGATATGCTCGGCGACCATCTCGCCGCACTCGGCGAAGCGATTATTGCCGAAAACTTAACTGCAAAAAAACGGCGCGAAATGGCGAACGAACTCGCCGCGCTTCTAAAACGACTTTAATGATTTTTCGCGCATTCACTTATTATTCGGGCAGAATATAGATTTATTGATCAAAATCCCGCGCTCGTGTGCGAGTGGACGATCAGCCATTTTCCGTTCTTTTTTTCAAAAATCATTGTGCCGATGCCGCCGGTATCAATTTTCTGCTTGTTAAAATCCGCCGCCAGCGTATATTTATAAGTTGCCCAGGCGATTTTTTTGTCGGCTTTGACAACAATATCCGACACCGCAAATTTCAAATTTTTAAAAGATTTCAGTTCAGGCGCGAGATGTTTGTTGCGGTAATTTTCCCAACCTTCGTTCACGCCGCCGTTTTCAAATACCAGAACCGCTTTATCGTTTGACCAAATTTTGTCGAGCGTCTGAAAATCACCTTTTTCGATGGCTTCGGCTTCCATTACCAAAATCTGCTTGATGACTTCTTCATCCTTATTGCTCGCCGCCGCCGGTCGGTTGATTGACATCAGGGCGAGAGCAATAAAAATACTCAAAAAGATTAACGCGATGAATTTTACGGTTTGATTTTTAAACATAATGTTTCTCATTCTTATTTTTCTCATCTAAGTGCGACTGCTAGCTTTCTCTAATTGTTTACGGCAATTGTTCTCCAAATGGCGGAACATCGGTTTTGATTATTTCTTCTTCGCCGAACATATTGATAGCGCCGGATTTTTCCGCATCTCGTTGACGGATAATTTTTTCCGCCGCGTGTCTGCCGAATTTATAAAATACGGCGGGCGTAACGATCTGGTCGAGCAGAGTTGATGTCAAAATTCCGCCGATAACGACGACTGCCAGCGGATGCAGAATTTCTTTTCCGGGCGCACCGGCGGCGATTGCCAGCGGGACGAGCGATAAACCTGCCGTCAGCGCGGTCATTAAAACCGGAACAAGTCTTTCTAAAGAGCCGCGAATGACCATTTCTTCCGTAAAATCTTCGCCTTCTTCTCTAATTAAATGCAGATAATGCGAGAGCATCATAATTCCGTTGCGCGACGTGATGCCGACGAGCGAGATAAAGCCGACTAAGGTCGCAATCGAAAATACGCCGCCGGTTAGAAGCAGCGCGGCAATCGCGCCGATCAGGGCGAGGGGGATATTTATCATCACCTGAAGCGCGGAATGCCAGTCGCCGAGTGCTTTGAGCAGGATAAAGAAAATGGCGATCAGCGAGAAAATGGTCAGCAAAGACAGCGTTCTGGTCGCGGCTTGCTGCGCCTCGAATTGCCCGCCGTATTCAAGAAAATAGCCTTGCGGCAGATCAACCTGCGCGGCTACTTGGACGCGCATATCGGCGACGACCGAGCCGAGATCGCGTCCTGCGGTGTTTGCCTGAATGACGATTCTTCGCTGCGTATTTTCGCGCAAAACCTGATTCGGTCCGGGCAGATTTTCAATCGAAGCCACTGCCGAAACCGGAATCTGTGTTCCCTGCGGAGTGTCAATCGTGACGTTTTTCAAAGCGTCGAGATTATTTCGCGCTTCGTCTGCGAAACGGACAACGACATCGAAACGCCTTTGACCTTCGACGGCTTCGGAAACTTTTTTGCCGTTCAGAGCAGTTTCCAGCGTTTCGGTGATTTCTCCGGCGTTTAAGCCGTATTGCGCGGCGCGGGCGCGGTCAACATTAAAGCGAATTTGCGGAATCAAAACCTGTTTTTCGATCAAAACATCGGTTGCGCCCGGAACGGCGGCGATGACGTTGCGGATTTCTTCGGCTTTCGAGCGCAGAGTTCCGAGATCGTCGCCGAAAAGTTTGACGGCGATTTGAGCGCGAACGCCCGATTGCAGATGGTCTATGCGGTGCGAAATCGGCTGTCCGACGTTGGTCGAAACGCCCGGAATGACAGCGAGTGATTCGCGGATGTCTTCGAGAATCACTTCGCGTTCGCGTGCGTCTTCTTTTTTTAAGTCAACATCAATTTCCGTGTAATGAACTCCTTCGGCGTGTTCGTCCATCTCGGCGCGTCCGGTTCTGCGCCCGGTCGAAATTACTTCGGGAACTTCAAGCAGAAGTTTTTCAGCAATTTGCCCGATGCGGTCGCTTTCCGCAAGCGATGTTCCGGGCTGCGCCTGAATATTGATCGTCAGCGTTCCTTCGTTAAATTCCGGCAAAAACGCCGTGCCGACAAACGGCAGAGTCGAAATGGCGATCAAAAACAACGCGCTCGCGCCGCCGATGACGAGCCACGGATGGCGAATCGTCCGGCGCAAAATCTTCTCGTCCCATTTTTTCAAAAATCTTACAAGAAACCCATCTTTTTCCTCGTGCATCGCCTTCATTTTCGACAAAAGATACGATGCCAGCACGGGCGTTACCGTCAAAGAAACGAACAAGGAGGCGACGAGCGCGGTGATATACGCGAGTCCGAGCGGCGCGAGCAATCTGCCTTCAACACCGGAGAGCGCGAAAAGTGGAATAAAAACGAGCGCGACGATGATCGTCGCATAGACGATTGACGAGCGGATTTCAAGGGATGCGTGATAAATGACTTCGAGCGGCGGGCGCGGATTTTCGAGCGTGCGATTTTCCCGCAAACGCCGGAAAATATTTTCGATGTCCACAATCGCGTCATCAACGAGTTCGCCGATGGCAACCGCCATTCCGCCCAAAGTCATCGTGTTGATCGAAATATCGAACGCTTTGAAAATCAGAAACGTAACGACAAACGACAGCGGAATCGCCGTCAGAGTAATAAACGTCGTGCGGAAATTCAGCAGAAATAAAAACAAGACGATGACGACCAAAATCGCGCCGTCGCGCAGGGCTTCGATGACGTTTGAAATTGAGGTGTCAATAAAATTCGCCTGCCGGAAAAGATTGGCGTTAATTTCGATGTCTTCGGGCAAGTTCGCCTGCAATTCATTGAGCGCGGTGTCAATTTTTTCGGTCAACTCCAGCGTCGAAGTTCCGGGCTGTTTCTGGATTGACATAATCACGGCGGGCGTTCCGTTTGAACCGGCATCGCCGCGTTTGATCTTCGCGCCGAATTCGATGTTTGCCACGTCGCCGACTTTGATTGCCGTGTTGTTTCGATAAGCAACGACCGTGTTTTTCAGTTCGTCAACCGAGTAAAATCTGCCGAGGTTTCTAACTAAATATTCCTGCGATTGCGCGTCAACAAAACCGCCCGTCGAATTTGAATTGGATTTTTCGAGCGCGGCGGAAACTTCTTCGAGTGTTACGCCGAACTGTTTGAGTTTTTCGGGCGTTACGAGAACCTGATATTGCTTCACACCGCCGCCGATATTGATGATTTGCGCCACGCCGCCAATCGTCAAAAGACGCGGGCGAATCGTCCAATCTGCCAGCGTTCTCACATCGAGCGGATCGGTTTTTCCCGATTTCGATTTGACCGAAACAAGCATAATCTCGCCCATAATCGAAGAGATCGGCGCGAGGCTCGGCAGAACGTCCGCCGGAAGCTGTTCTTTGGCTTGCGAAAGTTTTTCGGCGACGAGCTGGCGGTTGCGGTAAACGTCCGTTCCCCAATCAAATTCGACATAAATTACCGACAAACCGATGCCGCTTTGCGAACGCACACGCGACACGCCGGGAACGCCGTTCATCGCCGTTTCAATCGGAAACGAAACGAGCGTTTCGACTTCTTCCGGTGCGAGTCCGTTCGCCTCCGTCAAAATCGTGACCGTCGGTTTATTCAAATCCGGCAAAACATCAACCGGCAGATTTATCGCCACATAACTGCCCCAAACAAGCAGAAGCGATGCCGCCGCGACGACGATCAGGCGGTTTTGCAAAGAAAATTTTATTATCGCATTGAGCATTTACACTTTTTAAAGCGAACTTACGGAACAATTTTTAAGATTTTTTAGCCACAGATTTTCACAGATAAACACGGATATTTTTTTGATAAAAAATCTTGATTTTCATCTTTTCTTAATCTCGTGTTCATCCGTGTCAATCTGTGGCTAAAATATTTATTTCTTACTTTCAAGGTCTTTTATCAACGCTTTCATCTCATCAATTTCTCTGCGCTGCGCTTCGATAATTCCGTCGGCGAGTTTTCGGACGCGCGGATCGGAAATGTTGGCGCGTTCGCTGGTCAAAATCGCTATCGAGTGATGCGGAATCATCGCCTTCATCCACGAAACGTCTTCGATGGTCGTCTGACTTCGCACGAGCCACAATGAACCTGCAAAAACAACGACGCTGACTGCCAGAATAGCCGCATTCACTTTCCAATTTTTATACATATTGAGCATAAAAAGCAGCATAATTACCGCCATCACCGCACCCATATAAAACGCCATATAAAACCGTGTTTCACTAAAATAAACGTGGTCAAGAGCGTATGTATTCAGATACATCAAACCGAACATTACAATCGTCGAAGTGGCAATCATCGCCCCGAATCTCGCGTAACTGCCCGACATCATCTGATGTTTGCCGTTTTCCATCTTGTTTCCCGTTTCATCTTTTGTTTCGGTTTCGTTATTGATTTTTACCTCGTCTTTCGTTTTCGTTTCATTGTTCATTTTTCCTCCTTGTTGTTCTTTGAAATTAAGTGTTACTGCACCAAAATTTTTCCCTTCAGCATATCCATTCCGCAAGCGAAATTCAGCGTTTTGCCTTTGAACTTTTCAGGCAAATCAACCAACACGACTTCGCCAACGGGCAATGTTTTCGTAATGTTTAGTTCCTTGATGACAATTTCATTGCCGCAATTTTCCGAATCGGTTCGCAAAAACGCGAGTTTTGAATATTTGCTTCTGTCGAGTTTTATTTCTCCGGGCGTAAATCCGGCTTTGCTGACCGTGATTTTGTAAGCGTCTTTCGGAATTTCCGTGTTGTTCGCCGTTTTCGCCGCGTCCGCCGGAGCGATATTTAATACAAACGGAACAGTAATAACTTTGCCGTTTCTCTGAAATTGTCCCCAGAGTTTATAAAGTCCGGCAGTCGGAAATTCCGTGTGCGCCATCACCGCCGGAGTTTCCGCGTCGTCGGTGTCGGTTTTCATATCCATTTCCATATCGCCGTGTTTGTCGTTGTGATCGGAATGCCCGCCCGCGCCTTTTGTTTCGGTCTTTTCGCCTTCCATCGCGTGCGCGTGGAGAAATTTTGTCGTATCTTCGCTGATGATGACAAAATGCGCCATCGCGCCCAAGTAAGGCTGTAAATCGGTAACGGTTTTGCCGTTCGCGTCTTTAACAAAAAAGTTCAGCGTGATGCCTTTGGCGGCTTTCAAATCTTCTCCCGCTTTCATCGTAAAAGTCAGCCCGTCAACTGTTTTCGTAAATTCCTTGTCAGCAACGAGCGGTGTTTTCGCACGTTTTTCTCCGCCGACCGGAACATCAAAAACATTGACGATCTGCGGCGAATTTTCCGGCGTAAAATCGGCGTAAAGTTTATAAACTCCGCCTGTCGGAAACTTATAATTCAACTTAAAACCGCCGTCCGTCAGCTTTTCAGGGTGAACGTGATCAAAAAATGCCAGATCGTCCGACACGATCAGCAGATGAATCAGTTGTTCGTGAACGACCGTCAATTTATCAAACGGTTTGCCATCTTTGTCTTTCACCGAAAAATTCAGCGCGACTTCCTGATTGGCATTAACTTCCGTCGGCGCGGCGTTCAAATCCATCGCATACCCGGCGTTTTCCGTCAGTTCCGTGCGCTTGATTTCGCCCGCTTTCGCCGTCTCAATCGTTTCCGTATTCGTTGTGACATTCGGTTTTTCCGCCGTCGTCTGATTGCATCCGCTGAAAATAATTGCCGCTGTCGCAATAAATAATATTGCGATTGAAAATGTTGATTTCATATAATTTTTGCTAACTCTAAATTTCAATATTTTTTCAAGAATTATTGCCCGCGAATTACGCGAATCGGCGCGAATTTTTAAAATCAAATTGATAATTTTATTTATCCTTAGCTCTTTATTCGCGTAATTCGCAGGCAAAAAAATCTTCCCTAAGCCGTCGGCTGTGTCGAACGAAGCTGATAAATGCCTTCGGTAACGACTCTATCGCCCGCTTTCAAACCCGTCTTAACTTCGTAATAATCCGCGCCTTCCGTGCCGAGCGCGACGGCGCGTTTTTCAAATGTTTCGCCGCCGTCAAAGACGAACACGAAAGTTTGTCCCTGTTCGGTAATCACGGCTTCTTTCGGCACGGCTAAAATCTCATGGTCGCCCGTCGTATCAATCGTAATTTCGACAAACATTCCGTTGCGCAGACGATTTAAGGGATTTTTCACTTCGTAAATCGCCGAAACCGTGCGTGTGTTCGGGTCAACCGTCTGCCCAACGGAAACGAGTCTGCCGTCGCCGTCCGGTGTGCCGACCGTATAAATTTCGCCGCTTAACGCCGCGTTCGTAAAACTCGCTCTGGTCGAATCGCGCACGGCGGGCAGATCGCGCTCGAAAATTTGCGCCTCAATTAAAACCGTGTTCAGATTGACGATTGAAGCGATTTCAGTTCCCGCTTCGATTTGCTGTCCGCTCGTCGCTTTAATTTCGCTGATAATTCCCGTCACGGGCGCGGTCAGCGGGAAAGTTTTATTCGGTTGATTAACTTTCGGGGCGCGAAAAATATTTTGTCCGGCGTTCGTCTGTTTGATTTGATTATCTAGCAGTTTGACTTGCTGTTCGGCGGACGCGACTTCCTGTTCAGCGACTTTGACCGCCGTGATCGCTTCTTCCAGACGTTTGCGCGGCACGGCGTTGACTTCGACCAGATTTTCCGCCCGCCGCTGTTCTCGCTCGGCTTGCGCCAGTTGTATTCGCGCCTGATTTGCTTTGGCGCGTTGCTCGGCTTGCTGCGCTTGCAATTGCAAAACCGAATTTTTTATTTCCAATCGCCGCGCTTCGATTTCGCGCTGCTGCGCTTCGACTTCCAGACGCTGAGATTCGAGTCCGACTTGCCCGGAAACGTCCAAAACCTGCTCGACATAACCGATTTGCTCGCCGCGCCCGACTGCCGAACCGATTGTCAAACCCGCTTTCAAAACGATGCGTCCGGCAACCGGCGGCGTAACAATCGCCTGCGCGTCCGGCTTTGCTTTGACCGTTCCCGTCGTTTTCAAACCGGCGGTAATATTGCGCGTTTCGACGGGTTCGGTTTTGATGCCGAACAAAATTTGCGACTCTTTCGGAATCGTCAAATTAGAAGTCAAACTAGAATTTCCGGTTTCAGTATTTCCCGATTCGCCCGTCGGATTGAACGCGCCCAAAACTCGCGCCTGACGCGGCGGCGCGATATAAGCCAGAGCGAATGTTCCAAAGGCGAAAAAAATCACGGCAAGAGCGGCGAGCGGCGCGACTCTTTTTATTTTTCGTCCGCGATCTTCGTCATCTCTGACTTTGTAAAAAACCAGTCCGACCGTTCCGAAACTCAAAATGCTCAAAACTAATAATCCGAGCCAAAACGTCCATCTAATTGGCGAAGACGTTACGCTGACGGGGAAATCGGCGGAAATTTGGCGATTGTCTTTCGTCGCTACATTGAAAACGAATTTGTAATTTCCCGCGCCGGAAAACTCGTAGTCGGCTTTGTAAAATCCGGCTTCAAATGCGGCGGGAATATTTTCAGCAACAATTGTGCCGTCGGCGTTCGTTACGTTCAACGAAACGGCAGCATCTTCAATGTTGACGGGTTCATTTGCACCGAAACCGCCTTCGACTTTTTCCGCCAGACGAAGCGCGATTTGCACGACTTCGCCCGTGCGCGGATCAGCCGGAAAGCGTTCGAGTTTGAAGTTGAAATTTCCGGCTTCCGATTCAATATTGCGTTCGGCGCGGGCAATTGTCGCCGCCGCCGTTGTTGCATTGGTCGTCGTCGTTGTCGGTTTATCTTTGCTGTGATCTTCGCCTTCGTGCGCGGAAACGGTGAAAGCAAAAATTAACCACAGATGAACACAGATCAGCACGGATTTTTTAAGAAATCGTGAGCGCGATGTTTTGTTTGTTGATTTTTTTATCCTGTTCATCCTGTCAATCCCTGTAAAATTTTCTCTGTGTTCTCTGTGTTCTCTGTGGTGAAATTCTTAGTGTGAATGTGCCGCGCCGTAAAGCGTCTGCATCGTCAGAAAGTCAATCTGCACGGCTTTGGCAATCGTTTTGGCGGTTGCTTCATCCACGCCGCCGACGGCTTTGATGTCGCCGCCGACTGCAAATTTATCGTCGTGCGTTTTGCCCGCAAACTGTTTTAAGAAATCAGCCGAAACGCCGTCAGCGCGAATTTCTTTAATAACGGGCGAGCCTTCCTTATTTTCATAAATGATAACCATTTCTTTGCCGTCCGCTTTGACAACCGTCGCCGCGCCGATTTGTTTGCGCGAGCCGCCGTCGGTTGAAAACGCCAGATACGAATGATGGTCGGTGTCGGGAACTTTTGCGCCCGTGTCTTTTTCGATGTCGGCAATCGCGTCCGCCGGAATGTCTTTGTGCTGTTTGGTAAAAGATTGCGCGTCGGGAAACGCCGCTTTGACCGATGCCGGAGCGTCTTCGTCCTTTTTCGCCGCGTTTGCCGGAGCGTTATTTGCCGCCGCCACATTCGCTGTATTTGCTTTATTTGTCGTTGTCGTCGTTTTTGTTTCGGACGAGCAAGCCGCCGATAAACCGACTGCCAAACTCAAAATTCCGATCGTTAAAATTGTTAATTTTTTCATTTTTCTTTATTCCTCTTTTGTTTTTAATTTTTTTTACTGCTTTTTCAAAATTTCCGCGTTCGATGAACCGCTTTTTTTCGCCATCGAAACCTTCTGAATCGAATTCAAAAATTTCTCACGGTCAATCTGCGTCGGGACTAGATTCTTATCGGGCAAGATCGAATCTTTGACCGAAGAAAATCCGTTTGGCGGAATCGTCGCGCCGAGCGCGGCTTCGAGTTCTGCCAAAGCCGCGTAATAATCGCGCAAAGCCTGATTGTAACCCGTGATATTTTCCGCCAAACGCCGCTGTTCATTGACCACTTCAAAGATCGAAAACTCGCCGAAACCGTAAGCCGCCCGAATTGATTTCAAATTTTCTTCAGAGCGCGGCAGAATCTGCGTCGTATAGATGACCAACGCCTCGGACGCGGCGCGATATTTGCGAAAAGCGACGGCGACATCGCGCTTGATCGTCGTTTCCAAAAACTCTCTCGTGCGCTGTGCCTGCACTTTTTCGCCTGCCGCCGAAGCTATTTCGCCCTGATTGCGATTAAAAACGGGAATATCAATTGACACGCCGAACGTCAGCGCGTTGTCCTTATTCGGAAAACTGCCGCCGCCGAGTCGAGCCGGAAAATCGATAATAGAATTACTTCTCGAATAGCGAACCGCGCCCGCAATATTCGGAACGGCGTTGGCATTTGCCAAATTGATTCGCGCATCGCCGAGTTGTTCGGCAATCTTCGCGGCTTGTAAATCGGCGCGTCCGTTTAAAGCGAGTTCGGTCAATTCGCTCAAACCGAGATCGAGACGCGGCGGGCGTTCGGCTTGCGGCGCGAGTCTAATCGCGTCAGCGACATCCGCGCCGATCAAAGTTCTTAATTGCAAAAGCTGTGTTTCGAGTTCGCTTTTCGTCTGGATCACTTGAATTCTCAAGCGATCCGCTTCGACCTTCACCAAATTGACATCGAGCGGCGCGACATCGCCTTCTTTCAAACGCGCTTCGGTTACGCGGACGATTTCTTCGTCTGCCGCGATCAGTTTTTCCAAAATATCGAGCTGCCGTGCGGCGGCAATCGCATTGCCGTAAGCCGTGCGGATTTCAACCGCCAAACGTCTTTCGAGCGCGGAAATTTCGGCGCGAATCTGCTGTAATTCGAGTTCGGCAACCGCCACTCTTTTAGAGCGTTTCCCGCCAAGTTCAAAAATTTGCGTCACGCCGACGCTGAAATCCGACTGCGGTTCGCCGCCCAAAAACTTCGGCGAACCGTATTCCGCGTCGAGCGTCGGATTCGGTCTGAATCCGACTTGCACGAGTTTCCCTGCGGCAATCGCCAAACGCTGACGCGCCGCTAATAAATCGGCGCGACGACTTCCACCGAGTTGAATCAAACTATCAACGGTCAAACCGTCCTGCCCGACAAATTGTGCGGAACTTAATTGCACGGCAGTTTGAGTCGGCGCGAGAATCGGCTGATCCTGAGAAAAAGCGGAGACGGCAAAGACAGAAAAAAACGCCGCCCCCGACAGAAGATTAATAAATAACTTCCTGAAAACATTTCGGTTCGATAAAATTTTTGTCAAAAACATTCTATTTTTCAAAATCTTCACGCCGAAACCGTTTCTTCACTAACCGTAGTATTTCTAATAATTTTCACGGCGAAATAAATCAACCCGCCGAATAATGCCAAACCGATAATCAACAAAAAACCAGTCAGCAAAGTTTGCAGCCAAGAACTGCCGCCGTTCGTTACCGCCGCTTCCTGATGCGCGATTTCTACACCGGAAAACGTCGCCGTGTCGGTTTTGCCACCGACAGTCGTTTTAATTCTGACCGTATATAAGCCTTCGGCAAAAGCCGGAATCTTCAAAATATAACTTCCGCCCGCGTCGGTTTTTTCAACCGCAATCTCCGCTACCGAACCGCCGTTTGCCGATTCAATTTCAACCGCCGGATTCGCGTCGCCAAACGGTTCGTTGGTCGCAAATTTAGTAATAAACAAACGCGCCGTCGCCGCCGTGTCCGGTTCAAGCGAAGGATGTTTAATCAAAATTTCAACATCGCCGAGCCTCGCTGTGCGCGAAATCGTTCCCGCCGTTGTCGTCGGAGCTTTCGGTTTTTCGTCTCCGTGATCTTCACCCCCGTGTGCTGAAACCGAAGAAGCGTTTCCCCAAAAACCAAGCGTCAGCAAAAGCAAAAGTGCCAATACAAAATCCCGCCAAGTTGAATTGATATTTGTTGATTTCATATTATTCGATTTCTTATTACCGCTTAACATTTCAAGTTTTCGGATAAACCGTAAAAGTTTTTACTCTTTATACTGTTAAGCAAGGTTTGTGCCGAACTCAAATACTGTAAAAATATTTAATATGTGCTTAAAAAATAGCGGTGTTTTTATAATTTGGAATTTTTTGTGGAAACTAATTAGCCGGATTCTCTGCCTGCATACAAACATAGCTGTCTGATAACAAACAAAGCTATTTGACTTTCAAATCATTTTTTATTGGAAGCCGAATTTTATCGGCGAATTTGTGGTTCTTCTGTCTTGAGTAAACAAAAGGATAGTGGCTCAAACACGAGAGAGAGCCTGTTCAGTGAGGTGGTCTAACAAAAGTGGAACCAAGCCTTTTAAGATGCCGCCGCCTTTCCGGTGCGTGGTCATAAAGTCTGACTTCATCGCCCAACCGACGCACATCGCCGACATATTCCAGATAAACATCCACTTCATCTGTTTCCCGATTGGTTTCGACTTCACGAACTGACCAATCTTGCCCAAAATCTAAAAGTAACTCAAAAAACTGTTCGGTAAATGTTTGTCAAATTTACCATATTCCATTTTTTTTACTGTCGTGTGCTTAGTCGGCAAATATACAATTTTCCCCAGTATCAATTTACTTCCACGCACTGCGGTTTTTTCTTTATTGATTTTATTTCCTCGGAGACGAAATAAAGGATTGTCATTCCCAAACAAGCCGATAAAACCGAAGCGATTAAAATGCTGAGTTTTACGCCGTTAAGGAGATTTTCGGCAAAAGCGGCGTTGGCGATGAAAATTGACATCGTGAATCCGACTCCCGCAAGACTGCCCGCACCGAGGATATGAAACCAGTTGAGTTCATTTGATAAACTTGCCAGACGCAATTTGACGCACAGCCAACTGAGCAGAAATATTCCAATCGGTTTTCCTAAAACTAAACCTAAAATCACGCCCAAATTCTGCGGCTCAGTCAGCGAAAAAGACGAACCGGTTAATGAAATTCCCGTATTAAAAAAAGCGAAAAGCGGCAGGATCAGATAATTTGACCAATGCTGCAAACCGTATTCGACGTGCGAACCCGGATCACGCAAACGCTCAAACGCATTTCTCAAATTTAAGATCGAGAAGGAACTGATTATTTGGTTGTTATTTTCCGCTTCATCATCGCTCGCGGCATTTAATTCGTGCTTCATAATCGCAGAAGTTTGGGCGGCGATATCGGCGACGTTGGCGGCTTTTCGGGCGGGAATAATCGCGGCAAGCAGAATTCCCGCGAGTGTCGCGTGCAAGCCGGATTCGTGAACGAAAAACCAGAGGAAAATTCCTAAAATAAAATACGGCGTGCGGCTGTAAATCCGGCTTCTGTTCAGACCGATCAAAAGTGCGAGAATAATTCCGGCATAAATAAAATATTCAAAGTGTAGACCGCTGCTGTAAAAAAGTGCGATGACGACAATCGCTCCCAAATCGTCGGCGACGGCGAGAGCCGACACAAAAACTTTCAGCGACGACGGCACACGGCTTCCCAAAAGTGCCATCAATCCGAGCGTGAAAGCGATGTCGGTCGCCATCGGCGTTCCCCAACCGTGAAACGTAGCGGAATTCCAATTTACAATGGCATATATCAAAGCCGGAACGAGCATTCCGCCAATTGCCGCGACGACCGGCAAAGATGCTTTGCGAATTGTGGACAATTCGCCCGACAAAATTTCGCGTTTGATCTCGATTCCAACGAGCAGAAAGAAAATCGCCATTAACCCGTCGTTGATCCACGCTTCAAGCGGCAGCGCGAAAACATTTGTCCCAAACCCGATTGAAAAAGGTGTTTCAAGCAAATGTTCATACTGCTCCAAACCACCGAAATTGACAAAAAGAAGAGCGGCAAGCGTAGCAAAGATCAGAGCAAAACCGACCGAAGCCGCCCAATTGATAAAATCATAAGCGGCGATGCGAACGCGAACGCCGAGCGGTTTTTCAATCGCTTCGGTGATCGAAAGCTCGTCCCACGCACCGCGATACATTCGCCCGTCAATAAACAGCGTCGGCGTTTCCCTCGCCCCCGAGCCGACCGCGTTTTCGTAATCTTCTTCGACACGCTTTTTTGCCGCGTCCGAATGCAAATCCTGCTTGAATTGATCAACATCCAAACCGACTTCGTCCGCATATTCAATTAAACTCTGTTCATCAAACAGAGAATCACGATCAAACAATCGGCGGTGCATTTCCCAGAATTTATTCTGCATTCCCGCCGCTTCAGCTGCTTGTGCGACAAGTTTTGCGGTGCCATCTTCGCCGACAAAATGCCTGTAAACAAAAGCCAGATTCTCGTCCAGACGGTTGCTCTGACGAAGCAGAACATCACGCACCTGCCGACATTCCGGGCAAGTGTAATCGCCGTATTCGACCATCACGACTTTTGCATCCGCGTTGCCGATAAAATGATCCTGCCCGGGATCGAAATTTTTAATAAGGCGTAAACTCATAATAAAATCAAAGAATTCATTCAGTTTTATCTAGTCAGTATATTTATTTGAAACCAATTGTCGAGTCCTTTTTTCTAATCGAGAAGATTTTTTTGGTAGATGTTTAAGGTTATTTTCGGCAACAATAATTTGATAAGATTCTATTTCCGAAAAAAAGCTGTTCAACATCTTTTCCAATATTGTTAGCCTTAGATTATACATTTTAGGCGAATGCGTAATCTTGATTTTTTAAAAGAAACTGATCCAAAAATATGAAACAATAGCTTATGATATGTCAGCTGATTTAAGTTATTTCCTCCAAGGCTTTAAATCAAGCAATAAGATAAAGCATTTAACCAAAAACCAGGCTTAGAAGCCATTACTGAAGCATTTTGTGAGCGAGTTTTACACGCTCGCCGCTTTACCGCTGTTGCTGAATTTGCCACAATGCTAATAGGGAAACCAGTCGGGTTAACATTTTTAGTTTTAGAAGGAAAATAGTTCAAGGGGGAAATTACAATGATTAGAAAATTTGCTTTGATCTTTGGGATCATTTATGTAATTGCCGGAGTTCTGGGGTTCGTTCCCGCTCTGACACCGCATCACGCGGATATGCCGCCGATTGCGGTTGATTCGTTTTACGGCAGAGCTTTGGGGTTGTTTCCCGTAAATCTACTGCACAATTTATTTCACATAGCCATCGGCGCGTGGGGCATTTTTGCTTCCAGAAGCCTGAGCGGGGCGCGGTTTTTTGGAAAAGGACTGGCTGTAATATACGGTTTGCTGGCGATTCTCGGTTTGATTCCGGCGACCAATACGTTGTTCGGTTTAATTCCGATATACGGCAACGACGTTTGGCTGCATGCCGGTACCGCTCTGGTAGCCGCTTATTTTGGCTTTATGGCGCGTGAATCCGGCGAACGATCCGCCTAAATTTCCACTTGAATATTGATTCAAGTCAATTAAAGTAATTACATTGAGAAGCCAAAGTATTAATCAAATACTTCGGCTTCTCAATAAATATCAACAAAACATCACGCTGATTTTTCCTGTTTCTTCTCCGCGCCTTCGACCGGCAGCTTCGCTTTCGTCCAGGCGTTCCACGAGCCGGGAATGTTGATGACTTTTTCAAAATCGTGCTTCTTCAAAATGCTCGCCGCGATTGAGGCGCGATAACCGCTGCCGCAATATACAGCGACAGTTTTCGATTTGTCGAGCTTTCCGAGATTTTCTTCGAGATGCGCGACGTAGATATGTTCGGCATTCGGAACGTGACCTTTTTTCCATTCGCCGTCTGAGCGAACGTCGAGAATCTGCAAATCTTTGTCGTCATTATGCTCGTTGAGTTCGGGCGCAGTCCAGATGCTGAGCGTTGCAAGCGGCAAGGCGGCGTTTTCCCAACTTGCCATTCCCTGATGGAGATAGCCTTTGATGTTGTCGTAACCGACGCGGAACAGATGTGCGGACGCGGCTTCGACATCGCGGACGCTTTCGACGACGACGTAAATTTTCTTTTCGGGATCAATCATCCAGCCAACCCAATTCGGAAATTCGTCGCGCAGAGCGATATTGACTGCGCCGGGAATGTGTCCGCCCGCAAACGCGAGAATCGAACGCGCGTCAATGACGACCGCATTTTCGTCGTCGAGCGCGGCTTGAAAATCCTTCGGTTTGAGCGGTTTTAACAGCGGCAGATTGCCCAAAATTTCTGCACCTTTAGCGTTTATTTTTTTGAGTTTCGGATAATGCGTCGGCGGCTCGGGCATATCTTTCATCACCCATTCGATAAATTCCGCTTCGCTTCGTTCGTTAAAAGTTTCGCTGAACACGCGCTCGTTGCCGATGGTCGTCTGTCTTCGGTCGCCGATTGATTTGCCGCACGCCGAACCCGCGCCGTGACACGGATAAACTTCGATGCGGTCGCCAAGCGGCAGAATTTTTTCAAACAGCGAATGATAAAGTTTTTTCGCCAGATCGGTTTCCGTACCTTTGCCGAGCAGATCGGGTCGTCCGACATCGAGATTAAAAAGCGTGTCGCCCGTAAAAATCGCAAACGGCTCATCGCCCTGTTTTTTATCAAACACAATAAACGAAACGTGTTCTGGCGTGTGTCCGGGCGTGTGAATCGCACGCAATGTAACATTGCCGAGTTCAATCTCATCGCCTTCTTTCAACTGCGTCAGATCGAATTGATAATCTTTACTCGTGCCGCCGCAGATTTCCGCGCCGGTCTGTGCAGCGAGTTCCCGCGTGCCGGAAACAAAATCGGCGTGAATATGCGTCTCAATCGCGTGCGTAATATGCACGCCCAACTCACGGGCGCGATTTACATAAATTTCCACATCGCGGCGTGGATCAATAACCGCCGCCGCGCCCGCTTTGTCGTCGCCGACGATGTAGGATAATTGCGCCAAACCTTCTGAATTTATTTGTTCAAATACTAAAGCCATGATTTCTTACTCCTGAAATTAATTTTATCGTTTCTGTCAAAAAGGTTGTTACAAAGATTTTACTCGGCGAGCAGCGCGTCCACGTCCGATCTGAGAGTTGATCCTAAAACAATGCCCGTGTATTTTTTAGCCAGCCGACCATTTTTGTCGTAGAGAAACGTCGTCGGCAGAGCCATTTCGCCAGAAATGTTCGGGTTGAATCCGGCGGTTAAAATCGGATGTTTTTTGTCGTAACTTTCAACAAACGGCGGCACTAAACTCAAATCTTCGTCAACCGTTACGCCGACCGTTTCCACGCCGCGCGTTTTATACTCGGCGGCAAATGAAACCAGTCCGGGCATTTCGAGACGGCACGGTGGACACCACGTCGCCCAGTAATTGACGACGACGACGCGCCCGCGCTGATCGGCAAAATTCCATTGATTGCCGTCCAAATCTTTGAGCGTGAAATTGGCGGCGGCTTTTCTGTTTTCAGACGGCGAAACGCCGAATTGCCACCAAGATTCAGGGGCAAAAAAGAAAAACAGCGCGGCAAACAAAGCCAGATAGCCGAGCCAACCTAAAAGACGTTTTTTAAGCGTCGGCTTTTCATTCGTTTTGCTGTTCTCCGCGTTGCTGATTTCGATTTTATTTTCCCGTGTCATTTTGATTGTTCTTTTCAAAAGAAAAATTACGGGACGTTAACCTCTTTTTTGGGGGCGATCTTCTTTGCTCCGGCTGGCATTTTACTTTTTGTAGTAATTCTTCTGCCCAGCAGAGCCTTAATATCTTTTTCCAAAATAGATTCCTCAATCGCGCCGACGTATTTTTTCGCCAAAATGCCTTTTTCATCAATCAAAAGCGACATCGGAATCGCCTTTTGTTGTGACAGCAACGAGCCGGGAGCAGCTAAAACTATCGGGTAATTGATCTTAAAATCTTTGAGGAATTTGTTGATCTGCGCGACGTTTTCGCTGTCCAGGGAAACGCCGACGACTTTCAGCCCGTCAGCTTTGTATTTGTTTGAAAGATTGACGAGAACGGGGATTTCCGAGCGGCACGGCGCGCACCACGTCGCCCAGAAATTCAGCAGCACGATGCTGCCGCGATTGTCCGTCAGATTCCATTTCTCGCCGTCAATCCGATCTAAGGCGAGATTCGGCAAAGGCTTTTGCTGAGCCGCCACCTGTCCGAATGCGAAGGCGGCGAGAAAAAGGCACATTAAGCCCGAAAAAATAAATCGGTTGTTGATTTTCATTAAATATCTTTCCTTGTTTCGCTAAATTCATCCGTCTGTTTTTTCTGATGCCGAGACCCGACATCGCACGCTCCGCGCATTCAGGTGCCGATGCCCAATTTAGGCAAAATTACCAGTTGCAGCAAAAGATAAATGACGACGATTCCGCCGATCCAGTAAAGTTCGTTCATTCTAATTTTCTCCTATACCAAAATTAATTTTCCGTCGGAAGTTTCGCGTTCATCCACTCGGAAGTTCCGCCCGTAATGTTGTAAATATCCTTGAATCCGGCTTTCTGCAAAATTTCCGACCCTTTTTGCGAACGCCGTCCGGTCTGGCAAATAACATAGACGGGTTTGTCTTTATCGAGCTTTGTCAGTTCAGCATCGAGTTTGTCGAGCGGCAGATTCTTTGCGCCGACGGCGTGACCGCCTGCGTATTCCTCGACTGTGCGAACATCTATAAACTGCGCGTCCTTTTTATCTTCAATCGCCTGTTTCGCTTCCGTCACCGAAACCTGCGCGATTTCTTTCTGCGTTTGTATCGTTTCCGTTTTCGTTACCGATTTTATATCAGTTTTGGTTTCTACCTGCGTCGCCGCGCTCTGACAGCCGGCAAACGCCAATGTTGCTAAAATCAAGCTTGCAAATATCATCATTTTCATAAATTCCTCTCTTAAATGGATGACAGAAAATAGTAAAAGTATTCCCGCCATCTTTTTCAAATCCTAAGAATTAGCACAGGCGGTCGCCGAAACTTCCTTTTCTAATCCAAAGTCTGTCCAAGCTTTTGCGCTTCCGCTAATTACCCCCAATAGCAAACTGAAAAGTAATTGCAGATCCATTTGTCTTTACGCCCGTTGAACATTTGCATTTCCGGCAGCGTCCGCTTTTTTATTCCACGGCATTTTCGCCAGCACCATTCCCATACCGGACGAACAGGAGGGAACGTGCGATAAACTCACACAGAATCATCTGATCGGGAACATTTGCATCGCCGATTCATATTCTTCCGCCACATCCGCCAGTGCCAAATCACGGTAAATTGCCAGACTTTTTTCTTCCGAATGACCGCTTAACAAT
>JBBSUG010000058.1:0-24832 GCA_038235165.1 Pyrinomonadales bacterium
AATGCCGCCGAATTTGATGATGTTCTGACTGACGACCATCAGCGTGAACATTCTTGGCATATTCCAATTTAAGAAATTCAAGTCCGCCGTGATGTCGGCTACCGACGATTCTTTGTTGTTGATAACGCCCAAAATACCCGGCTCGCCGTTCGGCAATCGCTCGGCGATAATCGCGTTCGGGTCTTCGACGCTGAAATTCGCTTTGACGTATTGCCGCATTTTTTCGTCGAAGTCTTTGACCAGCCAGTAATTTGCGCTCTTTAAGGGCTTGGCGATTTGTTTGCCGACGAGCGTGAAAACGTCTAAAAGATACGGCGCGCTGCCGATGACGAGCATAAAGCAAAGCGTGCGGATGCCCCATCTAAAAAGCAGTTCGACCGAGTATCCGCGCTCGTCAGAAAATTTCCGCAAAAATGAAATGATGAGAACGAAGCTGGCGATAATCCACGCGAAAAACGTCAAATAGGGCAGCATCGGCTTGACGACCGTGTTCAGAACGGACGCGAAAAGCCAGTCCTTCGCCGTCTTCATCATATTGTCAATTTGTTTGTTGAACGATGGCGCAACAGGACGTGGCGCGGGCGTTGGAACAGGTGTCGCGTTCGGCGCAGGACTGGCGAGGGGATCGCTCGTTATCTTGTCGTCTTCGAGCGCGGGCATAAACGGGCTGTCGTTGTTGATTTGATTTATCACATCGTCCGCATAAATCTGCTTGCCGTTCAACTCCCCGATGGGCGTTTGACGTTGCGCCAACGATTCGGATGCCAAAATCGCCAGCAACAACAGCAATAATCCAAACGCGGCGATGAATTTTGAACGCCTTTTAATTTTCATTTTTTCGTTTATTTGCGACATCTTTTTGCTCCGAATTTCTTATCTCACGTTTACCAAGGAAATTGATTGTCGAGCGGGTCGTTTTTCCAGACTTCGTATTTTTCAAGCTCGTTATAAAAATCTTGGCTGCCCGTCGTAATGGTCGTCATCATTTCTTCGGTCTGCCGGATTTGTTTGCCGAATTCTTCCATCTGCTCGATTTTTAAGCCGTATTCTTTGCACTTCTGCTCGATTTGTTTTTTGAGTCCGTCAAGGCGAAGTTCCAATGTGGCGATGCGCGAGCCGATTTCACGAAGCTGCGCCAGCATTCCCTCGATTTTGTCTTGCTGGCTGCTGGCAATGTTCCGCAGTTCCGTCACGCGGTCTTGTAGTTCAGCTTGCTCTTTGTAGAGCAGGGCGAGTTCCGCCAGAATCATCTCGCGGTCGTAAAGCATTCGCTCGAAAGATGAATCAAGTTTGGCAAGACGCTCCAAATTTTTGAGGCTCGCATCGGCGTTCCTTCCGATTGAATGTTTGAGATAATCGTCCAAATCGCGCTTGTTCGCCTCCATATCGAAAATGCCGTTGCGGTAGCGGCGCGAGATGCTGACCACCGCTTGAATTTCGCTCCTGATCGAATTTTCGATTTGTCGCTTCAACTCGTAGACGCCTTTGACGATGCGCCCGACCGCCGCCCAGCCTTCGACCATTTGTTTGTTTTTCGTGATTTGCTCGTCAACGATTGATAAAATGCCGCGCAAAGAGCTGACCTGTTCAATCGCCTTTTGATACATAGCGACATACTGCTCGACCGTTTTAATCCAGCGGGCAACTTCCTGGATTTTCTTTTCGACTTGCAGGGCGTAGTTCGTCGCGTCGAAGGTCGCAAACTGCGCTCTGGAAGGCTGTGCTGCCGGAAACATCAAAAATGAAAACAGAATCAGAGCGATGGCGAATTGATGAATAAATTTCAGTTGTTTTGCATCTTTCATAATTTTTAATTCGTTTGCTTTGCACCAAGCGCGCGAAGTTCCTCCAAATGTTCAGCGTTTATTTCCGTCAGCCCGGCGGCGGTCAATCCCAAAGGGTATTTGCTTGCGAGCCAAGCCAGCACGAACGCGAACGGTTGTTTAGGCATTAACGACTCCGCGAGTGCGCGTGCATTTCTCTCATTCGCGTCGGTCGTTGAATTCCAACGCTCAATCGGCGATTGGCTGACCGTTGCCATCTCGACAATTTTGTCGTCACCGCTGCCGATGACCATTACCCACTGCGTGTAAATTCCGTAAGGATTGCGAATGCTGCGAACGGCTGTTTGAGTTTCTTTGGAAAGCTCGCAATCTCTCACTAATCGGTCGAAATTGCCGATTTGCTTGCCGATGATTTTCACGCCGGAGTTTTTAACGAGGTCAATGCCGATTGGGTTCGGCTGGTCTTCCGTGCCGCTAAAATGCTCGTAGGCTTGTCCCATCAAAAGCGTCACCACGCCTTCTTTGCGTCCCGTTAAGCTGGTGTTGCCGATTAAACCCAGAATCGCCGGAAAATGTTTAGTGATTTCCTTCATCTCGTCGCAGACGAAAAGAAACGGCGTTATCTGCCCGCGAGAATTTTCCTCGCCGATTTCCTGCATAATCGAAGCGGCGATACGATAGCCCATACTCTCGCGCACGGGTTCGTCCAAACAGGAAAGGGAAGTCAGCTCGTAAACGTCGAACGGCGAGTCCGAATCGAAATCAGGATGCGTCGGCGCGTCGAGCCAAACATCATTGCGGTAGATGTTGAGTTTCAGAAACAGCTCGCTCGCGCGTCCGCGCTCGGTTTCATTCCAACTGTAGCTGCCCAATAGATCGAGAAAATGGCTTAATGTCGGCTGAAATTTCGGTCTTCCGTTACCGTTTCTCGTATTCGAGATTTTATAAACCTCGTCAACGATCAGTTTCGCAATCGAATAAGTAATCGTGTCGTCTTTCGGAGTTTTGCTGAGATTTAATAAATCCGTCAGAACGAACGTGCTTTGCCGCTTGGAGGCTGGCGAGCCGGTTTCGATTCCGGGATAATTCCAGATATTCAGCGGCTTCGGCTCTTCTTCGGCGAAATTGATGTGTCTGCCGCCGAACAATTTGCACATCGGTTTTAATGAGTTTTTGTAATCAATCGCCCGCACTTTCACCTGTCCTTTCGTGGCGAGAATGTCAGTGATGATTCGCATTCCAAGAACGGATTTACCTTCGCCGCTCGCAGCTGTAACGATGACGGTCGGCGATTTGATTAAGTTCCTATCGAACAAATCTAAACCGAACATTTGACCGTCGGGCGTTAGGAAAAGTGAATGAGGTCTTGGAGAGCCGCGCCATGCTCCTTCGGTCGGAACGAACGCCGCCAAACTGCTCGCCGCTTCGCCAAATTCCTGCCCGGTTTCTTTTGCGGAAAGCTCGCCGGCGAGAAGGCGCGGGTAAATCGCCCGCTGCCTTGCCGGTTCTTCGCGCACCGCGTCCGCGCCGGGAATTTTTCTCACCGCCGACATCATTCGCTCGCAACGCTCTGACAAAATTTCGGTTTTTTCGTTTAGTTCGGCGCGGTTGCGGGCTTTCCCTCCGAAAACGATAAAGTTGATTCTGGCTTTGCAAATTTTCTCGCGCCCCTTTTCGACCTGGCGGAGAAGCTCGGTCAATTCTTCACGGACGACTTTCGCGTCTTCGCCCAGTGGTCTCAGACCGAAAAATGTGTTGCCGCTGCCTTCGATGCGCTTGATTTTTTTCTTGAGTTCTTTTTTGCTGGCTTCGGTGTCGAGCGCGACGAAATCGAGGACAATCGTGTGCGGAAAATTCAGATCGCCGCGGCAAGTCAGATAACGCATCGTGTCGGCGGTGACGAAGTTCTGCGGCGGCGTTTTCAAGCTCACGACACTTGCCAGAGACTGCTCGTGCATCACGAAATCGGTTTCATCCGCCTTAATGTTGCTCGCCGTCAAATAACGCCGGATGTCAACGTATTTGACTTTTTCGGGCAGCAGCGGCGCGTTCGTGCTACCGCCGCGCCGCTGCGAGACGAAAAGGGTTTCAAAAGTTTCCTGCCGATGCTGGACTTCGAGCCGCAATTCTTTCGGGAAATTTTCTTCAAAGCCGCGAAAAATCTTTTCGGCTTCGCGCTTGCATTTTTCTTCCCTTTCCCTCTCGCGGCGCACGAAATTTTGACTAAATGCGTTTTTGCCGTTCACAATCGGCGCGACGAGAAATTGAACGAATCCGTCGCGCTCGATTTCACGACCTACGCTCGGCAGAAAATTCAGAACGGCGTGATGGTCGTGAGCGTCCGCCGCTGGAACGCGAATCCAGACTGTCGCCGATTGCTCTTTAAGCAGTTCATCTTGAAGCGCGTCTTCGTAAATTTTCAGATTCGTCGCGTGCAGCAGCGCGGCGTGCGGATGACTCGTCTCAGCGTTTCTGAAGCCGAGATGATTTCTTAAAACCGTGCCGCCGTCGGGCAGGGAGTCGAAACGAATTTGGATAACCGTTCCCGGTGGCTTATCGAAATTGAGTAAAGACGAAATTTCATCAATCCGGTTTTCGGTGAATTCTTCCGGCTGATAAATCGTGTTGGCGAGCGTGATGCGGTAAGCGCGCCCGTAGCTGCCGTCCCGATAACGCAGCAAATCGCCGTCAAAGCCCATTATTTCGCTTTTTCTCAGTCGTCCCTGCCCGTGCCTCAGTTTCTTGTTATTGGAAACAGTCAGAACGTTTATTACTTGCGCGGGCGAATTGTCAGTTTTCTGTCCCGCGGCTCGTCGGTAAACAGGCAAAAGCCGGTATGCCGCAACGAGTCCGATGCCCAAAGCCGCGCTGCTGGCGATTAAGCTCGCCACCAAAAATTGCGGCGATAAGTTTGTGTAATTTTCGAGCATAAATTTTTGTCTTTTTTTGTTTAGGAATTGTCAGGCTTTATCCAGCCTTCGCTTTCGTATTCATTCCCGATTGGTCGGCGCAGTTTGCTCCAGCCGTCTGAGCCGGCATCGAGTTTTTGGTAGAGCCAGCCTTTCGGTTTGCTGGCTCTCAAAAACGTGAACAGCGACAGGCTGACGATAAACGTCATCGCTCCCAGAGGAACGCCTAGCGGAACGTAATAAATCCACCAGCCTAAGACGAACGGCAGAATATAAGCGGCGGCGGTCGGAACGAGAATGTATTTCCAATCGCCCTGGTAAACGCCGCAGCGTTTTATTTCGTGATAGACGTTCGGTCTGATCGGTCTCGGTCTCATAACTTTTAAAAATTTGTGTCAACCGAAACATTTTGACCTTGCGAGATGGAGTAAATGACAGCGACTATGGTGCCGAACGCGAAAGCCGCGCCGCCGCCGATGGCGTAGTTGCCCCATTCCTTGCCCCACATTTTGTTCCAGATCGCCGCGCCGATGCCGAGCGCGCCGCCACAGAACAAAAGAATGGCGAAAAGTTTCAAGCCTTCGCGGATGATGTTGGCGAGATTGCCGGAATTGCCCGAAAAGATCGGACCGCCGCTCTGCGCTCGTGCCGCCTCGTGAATCAGCAGATTGAGCAGAACGGCTCCGAAAATCGGCGCGACGGCTCGCGCCGTCAATCGAATTTTGTTTTTCAAGTTCGTCAAAGTTTGGTTTTGAGTCGCCGCACGAGATAAAGCGCGAGCGGCGGATTTTAATCCGTGTTTCATTTCTTTTTCCTCTTCAATTTTTTAGTTTCTTGCGCCAACGCTTTATTTTCGGTTGACGTTTTCGAGATAGAGCAAAGTTTGTGCCTTTTCGTAAGTGACTGAGAAACAAGGTTTTATGTTCGGGTATATCATTTGCCCTTCGGGACTTCAAGACGAATTGCCTAATCCGCAAAAAAGTTAAATTCCAGTTTCGCTCAAGAAAAATTATGAAAGAAAGATTTTTAAGGTATTTTTTCGCGCGTATGTTTATGATTCGCGCGAGCGCATTTTTTTTGATTATCGTTTTCGCGTCGCAACAGAGCGCGAGTTTCGGACAATCAACCGTTTTGACGAGAGCGCAGTTCTCGCGTTTTTCCGTCGTCGAACGCGCCAGGTTTTTCGAGCCGACGATCTCGCGCATCGCAGCTGAAGAAGCGGTTGACCCGTATCTGTTATGGACGATTGCTTACAATGAGACGAGATTTCGACCGTGGCTGCGCTCCTATGCGGGAGCGGAAGGATTGATGCAGTTTATTCCTGCGACCGCCGCACGATTCAATTTATACAACCCTTACCTTCCCGAACCGGCAATCAGGGCGGCGGCGCGTTACGTTCGGTTTTTGTCGAATCGTTTCGGCGGTCGGATTGATTCTATCTTAGCCGGTTACAATGCGGGCGAAGGCGCGGTTGACGCATTTTTGACGGGCAGAACCGTTCGCGCCGGAAAGAAAATCATTAACGCCGGTGGTTTAAAGACCGTGGGCGGAGTTCCGCCGTATCGGGAAACAATCGGATACGTCGCTCGCGGACTCGTCGTTTATCGCCTGCTGCGCTCGCGTCAAATGTTTCCGGGTGTGTTTCAAACGTCCGTTTATCCGACCGCCGTTTCCGAATCGGTCGCCCGCGTTTGGCTCAACGACCGAGAAATAGGTTTTAATGGCTCAATCTTGACTCAAATCAATAATCCGCTTTTATTGAACACCGAACCAATAGCGCAGAATTCTTTCGTTCAATCGAATGAACAATCGGTTCAACCGGAATCCACACAAATTAAATTTACTCGCCGCGACACACCGAATCCAAAGCTGAATTCTTCCGTAGCTTCCGCCCGATCAGTTTCGGAAAATTTGTCAAACGAAGACGAGAAAACAGCAGAACCAATCTCCTCAAACGAGGTTTTTTACGAGCCGCGAACGGGCGAGAGGTTTCAAAATCGTGATGGTAAAATTGAGCGACTTGCAGAGAGCGGCGAGCGGATTGTCGGCGAGCAAACTAGGGTTTCAAACGCTTCATCTAGTCACGCTCGCGGAACTTTTTTCGGCGGCTCGAATAAACAAATTTCCAAAAAGTAAATTGGGGTCTGATGCGCCGGATTGACGCTTACGAGAAGCGTGCTTTCCGACTTTAAATCAATTCCCATCTACAAGCCGGATAAATCAATCCGGCTTTTTCGCGTTTTGCGGCGAGAATTTGAGTAGTTTTTAAGCGCGCCATAAAAAGTGGCTCGGTGATCAGACCACCTTTGTTACTCTTTCATTCTGCCATAAACCTTTCTCATAAAACGTTTTCCAAGTCTTTCGCAATTTGGGTGGTCTGACAATCAGCCCACCTGTGGCTCGTTCATCAGACCACTTGCGAATTCGTTCCGGTAAATTGAAAACCCAAAGCCGCAAAAAGGCGCGTCTTTTGAATAAAAATTTCGATTTTTCCAATGGCACTCGTCTTGCACTTGAGCCAATTCGCAATCGGCAAATCTTTTGAATCTGCCCGCGTTCAAAGCGCGCCAGCAATTTTAAAACTGCAAATCTTAAAGCTCGCGTTTTCAATGTATGAACTCAAATATGTCGGAACAATCAAGAAACGAATCGCCGCGAGACTCGGCGACGGCAGATACTGCGACGGCTCAACCGGAAGCGATAACTTCTCAGCCGGAAGCGATAAATCTGCTTGAAATGATGGAGGTTTGTTCCGAGCTTTGCGTAACGCATCCGTTGCACCTGCTGCAAATTCTGGAAGAATGTGCCGTGTCGCCCGAAATTACGGTCGCGCCGATCTTCGCCGAAATTATGTCATTGAAATTTTCGCGGTTCGGCAGACGGTTGGAGCAGATTCATTGATTCCGAGCGGGCGCTAGTAGTCAACAAGAAAATTTTTAGAGGTTTTTATGTCATTTGATAAACACAATCATACCGAAGATTTCTCCGCGGCGGAAAGCGGCGATTATGCGGCTGACGCTTTCGTCTCCGTCGAGCGCGACCCGGAAGACGTTTTGACGATTTCGCATCTTCTGCGCCTGGGTTTAATCCTCGTCGTTCTGCTTTTTTTAAGCTGCGGCTTGAATTTTTATCTCGCCTTGCGAAAAGCGGATTTAATCGTTGTTGATAAAACATCAGGGCGCACACTGGCAATTAACGACCGTGATTACGGCAGCACCGAAGCCGTGACGCTCGCGCCCGACGCTTTGACGAGCCGCGACAAAAAGGCATTGGTTACGGAATTTTTGCGTTGTCTCTATGAAGTCAACGGCGCGTCAAGGGCGGGACAAGTCAACCGTCTGCTGAAGATGATGGAGCCGAATTTGTCCTTGCAACAAGCCAGACTTTTTAACGACGAAAAACTGCTCGCTCAGGAAAAATCGGAGAGCGTTAATTCGAGCTGGGAATTACAGGACGTTACCTTCGACGACCGCGACCCGTTTATCGTCCGCGCTCTCGGCGTCAGACGCGTCCGCCGCGTCCGCGAAGGCACGAGCGTCGAAGAGGAAACTCAAATCAAAGTCAAATTTTTGCTAATGGACTCGCCGACTTCGCCAGCCAGAAACGATAACAATTACCGCACCGGCTTTTACGTCCAGAAATACCGCAGCGAGGCGGTTGACGGCACAAAGCAGTCGCCGCTCTTGCTGCTCTCGGACGAGCGCACCGCCAACGTCTCGGAAAACAATTCGGCAACAGTCAGCCGGAACCGCCTCGATGAAACGGCAACGGGCGACAAACAATAATTTTTTGAAAGTTTAGAAAATTCTGAAAAGTCGCGTGAATTTTGAAGCCGCGCCGACACTTAAAACAATAATGAAAACAAACTCGATTTACACTGAAAAATTTTGCGGGCGGCGCATTTCGGCGCAAGTTTTTTGCCTGAGCCTCGCCATCTTCTTAGGGTTATTCTTCAGCGTCGTCCCTTCTGTTTCGGCGCAAAAGAGAATTCCCAAACGGCGGACGATTGCGAAAGTTACCGCGGTAAAGCCGCAGGTGAAAAACTCGGTTGACGGCGCGGTGAATAACAACGCTGCCGCAATCACTGTCGTCAATCGCGCCGAAGCCGATTACCTGACGGGCGAGGCGAGTGTGTCGGTTAATCCGAAACAGCCGACCGTCATTCGTTTGGGCTTGGCGCAAAACGCCGTTTCGGTCGTCGAATTTCCGGCGATTGATCAGATTTACTACATCCACGAAGGCAATCCGAAACTCGTTACCGTCTTTCAATCGCCGACGCGCGAGTCCGACCGCTCACTTACGCTTTATCCGGGCGAAGGTTTTTTGATCGGCGCGGCAGCGGGACAAAAAGAATTGTCGGCGACGATCACGATGCAGATGAAATCCGGTCTGGTCATCGTGCTGGAAATTGTTCCCGCGCCGGACATCCGCTCGAACGCGCATCGTTGCGTTTTAAGCTACAAACTTTCGGAAGTAGTCGCCGCACGCCAAGCCGCCGGTCTGAAAGTGAATTTGGGCGATGGTGACGAAACGCCGAAACAAATAAAACAAACACGCGCCAACTCGCTGCTGATGACCGGCAACGGCGGCAATACCGATTTGAATGACGCGAATTTACAGCCGACGGCTTTTGTTGAAATCGCCGCCGGAAATAAAACGGACGCGCAAAACTCTTCAAAATCAAAACTGAAAACCGGAGCGCAATTAACACGCCTGGTGAATAAAAAGCTGGCAGAAGCCATTAAATCGCCGAAAGAAAAATTCACCGCCTGGTCGCCCGCAGTCAGAGGCTTGAGTCTTTCAAACTCCAAAATTATTGACGTTGACGACCGGCAGCGATTGTTGATCGTCGCCGTCAAAAACGAAACGACCGACGGATTGCGCCTGCTCGACGAAATGCCGGAAATTCAAATTCAAACGGTTGATAAATCGGGAAACAGCTTGCAGCTCGAACGGCTCGAATGCAAATATACCGAAACGACCGCTCTGCAAGGCGCGATTCCCGCCGGAGCAACCGTTTACTACGCCGTCGTTTTTGAAAATCCGATTTTGGGCGCGAATCAAAAACTGCTTGTTTCAGCCGCGCACGACCGCGCTGCCGACGCGCCAGTCGTCGCCTTGACGAATCAGATTGATAAAAAGGAGGACGGCAAAAAATGAACGGCAAACCGGAAAATATTCCCGTCGTCGTTCCGCCCGCGCTCGACGCCGACGAATCGGAACTCGCCGCGCGGAACGAATTTCTCGCCGAAAAAGAAACGATGAGCGCGAACGGTTTCGACGAGTTAGAAAACACAAATGAAGAAACGAATGAGATCGTTTTGGACGAAACCGATGCCTCGCCCGGCAGCCTCGCAGACGAGCGCGAGGCGAAAAATCTTCGACGCGCTAAACGCCGCAAATCGCTCGCCTTTTTAGGCATCTTCGGCGCGGGCTTCGCAATGTTCCTTCTCTTCATCAGTTGGGCTTTCGGCTTCGGATTTTTCGCGCCGCCTTCGCGCGTCGCCGTTGATCGCAATCAAAAAACGAGCGGCGCGAATTCATCCGGCGCGACTACGAGCGGCGACGAAAAACTGAAAACCGCATTGGCTTTAGTCGCAAACGAGGGCGGCGAAAACAACAAAGACGCGCCGGTGATTTCCGATACTTCGACGAATCCAAATGGTTTGGGCGAACAAGATTTGAAACTGACTTCCGGCGATAAAACCGGCGAACTACCGAACAATCAACCATCGGGAAATATGATTGTTCTGCCCGACGAAACGGGCAGCGTCAAATCCAACCCTGCTCAAAATCAAATTCGCGGTTCGCGACCCGTTTCGCAAGGCATCGCGGGCATTCAACCGAACTTTTTAAACGGCGAAGTTGCGCCCACAAATGCACTTCTTAAACCAAAGGCGAGCAATAACGGCGGCGTGAATTCTTCTGACAAAGCTGACGGCGCAATTGCCCGTTCGGTATTTTTCGGCGGGGTTTTCGATAAAAACAATCAGGCGCGTCAAAACTCTCCGACGAACTCGGGCAATTTTTCACTCCGTCGTGTTTCGTCGAACGAAAACACGAATGTTCCGGCTTTCGGAACGCTTTTGCCCGTCCGCTTCTTAGGCGCGATCTACACTCTGCGCGGTGCGGGCGGACTCGTGCGAATGGAGCTTTCACGCAGCGTTAAAAAGGGTGAATTTTCTTACCCGGCGGGAACAATCATCGTCGGACGCTTGCGCGGAAGCGAATACAATCGCGCTTTCATTTCGGCAATCGGCGCGATTGACCCGAAAACGGGCAAGCTCGTCAAATTCGAGGGCGAAGTTTTAGGCGTTGACGGCGCATCCGGCGCGAAAGGCGAGCGCAAATCAATAAAAAGTTGGGGAGCGCGATTTTTGTCGGGCTTGCGCGAAGCGGGCGGGCAAGCCGTGAATGTTCTGGCGGCGCGCGGCAGCAGCGGGCGCGGCGGAACAATCGTTTTGAATGGTTCGGGCGGTCTGGGCGGCGAAGTATCGTCGGTAATTCGCGGCGATTCGCAGGAAAACAGTTTTATCGTCGTCCGCGCCGGAACCGAAAGCTACGTTTTAATCACGGATTTGCCCGCCGAGCAGCGCGAAGGCGATGAGGAGTTTGAAAAACTCGCTAACACAAATAATCAAATTTCCGGTGTAAATTTGAGCGATTCGGAAATGGCGGATGTTCTTGCCACCGACGACCCGAACAAACTCCGCGCAGCGCTTCTAAAAATGTCGCCGCAGTTTCGCGCTCTGGCAATAAAAGCGATTGAGGAAAGTAAGTAAATTATGCTGCCGAGCAATCCCGACAAACCGAAAATCAACCCGCGCCAGATGGTCAGAGAAGAGCGCGCTCGTGAACTTTACGCGCTCGTTTGCGCGACGGGCTACATCCCGGACGAAGGAAATTTCAGCGATTTCTGTCAATCGCTGCTGTCGGGCTTCGCGCTGCTCGCCTGCGGCAATCCGGGTTCGGGCAAAACCGTTTTTTCCGACGCGCTCTTTGAAGCGTGCAATCTCGATTATTACACCGTCACGGGACGCGATGAACTCAGGCAGGAAGAACTGCTTTACTCCTGGGACGGGCGCGAGCAGGATTCGTTTATGCGGGAAGCGCGACCGCTCATCGAAGCATTGCCGGAAACGACGCGCGCCCGCGCACTCGAATCGGCGCGCGAGCAGCGTTGGACGCGGCGATTTTTAATCTTAGGCGAAGTCGCCGCCGCTTACGCAAAGGCTCAGGAAAGCGGCTTTCCGACTTTGCTGCGGCTCGACGAAGCCGACAAATTCGGCGCGGCGATTGAAGACGCTCTGCTGTCGCCGCTCGCCACCGGAAAGATTTACGTCGAACGCCTAACTGAAGGTTTTGTCGGCTGCACCAACGAAGACGTTTTGCCGATTGTCATTTCAACGTCGAACGACTCGCGCTACGAATTATCGCAGCCTTTCCGCGACCGGCATCTGCACACTTATTTCACTACGCCCGGTTTGATGAAAGAACTCGATATTCTGCGGGCGCGATGTCCCGAAATCAAAGCGGCGAATTTATCAAACGCCTTAAAGCTGCTCGACGCGATTCGCTCGGTTGCCGGGCTATCGCACTATCCGTCCGTTCGCACCGGCATTCAGCTCGCCCGCGCCTTCGCGCGCGATTGTCTTGAGGAAATTACCGAGTGCAATGTTTCGATTTACTTTACCTACTTCGCCAAAAATCGGCGCGACGCGGAGTATTTGAAAAAGCAACTGCCTTATCTGCTGTCGTGCGTCGGGACTTTCCACCCGGAAATTGACGGCGCGCTTTCCGACCTCGACGCGGAATGGAGACGACATTGGGCAAAAAAGCGCGGATTTATTGATGTTTTATCGAATGAAAAATTTTCCGACGAGCCGAAGGATTCGGGCGCGTTTGATGATGCGGCGAATTTTTCACAGAACGATTTTTCTTTCGCGTCGGGTGCGATGTGAGCGCGCCGATTTTTAATCACGGAGTAAAAACAAATGTCTTCAGTTCTATCGTTTTTTAAGCGCGCCGCGTCGCCCGATTCAAACAAAATCAAAAATTCAAAAAAGACTTCCGCCGATAAATCAAAGTTAGTCGGCACGCCGCTTTTTAATGTTTTGCTGATGGTCTCGCTGATGCTCGGCGTGTCGGCGTTTTTCCGAGTTTTGGAATGGCGCAGGATGAACGCGCAGACGCAGATTCAAATTCAGGATTCTGAAAATTTCGCTGACGGCGACAAAGCGAAAAACAAAAGTGTTCGACAATCCGCCGACATTTTCAGTGGAGAGGTTTTCGACACGAGCCGTCGCCTTCGTGAAACGGGCGCACTCGGCTTCGCCGTTTGTTTAAGCATTTTAGACGAAGCGCGTCGAACGCGACAGATTCCGGGTTCCATCAACGCCCTCATAAACGCAGTCGCTTCGCGCCAGCTTTTGCCGCCCGGCTTGAAGGTTGAAAACGGCGAAATACGTTCGGAAACGAGCAAAATCTTTATTCGCTACCAGCCCGAACCGATGCAGATTGAATTCGTTTCCGTTCCCGTCGAAGCTCGTTTCGGTCCGGCATTGATGATGCGTTTTCCTCTCACGAGCGCGGACGGAAAAAACATCGCTTATTTTCAATCTTCATCAGTCAGCAATCTAAATCTGCCCGCGCCGTTCGCGCCCGCCGCGGAAGTCATCCGCAGCGGCTGGACACAGGAGGCGTGGCGCGGGAACGAGGTCGGCGGCGGCAATCAGGATTTCGCCCGAATGCTCGCCGAGGAACAGGAAAATCTGAAATCAGCCGCGCCAGATAACGACGGCTCTACGCCGCGTTAGTTTTTTGCCGATTCGCCCTTCCGAAATTTTATGTTGAGCCGCAAATGGATCGAAAATTTGGACGCGAGCGGGCGCATTTATCGCAAAGCCAATGAGCAGTATTTGCCTGCCTATCAAGCGTTCTGGCTTTTGACGCGCGATGTCAGCACCGGCGTTTTACTCTTTGTTTTCGGCTGGATAAATGCCGCTCTGGTTTTGATTTCCGGCTACTTGCTCGGAGTCTCCGGTCTGCTGTGGCTCGCCGCGCTTGCATTCGCCACGCTCGCCGTCGCCGCGTCTTTGTTTGACGCTTACTCGCTCGTTTTTCCTTACTACCAATTCTGGACGCGGACGACGCACGGTTCGGCGCGCTGGGCTGCGCTCGAAGATTTGCGTGTCCATAATCTTTTGCGAAAAATCGGCGAGCCTGTTCCCGCCGGAGCTTTGCGTATCGGGCGCGTTTTTTCGGATTACGATTTAATTCTGCCTAAAAATCTTTGGCTGCTGCATCTCGTCTTTTTCGGTCCGACGGGCGCGGGCAAAACCAAGACGTTTTTTATGAGTATGCTGCGTTATTTGGCGCAGCACGGATCAACCATCGCGTTTGACCCGAAGGGCGAGCTGTATGAACAGACGGCGATGGATTACCGCACGTTCTACCGGCTCGATTTAATCAATCCGGCGCAAAGCGACCGTTGGAATTTTATGCCGCTCTGTCGCGGCAGTGCCTTTTTCGCCAATTCTATTGCCGGAATGATGCTCTCCTTGGAGGCGAGAGCGAAAACCAATCAAGACCCGTTCTGGGGCAACGCCGAGCAGGTTTTACTAACCGCCGTGCTATTGCATTTGGCTGAATGTTATCCATCGGCGACTCCGGCTTTCGCTTACGATTTCGTTGCTGAATTCGATTCGCTGAAAGAAAGCGAGCGCATCAACGAACTCAAAGATTCTCCGAGTCCTCTGGCGAAACAAGCGATGCAGGTCGTCTGCAACAGCGCGCCGGAAAATACTTTGGGTTCGATTCTTCTTGGGTTGGGAAACAAATTGCGCCCGTTCACGCTCGACGAGGCTCGGCAAGTGATGGCGTTGCCTTCGCACGAAGAATTGCAGGAAGGCGTGAAATTAATAGATTTTGCCAAACTGCGCGAGCCGGGAACAGCCGTTTTTATCGTCGTGCCGGAAGGCGCGACCGAAGTTTATAAAGAATTTTTGGCGACGTTTTTCGGGCAGGCGATTTTCGAGCTTCGGCTCGACAACACGCGCGAGCCGGAGCATCCGTGCCTTGTTTTGATTGACGAAGCACGCGAGTTGGACGTTGCTGAAGTCCGGCGCATCGCCGGCATCGGGCGCGGGCGCGGAATCGGAATGGCTTTGAGCTATCAGGATTACCCGCAGGTTCTCGATCAATACGGCGATAAAGGAGCGAAGGCGATTTTGGAAACGATGATGACCAAAATCTTTTTGCCCGGCGTGAACGGCGAAACGGCATCGTATGCTTCCGACCTCTTAGGCAAAACGACGATTCACACCGAAACTTCGGTTGACTACAAGGGAACAGACAAAGACAACACGCGCTACTCCGAAACCGGGCGCGCTTTAATGCTGCCCGACGAAATCCGCCAGATGCCGAAATTCCGGCAACTGCTCGTCGTTACCGACACCGCGCCGCCCGTCAAAGCCGCGTTCCCGCCTGTTTATTTGCGAAAAGACATTCAACAAGCGGTCACGCTTCGCAAGCCGGAAGTTTTGAGGCTCGCTGATTCCAAAATCTTCGGCGGAGGAAATTTCAATTTCCCGAAAAACCTCGACAAGAACGGCGCGTCTCTCGCTTCCGAGTCTGCAACCGTTCCGAAAAAGCAGGCGAAAACGAAACGAACGAAAAATAAATCCGTCGCTGCCGTTTCACCGGTCGGCGTTGCGGTTTTAGAGCCGGATTCAACTGACGATCAATTTGAATTTGAATCGGAAATGACAGACCGCGCCCTCGATGAAATCGGCAACCGAATGGCGGACTTTGAGACGACGAATGAGAACGGCGACGAAGAAGTTTTAGCTTTAGCCGATGGCGAGACTTCCGGCGAAGGCGAGAGCGATTTTATGGAGCAGGAACTGAAAACATTTTTGACGAGCGATGGCGGCGAAGCGAAAACATCAACTCAATTTGAAAGCGATCCAAATGCGAAGGGCGAGGAAGTTGTCGATTGTTTCGATTCGGAAACCGTCCTGCGCCCTGCTGAAATTAAGAGTTCAGACGACGACGGGGGAAAAAATCAGGAAATAACTTTGACCGCTAATGTCTCCTTGACCGCGAACGAGGCGGCGAGCGAAAAAACACGCGCCCGCCAAACGCGCGAAACTGAAGACGAATTTTACAATGCCCTCGTCCAGCGCGTTTTGTAATCTTTTTGAATTTATGAAAAACGGTTCGATGAAATTAACCTTTATCATCACGCCTTTAATGGTCGTGCTGGTTCTCGGCTCTTATTTTTACTCGCTCTGGGCGGCGGAAGTGAAACGCCGCGACGAACTGCCCCAGGACGGCGCGGCGGCACTCACGAGAGATTTACTCAAATACCACGAGCAGACGGGAACTTTCCCTGAAGAATTGCGCCCGCTCGTCGGAAAAGTCTGGGACGCGAAAAAGCAGCGCGAATTCGACCAAACGGGCAAAGTCTTTCAGCACGGCAAAGTGTTTTATCTTTACGCGCGGCAAAACCCGCATCTTTTTTCGCTCTGGGCAGTGCCGTCGGGCGAGCGGCGCGAGGAAGGCGTGTCCTGGTATATTTTAGCCTCGCCTGGCGCGATTCGGCGTTGGAAAGGTCCGGCAATACCCGACAATCAAGTGCAGAAACTCAATGCTGCGGCGAGCGTTCAGCTTCTCGCTCTGCTTGGATTGACCGAGCAGCCGCCGACCGATTTGAGAAAGGCGAGCGGCGTGAACAATAACCAATCGCCGAAACTTTCTCAATCAAACGCATGTCCGGGCTGCACAAAATAAAATTCATTCGTCAATTTTCAAGATTTTAACGAAGTTGAGAAATATCGCGGTGCGGCGGCGCGCCGAAAAGCCTTTTGTATTCCCGACTGAAATGTGAAGCGTCATCATAGCCAACGCTAAAATCGGCACTCGCTGCGTCTAAATACTTCACCGAGCATTAACCAACGTGCTTCTTGGAACTCGCGGGTGATGAATCGCCGGTTGGGATACCGGCGCGTCACGAAACGCTCTGTTTGACGACAACCGCCAACTTTGAAAACTGATCGGCAGACCGACAATGCCGCTTTCCGTCGCCGTCGCCGATGCGCTAAAGTAAATCTTGAGGCGCAAACTAAAGACGTTATTTTCCACAAACAGGAGTGTGCAGAAATAATAATTTTTGCTCACGCTCTATAATTCTCTTCCGATAATCCGAGCGTTTTAAAGCAGCTCGGACTGACATAAAGTATGAACACGAATAACGAATCAAACGATAAAATTTTTCGTCCCGTTGATCCGCAGACGAGAATCGGTCACGTTCATCTGAAAGTAGCTGACCTCGAACGCGCGATTGATTTCTACTGCGGCGTTCTCGGCTTTGAACTGACGCAGCGGATGGGCGACAGTGCGGCATTTATCGCGGCGGGCGGCTATCATCATCACATCGCGCTGAACACTTGGGAAAGTCTCGGCGGTTCACCGCCGCCTTTTGGCACGACAGGACTTTATCATCTGGCTATTCTTTATCCGAATCGCGCCGCGCTCGCCGACGCTTTGTGCCGCTTGATTCGTGCCGATATTCCGCTTGAGGGCGCGAGCGATCACGGCGTTAGCGAATCGCTTTACCTGCGCGATCCTGACGGAAATGGCGTGGAATTATATTTCGACCGACCGCCGGATGAGTGGTCGCGCTCGGCTGACGGAAAATTATCGATGTATTCGCGTCGTCTCGATTTAAGAAGTTTGCTTGATGAAACAACGGCAGGAAGCCAAACGGAAACACCGCCGCGCCCGGATAATGAACCGCTTGACTTGTAATCAATGGTTGAAAGGGTGAAATAGTATTGTCTTATGTTTTTGGACACAATGGTATAGAGATTTTACCGCGTCCGAACGATTACAAGATGTTACCCCAAATTGTTTATCTTGCGCGCTCAAATTGTTTCTGTTTGACTTGAACGTGTTGCTTTTCCTGATCGGTTTGCTGATAAACGAAATTATTATTTTCCGAGTGTTCGCCCGTTTCTGATTTTCGAGTCAGCTCAAAATTTTTGTCCGCAAACTGCTCGCGCTTTTTGTCGCCGGTCATCGCCAGCGCAATCGTCATACTGATTTCGCTCAACATCTCGCCGCCGATGCCGATTTTTTCCGGCGACCAGTTTTGCTTTTCCAGCCCGTCAATCAGCAAGCCTTTGGTCATCGCCGCCAACAATCTCGAATCGTCGAACGATTGCCTGCCGCCGTCGCGCCCGAACATCTGCGCCAGGTCGCGCTTGAATTCGGTTTTGAAATTGATAAATTTGGCTGCTGCTTTTTCGCGTTGCCGCTCATTTTTAAGCTGAACGATGCCGGCGTCGAGCGAGGTGAACGCCCGCGAAATTTCCCGTGTGTTCGCGCCCCGTTCGTGGTAAATCTCGTGCGCCCGTTCCAGAGCGTCGCTCGCGCCGATGGCTGCTTTCTGCAATCTTTCGGAAACGTCGCCGCGCTTTGCCCAGAGTTCCTTCGGTTCGAGATTTTCGCGCGTCCGCTCTCCGGCTTCGAGTTTTATTTCGTCGCGCTCCTCGGGCGAAAAAATCTCGCCCGTCTTTTTCGTTTCAAGATCGGCGAGCGATATTTTTCCGGTCTCGATCATTTCCGAGATTTTCGCCCGCGTGACGGCGCGCTCGTTTCGCGCGAGTTCTCGTTCGTAGATTTCAAGCGTTGCGGGTTTCGGTTCATGCGGAAGTTGCGATTCGTTTTCAACTTCCGAAAGAGCGCGGAGTTTTTTGCGTTTTGTTTCGGTGACTTTGAAAGCGTTTGCGATTTCCGATTCCGGTTGTCGGTTCAAACTCGCTTGATGCGCGTTTTCGAGCGCGTCGGCAAGTTCCAAGGTTTTAGCCCCAATTTCCGAACTCTGATTAGCCTCGTTTAGTTCGGCTGGCTCTAAAGCGATTCGCGCCTGCCTATGCGATTCAATTCGCGCCCGCTCCTTTTCTTCGTCGGTCAGAAAATCCGTAAGCGTCGAAATGTCACCGTCATTGTTTTTTGCAGCGAATTTTTCGCGCGCGGCTGAAGTGATTTGTTCGATTTCCGCCTGACGTTGCGCCGCTTCGTACCGGCTTTGCAGCGAATCGGTTGAGTTCGTCTTTTCCGGCGCAAGTTTGTATTCGGCGACATCTGACCGGAGCGCGGCAATTTTCTCGAAACTCCGATTTATTTCGACCAGACCTTTTTCGAGCCGTTCGGTGCTTTCAGAAAACCGCTCGAAATCGGAAATCGAAATTTTGTCCTGCGCTCGTTCAAAAATCGTCTTCTGTTTCAGTGAAAGCGTCTCTGATTTTTCCGGCGCGAAAGCCCTTTCAACCGCCGCGCTTAAATCGTTTTCCGAAACCGCGCGGTTTTCTTTTGCGAATTCTTTTCTTAAACTTTCTTGAATCTTGAGCGTGAGCGAGTTTTTTATTTCTGCCGCTCGCCGGCATTCGACTTGAGCAGTTTTGATGCGCTCGATTTCCTGAACTTCGCGCTGCTCGTTTTCAAAAACAGTAACGAGCGCGTTGGCGCGGTAAACCGCATTTCCAGCGTTTTCCACCCATACGTTGAGCGTCGCGGATTGCCCGTCGCGCCGGCTTTGCTCAAGGCGGAATTTCTCGCCGTCTTTAGCGCGAAACTCTTTCAGCTTTTCAAAATCGGCAGGGAAGTATCGCTCGAATAAATTTTTGTAATCGGTGTTTGAAACGCGGTTTGAGTTCTCGATTTTTACGGTTACGGTTAGTTGATTGTCCTCGATTTCGCGCGTCGCGCTGGCGAAAGTTTTGAGGATTTCCCCTGCCGTTTGCAATTCCTCCGATTTTTGTTTTTCGAGCCAATTGGCGACGCGCAGATTACTCGCTTCCGTCTGGTTGTGAATCAAAAAGCCGATTGTTTGGAGAATTTTTTCCTTTGCGTTGGCAGGATTTCGCTCAGGATTTTCAGCTTCTTGGCGAATGCTCAAAAGCGCGGCTTGTTGCCAGAGCGTGCCGTTGGCGAATTCCTGCCTGACCGTCATCGCGGCTTCACTTGTTGCGACGGCTTGGGTTTGCGACCCCGTGTTTCGACCAGTGCTTTTACCGCGTTCGTAAGCGATTTTGTATTCGAGATTGTCGCGCTGCGCGGTCGCTTGACTGTAAATCCAATCTTTCTCGTGCGGCGGCAGATTCTCATACAGCGCGCGATGATCGAATCGGTTTTTGATATAGAGCTTTTCGTTTTCGGTTTTCAGGCTTTCAAAAAAGTGCTTCGTCGCTTTATGTTTCGTTTCAAAATCGCGGCGGTTTAATCTCTCATTGAGGCTTTCGGCGAGATTTTTCGCTTCCGCGCTCGGCTCAAGTTTGCCTTCGACGAGCGCAGCGGTCATTCTGGCTTTCGCCTCCGAGTAGTGCGCGAAGTTATATTTCAAAACCGACATTTCCGCTGTGTAGCTGCGGGGTGGCTGTTCGAGAAAGAGCAGCGACATCTCTTTTTTCGAGAGCGGGCGCGTCAAATCGCGGAGTTCTTCTTTTTGGGCGTTTTTCCAGATTCCGGCGGTTTGGTGATTTTCCTGCCTGATTTTATAAGCCTCGCGGACGAGCGTCTGCGCGGTGCGCGCCGCTTCGAGCCGTTCGGTGTAATCTCGATAAACCGCCGACTCGTGGCGAAGGCGCATTTCCGGCTGCTTTAATTGATAACGAATATACTCCTTGGCGAATTCGTAACCGGCGACGGCGCGTTCCGATGGCTCGGCTTTGATGATTCGATTACTGCCTTCGATTTTATAAGCGAAAACGGGTTCGATTTCTTTGAACGATTGAATTTTCTCACGATGCTCTTCTTTAGCTTGCCGCGCCGTTTGAACGTCTGCGCTTTCGGCGATGTTTTTGCGTTCGAATCGCCGATACTCGTTTTTGATTTCGCGCCCGCGAGAGATTTCAAACTGATTTTTCGCCGCCTCGCTGACGAACAGATATTCCGCCGGCGTGCGGATTTCAAATGTGTTATTTTGGATTAATTTTTCGTTCCTCTCTTGAGCCGTTAATTCGGGATATTTTTCTTTCAAAACGCTTTGTTCGGGAATCACTAATGAAGCAACTTTCTCAAACAATTCACGCTTTCGTGTCTCAGGTATTTGTTCGGCGGAAAGTTCGGAGGCGGTGCGAGAACTTTTCTCTCGCTCGCTGATTGATTCGGAAAGCTGTTTTATTTCGCGCTCGACGCTTTCTTCTTTGATGAGAGTTTGCCGCAATTCCGCCTCGTCTTCGGTCAACTCGATTTTCTGAGGTTTCGACGCGGCATCAATTTGATTGTTTGCGGCGAGTTTGTTGTTTCGCCCGTCAATGGATCGTTCGACTTTATCGCGGTCAACGTCTCCTTCCAGATTCGTTTCGATGTTTTCGGTTATCTTACCCTTTTGCCGATGAAGTTCGGCGAGCGTCAATCTGTCTTCTTCAAGTTCGCGTAATTCTTCGCGCGTGGCAGCGAAACGATAATCTTGCGGCGCGTCGTTTCCGTGACCAGCCGTTTTCGCTTGAGTTTTAGCGTATTCTTCCTCGACGAGCCGCAATTCGTTGTCGCCTCTCGTCAGTTCGACATAGCGTTTGAACGGCGCGAGAATTTCGCGTCTCGAAACGCCGCGTTCAAGTTGCGCGTCAACCGCGCTCATTCTTTCGAGCAATTTTTCAAAATCCGCGCGCGAAAGATTTTCGTGAATTTTCGGCAAACCGGAACTGATTTCGATTCGCTCAAAACCAACCAAACTGACGCCCGGAATAATTTCATCGGCACGTTCGGCTTCTTCGCTGTTTTCGGCGTTTTCATAAATCTCTAGCGCCGAATTTTCGTCTGGCTCAATCGCCGATTCGTTTTCCCGCACATTTTCGCCCAATGCTTCGAGCGAGTTTCCCGGCAGGCGATCTTTCGGCTCAAGCGCCTTCATCGCTTCCGACAGCTCGACGATTTGCTGCCATTTTTCGGAAAACTGCGCTTCTGAACGGAGAGGAACATTTTGTTCCTCTCTTTCCGGTTCAAACAATTTCTGCTTGCCATCGAGCGTGCGGTAAAGCCAGCCGAAAACCTTCAGGCGCGTCGCGCCGTCGGCGTTGCTTCCGGCGATGTGTTCGCCCATTTCGACAAGCTGCGTGGCGAGTTCTTTGGCTTTGTCCGAATCTCCGGTAATGAGCGTCAATCTTTCCACCGCCGCGTGCGTCGTCGTGATTTCGATTTCCGGCGACGCGGTTAGATTCTCGCGCGGAACTGTCAAAACGCCGTCCACTACGCTGGCGCCGCGCTCGTAAATCTCACGCAGAAACGGCGATTCCTTCGCCAGATGAGAAGCCTGCTCGGATTGATTGCGCCCGTCCGTTTGATTCAAGCCGCGTAACGCTTCGTCGGTCGAAGTTTGACTTAAAATCGCGGCAACGGCGCGCGCCGTGCGCGGACTGATTTCGCCCGTTTTAGAAATAGAAGATTGCTCGCTCATTTTACTGTCAAAAGAAAAGAGAACTTCAGATTTTTTGATTTTGTTGAAGCCTGCCGATAATTCAAACCGTTTTAGAGCAACCCGCGTGCCTCGCAAATTGCCGGAGGCTCGTCTGGCAATCGAAGCGACGCTTCATCTGGTTCGTCCCTTTTCTTTGAATGTTATTTTTTCCTGAGCCTGTTCCGCGCTCTTGTCGTTTATGCGAAGGTTTGCGTCAGAAGCGACCTGATATTCGGAAACTTCTCTGCTTTGATTGTTTGGTTGACGCTCGCGTGCAGAACCGTTCTGTTGAACAGTTTTCGATTCATGCGATTGCGTTAAATCGGGCGCGAGAAGTTGAATTCTTTTTGCTGCCAAGTGGAGCAAATCTTGAATTCTTTCGACGCAGTTGTCTTTCTCTGCATCGCTGACGATTCTTTCAAGCCGGTCGGCTTCGGTTTTATCAAATGTTCGCGCCGCCCGAACGTCGAGCGCGGCGATTTCCTTCGGCGTGAAAATCGGCTGGATTTCTTCTCGTGTGAAGGAATACTTTTCAAGCATCTGCTTTTTTTGATTTTCAAGTCGCTCGAAACGGTTCTGAGCGGCGTTCAAATTTTGCTTTAATTCCTTTTCCTGTTTCTCGGCGGATTGGTACACCGACTCGCGCAAATTTTTCCGCTCTTTTGACTCCAACGCTCGTTCCAAAATCGAATCGAGTAAATAGTAATGTTTTCTCGGCTCAACGTCTCGCAGAGAAATTTCGCGTTCTGCGCCCGTTTTCGCGTCTTTTATTCGGTGTTTGACGAAAAACTTTTCGCGCCTGTATCGGGCGAGATTTTCCTGCGCCTCAATCGCTTTTGTCTCGGCGATTATGCTTCTGGCGGCGGCTCGTCCTAAAACGAATTTACCGACAATCTTTTCGGCGGTTGGGGCGTCAGGTTCGGATTGAAACGGAATCGAAATTTCGATTGTTGAAGCAGATTGTTTTCGATTTTTTATTTCGTCCGAAGTCTTCGGTATTTTTGAATCGCTCGCTTGCCGCAGACTTTCGGCTAACTTTTCGCGCAGCCAGCTTTCCTGTAAAGGAAGCACACTTTCATAGAAACTTTCGCGTCCCGCGTGAAGCGATAAATCTTCCGCGTCGCTAAGTTCATAGGCGGAAAACGCTGGCGCGAGTTTGGTCTTATTCGGATTTGTTTCCGCGTCGAAAATCACGTTCAGAGTTTGGTTAAATTCTTTTAATTTTGCGATTTCATCGTGCCGCGCGCTTTCCAAAGTTTCGAGCGCGTCCGTCAAGGCTTTATGCAAAGCCGGATAATCGAGCTTTTCGGCAATTTTACTTTTCTCGTCCGACCGAAAAACAAGCGCGCTCGTTTTCGATTTAATCAGCGTCCAAAAATCTTTTTTATCCGCGGCTCGAAGTTCGTGCTGCTCAAGCTCGCGGCGCGACCAAAGCGAATCGCCGACTTTTACTTTGATGAAATCCTTGTTCGCCGGAAATCCGCGCTGCCGTTTTTCCGCCGCCTGAAATTTTAGTTCGGCGATTGTTTTTGCCGCTAAAAGCTCGCTTACGTCCGCGTCTCGGCGACTCGGACGATTCAACTCGACGGCGTTGCTTTGCCGGATGCTTTCGAGCATTAAGATTTTTTCCAGGTTTTGTTCCCTGATCGCCTCGCCTTGAAGCTCTTGAATTTCGTCTGGTTTGAAAATGGAAAGCGGAACGGCAGCTTTCAGCCGTTCATATTTTTTTTCGATTAACAGTTTTTGATTGCTGAGGCGCGTGTGTTTTTCTTGTGCTTGCGTTAAGTGGCGGTTCTCAAATCCGAGAACGTGATGGCGAATCGTTTCGAGCTGACGAATGATGGGTTCATACCGGGCGCGTTCGTCTCGCGCGATTTTCGCAGCAAGTTCGGCGCGTTTTTCCGCGTCGTTCGGTTGCGATTGATGAGCTTTGCGGCGGCTGACGATTTCTATTTTTCGCTCGATGTCGAATAGGGAAACGTGGCGCGTGTTGCCCGTTTCGTCGTCTTTGATTTTGAAGCGTTTTTTGTCGCAGTGTTCGACGAGATTTTCGATGTTACGCTCGCGCCGACGGATTTCGGACGCTGTGAGCATTTCTTCTGCTAAAATTCGACGTTCATCGAAGTTTGAAATTTTAGGCGATTCGTTCGCAGAACATTGTTTGGAGTTTTCGATTTCGGATTCGGATTTTGCGGCGACTTTTTTCGGTTCAAAATCTTTTTCGTTTTCTCGCGCTTCTTGCCGCTCGCCGGCTATTTCTTCGATTTTGTTTTCGGCGGTTAAAATCAGCGCGCCCTTATGCAGTATTTTCTCGCCGCCCGCGCCCCGCTCGTTGTAGTGAAGCATCTGGCGATTTATACGCAGAGTTTCGATTACGCCCTCTTCATTTGTGAACTGTTTTTGAATGGCTAGATGCGCGTGCGGATTATCAGTGTTGAAATGCGCGACGGCGATCCATTTGAGTTTTCGCGCCTTTACCTCTTTTTTAAGACGGGCGACGGTTTCTCGAACGACCGAAAGAAGCGCAGTTTTTTTCGATTCTAAATCGTCGCCGACGCTCTCCATTTCTTCTTTGCTCGGCGCGATGACGACGTGCAGCAGTTCTTCCGATTTCGGACGAGACTCGTCCAAGCTTACATGACGGTTCGCAGAGCGAACGTCCAAATCGTTTTCGTCCT
>JBBSUG010000059.1:0-23641 GCA_038235165.1 Pyrinomonadales bacterium
AACCGAGCTGCGCCTGCCCGGACCCTCCGTTAAAGAATTGTGGTAATAGCCCGCAATGCGAACGCTTCGATTTTCCGGCGCGTCGTCGGACGAGTCGCTAATCGGCTTGATTATTTCAAGCGGACGAGCGCAGCCGATTTCCTGCGATTCGCCGAGATGCGTCCGTAAATGCTCGATTGCCTCTTGACTCAAGTCTGGATTATCTTCAACCAGAATCGCGCCGCGTAAATCGTCCACTATAAAAGTTATTTCCGGCATCGTTTTTTATTCGCCGCCTTTTGTTTTCACGATTGCGTTGGCGGCTAACTCGGCGGGCGTGAATTTCTTATAAATCTGCAAGCTGCGACCTACAAATTCATCTCTGGAAAACGGCTCGCCCGTCGCTTGCTGACGAATTGCGCCGTGCAGCTTTTCCGTGAACTGGGGCGAAAGCGTCGTGACTCTGATCGCTTTGACGATGCCGGTCGCCGCTTCGACGAGAATGATTTTCAGCAGGATGCGCTCTGCCGGATTCGCTTGCGGCGCGGGGATTCGGCGGTCTTCCTCAGCGACGTTCCACCACGAAAAAGCCGAGTCTGACCAAGGTAAAACTTCGCCGAAACGATAAAGCAGAAAGACGATTCCGTTTTCGCAGAAAAGTCCGAACTCGGTTTCCGCTTCGCGGACGGCTTCGATTTCCCGCTCGTGCAGGTTTTTCATCGAAAGCAAAAGCGTGTGATCGCCTGCTTGGTAATTGTATTCGATTGCTTCGGGCAGTTCCGTCCTGCTCTCAAAAAGCAGTTTTCCGATGGCGACAATTTGCATATTTTTTTTGAATTTCAAAGAAAACGCGCCGCTCTTTTACCGGCGAACGGCGCGTAAATTTTTGTATCGGAAAAATTATTTTCCTTTGATTTGCCGCTTCACTTGCGGCTGAATCGTGTATTCGCGCGTTTTCTCGTCGCGGCTGGGTTTGCCGAAGACTTGCTTGATGGCTTCAGCGGTTTTCTGGCAAGCTGAACCTGCGATGCCTTTGATTTTTGACTCCATTTCGCCCGTCTCGGCGTTGATTTCGATTTCGATTTCCGGCATAAGTTTTGTTTCCTATTCAATTTTCAATGTCTGTCAGTTCCGGTTGATAAACAACGGTTTCGGGAAAGATTCGGCAGTAAGCCACGATTTCGTCTACATCTTCGTCTTTGCCTGCGTCGAGCGCGCCCGAAATCATCTGCGAAATGCGCTCGTCAATTTCACTTTCCGCGTCCGCGTCCCAGTTGACGGCGACGGCTCGCGTTTTGTCGTTCTGGTTCGGGCGATGACCGATTGCCGAAACCGAGTCCGAATAAAAAAGCGCGTCCAGGAATGAACTCGCCTCGCCAGCCGTGTCGCGCACGACTTCGATAATATGAGCCATAAAATTTAGTATTTAATGCGAATTTTAATCGTCGAACCGACGCGCTCCTGATGCAGCGTGCCGCGCAAATTGCGGGCGAGTTTTTCAGCCGACTTGAGATTATAGTTGGTTCTCAAATTCGTCAAAAATTTGCCCTGCATAATATAACGCTGGTCGTATTCGCTAATGACGGGAACGTAACCGACTTCGGTTTTTTGAAATCCGAGGTCGTTCGACGCTGCGCCGATGAATTTTCTTCTGACGACGATCTGCGCCGTCTCCGCTCGACGGTCGCCTCGATAACCGTAAAGCGACAACGCTTCCCCATCTTCGACCGTTTCGTAACCGCACTCGGCGAGTGCTTTCAACAGGCAATCCCGGTCTTTGAAAGCCGCGTTAGTGAACGTCATGTATTTCGACATTTTTTTGTTTTCTCCCGAAAAAATATCTTCAAATTCTATTCTTTACTCGCCGCTTTCTTTTTTCCAATCGCGCCAAAATGGATTAAAATTCGTGAGTGAAGACCCGAAGTTTAACGATGAGCGTTCTACAATACATTGAAGAAACAAACCCGTTAGAAGTGCGCGAGCTTTTGATGGCGGCGCATCATTTTTGCAGGAAACTTTGCCACCGTTCGCCACTTGCGCTATCAAATGGCGAATTCCCTTTTACACCCTGCGCCGCAACTTTTGTTATTTGAATCGCCACCCGGATCACATCACGCTCGGTTTTCCGCACGGCTGGAAACTCGCCCCGCGTCCCGGCGTTCTCCTGGATGAAAATGGAAAATTAAAACAGATTCGTTACCTCGAAATTCGCGTCCTCGAAGATTTATATTCGGAAACGGTGCAGCAACTTCTGCACGAAGCGATAATACTTGACGAGATGCCGGCAAGAGACAAGGGCAAATTTTTCGGGAAAAACAAACGACGCTTTTATTGAAAATCCGGCAGATTATATTTCCAAAACTCTCGCGCCGGTCGTGTTTGCCGCTTGTCCGATTGTGGCGGAAGTGCGGCTGCCCTTGATGTTGTTTTTCGCCCACTCGCGGATTTCGTCGATTTTCGTTTTCATCATTTCAGCCGTCGGCGAGATCGAACCGATTGCCGCGATGACATCTTTCGTGCAGGCGGCGCGATTGCCGTCAATAAACGCTTCCAGCACAGCATCTTTAACCGCGCCTTCGATTTCCGCGCCGGAGAACTGTTCTGACTTTTCGGCTAAAACGTCCAAATCGAAATCTTCCGGTTTCAGCATCCGTTTAGAGAGATGAACGCCGAAAATCTCTTGCCGGTCTTCTTTGGTCGGCAAATCAACGAAATGAATGTAAGAAAATCTGCCGATTCTGAACTGTTCGCTTTCTAAATCGCGCACGTCGTTGGCGGTCGCAAAAACGAGGACTTCTTTGTTGTCCTGCATCCAGTTCAGAAGATAAGAAATCGTCCGCGCCGTCTCACCGCCGTCGGTCTTGCCGGACGATTTCATTCCCGATACCGCTTTTTCAAATTCGCTGATGCCCAGAATGCCTTTGACCGTAGTGGCAATCGAAAGCGCACGTTTAATTGAAATCGCCGACTGCCCGATCACACCGCCGCCTTCGCCCATAATCGAGCCGAAGTCCAAATCGAGCAATGCGCGATTGGTGATGGACGACGCGACTCGTTTGCACAAATCTTTGCCGCATCCCGGTAGTCCGACGAGCAAAATTCCTTTGCACGGCTCGACGTGTCTGGCTTTAGCTTCGGGCGAAAAAGTGTGCGCCGCTTTTTTCAGAATCTCGCGCAAAGATTGATAGCCGCCGAGAGAGTTCGCCGGTTCGGGATGCACGTAGGTGAGCGCGGAACTGCCGCGAATTACCTTTTTCTTTTCGTCGAGAATGATTGCGAGAGATTTATCGTCGAAGCCGCCGCAACTGATAATCGCTTTACCGATGACGTTTGAGATTTCGTCGTTCGTCAGTCCGAGCAGAGCCTGAATCAGATTCGAGCGCGTCTCGACACTTAAATCAATTTTGATTTTTTGTTTCTCGAATTTTTCGAGCTGGATGTCAAGCGCGTTGATGATTTCCGATTCCTGCGGCAAATCGAGTTCGATTGACGAGACTTCTTTTTCGAGCGTTTTGATGTCTGGGAAATTCGGTCCGGCGAACAGAACGGTCGCTTTCGTGATTTTCAGCTTCCACGCGACTTCTCGCAGAAGCCTCACCAGCACCGGGTCTTCCTGACCGTATGGCGCGATATACGGCGTGAAGTCGCAAAGAAGAAAAATTCCGGTCTGCTGTTTGGCGATGAATTCGAGCGCGGAGAGCGGGTCTTCTGTTTCGGCAATCTTTTTGATTTCCTTAAGCGGGACGCCGTTCGCTTTTTCGTCAACGATTTTCGTAATGCCGTTCGTGCGACTCCAGTGATAAAGCGGCTTGTCGCGGTGTTTTTCTAAGCCGACGAGTTCGAGCAGGCATTCCTTGAGCCGTTCTTCCTCGTAAGTGTTGACGGCAAGCAGGGTGTAACGCGCCCGGATGAGCGTGTCGAGTTCTTGGAGCAGTTTCGCTTCGCTGGATTGATTGTTCATTGTTTGAAAATTTACTGCAAAAGATTTTGTTATAGTTCGAGCGCGTCGAGCTGATTCAAATTGAGTGCGCCGCGCACGCGCTTCGGTCGCTCAACCATTTCTTGCGATTGTTGCTCGCCGCTCTCTTTTTCCGCCGGCGTGATGATAGTTATTTGCTCCGAGGCGGCGGGTTTGAATTCAATAACCTTGGCTGGCGGCTGATACGCGACGTTTTCCGAGACTGTAACGACTCCGTATTTTTTGACGGTCGGGCTGTATGAACAATCAAAAGTTTCGATATACGGCGTTCGCCGGTGATTGATTTTCTCAAAGCGTTTTTCGGTATAACGGCTTTGCCCCAACGACAAAGAACATCCTTCGACGAGCGGCTTGACGTTCAATTTTGTTTCGCTGCGCCCGTGTTCTTGAAACGCGCTGTATGTGCCGTCTTCGTTATCAATCAGAAATAAATTGAAAACTTTGTCCGAGTTGATGGATGAATCGTAGTGATAAAGAAAACATTTTTTGATAATTTCCGGCATAAAAACAAGAACCCGCGCTCGATTCAATCGAAGCGCGGGGCGCAAATGAAGATTTTTAGAATGCAAAAAAACGGAGCTACTCAATCGGCAGGGTGTCCTCGAAACAATCGTGCTGCTCACCGATCAGTTTGATTTTGTTGGCGTTCGTGCAGGACGACATATCCAACCTCAGCGCGATATTATTTCCGACCCCAAGCTGATCGACGAGCCGTCCGATGCAGTGCGTTTTATGCGTTTCGTGACAAGCCATTATCCGAATCGTATTCAAGGCGAACGCGGACAAATCGCCCGGTTGAGCGATTGTCGTTTCGAGCGCGCGGTGTTTTTCTACGCTGTAACCGTTCGGAATTTCGCGCGGATTTACGTCTCTACGCCACGGGCATTTCGCGCATTGTTTTGTCCGTTTGGGTTTCCAAGAATCTGGCATAAATTTAGAGTTCAAGCGCGTCGAGTTGTTCGGTCTTGAGCAATTTTCGGGCGCGTTTCGATGTCGCAATGATAACAGCGTCAACGGCTTCTTTCATCTCGGCGGCGGTGCGCGTTTTGGCATCGCGGCTGGCAATTTTGTTTAATTCGGCGAGAACGGTTTCAACTTCAACGTCGCCGGTAAAATTCATCAGTTTGAACCATTGATACATCTCGCGGGCGCGTTTTGCCGTGCCGCCGGGAACAAATTTCGCTTCGGTTAATTTTTCCGCCATCTCGCGCGCGGCTTCGTAAACGACCGCGTTGAGCTGGTCGAGTCCTTCTTTGAGCGGCGAGATGCTCGTTTCGACTTCTTTTTTGACGGCTTCGATTTTGATTTGCCGGATGCGTTCCTTTAATTCCTGCTCGCGCTTTTCATCTTCAAAGGCAGATTTGACTTTGATTTCGGCGATTTCTTTTTGCGCGCCGATTTCGATGGCGATTTCGGTTTGCGCTTTATTGGTTAATTGCTTTTCGAGTTCGAGTTTCGCGGTGAGATTTTGCTCGGCGCGCATTTCTGAACCGAGCAGAATTACTTTCGGACGCATTTCGATTCGCATTCCGTCGCGGATCGTCGGCACGGTCGGAATCATTCCCATCGCCTGCTCGACGGTTCTGCCGATGAACTCGTCGCGGTCAAATGGCTCGTCTTTGACCGTCGCCGCCAGACGTTCGGCTGAATCTTTAGCAAGCTGCCGGAAAGTTTCGCGCAAAGTTTCAAGAATTTCCTCGTAATTTTCGATGACCGCAGATTTGGCGCGGGCGAGATTTTCGAGCGCGTTGGCGAACTCTTTTTCAAACGCTTCAAAGGCGGTGTAAGGAATCCAGCGATATTCGCTCGACCCAAGCACGGTTTCGCACAGCGCAAAACGAAAACTGTAACGGTCGAGCGCGTTGTGCGCCTGCGACGCGGCGCGCTGGAGAGGTTTGCGATAATCGTCGGGCAAAAGCCCGGTGCGCGGCGGGCTGAGATGAACTGTTTGTTCTTTCGGCAATTCGATACCCAAAGATTGCCAATCAAGCTGGCGGCTCAAAACCGAAAATCCGGTCGCGTCAATGTTGAGGAAAATTCCCGCCTGTTCGAGCGCGGTTAGATCGAACGGCATCGTTTCGACTTCCGCCGCCGAAATACCGAGATGCGCGGCGGCGACTTCCTTCTTTTGTTCGAGTTTTCCCAAAATCTCGTCTGCCAAATTGGGTGTGTTATTCATCTCGCTTTGCACCGCAACTTTTGTCTTATTAAACGGCGCAGCGACGGCGGTTGTCGTGTTGGTGATTATTGATGTCGCCTGACCGCCGAGCATTTTCCAGATGTCGTTTGCCAACTGCTCGCCGTTTGAAGGCGCAGGGTTTATTGATTGATTCATAAATTTTTCCGTTAAATCACGCATCTTCACTTGCCGCTTCTATTTTTCTTTAATTCGCATATGCAGACCGTAATTTCGCGTATAAATTTTTATGCCGAATCAGTTCTTCAGTAGAAGAAGCCGGGATGGAATGGCGGAATAATATTTGGTTTGTTTGAACCGGAGGATTTAACTTAGAATGTAGATGATTCTGCAAAAGACGAATCATTTTGGCAGGACATAAAATTGGGCAGTTTCTCGCTTTGGTCAAAAAGTCGCGCATCGTATGGCATTTATTCAAGAATTTCCCTTGTCGGTCATTGAAAAACTGGATTATTACGTTTATTTACTGATTGATCCTGAAAACAATCAAGTTTTTTATGTCGGCAAAGGCATCGGTAATCGTATCTTTGCTCACATTAACGCCGCAATCGCCGACGCCGTGCCGAACGATAAACTTGATAAAATCCGAAACACTCGTGCTAACGGTCTTGAAGTAAAGCACATTATTCACCGGCACGGGCTGACTGAAAAAGAAGCGTTTGAAGTCGAAGCCGCCTTGATTGATTTTATCGGATTGAGCGGACTGACGAACCAAGTTCAAGGTTACAATTCCGATGATAGAGGACAGATGTCCGTCGCTGAAGTTATTGCAAAATACGAAGCGCCAATCGTTGAAATTTCTGAGCCTGTAATTCTGATTACCGTCAATCGTTATTACCGGCGCGGAATGAGCGCGGAAATGTTATACGAAATCACACGCGGCAATTGGGTTATCGGAACTCGGCGTAATCGAGCCAAATACGCCTTTGCAGTTTATAAAGGAATTGTTCGTGAAGTATATAAAATCGAGCGTTGGTTTCCCGCACCCGTCGGAGATACTGAAATAAAGCGTCAATGGGCGGCTGAACACTCGATAAACTCCGATGCAAAACGAACGGAAAGGTGGCAATTTGAAGGCAGCATCGCCGAGCCTCTGCGACATTACGTGGGCGGAAGCGTGGAAAACTATTCAAAACTTGGCGCGCAAAATCCGATTCGTTATGTTAACTGTTAGTTCTTTTTAGCAACGGACTATCCGACAACACAATATACGTTTTGCTGTCTTCCCTTTTGCTTTTAATGTTCCGATGACTGAACCGATTGAAAACTCTTTGACGTTTCCGGCTCTGCAAACTTCGCGCAAATCCGGAGATGAAAATTTTTCTTTGCGCGGCGAACCGCTTGACCTTCAACTTTCCGCTTTTTGGCAGTGGTCTTCGTCCGACCTTGTGAGCAATGCGATGCGCGGCGTGTTGGCAGAGTTTCTTGTCGCTTCCGCGCTCGGTTTAGCTGATGGCGTGCGAAATCAGTGGGATGCTTTTGACCTTCTGCTTGCGAACGGGACACGACTTGAGGTTAAATCGGCGGCTTATCTGCAATCCTGGGCGCACGCCAAGTTATCGAACATCGTTTTTACTATTCGCCCGACGCTTGCCTGGAGTTCTGAAACGAATCGGCTTTCGTCGGAACTGCATCGTCAGGCAGACGTTTATATTTTTTGCTTGCTTGACCACCGAGAGAAAACTACGCTTGACCCGATGCGGCTTGAGCAATGGAAGTTTTACTTGTTGCGTTCCGCTGTTTTGGACGAACGACACCCATCGCAGAAAACAATCAGCTTGGCGAGTTTGTTAAAGTTACAACCTGTGGAAGCAACATTTGAAAATTTAGCGGAGCGTGTAGCAGAGTTGGCGCGTGGAAAGTAACCTATCAGCCAACGGTAAATGGCGGATTTGTAATTAAAAAAGGCTCGGCTGCGCCTCATCCGGCGATTTATCCGAAGGCTTGACGGAAGATTTACCGCACACATTCTCAAAGACATTTTTCGCTACGGCAGAGAACCATTCTTCCTCTTTAACCGCAACGCCGGGAAGCGAATTATTTTTCGCTTGTTGGAACTTCGCGGCGTTTTTTGCCTTGTCTTGCTTTGCGATGTTGCGCGCGGTTTCTTCGCGGTAAATCAGACAGGTTTGAACTGCCAAAATCGCTTTGAGCCAAACTTTTAATTTTCCGTGCTTTTCAATTATCTCAGCCGGACGCAACGTGATTTTGTGAATTTCTTCAGCGAGTTCCCCGCAAGCGAGTTTTATCCGATCATTTGTTTCGGTAGTGTTGATCCATTCCGGCATCCGCCGGGCGAAATCAACCAGATAGAAAAGGCACGTTTGAAGGGCATCTTCCTGCCGAAGTTTCGCGTCCGGCTCGAATTCCCTGCCCGCTCGCCGGATTTCTTCATCAAGCTTGGAGGCGCACCAACCGGCGGTCGGATTCGGCTCTTTGCGTTCAAGAGCGGCGATAAGTTTTCGGTAAGTTTCGTCGCGGTCGAGAATTCCGGCACTCGATTCCTCAGATTCATTTACTTTTTGACTTGCGCTTCCGGTGTTTTGAAACATTACCGTTCTCCGCCGCTAAATTTACGGCTTGTTCGATTTTTTCCGCTGTCGTGTAAAGCGAGCGACTCGTTCCTGATTCCAGATCGAAGTAACTTGCAAAACGCCTTAGTGAATTTGTCAGCAGGAGCGCGGTCAGCATCTCGTTCATCTCAACGGCGACGCGCTGATTGACGTTCATGCTTTGTTCGCCCAGCCGAATTCGCTCGGCGCACGTCACTGCATCTTTCGTTTGCAGATGACCATTGCTACTTTTGCGGACTTTTTTTTCGCCTTCGCGCAAAAGGTCTGGGTGTTGCAGGCTCGGCGCGGGCAGCAAGGAGAGGAGCGGAGATTTTTGCGCCGACTCGCAGATTTCCTTTTTGTTAAGTCTATTGCCGATTAAAATTTGTCCCGTGTCGCGCCCGTTGCCGCCGTCAATCCACCAGAGGCGCGGCGCGGCATTGTCGTAGCTTCGTTCGCCGTAAAATTTCAATGCTTCGTGCATTTGCAGACGCGCAAGATAATTGTCAACGCAGCCGACGAGAATTGTCAGCTTATTTGAATTTGAAGATTGAACCGTCCAATCGTCATTTTTGCTTTGCAGAAGCGCGGGTTGAAAGCCTTCTTTGACGAAGCCGACTTCGATTCCCCAAGCTCGGCTCACGCGACCGGCGAGCGTTTCGGCTTTATTCTGTCCGATTTCAGTAAAACAAAAATTGCTACGCGGAATGTTGCCCGTCTCTACTCTGTCCGGGTCAACGATGACGATATTTGCCCCTTTGCCGAGTGTTTTCAGCTCAAAAGCGAGACGGGCGAGGTTCATCGCCATAAAACTGCCCGTGCCGCCCGCGCCGACGAGCCAGAATTCGATTGATTTGTAATCAACCGGAAGCACCAATTTGGCGTTCAGATGGCTCAAATCCAAATTCATAAATTCTCGACGTATGGCAAATTTTCGACGACGCGGGAAAATTCTTTGTCGAACGGGTAATTTTCAATTTCTTCGCCCAAATCTTGAAAAAATTGCGCGAGCCGTTCTCTTTCCTGTTTGACCAAATCGTTGACGTTTTCGAGCGGCGCGTCCGTAATTTCATCACCCGGAATTTCCCGAAACGAATCGTAGATGCCGACGCGCAGACGAATCATCGGTTTCGCCTTATGGATGTCAACCAAAATCCCGAACAGGCGAAACTTACCGCTTTCGTCGCGGTCGTCCTGGCTGCTGAAATTCTGGCAGCCGGGCGGATGCGTATGAATCTCCAAAACTGCCTGCCGGTAAGCCGGATCGTCGTCGCGCGCAATCGTGCTGCCGAAAGAACGCTTGCCGCTGATTTCTTTCCAGAAATAACAACCAATCGAAGCGTCCCAACAAACCGCGTATAGATTTTCGGTAAAGCAGCCTGCGTCAGTAGAATTTCGAGCGTGAGATAAAATCTCGGCGAAAATTCTCGCGGGAATTTTTTCCTGCAATTCGACTTTAGGCGTGCAGATAGCCAGTTCCGGGACTTTGACGGCAAACGCGGAAACTTCGACAGCGGCTGTCATCTCTAACCTCCGGGCGCGTTTGAAAACTCCGTTTTGGGCGATGACGATTTCATACAACGGCGCGGTGACGGGTTGGTCGGGCGCGAATAAAAATTTGCGCTCGACGAGTTCAGGTATAGTCATTTTGTTAAAAAATCTGGAAAAATCAGCGAATCGCTTGCCACAACTCGCCGACGGTGTGATTGGTTTTGATTAAAGCGTTTTTCGGAAAAGCCTTTTTGCCGTTTAGTTCAAACAAAAATTTTCGCGCGTCGTCCGGGTGCGTCCGGCATCGTTCTGCGGCGCGGTCGCCGTTGAACGGGCTTTCAAGAATCAAACGCCAGACCGTTTCGATTGCGTCCAAGCGGCATTCGGGCGCGTGGTTTTTACCGAAACAAATCTCGCCCGATTCGTTTAAGTTAGGAAACGGGGCGTGGGAGATTTTCGATTTTTGACCGACTGTTTTGTCGAGCGTCGCCCAGAGATAATATTTCTGCCCTGAACCGACGAGCAGAAGCGTCGGAAGAGGCACTTCAAGGTCGAGAATGGCTTCGCTTTCGTCCCCGTCCGCGCGTTCGTCCGCTGGTCGCGGGTCGGTGATAAAGATTCTTCGCCGTCCGGCAGGCAGGCAGCTTAAAATTTTGTGTGTTTTCTTTTCCTGGGCAAAACGAATGACGCGGCTGTCGAGCCAGCCCGAATCGAAAGCGTCTTTGTCGGAAAACGCTCGCCCGATTTGTTTCGGACTTAAAAATTTCGTTCGCTCGACGCTGCCTTCGCGCCAGTTGAGCTGATAATGTCCTTCGAGAAAGAATAATGCGGCTTTCGCTTCGGCGGGCGGCGCAAGGAAATTTTGGTTTTCAATCTGACTCATAACTCAAAAAGTCGCGCTTCAAAAAGTTAAAGCAGTTTCGGCTGGCTGGTCGTAATCCGCCAAAATGTTTATCAACAATCCGCGTTCACGCTCCGTTTTACCCGCCGCTTCTTTTCGTTTCCCTTTTGCCGGCAGCCGTCCCGTATTCCAAATCGTGATGAGTTCTTTGAAAGTCGAATGAGCGTTGCTGGCGATGTCCTCGTCAATGCCGTCCATACTCGCAAAATAATCTTTCACACCCGCATAATCGGTCTTCAATTTTTCCAAGTTTTCCTGTGACCATTCGTAAAGGTCTTGCGGTTGGCAATACGTCGTGTCAATAAACGGATTGCCCGAATCGTGATAGATAAACTCGATTAAATGAATAAAACGCCGAATTTTTGGGTTATCGCGCTCGGCATCGAGAACCGAAAATAGCGGCGTGGCGCGTTCGATTTGCGGCAAGTCTTCAAACCTGACATCGAAACTCGCCAGCATTTCCGTCCAATTCTCGTCCGAGATGTCGGTATCGCGCCACAAAAACGCGCAGATGGCGAACTGCAAGCACGGGCGAAAATGCTGCCATTCGTATTCGTCGCAACACAAATCGTAATTGACCGATTCAACCGGAATGTGGTCGAAACGAAAGTCGGACCAATCAAGCCAACTGCACAGCGGAAAATAGTTTTCATTGACCAATTCGATAAATTCTATTTCGCGCTCGGTGTGGCAGTCGTTGTAACCCGCTCGGTGAAAACTCGCGCGGGACGCTTTCCATTCTTTCGGAAAAATTTTGCGATAAAGCCCGTAGAGCCGCTCGCGCTCTAATTCCGAGGCGATGTAGCCGATTGCATCCGAAAGCGTATGGCAGGCGGCTTTCCAGCGCAAATACGATACGGTTTTGCTCAATCGCCCGCGAAAATTCCCGCCATTTTCGCCGCCCGCTCGCCTTTGCTTGTTTTCATCAATCAGCCGGCGAGCCTTGCTCGGAAGTTTGCGGAGAGATTTTGCATTCACTATTCCGGCTTGAGTCATACCAATTTAAAACCCGATTGGAATCTTCGGCGGATGAAAGTCGCCGGGAACGGTCGCCAATTCCGCGAACTGCTTTTTCATTTCCCGGTCGTCCGTTTCGACTTCGCGCAGATATACGCTTATTTGCTCAATCTCGGCGAGCGTCATTCGACCGGATGCGACGGTGCCGCCACCGTCGCTGGAGGAGCGCAGATAAAGGCTTTCGGCAAGCTCGTAAATTTGATGCGCGGTCTCCGGCGCGTTTATGAGCCGCCGCAAAGCATTCCCGGTCTGGTTCGTTTCGCGGCGGTCATTTTTGCTGTTCGTTTTCACGTTTCTTTTACCGTTTGCCGCGAATGCCTTTATGCTCCGCTCTTTTGACAATCGAAACGATTATTTGTCCGGCGCGGGTTTCGCGCGAGATTTGGGCGTTTTTGATTGACGGATAGTGCGGACTCAAAGCGGCTTTGATTAATTCATCGCTGGCGGCAACCGAAACGGGCAGCGGAAATTCCTGCCCTTCGATTTTGACGACCGCCGAAGTCGGCGCGGCTTCGGCGTTTTCGACTTGTTGAACTTTCGCCACGTCCGCTGCGCTCGCGGTCTGTTCGGTCGCCGCCAGAGTTTCCGTCGCCGTTTCGGTTTCATTGTTTTCGTTTTCGGAATTTAAATTTTCGCTCATAATTTTTCTGGTTTTTAGAACAGGCTCGGCTGCACGTTATTCGCCGGCGTGATGTGTGGTTGTGGAAGTGGCGCGACGGGCGCGGTTTGCGCCGCCAAATTTTCTTTTGTCGCCGTAACTTCGACTTTAGTTTTCTCGGTTTCGGTCGCGCGTTCACTCTGCGCCGGTTGCGAGCCGTTTGTTTTTGCCCCGTTTGTCTGAACGACTTCCGGGTTAGTCTGCGCGGCAATGGTCGCTGCCGGTTTGGAGGTCGCCGGTTTTTTCGCCGACTTGGTTTTCGACGCGCGAAGCTGCTCGATGTATTTCGCGGGCAAAGTTTGCGTGAATCGCTCCAGTTTACCCTTCACGAGAGTTGCGATTTCGGCTAAATCTTCGCCTTCTTCAATTTCGAGAAATTCGATTTCCGGCGGCAAATTGTGCGATGCCGCGCTTACAATCAATTTTCGACTTTTTGAATTGCCGGATGACGGCAGCAAAATCAAGCTCAAATTCACCGTGCATTTGCCAAACTCGAAAGGTTCTTTCGCGTCGGACGTTTTCGGAGCGGTTGCGCTCGTTTTAACCGCGCTCGCCGGCGGCGGATTGTCTTTGGCATCGGCGACAGGTGCGGCGGTAGGTTGCGGCTCAATCTCGGTTAGATTGTCCGGTGAAACTTTTTCGCCCGCAACCGGCTCGCCTTCCTGCGCGGTTGGCATCGCCGTTGTTGTCGTCGCCGCATTAGTTTCCGTCGCGGGCGACACGGCAAACGAGTCACTCGAATTGACGAAGCCTAAAAATTCATCCTTTTTCTCTTCGGCTACGGTTGCGCTTTCTTTCGGCAAGTCAGGCATCGAGACGCTTTCAACCGTCGCGGGCGACTGCGGCGCGGTTGAATTGTCGTCTCCAACCTTCGAAATGTTTTGCTGAACCTCAAGGCTCGCGGTTTCAGCTCTCGAAACTTCGGGCTTTAGCTCGCGGAATCGCTCGCAGAAATTTTCGTCGAAAATCTCGTGCAAGCGTCGCCGTTCGGTTTCGCGCGCGACGTATTCCGCCTTTTGCCACAAATCATTCGCCAGTTTTTTGAGTGCCTCGGCGGTTAAGTTTTCCGCAATAACAGTCGTCGTATGCTCGGCAAGCCGCCGGGCGGTGAATTTTAACGCTTCAACGCTTCCTGCGTTTTCGAGATTTAGAAATGAACCTGCTGTTAATGTCTGCATAATTTTTCCTGAAAATTCTTCAAAATTTTCACTTTTTATCAACCGCTTTCTTTTCGCTTCGGATTGCTGAAAAGTCCGTTAGTCTGAATCTCATTGTTAAAATCGCAATGACCGCTCATCTTTTTGCTTTTCGGCGTGTAAAATAGATTTTAGGATTCGAGGATTTAATGGAAAATAATTGCGCTTCGTGAGCGTTTTTTATCCGCAGTTTCACCAATGCCCGAACAACAGAACATCGAATACAAACAAAGCTGGCACGACGATTATTTGAAATGGGTCTGCGGCTTCGCCAACGCGCACGGCGGAACGATTTATATCGGCAAAGACGATGACGGCAAAACCGTCGGCGCGGGCGATTACAAAAAGCTGATGGAAGATTTGCCGAATAAAATTCGTGACGTGCTGGGCATTATGGCGGAAGTCAATCTGCACGATGAAAACGGTTTTTATTTTATCGAAATCGTTGTGCCGCCGTATTCCGTGCCGATTTCCCTGCGCGGCAATTATTATTACCGGAGCGGCTCGACCAAGCAGGAATTGAAGGGCAACGCGCTGATGGAATTTCTGCTGCGAAAATCCGGCAAGACCTGGGATGATGTCGTCGAGCCGCGCGCCTCGCTCGCCGATATTGACGAGAAAAGCATCGAGCAATTCAAATTCGACGCAAGCCGCGCCGGTCGCCTTCCCGACGATGTTGGCGGCGAAATACCGCTTGCCGAATTTTTGGACAATCTTCGCCTTTTGGAAAACGGGCAGTTAAAGCGCGCGGGTCTGGTTTTGTTCGGCAAAGACCCGGCGCGTTTTTACCCGAATCAAATCGTCAAAATCGGACGCTTCGGCGCGAGCGACGACGATTTGAAGTTTCAGGAAGTCGTCGAGGGAAATCTTCTTTATCTTTTGCGCGAAACCGCCGCCGAGCTGAATCGAAAATTCTTCGTCAAACCGATTCATTTTGAAGGCTTGCAGCGCGTCGAAAAAGACGAGTATCCGGTCGCGGCGGTCAGAGAAATTCTCTTGAACGCGCTCGTTCACCGCGATTATATGAGCAGTTTCATTCAGATCAGGATTTACGACGATAAATTTTGGGTTTGGAACTCAGGAGGTTTACCCGAAGATTTAAGTCTCGAATTGTTAAAACAATCGCATCCGTCGCGCCCGCGCAATCCGCTGATCGCCGATGTCTGTTTCAAAGGCGGTTATATTGATTCTTGGGGACGCGGCACGTTGAAAATTATCAATTCCTGCCTCGAAGCGGGACTGCCCGAACCTTCAATCGCCGAACAATTCGGCGGCATCCTGGTTGAAATCTTCAAAAATCGTTACACCGCCGAAAATTTAAAGAAATTGGGCTTGAATGAAAGACAACTGACGGCAGTAGCGTATGTCAAAGAAAACGGAAGCATTACAAACTCCAAGTATCAAGCCGTTTGCCGGGTGTCAAAATCCACGGCGACCCGCGATATAAAGGAGCTTGAAGACAAAGGAGTTTTGGTTAATCGAGGGACTAAAGGTTCGAGCGCGGTGTATGGATTAGCCTAAACGAGTTGGTTCATAATTGGTTCAGTTGGCTCACGGTTGGTTCATAGTTGGCTCAATCATTCAGCGCAATTTTTTAATATTAATCCGCGCGGCGTGCCGCATCTTCAAAAATGCGGTCGAAATCTTTTTCGAGTTCGTCCCATCGTTTGCGGTCGGCTTCCGCGTCATACGGCAGCTCGCCAAGCTCGTCGTCCGATTCAGGAAAGCCGAACTTTTCGTTTAACTGCGCTTCGATTTCTTTTAATCGCTGCTCGTGCAGCCGGTCTTCCTCGTCGTCCCTGTATGGCTTGTAAGTGTCGGGCAAAACCAAATGCGCGTCCTCTGGGCTGACTTCCGGTATAAAATCAGTATTTCCTGGCGTGTTCATAATTGTTAGCTGTATTGGCTCGTTTCCATTTTATCAGCGATTCGCGTAATCAGATAACGCGAAACGCCGCATTGTTTTGCCATTCGGCGCATACTTTTGTCCTGGAGATGATGCCGAATATAACTTTCCTTGACGCGCTCGATAATGTCGTCGAGGCGGTCTTCCGGGTTGATTTCAAGTATCAAACGATTTTCCGCTGCATCGGCGGCTGACAAAGTTTCCTCACTCGTTTCAGGGTTTTGAAACTTCGCGCCCTTTTCCGCAAGAAGCGACCGAACGTGGGAAGCGGTGATAACGCCGGCATCAAAAAACTCTGTGGCGAGTTTGAGAACAAAATTATGCAGCTCGCGGAAATTGCCCGTCCAGGCGTAATCTTCGAGCAGCACAAACGCCAGCGGCTCGACTTGAAAATTGCTTTTGCGACCGAGCGCGACACGCTCGCGTTCGAGAGCGGCGAGAACAAGTTCGCGGATTTTCCCCTTTTGCTCGCGCAACGGAATCGTGTCGAGCGACAGCACATTCAGACGGTCATACAAGTCGTGGCGAAATTCACGTTTCTCGGTCATCTCGCGCAAATTCCGGGACGTGGCGGCGATAACTCGCAAATCAATCGGAATTTCCTGGCTTGCTCCGACGCGGCGAATTCGTTTTTCTTCGACAGCTTTGAGCAGTTTGGCTTGCAGACTTAAGGAAAGCTCGCCCACTTCGTCGAGAAAAACCGTGCCGCCGCTTCCGATCTCGAAAAGTCCGGGTTTAGCTTGATTCGCGCCGGTGAACGCGCCCTTCTCGTAACCGAAAAGCTCGGCTTCGACGAGTTCTTCTTTGAGCGTGGCGCAGTTTAAGCTGACGAATTGTTTATGCCGACGCGAGCTTTTATCGTGAATCTGGCGGGCGATGGTCGTTTTTCCCGTGCCGCGCTCGCCCGTCAGCAAAACGTGATGCTGCGCGCGGGCGTAGCGTTCTACTTTTTCGGCTTGCGCCGCGGCTTTCGCGTTGCTAGTCGGGTGTTGTGATTTTCTTGCAGTAGAATCTCCGCGCGTGCCGTGCAGAGATTCTACTATCTCATTCGAGCGATCTTTGAAAAATTGTGTATTCATATGACAGGTGTGCGCTCGGTTTATCTCAAAAACCGTGCCACTTCCCTGCCCGCTTCGCTTTTGATTCGCTAAATTGCCGAAAACAAAAGCGAATATAAGTTTTCGCTCTCTGCAAGCCGCCGCGCCCGAATCTAAAAACTGTCAACTTTGGTTGACAGAAGTGTCAACTAAAAGTGTCAACTTTAGTTGACAGTTGTCGCCGCGCTTGATTCGTTTGTCGCCACCGTTTGGGTGATTCTCTCTCCCGCGCCGAAATAAATTTTGAGCAGCAGAAAGGTGGCGCGATGCCAGCACGGAATGCCTTCGTAAAACGCCTGACAAAGCCCGGTTTTGTCAACGCGGCGACAGGCGGATTCGTTCGACTCGTAAAACCGGCAGCCCGTATCTTTTGTGTTTTCTTTCGGAGCGGAAACGATCAAAAGGCGTTCGGGCTGCCAAGCGAAAACAGGATGTTCGATTAAACGGTCTTTCGCTTTTTCCAAAGCCCGCGTCCATCTTTTTTTCAAATGCGCCGGCATATCTTGTTTTTTGATTCCTTCGATTACAAGCCCAAACGCGGCTTCAATCTGCTCGATGTCAAGGTTCATAAATTTGTTTTTTGAGAATAGAGATAAAGTCTAAAAACTAATCGCCCGTCAGCGAATAGTTAAGGCTCACAAGGGCGAGTTGTTCCGAATCCGGCTCAATCAACCATTGGCGCACGTCAATCGGCGCGAGTTCGTCGGCGAGCTTTTCGACAGGCAGCGCAGCATCGCCGCCGCTTTTCTCGTCCAAAAATTTATCAATAGAAATCGTTCCCAGTGCTGGCGGAAACTGCGACACGAGTTTTTGCAATAATTCAACCGCTTCCGATTCGCCTTGCGGCAACAGAAAACGTTCGCGGCTGTTTTGCGTGATGCTCGTGATTCCGAGAGCGCGAAACTTTTTCGGGTGTTCTGCCTTGCCCGGCACGACTTCGACGTAATAATCGCCGAAGACTTTCGAGTTTTTCAGCCGGATGTTTTCGACGAGTTCGCAGGACTCTTTGCCGGTTATGATTGACTGGAAAATTTCGTTCGATGTTTCCGCACGCTGCCACGCGCAATCAAAAAGCCGGGTAATTTCTTTGACCGTATGTTTCGGAATTTGCAAGCCGACGAGCCGCACTCCTTCGTCCGTCGTCGTGCGGACGATTTTGAACGCCGCTTCTTTGACGTTTTTGATTTGCCGCCAAACCGGAAGCAGGGCGCCGCTCAACAGAAAAACGTCTTTTTTGACGAACGGCGGAATTTTCTCGACTTCCCCGTTCCACCAATCTTTCGCCTTTGATTTCGGCACGAGCCTGTATCTGGCATTTAACTCCGCCTCGTCCAGATAAAATTGATTTCTTCCCGCCGGACGACTGACCGCGTAAGTTTGATAACTCAAGCCGGTTTCCGGGTCGGTGTGAATCAAGGACGCGCGCGCCGCGACGTATTCCGCCCCTTCTGAGCCGAGTTTCCGGTAAAAGTAGGCTTCTTCCTTTTCCAAGTCGTCAAAACGCGCCGGCGTGGTTGCGACAATCGTTTCGAGTTCGTAGAGATGCGTCGCCGCGCCGGTTATCTGGTCGCGGTGAATCTGCTGCGGCTCGCGCCGAATTTTTACCGATTTCGCCTTGATGTCTTCGAGTCCCAAATCGTATTTTCCCGAAGCCTTCAGATGCTCGACGGTTTCCGTGTAGGTTTTATAAAAATACTCGAACAGCGCGTTTTGGCGATCCACTTCGAGCGAGAGCAAGCGATTGAAGAATCGCACGATGTTTTGTTTTTCACTTTCTTGAATCGTTAATTCACCCGATTCGCTTTTTGCGACTAAGCCCATATCGAATAGAGCTTGTTTTGCGTCTTCGAGTTCGGGAATTTGAAAACCGTTGAGAATGCGGTCATAAACGATTTTCAAAGCGGCGCGTCCTTCTTTCGATTCGAGGTTAAATCGTTCCAGCCCGCCGATTTGATTCGCGCGACGGTCGCCTTTGTTGAGCGCGCCGGTGCTTGCCAAGCGACGCGCAATCGAAGTCGAAAAGCGTTTTTCGCCGCCGAGTTCGGTATAAACCAAAATGTAAACCGGCGGAGATGCTTGATTGCTGCGGTGCGAGCGACCGAAATCCTGAAGCTGCTTATCGGCTGACCATTTGAGTTCGGCGGCGATGTGTTCGCGCCTTTGCTGGTTAATGGCGCGTTTGTCGGAATGAAGACTGTCGCCCGTCGCGGCGACTTCCGACATTATGGCAATCCGCTTGCGCCCTCCTTGAAAATTCTGAAGCTCGTGCAGATTCGTCTGCCGCTGCGGAACGCCCGCAATCCCGCGCGGACGATAAGCGTAATCGCCGTTCGAGAGCTTCACCAGCCGATTTTTACGCCCCGTCATTTCCGCCACGTTTTCCGCGCCGAAGTGGTTGATTAATTGGTCGAGCGGATGTTCCGGCAGTTGCAAAGTCGCCAGCCGGTCGAGTAATTCCTGCTTCATTGCGAGAGCGGCTTTCGAGTGAATTTGCTCGCCGTTTTCGCCAAGCAGCGGTTCGTATTTCGTTTTCTCCGTTATCTCGTCCGTCACTTCCTGATAAAGCGCGGACGGAAAGAAATTTTCAATGAGCTTGATGAGAGTTTCACGCGGGCTGAAATCGAGGTCGGAGATCGCTTCCTCTTCGTCCGCCGAACGCGCCATTTGTCTGGTCATCGCGGCTTCGCCGGTGCTGGTAATCGAAATAATGATGGAATGCCGCTCGCCGAGAGAGCGTTCGATTTCTCGAATCAAAGTCGGCACTTTGAAGGCGGTGATAATCGCTTTCGAGCAGCGTTGATGCTCCGCCCAGAAATTATTGACGATGTGGCGGCGCAGAAATTTTTCGCTGTTCGTCAAAGCGAGAGCCTTTTCGGTCTTTTGTAAAATCGCCTGCCACGCCCGCGCCATATTGTCATACATTTCGCGCTGATGAACAGTCAAATGATGCACGACTTCTCGGTATTCAACGCCTAAACCGGATTTTTCATCAATGCCCATCGAAAGGCTGCCGCAAAAATATCTGCCCATCGCTTTGAGGTCACGGCAGACCATTTCCATCGCGCCGATACCGCCTTCCTCAATTTCCTGTGCGAATTCGGCAAAAGTCTCGAAGGCAGCTCCCTGCCCCCAAAGTCCGAGCCGAACCATATAGCCGAGATGTTTGACATCGGTCGCTGATGTAGCCGACGAATAAACGACACGATAATCGGGAAATTTTGCAGGGTCTTGTATTTCGACCACCGCCGCGCCGGTTTGCGTCCCGCCGCCGCGCCGTTCATCGGCGAAGAAATTTTTCGCGCGGTGTCCTTCATCGAAAATCAATAAACCTTCCGCGCCGAGCCACGTCGTAAGCTGGTCAATCCGGCGGCGACCTTTTTTCGATTTGGCGATTAAAGATTGATAAGTGCAGAATACGATGCCTTTCGAGAGCGTGATTTGTTCTTCCGGTTTGTAATCGCTCACGAGCTGAATCGGCACTCGAAAGCCGAGCCTCGTCATTTCGTCTTTGACGGCTTTGATTAAATCGAATTTGACGCTGAACCAAACCGTTCGCCTGCTCCCGGAAAACCAGTTGTCGAGAATAATTCCTAAGATGGTGCCGGTTTTTCCGACTCCCGTGCCGTCGCCGATAGAAATTCCGGCGCGCGCCGCTGATTCCGGCAATCTTTGCGCGTGCGCTTGTCCGGCGTAAATAACGCGCTCAAGCTGGATTTCGGAGATTTTGCCGCTCGTAATAAACTCAATCGGCAAGCGCGGGCGATAGGCGGGTCGCGGCGGTTTGATGTTGGCTAATCCTGCGGTTTCGACGATGATTCCCGGATGAGTCGCGCCGCCCGTCAAATGATGACACAAATAAAGGTTTTCGCTTCGGTTGTATGATTCTTCGGAAATTTCATTTTCATTTTTTTCTCCGAAAGTGGAATCCGGCGCGGAGGATACGTCTTCCGCAACCGTGTTTTGAACTTCCGTTTGCGATTGAGCCGGACGATTGAAATTTCGGGCGAAACTTTGTCCGGCATCGTTTACAGTTGGGTTTAGCATTTTGGTTTTTTTTAGTTTTCGACCGCGGCAAAATCGTCCGCAAAGCGCAACATCTCGCTCAAACTGGCTGGGTCGATTATCTGCGGTTTGAATTGATTCGGCTGATTGTTAATTTCGGGTTTGCTGACAATTACAACGACGGTTTGAAAAGTCGTGCCGTATTTGTAAAAAGCTCCTCGCGGGACGATCAAAAAGGCGTGAACTCGATATTCCAGATTGATTCGATGCCAAAATTTCTTTCCTTTGTCGGTTTTAAGACAAGCGTCCGCGCCGAGCAGAGCGACGAGACGACCGCCGGGCTCAAGGCGAAGCAAAGCCGCTTCGACGTGCCTAAAGCCGAAGTTTGAGTCCCGCTCCTTTGTGCGCCCGCCGCTTGTGCTAAACGGCGGATTCATCAAGATATAGTCGGGCTTTATCCGGTCGGGCAACAAATCGTCGAGAAATTCGGCGTTGACAGAGTGCGGCGCGAAGTCTTGCAGTTCGAGAAGCGTTTTGCGACGCGCCGAAATTTCATTAACCACCGTGGGGCATCCGGCGCGTCTTAGCCAAATTGCGAGGCTTCCCGTACCGGCTGACGGCTCAAGCGCGAACTTTCCGGCTTCCGCATCCAGGATTTCAGCCAAGAGATATGCGAGTGCCGGCGGCGTGGAAAATTGTTGCAGGCTAATTTGCTCTTGTCCGCGCCAGCTTTGCGGCGGGAGTCTCCTCGTCAAATCTTCCAGCCGGGCGAGAATTTCGTGTTTATTTTTTGTGTCGTGCGGTTTTAACCATTCCGCTTCGCTCAAATGAAGATTCAGGGAAGTTTCGAGAATCTCGTGAACGAGGTGCGGTTCGCTGCCTGAATCAACCAGACGAATGCCGTAATTCGCGCAAATTCGGGTGAGCTGTTTGTTATCGGGAAAGTCGTCATTTGAGAGCCACGATTTGACGGTTTCAATCGCTGCTTTGATGTGTGCTGTTTGCGGTTCGCCGGTAATGTTCTTCATACCTGAATTCACCGCAAACTCGCCGCTTTAATTTTTTTATGAGGCTAAAAATTAACTGTTTTTGGGGTCAGTTCCGCTCAAACTGTCGCCGCATTGTTTAATTTACTTTTGGCGAATTCGACTAATTCGGAGAACTCTTCTCTTTCAGCCGTACTTAAATTTTCCGTTTCGAGTAAATCGCCGATTTCGTAAATGTAGCCGGAGTTGTTGCCGGGAATGCTGGTAGTTTTAATAAATCCGGCATCGAACAATCTTTTGAGCGACCGCCGCGCCGTGTCGTCTTTGATTACGTCCTGAAAAACGGACGAATAAAGTGCCATCATACTGCTTACAGTCATTTGCACCAGTCCGCGATTGTTTCTTTGCAGGTAAAGCAAACTCAAAATATATAATTCTTTGCCCGGGAATTTTCTCTTGATTTCTACTAGCAAAGGCATTTCCGGCGGCTGCGATACGGTTGTCGTGCCGGCGGTCACTGTTTGAACCGCTTGCGGCGCGAGTCTGGGAGCGGTTAAAGCCACTTCCCCACTCTTTTTAGCGACAGATGCTTTGTCGTTCGCAGATTGAATCTCGCTTCCGCTTTTGGTGGATTTTGTTTGCGATTTTGCACCGGCTTGTTCGGTCTTTTCTGTAATTTGCGAGTCATCGCCGGTGCCTCTCGTTTGTCGAATAAGCTGCTCATTTTTCGGCGCGGAACTCGCGCTGATACCGAGCGTCGATGCTATCGCCGCCGCGTTATTCATCGGTTTAATCGTGATTTTATTTGAATTTTTATTTGCCATTTTTTGCCGCTCCTTTTTTGAATAACTCTTTTTCCAGTTTTTCGACCAAAGCCCAGTAATCTTTCGCAGCGTTGCTCTTTAAATTGAAATTTTCGTAATCGAAAATAGTCTGCTGGCTAACCTGTGCCTTTTCGATGTCGGCGGAAAAACGGATGTCCGGCAAAAGCATATTCGGAAACTGTTCTTGCAGAGCTTGTCTGACTCCTTGTGCCACGAGTAATTGGTCTTTTTTCGCGCCGTCCTGTCCGGTCGTCAACTTTACTTTGGTCGGCAGAAATCCGATTACCTTTATCTTTACCGCGTCCTCGCCGAGTATTTCGCGATAGCTTGAAAGGCGCGTTAAAACGTCGCTGAGACCGTCGTAACCCCATTGGTCGAGCGTCAACGGAATAAGCAGATAATCAGCCAACATCATTGTATTTGTGGTTATTTCCGATGAATCGGCGTGGCAGTCAATTACGCAGATGTCATAACCTTTGAGGTGGGAAAATAACCTTGTGAGTTGTCGCTCGCGCCCGACCGATTCGGAGGCGAGAGCGTTGTTTGCGGCGTGAATTTTGACGTTTCCGCCGAGCAAAAACAAATTGTCACGAATTTCCCGCACCATCAATTCAAACACGTCATCAAATGGCTTTTTCTTTTTGAATACTTCGTCGTGCAGCTCAAGCAAAGTAAAAATTTCTTCGTTTTTATCAATGCCCAAACCTGAAGTTGCGTTTCCCTGATGATCAAGATCGAGAACCAAGGTTTTGTAGCCTTTTTTAGCGAAACCGCGGGCGATTGTGATGGCAGTCGTTGTTTTACCAACGCCTCCTTTGAAATTTAATACGGATATAAAAATTGGATTTTTCATATA
>JBBSUG010000060.1:0-22009 GCA_038235165.1 Pyrinomonadales bacterium
GGCTTCGATGGTCAGACTCCGCGCCGTTTCGTTTAAGTTCGGGTTAATCCGGCTGACGCGCCCGGCGAAATTTCGTTCGGATTGGGCGGCGACGCTTGCCGAAACGCTCATTCCGGTTTGAATCAAGGCGGCTTGCTGTTCGGGAATGTTGATGAGAAGTTTGAGCGGATTGACGCGGACAATTACGGCGACGGGCGCGTTCGGGGAAACGTATTCGCCGATTGCGACGGGACGCGAGCTGACGAAACCCGCGAACGGAGCGCGAATCGTCGCATCATTGACGGTTTTCTCGCTGAGAGCCGTCGCCGCCCGCGCGTTCTCAAACGCCGCCCGGAAATTTTCGAGATTGCCGAGAGCCGCGTCAATTCCCTGACGGTCGCCCCGCGCCGAATTTTCCGCCGCCCGCAGTCTTTCGCGGGCTTCAAAAACCGCCGCCCGCGCCTTTTCGAGTTCGTTACGCCGCCCGTCGTAAACGATTCTTGAAGTGTCGCCCGTATCGAGCAGATTGGCGTATCGCCGCTCGTTCGTCTGCGCCAGCTTCAAATCGCTTTCCGCCGAGGCGAGCGCGGCGCGGGCTTCGCGCACGGCTGGCACATTGTTTTGAGCAAAAGCGTCGCCTTTGTCCAAACCGATTTGCGCCCGCGCCTGCCGCACCTGCGCCTCCGCCTGCTGAATCTGCGCCCGCGCCTGCGCTTCCGCCGCTTTTGATTGCGCCAGCCGCAGCCGCGCGTCGCGTTCGGAAAGTTTGATAATAATACTGTTCGCCCGGACGAAATCGCCTTCGCCGACCAGCACCGATTCGACCCGCCCGGCGATTTCCGGCGCGACCTCGGTCGTCTCGTCCGCCGCAAACGAACCGGTCGTTTGAATGAATTTCGGAATTTCTCTGACAATTGCCGGAGCGACGCGCGTTTCAACCGTTTTCGATTTGTCGGCGTTCGCCGCGCTGCGATTGTCGCTTGTCTGCGAGCCGCCGCAAGCCGCTGAAAATATCGAAGAGGCGGCGAAGATTCCGACGGCAATCGCCGGACGAAAAGCAATCAAATATCCGCCGGTAATTTCGTTTAAGTTCTGTTTTATTTCCAAAAAAGTCATTTAATTTATTGCGCATTCAATCGTTTATTTTCAAACTGATTCGAGTTTAGAAATAAAGCCGTCGCCGATTCACCCGTTTATTGTCAAAAGATTGTCAAAAGTTCCCGGCTTTTTCACAACTTTTTACAACTCGGTGACATTTGCCGGCAGACTTCCGGCTATAAGTTTTTCTACAATCAAAAAATGTTGAATTTCTCGAACATAATCACGGAGGTATTTTGTTAAAATGGCGTGGATTTATTTGATAATTGCCGGACTGCTCGAAATCGGCTGGGCAGTCGGTTTGAAATACACCGAAGGCTGGACGCGGCTCGTGCCGAGTCTTTTGACCGGCGGCGCGATGGCAATCAGTTTTTATTGTTTGTCGGAAGCGTTAAAAACGATTCCCATCGGAACCGGCTACGCCATCTGGACGGGCATCGGCGCGGTCGGCGCGGCAATTCTGGGAATGCTGATTTTCGGCGAATCGCGCGACATTGCCAGAATCGTCTGTATTCTGCTGATTGTCGCGGGCATCGTCGGGCTGAAAGTTTTTTCGCCGGAACATTGAATTGCGGGAATCAATCGGTGATTTCAAGACGCTTTAATTTTCCGTCCGTCCGTTTATAAAAGCCGCGAGCGATGGTTATGCTGAAAAGTTGGAGACAATTAAAATTTCGCCAGCGGCTCGTGTTTTTGCTGCTCTTCGCAGTGCTGCTGCCGACCGTCGCTTTGCTGGTAACGCAGTATTATTCCCTGCTCGATTTGCGCGGGAAAACTCGTCTGGCTTATGAAAACAGTTTGCGGCAGACAATCCAGCAGATTGACGGCAATCTGGAAGCGCGGATTTCCGAAATCGGGTACGCCCGGCTGCAATCTTTCGACGCGGCGACGCTTGATTCCTGGAACGGCGAAAAAGTTAAAGCGCAGTTGAACGAAATTCTGCGCGGTAATCCCGAAATCGAAAGCGTTTTCGTCCTTTCGAGCGAAAGTAACAACCTCAGTTACACCGCGATTCTCAGCCAAACTTCCGGCTACCGCGAGATTAAAAGCGAAAGCGCGCCGAACGAAGCGTTTTTCAAAACGCCCGACGAAGAAAGCATCACCGTCTCTTTCGTCTCGGTCGTCCAATCGCCCGCCGCCAGCCGCAGCGCATTTTATTTTGTGCAGAGCCAATGCGAAAAATGTCCGCCGCCTGACAAAACGACGAATGAAAAATTTTATATTTATCGCCCGCTGTCCGACCCGCGCGACATCCAGCGGCTGCGTTTTGTCGGCATCAGTTTGAAGCAAAATTACGTCGTCAATGAATTATTTCCCGAAGCAATCCGGTTAATGGAAAAAAACGACGGGCAGAATCAAAAGGGTGAAATCGTTTTCGCGGCATTCGACGAAAACCGCCGACTCGTTTTTTCAAACAACACCGTCTCAAACAATGTCGTCCCGGAAAACCTCGACGCTTTTGAAGCCAGCGCGACGCTCCGCCAAACATTCAGCCGCTGGACGCTGGCGGCGAGTTACCGCGACAACAATATCGCCGATTTAGCGACGAATTATTTTCTTCGTAATCTGCTGCTGCTGCTTTTAATCGTCGGTTTGATAGCGGCGGGAATACTGCTGACGCTACGCGTCGCCTCGACGGAAGTTGACCTTGCCGCCGCGAAATCCGCTTTCGTCTCGAATGTTTCGCACGAACTGAAAACGCCTTTATCCTTGATTCGCCTTTTTGCGGAACTGCTCGAAACGGAGGGCGTCAAACCGGAAAAGCGCGGCGAATATCTGCGTATTATCTCGAAGGAAACCGGGCGTTTGACCGCTCTAATCAACAACATTCTCGATTTCGCCGCCATCGAAGCCGGAAAAAAAGAATATAATTTCGCGCCGCACAATTTGACCGAAACGGTCGCCGAAGTCTTGGAAAATTACTCGCTCGTGCTGCGCGAATCCGGCTTTGATTTGCAGACGGATTTCAGCGAAAAACTGCCGCTCGTTTCGATTGACCGCGATGCCGTCGGTCAGGCGGTTTTGAATTTGCTGAACAATTCGGCTAAATATTCTTTGGACGAAAAATACATCACGGTCAAAGTCGGACGCGGCGCAAATGGAACTGTCCAGATTCAAATCGGCGACCGCGGCATCGGCATCGCTCCGGGCGAACAAAAGAAAATTTTCGAGAAATTTTATCGCTCCGGCGGCGCGAGCGATGTTCACAACGTCAAAGGTTCGGGTCTCGGACTCGCGCTCGTCAAACACGTCGCCGAAGCGCACGGCGGCAGCGTCAGCGTCAAAAGCCAGTCGGGAAAAGGCAGCATTTTTACAATCCGGCTGCCTATAAAAGATAATGGAAGCGGATAACTTTCCCTCCGATTACGGTAAAAATTATGAGCAAAATTTTAATCGTCGAAGACGAGCCGGATATGGTGATGGGCTTGCGCGACAGCTTTGAAATGGAAGGCTACGAGGTAATTTGCGCCCGCGACGGCGAGGAAGGTTTCCAAATGGCGTTGAAGGAAAAACCGGATTTAATCGTGCTGGATTTGATGCTGCCGAAAAAAAGCGGTTTGGATGTCTGCCGCGAGCTGCGGAAAAACAATTTCGCCGCCCCGATTCTGATGCTGACGGCGCGTTCGCAGGAAATTGATAAAGTTCTGGGTTTGGAATGCGGAGCCGACGACTACATCACCAAGCCGTTCGGTTTGAGCGAACTCCACGCCCGCGTCCGCGCCAATCTGCGCCGCGCCAGCAATCAAACCGTCAATCTGACGAGCTACGATTTCGCCGACGTGACAATCAATTTTCACAAACACGAAGCGAAAAAAGCCGGAAAAAACATCGAACTTTCGCCGCGCGAATTCGACTTGCTCAAATTTTTAATTCAGCATCGCGGCGAAACCGTCACCCGCGAACAACTGCTCGACGCGGTGTGGGGCGTGGACGCGATGACCTTCACACGCACCATTGACACGCACGTCGCTAAACTCCGCCAGAAAATCGAAACCGACGCGGAAAACCCGCGATTTATCATCACCGTCCACCGCGTCGGCTATAAATTCACCGGCTGAATCGGCGTAATCATATTGGCAAAGTTTGATTTTAACTCGCTTCGCCGCGACGTTTCACTTTGCTGTTTTAATTCCAGCTTTGCTGTTCTACCCATTCGGAAACCGGTGTCAGTTTGACCGGAAGAACGGCGAGCAGCACATCGAGGTTAATAATCGCGCCGTCCGGCGACAGCCCGTCAACGGCTCCATACATTTCACTGATGGCACTTCCGGCTTCGGCTCCGGCAAATTGGCTCATATTTTCTCCAAACTGTTCGGGCGAAAGCGGCGCGTAACGCACTTCTCGATTTAACTTGCGCGAAATTAATTCGCTTAATTCGACTCCGGTAACCGGTTCGGGACTAGCGATGTCGAAGGATTTGCCAACGGCTTTTTCCGCCGTCATCGCAGCAATCGCTATTGTCGCCTGGTCGCCGAGTGCCGTCCACGAAACTTTCCGGTCGGGCGATAAAGGCGGATAACTCAAAACGCCGTGTTCTTTCATTTCGCCGAGCGCGAAATGCAGCAAATTTTCGAGATAAATCGTCGGGCGCAAAACGACGCTTGGCACGCCGCTCGTCAAAACCGCTCGCGCCGCCGCCCGGTTTCCTTCAACCATCGCCACGGGCGGCAGATTGTCCATCGTCGAGCCGCTCGTCGTGAAAACAAGGCGCGGCAAATTCATCTCTTTCGCCGCCCGCAGCGCGTTGGCGAGCTGCGCGGGCATTTGGCGCACGTCGCCGCCGACAACCGGCAAGTGCAGGAAAGCCGCGTCAACGCCTTCAAATGCGAGGCGCAGCGAATCCAAGTCCGATAAATCGGCTAATGCGATTTCAATTCGTTCGCCGTAAAGTTCGCGCACTTTTTGATCGTCTCGGCTGACGGCTCTGACCGCAATTCCCTGTTCCAATAACTGCCGCGCGACGGGCGAACCCTGCGCTCCGGTTGAGCCGAAAACCAGCACTTTTTTTAATTCATTTTTATTACTCATAAAATTCTCCATAAGCTCAAAATTAAACTTTTTGAAAGTTCGGTTACTTTCAGTAACCATAGCTTGGCGCTTTTTGATAAACTTGCAAAGGAGGCAGTTTTTCAACACTTGGTTACTTTGAAATAACCCTTTATGAATATTGCAGAAAACAGAGATTGGCTGATTGAGTTATTATCGTGGACAAACGAAGCGAGCGAAAATTGTCCGATGCGGCAACTGCTCGACCGCATCGGCGACACCTGGACGCTCTTGATCGTCCTGAATCTGGGCGCGGGCAAACAGCGTTTCAGTGAACTCAAACGGCGCGTGGCGGGAATTTCTCAACGGATGCTGACTCAAACTCTGCGGCATTTGGAGCGCGACGGAATGGTGACGCGAACGGTTTTCCCGACTAATCCGCCGTCGGTCGAGTATGAGTTGACCGCGCTGGGATTTTCAATGCTTGACGCGATGCGCGCGCTGATTGAATGGACGGCAGACAATCAAAACCGCATCGCTGATGCGCGGGTAATCTACGACGGGCGGCAAAAGGAAATCATCGAAAGCGGCGAGCTTGCCTTTACCGCGCCAAAATAATCTTAATTTTTAATTATTAGACGCTGGCGACAAAGTTATCTATGTTTGTCATCAAGGCATCAATGGTCGTTTCGTTCGTGAACGGATTTAGTAACACTATTCGCAGCCAGCGCGATTCGCGGTAAAGCGGCAGCGAAAGGAAGATTGAACCTTCGCGCAAAAGATGCGTTTGCAGTCGCGTGTTCCAATCGTCCCAACCGGGCGGCGCAATCCAATCGGGTTCGCCGCGAAAACATACCAGATTCATTTCGGGCTGACCGGCGATTTTCAAAAAAGGTCGGCTCTCGATTTGCTCGACAAGATAAGCAGTCAACCGATAACTTTCGTCAATTAGTTGGGCGTATCCCGACTTTCCAATGTGTTGCAGCGACAGCCAAAACTTGAGAACGTCGGCGTGGTGAGTTCCTTGAACACTCGTTTCGCCAATGTTAATAGATTCGTCGTCGCCGCGCATATACGGCGCGTGAACGCGAAAAGCATTGTTTAGAACGCTCACATTTCTAAACAAAACCATCGCGCAGGTTTTGGCAACATATAACCACTTCTGCGGATTGAAAGTCACGGAATCGGCGTGTTCAATCCCTTCTAACCGATGCCGATGATTTTCAGAAAACATTATTGCGCCGCCGTAAGCGGCATCAACGTGAAACCAAAGGTTATGCTCTTTTGCAATCCGATAAATTTCCGGTAGCGGGTCAATGTTTCCGGTGGTCGTCGTGCCAGCCGTCGCCACGATGCAAAACGGAATGCCGCCTTCAATTTTCGCTTGCTCGATCTTCTCCCGAAGGTCGTCCGTTTCCATTTGCGAATTTTGATTGACGGCAACCTTGATGACCGAGGCTGTTCCCAAACCAAGCAGCATCGCGGCTTTTTGGACGGATGTATGAGCCGCTTCCGAAGCAAATATGACGGGCTGTTGCCCAAGCGAAACAACGCCTTTTTCGAGCGAGTCAAAAAAATAATTACGCGCCACCGCCAGAGCCTGAAGGTTTGCCAAACTTCCGCCCGCCAGCATTACGCCGCCCGCCGCATCGCCCAAATCGAAAAGAGCGGCGACTTCTTTAATCAAACGATGCTCGATGCGTGAAAATATCGGAGACATCTCCGCGCTCAACATATTGTTATTCACCGCCGCCGCCGCCAAATCTCCCAAAACTGACATAGTGGTCGGCATCGTGTCCATATGCCCGATGTAACCCGTGTGAGAGGGATTCATCGAACCGGCAAGCAAAGTATTCAGCGTGTCGAGTATCTCCTGCTCTGGAATCGGAGCAGCGGGAATGTTGACGCAATCAAAATCTATCGCTGATTCCGGCAAAGGCGAACGCTCGATTGCCGTAGATGTATGAGCTAAAACAAGACTCAATACTTTCTCGGCAAGGGCTTTGACTTCAGCTTTGTTTTCCCCTTGAGGGTCAATAAATGCGGCAACGGGAATTTCTGAGCGATTCATATTTCATCTTAGTCTTTGGTAAATGTTACCACAGGCAAAGTGTCTAATTTTGAACTCAACAGAGAAATGACAAAATCAATATTTTTCTGAAAGTTTTCCTTCAAATTACCGGGACGAGTCGAACGAAAACAAATGTTTCTTAATCTCAGAAATTGATAAATTAATTGTTGGGATTTCAAAACCCGCGCGACCCTTATTGCACTTTAAACCAATTCGGTTCGACATCGCCGAAGTATTCGCGAAAGCCGGAGATGCGGTTGTTTTTAACAACCAGGGCGACGGCATTCCAGCCTCGATACGGAAAATCGCCTGCCACTAGTCCGGCGGAATCGAACAGAAAAACGAAAGTGTTTTTGTTATTTGTGACGAGGACGTTGGAAAATTTGAGATTGTTCGGCGATTTTTCGCGTGAGACGATTAGCTCGTTCATTTTCGCCAGTGCCGCCGCGCCTGTGAACGCTCCGCGCGACGGCTGAAGCGGATGCGAGAAAAGCTCAAAATCGTCGGAGAGCAGTTTTTTGAAATCCGTGTAATCTCCGGAGCTTTCGCCTTTTTCCCACGCCGAAAACGCGCGTTCGGCGGTTTTTAGATTTTTGTTCCGCGTTGTCTGCGCTGAAAGATTAAACGCTAAAACTGCCAGAAATCCCGTCAGTAAAACTATTCGCATAGATTATATTTCTTGGTTTGTTATTCGCTGAAAAAATCCAAAAGCCGCCGGGCGAGTTCGGCTGGCTGCTCGTCGGCAATCCAGTGTCCGGCTTTTTTGATTACGCCGCCCGTGAAGTTTTCGGCAAGGTGGCTGATTCCCTGCAAAACGAATTCGTTGGCTCCCATTTCGCCGCCGAGAGCCAGCACGAGCATCGGTAGTTTTTTCCGGGCAAATTCTTTAACCTGCTCCGCGTCGTCAAAGACCCCGGCAAATCAGTTAAAACCGGCTCTGAGCGCGCCCGGCTTTTGCAGTTGGCGGACGTAAATCTCGAAATCTGGCGATATGCCCGACTCGGCATCACCAGACGCGAATCGAATGGCAAACGCTTATCGCATCCGCATCTCGACGCGGCGGGTGTCGGTTTACTCAAAGACTGCTCGCGTAAAATCTTTGAAGCCGCCAGAAGAACGAAAAAGGACAACTCGTTCAAACGCTTCTATGAGCAGTCGCTCGCTAACACGAAGAACGCCGTTCATGCACGGCTTTCGACACAACGGAAAATTCTGGCTACGCTTCGAGCGATGTGGCTTTCAATGAAGCCTTATCGCGATGACGACGGTTAACCGAACTGAACGAAAAGTTTTTATCCGCGTTCGGTGCGTGTCAGTTGAAACCGTCAAAGAACTTTGATTAAACATCTGCCGCTTGAAAATGATGACTTCGGCGGAGGTCGACAAGTCTCGAAACTTAAATCATGAACCGTTCGGCTTTTTAGCCGAATGAGTTCCGTCCAATGGTTAGGCTGCCGACATTACATGCCAACCCGAAACACGCATAGACCGCTCAAATTGAGCGAAGTCTCCAATAGCTGCACGGTAACAGAAAAACTAGTTCAAACTTTGAATGAGGTCTTCTGCAAACACGGCATCATCGGCAAATAATGGTGATTTCAAAGTTCTTTGCCAATCAACTTGAAATGCGAGTTCGGCGATCATTAGCTTGTATCCTGCCGCCGATCAAACAATTTTGGCGGCTCGGTGATTCTGTGTGCTTGACTGCTTCTTTCATAGCTGATTTGTTCGACGTTTGTTCGCCATTAGAGATTTTTCAGCACTGTTTCTGTTTCGACAACTGTGGCGAACTCTTCGTGCAATGTTGCCAGTGCTGTTTCGTGCATTTCCTCTGCCGAATAATGTTTGCCGTTGTGTCCCGGCAATCTCAAAAGCGGCAGTCGCGTCCGACACAAGATAAGTTTCAAATCCAAAATTACCCGCCATTCTGGTTGTCGTTGAAACACAATGCGGCGGCGTCAAATTAATCAAACAACCAATTTTTCAGCAGTTTGGTGAGAAACGGCATTATCAAGTAATTCAGCAGTCCGACGAGAATGAGGGTCACGAAAAAATTGCCGATAAACGGATTTGCGAGAATGGGTACGGCGGCAAAAAGCGGTTCTAAAAGCCGCGGTATAATCAGAGTCACCGGATAAATCGCCGCGACCGCGAGCAGAAATTGTTTGTAGGCAGGCGATTTTCGCATTTCGCCGTTTGGCGAAAACCAAATGTCAAGACCGGCTTTGACCGTTGTCTGATCGCCTTTTTCAAAAGCGTCTTTCATTGATTCGATAAACGCCCTGCGTTCCGGCGAATCAAGCCAAAGCTGCACGTCCGTTTGATTTTTGAAGCGGACAACGGTTGTATATGGCTTGCCGTCTTCAGTCGGCGGAAAAACTTCGCGCCCCAAGTAACCGCGCGATGCGCTGACCGCCTTCAAGATTTCCGACAACCATTTTTCATATTGTTTTCTCTGGTCTTGCCGAATTGTGTGTTCGACGACGAGTGCCGCCGTTTCATTTTGATCTGTCATATTTTTTATTGCCACGCATACACAATCGGCTGCCATTCCCAGCTTGTTAAGCCGCTGCGTTTGACGTGACCGAGACTTGGAAACGGAAAGTGCGATGCGAAGGTTAAACTTTTATCAGCCGCCGCTTGGTCAAACAATTTGCGGCGCGTTTTCATCACCGTTTGCAGTTCGGAATCGCCGGTAAAATACCAATCGGGATGCGCCAGCGACAAAACAATATGCGCCGCCGCTTCGCAAGTGTGCAGCAAAGTTTCATTTCCCGACGCGATGATTAACCCCAGATGTCCGGGCGTGTGACCGAAAGCCGCCAACGCCGTAATTCCCGGCAAAATCTCTTGACCGTAATCAATCCGCGTCACGCGTTTTTTAATGACGGGAAGCGTTTTGCAGGCTACGGGGAAATTAAGTTCCTGACCTTTGGGAATCGGCGCGTTGTTCCAAAATTCCCATTCGGTTTTGGTCATATAATACTGCGCGTTCGGATAATTTAGATTACCTGCTGCATCGGTCAAACCGCCAACTTGATCTGGGTGTCCGTGCGTTAGAATAATGCTGTCAATGTCTGCGGGTTTGATGCCCGCCGCTTTTCGCCCGCTAAAATTTTAACGGGCGAAAATATCAAGTTGCGAATGTCGCCATAAAGTTTTAAGCGGCGGCAGCGACGGTCGTGATTGCGGCTCGCGCATCGGTGATTGATTCGCGCACTGCTTCGTCGCCTTTTGCCGTGTTATTAACGTGGATAAATTCAACGTCGTTGATGCCAATACAACCAAACGCCGTTTTGAGATACGGATCTTGAAAATTTATTTGTTCCATGGCTTCACCCGCGCCGTAACCGCCACCGCCGCGCGAAGTCACGATAAACGCTTTTTTACCCGTTACCAAACCTTTGTAATCTGCGGTAAATGTTTTGTTAATGCGGACAATTTGATCAATCCAGGCTTTTAGGGCGGCGGAAATTGTTAGGTTATACATCGGCGCGCCGACCACCACAATATCTGCGGCAAACAATTCATCAATTGCCTGCTCCGAATAATGCAGCGCGGCGGTTTGCGCCGGCGTTCTTTGTTCTTCGGGCGTGTAAGCACCGTTTTGCCAATCTTCGGTGACAAACGGTGGCGGTTCGAGACCTAAACCGCGGTAAACAACTGTCGAGTTTGGATAAGTTTGTTTAAGCGCGACGATTAATTCCGCCGTTATTTTCCGCGAGTGCGATGCTTCGCGGCGCGGGCTGCTGTCAATGTGTAAAATATGCTTTGCCATAATTTTTTCTCCTTGTTAGTTATTTACTGCCTGTTTTTTTCCAGTGATAATTATTGTAGAAAACCCGAATTAAAATCGCCGTCCGCCGCTGACTTCGATGACTTGCCCGGTAATCCAATCATCTTCGTCCGATGCGAGCAGCGCGGCGACACCGGCGATGTCCTTTGGTTTGCCCATTCGACCGAGCGCAGTGTGCGAAATCATCTTGAGCCGCTTCCGGCGGTCCGTCCATCATCGCCGCGGCACCTTCAGTTCCGGTTACGCCGGGCGCAATGGCGTTGACCAAAATATTTTTCCCGCCAAGTTCAATGGCGAGAGCGCGCGTATTCGATTAACGCCAGCCGTTTCACCCGTTCGGGAATCAGCGAGGCGGAAGCGGAAGCCGTCCCGCCGCCGAGGTCGTAGCCGACCAGATTTAACGGCTCGGAAACACCGATTTGATCGAGCAGAGATTTCAAATCTTCCGCCATCGTCCGCTTGTCGTAACCGTCTTCGGTAATCGAGCTGCCACCCATTCCGCGTCCGTCCGGCGCGATGACGGTGAAGTTTTCAGATAATTCGGGAATTACCTTTTCCCACATCCGCGAATGCTGCGGAAACCCGTGCAGCAGAACAATAGTTTCCGCGCCGCCGCCCGCTTGCAGATAATGAAAATTCAATTCCCCGATTCGCGCCATTTCGTGTGTAATGATTGGTTCGTTCATAATGTTTGATATGTTCGGTTTATAAATTCTCTTGTGCGCCTGTTTCTAACCCGGAATCGCTATTTGCTGTGATAACGCTGCCGGCGAGCGGCGTTTCGTCGAGATACAAAAACTTGTAGGCGCGTTTGGAGAACTTCCATTCGCCGTTTTCCTTGACAAGTTCGTCGGTGTAGGTCGAGTAATTGAAATGACCTTTGTCGGATTGTCCGGCGGGTTTGCCGACTTCATTCATAATCCACGTCGCCGCCGCACGTTCGCCGTTGATGTCAATCACACCGCCGTGCGGCATTTGAATAAAAAATTCCCAACTCGCCATCAAATGCGCGAAGCCGTCGGCGATGTTATCCGCGCCTTCCAGATGCACGTTCATCGGCTCGCCGATTTCCCACACGCCGTCCGCCGTCCAGCAGCGGCGAAAAGCGTCGGTGTCGCGCGTGATAACGCAGTTGGCAAAGCGGTAGCAAAGATTGCGAATTGCCGCGTCGTCAGCGGCGAGGTTTTGATTTTCATTCATAAATATTTTCCTAAAATGTTTTTTTGTTAAAAATTTCCCCCGTTCTCCGCTTCGCTAATTGCGACGCTAAAATGCTTTTCCGTAATTTTCGCTCGCGTTTTTTATTAAGCGGCGAAGACCGGCGAGATGTCCATAAAGACGCGCGCGTCCTTGATTAAATCGTTTTCGGTTCGCAGAATCGTGACGCACGGGACAGGCACGACTCTTTCATCGAAACGGGTATATTCGACCGTTGCTTCGATAATGGCGACATTTTCTTCAAGCCAGACTTCGACGAAATTGTGCTTCATCGCTTTGACCGACGAAAAGAGATTGCCGCCCGCCTGTTCGATTGCCGCGCGTCCGACGGCGGGCGGTTCGCTGCCGACCTGGAAACGCGCGTCGTCGGTAAAGGACGCGAGATACTGGTTCAGATCGAGTTTGTCAGCGTTGGCAAAAATGTTTTTGACCCAGGCGAGCCGCGCCTCATCCTGTGTTTCGGGCGAATTATTCTCAGTATTTGTTCGGATATTTTCTTTCATAAACTTTGTTTCAAGTTGAAGCGGCTCGAAAATTTTCTTTCGCGCCGCTTCCGTCGGCATCAATTATTTTGCCGCCTCGTTCGCCCATTGCGGATTGTTCGGATCCGAGAAAAATTGGTCGTTTGCCAGACTGAGCGGTCCGACGAACGTGCCGTAAAAATCAATCTCGGCGGACTGGTTGGCGGCGGCGCGCTCCGGGTCGTATTCGGTCAGATTCGATTGCAGTTCGGCGCACAAACTCTGAACATTGGTGACAATCACACCGGCTTGGCGGATGCGGTTGATGGCGATGTCGTGAATGTCCTTGCTCCACGCCGCGCAAGCGTCCGCGACGACGTAAACATCGTAGCCTTCGGCAACCGCTGTAATCGCCGGAAAGACGACGCACAAATCGGTCGTGATGCCGCCGATAATCAGCTTCTTGCGTCCGGTTTTTTTTACCGCGTCGTTAAAAGCCGGGTCCTGCATCGAGTTGTAAAACGCCTGCCGGTCAATCGCCTCGACACCGGCAAGTTCTTTGGTCAGTTCGGAAAAAGTGCCGCCCGCCGGACCTTTCGCCCCGCCGCCCGTCGTCGTCAAAACAACGGGCAGATTGTAGATTTTAGCGATTCGCGCCAACGCCAGAGTGTTGTTTTTCAACTCGCTCGGCGGCATTGATTGACAGCCCAAAATAAGCTGCGTTTGGTAATCAATAAAAAGCACCGCCGCGTTGTCCGGCGTGATTTTGTCTAAAAAGTTGCTCGTTCTCATTTTTATTTTTCTCCTCTTTGTAAGTTTGTTAGAAATTCGTTTTTATCTCTTCCTCTTCGGTAATTCCGGAGTAAAACTTTTGAATGCGCGGAACGACAAGTGTTGAAATCGGCAGCGCGACTAAAAAGCTGATTCCGAAACTCGTCAGCCAACTGCTCAAAAAGTCTTGGTTAAAACCCAGATTTATCCACGTCAACACAAACGACATCGTTGCCGACATCAATAAACCAATTGTCGGGGCAAACAGCAGTTTAGCCGTTTGCGGTTTGATTTTTCGCATCTCCGGTTTCACCCCAAGCACTGTATTTCTGATAAAGCTCGCCGATTTGTCTGCCTTCCGGTTTCGCCCAACCGTCCATCAATTCTGAGGCGAGCGAAACCCAGTTCGTCATCACTGCGCCGGCTTGGACGAGGCGCGAGATGGCGGCTTGTTCGGCAAGCAAGTGGTCGGAGCCGGACACGTCCGGCAGAATATAAACTTCGTAACCGGCGCGAAGCACGTCGAGAGCCGTCTGCGTCACGCAATTGTCAATCGAAATGCCCGCCATAATGATTTTTCGTCTGCCCGACTCATCGAGCCGACGGCGGAATTCTTCGGCGTGCCAGGCGGACGGCGTGTTGCGGGCGACGCGCGGTGCGTCCGGCAGAAATTCGTTGATTTGGTCAAAGAATTTCCCGCGAAAACCGCCTTCGTCGCCCAAAACGAGCGTCGGCATCCGGTCTTTGAAAATCTCGCCGATGCGGGCTAATGCCGAAACATTGTTTTGATAAACGTCCGGCGCAATCGTCTTGATGCCGGGAATAAAGCCGGTCAGATAATCCACCAGCACGAGCAGCGAATTTTCCGGCGTTAATTTCTCCAGATAATTCGTGCTTTGTTTTGAATTTTCGTTTGTCTGTGTGGACATTTGTTTTATCCTTAATTTAATTAATTTAGCTTTGGCAAATCAGTTGAGAGCAGGCTGCGCCGCCGCCGTAATTTCGTCGGAGACGGGCGCAGTTTGCCGCCCGAAAAACAGCCAATCGAGTGAATAACGTCCCGCGCCGAGCAGTGCTAGACAAATTCCGGCTGCCGTATAAAACGCGGCGTTTTCCCACGAATGACCGTCCGGGTTGATAAACGGTTCGCCTTTTTGAATCAAAAATGCGGCGGCGACCGCGACCGTCGAAGCGATGCCGAGCGCAGCAAGCGGCGTGAGAAAACCGGCAATCAGGAAAATTCCCCCCAAAAGCTGAATGAGCATCGCCGCCGCGCCCATCAAGTATGGAACGTGATATTCGGCGGAAAAACCGGCGATGTCATTAAGTTTTCCGCTGCCGTGCAGCACGAACGCCGCGCCGACGAACAGCCGCAAAATCAGCAGACCGATGCCGGTTCTGCCCGCGTAGAATTTCTCGAATAAAATTTTCAGCATTCTTTTAACCTCTCTAAAATTTGTAAGTAATCCACGCCGCCAGATAGTTAATGTCTTTGGCGGGCGGCGTTTCGCGCAAAAACCCTCCGGCGAAAAAGCGGGCGAAGGCGAAATTCAAATTAGTGTGTTTGTCTAGCTGCACGCGCAGTTCCGAATTAATTTGCTGCCCGACGAAACGACGGCGGCTCAAATTTCCGGGTTTCAGCAAATTGCCCGGAACGCCGTAAACTCCGTCGCGGATGCTCGTGCGCCAGAACCACACATAATCGGCGACGAGTTCGACTTTTTTGGTTAATCTGAGATTGACCGACGGGTGAACGTCCGTGTGATTGTAAGGTCCGACGGCGGCAATCTGTCCGAAGTATCCGCCTTTCGGAAAAAGCGCGTTGAACGTCTGCAAATCGGGATTGTTCGGGTCGCGGTCGCCGCTCGTAATGTTGGCTTTAACACCGAAACGCGGATTGAAGCGGACATTTTTCAGCGTGTAGCCGGTATCGGACGCGACTGTCCAGGCGTTGATGCGCCCGCGCCCGAACGTGCCGAATTGATAAATAAGCTCGAAATTGTAATCGAGTTTTTCCTGCGCGTTCCAGATGCGCGTTCCGACTGAATGGCGGATTTCGCGCCCGAAGCCCTGATTAAATCTGGCTCGTTTGCGGTCGAGACCAAAATAATAAACGTCAATCGCGCCTTTTTTCGAGAGCAGCGGCGCGGGTCGGACGGCGTAAACTCCCCACAGAGTTTGATTGCCAATTGCCGCGTCGTCGAAAAATCCGCCGCTCGTCTCCACCGGCTTGCTGACGAATCCGTCGAGCGTCCATTTTTCGATTTTCGCCGAAATTCGCGCCGCGTCGAACGACTGCCGCACGTTCGGACCTTCGCGGAACGTCAAAAGACGGCTCGAACCGAAATTAAATTCCTGTCTGCCGAAACGCAAAACGATTGGAGATTTCTGTTTGCCGAGCGTAAATTTGTAATCAACAAAAAGCTGGTGAACATCGAGCAAATCCTTGTCCGGCGGACGCGCTCCGCCTAAACGGTTGTTGATAATTCCGCTTTTTAGTTCTGAGAAAACTCGCACACGCTTGCCGAAATGCCAGTCGGCGTGAACCATATACCGCTGAAGAAGCCAGCCGTTTTTGTCGGTCGGAACGCTGCCAAAATTTTCATTGCGATAATTTTCGTAATAAAACCGCGCCGTGCCGCCGATTGACAGGTAAAAGTTTTCACGTCCCAAAGAAATATATTTGAGCGAATCAGCGTAATCCGTCCGATTCGCTTCGTCTTTGAGAACGCTCCAATCTTCCTCATAACGCAAAGGCTTAAATCCGGGGCGCGGCGGCGCGGTTTTCTTCTCCGCTTCACGATTCGTGTCAGCGGAACTCAGTTCTTTTTCGGTAGCCGGAGAAAGCGCAGGCGGCGCTGACGGACTCGGTTGCGTGTCCTGCGCGTTGACGGCAAAATGCGTCGCGTTCAACAGCAAAAACAGCGTAATATGAATCGTTTTATTTAAGTATTTCAGCCAATTACCGAACATTATTCTTCGCGTTCCGTTTTGTTAATCATCTTCCGACAAGGCGAGATTAACGCGCTTGAGAGGTGCGAGTCTTTTGTGTTTTTGTCCTTTTTATTTGATTCTTGCTTTTAATAACTGTGCGCTGTGTGTCGGGTCAGGATTGACGAAAGATTTTAGATTTCCGTTGAAGCGGAAAAAGTGGAAAGTCTGCTTTTCGAGATTAAAATCAAAATTGCGAGCAGGACGGCGAAGATGCCGCCCGCCAGATAAGTGATGCCTAATCCGAATTGCGCGGCGACGGGCTGGCTGACAATCGGCGAGAGAAACTGTCCCATAAAGAGTGCCGCGCTGAAACCGCCAATCGCCCGCCCGCGAAATTTCGACGGGACTGTGCTGGCGAGCCAGACGCTTAAATTCGGCATCATCAATCCCAATCCGAGGCTGGCGATTATTAAACCGATTATCACCTGCCAATAACCGCTCGATAAACCGATGACGACGTAACCGATTCCGAGCAGACTCAAATTCAAAGCGAGAATCGCAACGAAACTGAAATTACGCTTGAGCCGCCCGAAAAAAAGCGATGCCGCGCCGCCGCAGAGCAGTCCGCCCGCGATGGCAAGCCCGCTTTCGCTCGGTTTGGCAGCCGCGAGCGTTTGCAGATAAAACGGCAGTTGAACGGGAATCAGATAAAACAGAATCTGCACAATCAGCGCGGAACAATAAACGAGTGCCAGAAATTTATACGGCGGACTCGCTTCGTTTGAATGATTGTTTGAAACGTCGGCAGCCGCCGAATCATTCGTTTTTTCCGGCTCGACAATCGCCAGCAAAACTAAAGGCAGCACGAAAAAGGCAAAGAGGTAAATCAAAAACGGCGCGCGCCAATCGTAATCGGCGAGCAGCCCGCCGGTTGCCAGAAACACCACGCCGCCAAAGCTCATAAAAGCGGCTTGCCTGCCCATAAAACGATTTCGCTCGTCACCCGAAAAGTAATCGGCAATCAATGTCGTGACGCTCGTCATCACGCCCGCAACGGCGATTCCGAGCAACGCCCGACCGAGCAGAATGCTGGTTAAAGTTGCGAGAAAGTAACCGGACGCGCCTGCCAAACCGTATAAAACGATTGAGAAAACGAGCAGCGGTTTGCGCCCGTATTTATCAACCACGAAACCGGCGACGGGCGACCCGAAGACGATAAAAAGCGCGGGCATCGTCAAAACCAGACGGGTCAGAAAAGCGGCGTTTTCAATTTCCGCAAAGTAGGCTTGAATCGCCGGCAGACTCGGCGCAATCGTCGCGCCCGCCATCACGGTCAGCGTGCTGGAAAAAAGCAAAGCCGTTTTGGTGAAAGCGGAATTTGAATTAACAGCGTTCATAAATACATTTTTTCCGGTTATTTCGCGCGGACAGCCGAAAGCGTCGGGTGTTTTGCTTTAAGAACTGAAAACCGGCGAAATGTCCATAAAAACGCGGGCATCAGCAACAAAATTGTCTCTGGTTCGCAAAATGGTGACGCACTGCACCGGCACGACGCGGTTATCGAGGCGCGTGTAAATTACTTGCGCTTCGACGATTGCCGCGTCTTTTTCCAGCCAGATTTTGATAATGTCGTGTTTCATCGCTTTGACGGCGGAGAAGATTGCGCCTCCGGCGTGTTTGATGGCGGCGTGTCCGACGGCGGGCGGTTCGTTGCCGACTTGAAAACGTGCATCTTCGGTAAAAGAGGCGACGTATTTTTCGAGGTCGAGTTTGTCCGCGTCGGCGAAAATGCTTTTCACCCATTCGAGCCGTTTTTGTTCGGATTCTGTTGAATACTTCATTTTGTCGGTTCTCCCGCAGGATGTTCGATTTTAAGAAAAGCTGACGCGGCGTTTTCGATTCGGTTCGCGTCAGCTTTCTTCAAACGGACGTGATTATTTTCCCGCTTCGCTTGTCCATTGCGGATTGTTCGGATTCGAGAAAAACAGGTCGTTCGCCAAACTGAGCGGACCGACGAACGTGCTGAAGAATTTGATTTCTTCCGCCTGATTAGCTTTGGCGCGTTCCGCGTCGTATTCGGTCAAATTCGTTTGCAGTTCGGCGCACATTGATTGAACGTTAGTGACGATAACGCCCCCTTGCCGCAGACGATCAAGGGAATTATCGTGAATGTCCTTGTCCCAAGCCGCGCACGCATCGGCGATAACATATACGTCGTAACCTTCGGCAACCGCCGTCAACGCCGGAAATACCACGCATAAATCGGTGGTAATGCCGCCGATGATGAGTTTTTGTCTGCCTGTTTTTTTTACGGCAGCGTTAAAATTCGGATCCTGCATCGAGTTGTAGAAAGATTGCCGGTCAATGACTTCCACGTCGGGAAATTCATTGGTCAACTCGCTGAAAGTGCCGCCCGCCGGACCGCTCGCGCCGCCGCCGGTCGTCGTGATAATCACGGGCAGTTTGTAAATTTTGGCGATGCGCGCCAGAGCCAGAGTGTTATTTTTCAATTCGCTCGGCGGCATTGATTGACAGCCCAAAATAAGCTGCGTTTGATAATCAATAAAAAGCACTGCCGCGTTATCCGGCGTGATTTTGTCTAAAAAGTTACTGGTTCTCATAATTATTTTTCCTCAAGGTTTTCTGTTTTTTAATTGCGCCGCGTTTCCGATTTTTATGCGCGGCGCGGTTTTTTGTTGAATTCGACGGCGCGGCTTTTCGTTTGAAATTTTTCGTTTGCCGCGACCAAATATGTCCGTTGAATGCGAGATTAACGCGAAACGCGAAACATAATCTTTCGGGTTTTTGACATTTATATTCGATTTCTGCTTTTTTTATTTCTTTTATCCGGTCAAATTGCGCACGGGCAGCCGAACCCGAAAGCGTCGCCGAAAACGTCGGATTTCGTTGATTGTTTCGCCGCGCAAACGGCGTGATTGTGTGAATGCGTTTGAACGGCGGCGGACTTAAATTCTTTGCCGAAATTGGCGGCGGGCGACCACGACGGGCTGACGGGCAGCGCAGGCGGCGCGTATTTTTTAAATTCTCCCGCCGCGTAAACCGTTTTTCCGCCGACGATGGTCAGCACCGATTCGAGCGATTTGATTTGCTCTTCGGGAACGCTGAAATAATCGGCGGAAAGGACGGCTAAATCGGCGAGCTGTCCGGTTTCGATTGCGCCTTTTTTGCCTTCGTCCGAGGAAAACCAACTGCTGCCAACTGTCCAAAGGCGCAACGCTTCCATCCGTTTGAGGCGATTTTTCTCGTCATACATTGCCGTTCCGCCGATGGTTTTGCCGCTGGTCAGCCAGTAGAGCGAAACCCACGGATTATAACTCGCCACGCGCGTCGCGTCGGTTCCCGCGCCGACCGGGACTCCGAGTTCAAGCATTCGCGTTATCGGCGGCGTGCGTTTGGTCTGCTCTCTGCCGTAGCGGTTGATGAAATGTTCGCCCTGAAACGCCATCCGGTGCTGAATCGCAATGCCGCCGCCTAACTTTTTGACGCGCTCGATGTTTTTATCGGAAATCGTTTCGGCGTGGTCAATAAACCAGTGCAGATTTTTAAGCGGGACTTCTTTATTAACCTGTTCGTAGATGTTTAAAGCCCGCGTAATCGTTTCGTCGTAAGTCGCGTGAAGGCGAAACGGCGTGCGGTTTTCGGCTAAGAACGTCACGACGCGGCGCAGCTCGTCTTCCATCACGGGCAGCATTTCCGGGCGCGGTTCGAGAAAATCCTCGAAATCCGCCGCCGAATAAACGAGCATTTCGCCCGCGCCGTTCATCCGGTAAAAATCGTCGCCCTGCCCGTATTTGATGAGTTTCGACCAGCTTTGAAAATCCGCGAGTTCCTGTTTCGGTTTTTGCGGAAACAAATTGTAGGCGAGCCGCACGGTCATTTGTCCGTCTTTGTGAAGCTGCTCGATGACTTTGTAATTGTCAGGGTAATTTTGGAAACCGCCGCCCGCGTCAATCGCGCTCGTCACGCCTAAGCGATTGAGTTCGCGCATAAACTGGCGCGTCGAATTTAATTGGTCGTCTTCGGACAATTTCGGTCCCTTGGCGAGAGTCGAATACAGAATATTGGCGTTCGGTCGAGCGATTAAAAGCCCGGTCGGATTGCCCTGTTTGTCGCGCTGAATTTCGCCGCCCGGCGGATTCGGCGTGTCTTTCGTGTAGCCGACCGCCCGCAGAGCCGCCGCGTTGAGCATCGCCTGCGCGTAAAGATGCAGAATGAAAACCGGCGTTTCGGGCGCAGCCGCGTTGATTTCGTCGAGCGTCGGCAGACGTTTTTCTTTGAATTGAAACTCAGACCAGCCGCCGACCACGCGCACCCATTGCGGCGCGGGCGTGTTCCGCGCCTGAATTTTAAGCAGGGAGAGCGCGTCGGCAAGCGAATTTACGCCGTCCCAGCGCAGTTCGAGATTGTAATTCAAGCCGCCGCGAATCGGGTGCGTGTGCGAATCAATCAAACCGGGAATGACCGTTCGTTTATCGAGATTAATAATCTGCGTGTTTGCGCCGCGAAAGCGCATCACTTCCTTTTCCTTGCCGACGGCAAGAAAACGCCCGTCTTTAATGGCGACCGTATCGGCAAAAGCGCGGCGTTCGTTCTGGGTGGCGATTTTCCCGTTGATGAGAATCAAATCAGCTTTCGACTGAACGCCTGCGGCAGCGGTGGTTTCTCCTTTGATCGCCACGCCGAGCGAAGCGGAAATTCCGGCAAGCAGTCCGGCTTTGACAAAATCACGGCGATTTAACATCTTTATCTCCTTTTACAGCGGGTTAATCGAAAAGCCGGACGCGAATAAAACGTCTGCTTTTAATAAATTTCAATTGTTTTTATTACTCGTCGAATTTCAGCTTGACTCCTTTGATCTGAAGCGTTTCGCGGGGCAAAATTCTGCCGCGAAGCTGCACCGGAACCAGGCTGATCGAAACGTCGCGCTGTTTGTGCAACAGGCTGGCGATTTCCGGGCTGACTTCCAACTGCATCGTGACAATCGTCTCCAGTCCGCTGGTTGAGCTGCCGATGGGCAGAAACGTAAACGTTCCAGCGTATTGCGGAATGCTCAGCGGAGTCGCGGCGACGGCTTCCGGCTGGTTGAAAAACACGCGTACGCAGAGCGGGTGAACCGGAACCTGCAGCCGGTCGAATTGGAGGATGACGCGCCTGCTGCCGCCTCCGGCGAGTGCCATCGTCATCTCCATATGCTCGTCGTGATTCATCGAAACCGGCACCATCTGCGCTCGTTTCGTCTCCGAGGAGTCCCATAATTTTGCGTGGTCGCGTTCGGGCAGCGTGAGCCGAAAGTCTAAACTGTCGTAAACATACCCGGCGGCTGCGGTATTTAATAAATCTTTAACTGCGACCCGCCGCACGTTGCCGTCTGGCTTGTAAAAAGTGAATACGTAATCGAGAAAACGGGGGTCGGACGGATTGCGGTGGTTTTTATCCGCCGCCAGCCACGCCTCCCACAAGCGGTCGAGGTTGCCGTGATGCGTCGGGAAAAGCGCGTCGTTGCCCGCCGACGGAAAACCAGCCATGTCGCCGCCGATCCAGTTGTGCGTGTTGTTGTGAACGCCCTGCTCTAAAATGCCTTCAACCTGATCGGTCGGCTGGTCGGTTTTCGGGTATCCGCCTAAAAAGGCGAAATTCGGGGCGCGCAGAATCGGCGCGACATCCAGAAAGTCA
>JBBSUG010000061.1:0-20117 GCA_038235165.1 Pyrinomonadales bacterium
ATACAAGTTATTACGCTGCGAACGGCTTTGTATCAGGCGATTTACGATTATCAAATTGCCTTGACGCGAATTCGTCAGGCGGTTGGAAAATGATGAAAACGGATTACGAATAACGGAAAATGGAAGAACAGAACAAACAATCTGACACGCGAAAATCTGGTGATTCTGAATTTTTAGAATCGGACAAACAACGTCTCAACGAAGATGGTTTCGATGAGGAAAACGCAGCCGATTCAACCGAAGATGAAGATTTTGGAGGAACCCTCGACGCAGGCAACGCTGAGCGACTCAATCGGCTTGAGCGAAAATATTCAATTTATTATGCGTGCGGGTTATGTGAAAAATTATCCGCCCCCCGTTTCGCCTCGCCGTCCGGTTGAATGGTTCGTCAGGAAATAATCAGTTGAATAATAAAAATAACTTTTAAACAGGCGCAGACCGATTTATATGACTTTGATCTCGCCGATGCTGAAATGGTTGATTTACCCGGCGATGAAAAAAAGTGTCGAGCGTAACTGGGGAAAAGCCTTTGCTGTAAAAGAAATTGGAACAAAAATAACCGCTTGAATTTATGATGCGTTTTGAATTGGGATTAGAAAAACCCGATCCGAAACGTGCCGTGCAGAGTGCTTTGACGATTGCCGTTTCGTATATCGTCGGCGGTTTAGTTCCGCTCGCTCCGTATTTTTTTATTGCCAGGACGAGTTCGGCTTTAATGGTTTCCGCCATCGCCACGCTGCTCGCACTTTTTATATTCGGATTTGTTAAGGGGAAGTTCACGGGAACAACGCCGCTTAAAAGCGTAATTCAAACTGTCGTTATCGGCGGACTTGCGGCAAGCGTGGCTTTTGGATTGGCACGGCTGATCGGCTAATTCAAAAAAACCATTAAAAGTATTCTTATACCTATAAATGAAAACAAAATAAGTTTGATAGCGGCGATCTCAATTGGAATCGGCGGAATGGTCGGCGGCGGAATTTTTGCTGTTTTAGGATTAGCTGTTGATCTATCAAAGGGCGGAACTCCACTGGCATTTTTATTTGCAGGAATCATTGCCCTCTTAACTTCTTATTCTTATGCAAAACTTTCGATTGCCTTTCCGAGTTCGGGCGGCACGGTAAAATTTATCAATGAAGGATTCGGCAAAGGCGTTTTCAGTGGCGGGACAAACAATCTGTTATGGATCAGTTATATCGTTATGCTTTCGCTCTATGCTGTTGCCTTCGGTTCATACGCTGCTCACTTGATCCAAATAACGGGAAGCATTTCGTTAGACACACATTTATATTTAAGCGGAATTATAATTTTTTCAACCTTTCTAAATTACAAAGGATTAAAATTGGTTAGTATTTCTGAATCCATTGCTGTTTATGCAAAGCTAATCATTTTAGGGCTTTTTGTGTTAATTGGTTTATACGGTTTGTTAAATAGTCCACATATCGGGCAACTTTCGCCAACCAATTGGGAAACTCCTTTCAAGTTGCTGACTGGCGGAATGGTTGTTTTCGTTGCTTACGAAGGTTTTGAACTTATCGCCAACGCTTCATCTGACATAGAAAACCCAGATAAAAATATTGCGAGAGCGTTTTATATCTCAGTTATTTCAGTCGTTATACTTTATATTCTGATTGCCATAATTACGGTCGGTTCGCTTTCATTCAGTAATGTAAAATCTGCTCAGGAATACGTTTTAGCCGAAGCTGCAAAACCACAACTCGGACAAATAGGTTTCACGATAATTGGGATCACTGCTTTGATTTCCACCTTTTCCGCCATCAATGCAACGATTTATGGCGGAAGCCGCGTTAATTATGAAACTGCCGAAAGCGGTGAGTTCCCGCATTATTTTACAAAAATATTATGGAAACAACCGATAGGATTATTGGTTACTGCTGTTCTCACACTACTGCTTGCCAACAACCTCAACTTAGAAAGCATTTCAACTTCGGGTAGTGCCGGATTCTTATTGATTTTTGCCCTTGTAAATTTGGTCAACTACAAACTTGCCGACAAAACCAATTCAAGAAATTTTATATCTTTGATGGCGGCTTTCCTATGTTTTGCCGCCTTAGCCGCTTTTTTATTTCAGCAATTCACCTCAAATTTTATTGGAGCAGTTGTTGCTGTCGCTATTATTCTAGCGGCTTATTTGATGGAATTTATTTATAAAACTTTTACTAAAGATTCAAAAAATTATATTAAATGAACTTTGATTCGAAATGAAAAATATGGAAACAATTAAAATACCAAAAGATGTTCAAAAAAGAGCAGGCAAATTCTTTCAAAAAGAATGGCACGATTTAACCGAACTCGAAAAAAGTGTTCTGGCGAGCATTGTAGAAAAGCGTAGAATTTCAAGAAACATCAATAAAATAGATGACGATGAAAGAACATTCGGCGAAAGGCTTGCCGATAAAGTCGCTTATTTCGGCGGTTCGTGGACTTTTATTATCAGTTTCGGTGTCGTTTTGCTCTTTTGGGTGTTTTTGAATTCGTTTATTTTAGCGAAAAGCGGCGGTGAATTTGATCCGTATCCGTATATTTTGCTCAATTTATTTCTCTCGATGCTCGCTTCTATCCAAGCACCGATCATTATGATGTCGCAAAATCGTCAGGCGATAAAAGACCGTCTGGACGCTCAGCACGATTACGAAGTAAATCTCAAAGCCGAGATCGAAATCGCCAATCTGCACGAAAAATTTGATGAGTTGCGTGAGCGTGTGATGGAAGATTTGCTTGGAATGCAAAAGGAACAGATGGAAATTCTCGGTCAGATCAAAACTCAAACGATGAAATAGAATTTTTTATAAATTTCTTGCGGATGCAGTTTCCGTTGGCAACAACCATTTATCAAATTCACTTCAGATTTGCAGATTGCCTTTTAACCGATTTCGATAAACAGCAATTTTTATATTTTTTCCCGCTTCCGCAAGGGCAAAGCGCATTTGATTGAAACCTAAATCGCTTTGATTTTTTTATGCCGAGCAAAGCTGCCGTATCCTGATGATATAAATCCCGCATTAAATTGTATAATTCAGGGTCTTTTTTTTTGAGTATATTCGGTGATTTGAAAAAATACTCAGCCAGCACCGCAAAAAACTCGTGTTCGTTGGTGTAAGCATATCTGCGAACATCGGACGCATTTTTGGGATGGACGAGTTCCTTTCCGACATACTCAACCCAATGTTTGACCGCTGCCCACGGAACTTCGGGCGGCAGTCCGCTTTCGTTGTCTTCCACCTCGACAAGATGTGCAAATTCGTGAATTCCGACGTTATCGCCGATTGATGAAGTTTCAAAACCTTCAATCAAAGACGGCTTTGACAAAACTATCAAACCGCGTAATTCGTGTAGTCCGGTCAAACCGAGAATATTTGAATCTTCCTTATTGGTCGCCTGATAATCTTCGCCGAAAGAATCCGGGTAAATGAGCACTTCGCCGAGCCGTCGGTATTCCCAATCGTGAAAACCGAAGATCGGAATTGCCGCACTTGCCGCGACCAAAACCCGTATTTCATCATCAATCTCCGTCCCGATTCCAGTAACCCGCACTTCATCGAGAAAAACTTTAATAATTTGCCGAAATCTCTCTTTTTCGTCCGATGACAAAGCATTAAAATACAAAACTTTGGATTCAAGTGTTTGTTCCCAATTTTCGGGAAACGGTTTTTCCATAACGCGCTGACGGTTAACACAACGCCGTCTTATCAACCAATAAACAATTGGACAAAAAGACAAAAGCAAAAGCATCGGCAACCACAGTAAAGTCGTCATTAAGACTATGACGGCGATTGCAGATGCTACAAAAACAGCAATATTCCGATTTTTTTTGTTTATGTCCGGTGTTATCAGCAATTTTTGATTTCCCCTCAAAAATTATCATTTCGGATGCGAATTGAACCGATTACAATTTTATAAATTAAATTTCGCCCGCATTTCATTTAATTCGTACCGCATTGATTCCATCTGCTCGACCATATCGAGAATCACGCCCGCACCCGTGTAATTTACTTTCAGATCACGCCTGAGCCGCTGCATTTTTCTCAACCGCAAAATTGTGTGACGCGGCAGTAAAATCTGCTCTTCCAACTCGTCATCAACCGTTTCGAGCAATCCGTTTTCGATTAATAAAACGACGAGTTTTACCCGCACGCCGACGGTTTCGGCAATCTTTTCCGGTGTCAGAGGCTCGTCCAAATGTATTTCGATATTTTGCGTATTTTCCATTTTTATTCGCTTTGTTGATGGTTTGATAAATAATCAAACCAATTTATTTTGATTCCGCCGCCGCCCTCAATTCTTCATATAATTCGCGTTCCTTGTCGCTTGCCTGATTCGGCAAAACCAGTTTGAGCCGCACGAACAAATCGCCGCTTCCACCCTTTCGTGTTTTCAGACCCTGTTCGCGTAATCTCAGACGGCTTCCGTTTTGCGTGTCGGGCGGAATGGTCATTTCAACTTGTCCGTCGAGCGTCAGAACCTGCACTTTTGCACCAAGCACGGCTTGCCACGGGGCGACGGAAATTTCGGTTTCCAGATTGTCGCCGCTCGTCGTAAATTTCGGATGCGGAGAGACGCGAATCTTTAAATACAAATCGCCCGCAGTTTTTCCGTTTGAACCCGGACTTCCTTTTCCCGCAAGCCGCAAAGTCGCACCGTTTCGCACACCGGCGGGAATATTTGTTTCGATTGACTTCGGTTCGATCACTTGTCCCGAACCTTTGCACGTCGGACAAATTACGCCGCCCATTACGCCCGAACCTTTGCACGTCGGACAGACAATGACGGCTTGCAGTTGAAGCGTGTGCCGTCCGCCGCGATTCGCGTCTTCAAGATTTAGTTCGAGCGTCGCTTCAATATCCCGTCCGCGAGCCGGTTCTGCTGTTCGTCCGCCATTGCTGCCGCGCCCGGCACGATTAAACAATTCGTCGAAAATACCGCCGTCCGCCGAACCCGAATTTCCGAAATTAAAATCGAAATTGTTAAAGTCGAAATTTCCTTTATTGGCATTTGTCGTCCGCCGATAATTTCCCGCCCCGAATGGGGATTCGGCTTGCCGTGCTTTCTGTGCGCCTTCAGCGGCTTCATACTGTTCGGCGTGCCGCCAGTTTTCGCCATAATTGTCATATTTTTTGCGGTTTTCGGCATCAGACAAAACCTCGTTGGCGGTCTGCAATTCCTTAAAGCGTTCTTCCGCCGCCGCATCATTCGGATTCAGATCGGGATGATGTTTTCGGGCAAGTTTGCGATACGCCTTTTTGATCTCGTTTTCCGATGCCGTGCGGCTGACACCTAAAATTTCGTAATAATCTTTTGTTTTCATCGTCATCAGTTTTATCTTACGTTTGCCATGTCTATTGTAAAGCGATACTTTAAAATATCTTCTTGAAAATTTAACATAATACAGGCTGGTTTTTTTTTGTAAATCTGTTTTGCATTTAGTAATCCGCACCGCATATTTTGATAAAGGGGTTTGGAAAGATATTAACATTCGACATATTTCTAACAATTTTCACCTTGAGGTTACACATTGAATAAAAATATGTAGTCTATTTTTATTATCAAATAGCTTATGATAATGTGGTTTATCGAAAGCTATGTACAAAAGAGAACTCGTGTGTTAAATTTTTAATTGATTTTGTTTTTTTCTCAAAATCTGTTCGTCTTTCATATTTGTTTCAAAAATTTTGTTTAACAAATGGAAAATTCCGACATAGCTTTAGTAAATTTGAAATTAACCGCTGCCGAAAAGAAAATTATCGAGATGGTGATTGACGGCTTGCCGAGTGCAAATTCGCGTCGCGCTTATCATCGGCATGTTCAGGAATTTTTCTTCCGGCACGCCTCGGAAAATCGTCCCGAATTAAATAAATCGCTAATTAACCGCTATGTCAAAACTCTCAGAGCGCAGAAACTTTCATCTTCAACTATCAATCAAAAACTTTCGGCGATCAGAAAACTCGCCACCGAAGCCGAAGATAACAATTTGATTGATTCACGAATTGCGGGCGGCATCCGCGCCGTCAAAGGCGTTCCGTTTCGCGGACGGCGCACCGACAATTGGCTGCCCCGTGAAGAAGCGCAGATTTGGCTGAATGCTCCCGACATAAAAACTTTGAAAGGTGTGCGTGATCGTGCTGTTTTGGCAATTCCAATCGGCTGCGGACTGCGCCGCGCCGAAGCCTCGATTTTGTCTTTTTCACATATCGAGCCGCGCGAAGGACGGTGGGCGGTGGTTGATATTGTCGGCAAACGCGATAAAATGAGAACCGTCCCGATGCCGTCATGGGCACAGACTTGCGTGGATGCCTGGAAAACGGTCGCACATTTGGAAGAAGGCTTTGTCTTCCGCCCGGTTAATAGAGGCGATAATCTGATGGGCGAATCTATTACGCCGCAGGCGATCAGAGATATTGTCGCCGGTTACGCTAAGAAATTACAAAATCAAGGAATCGCGCCGCATGATCTGCGCCGAACTTTTGCCAAACTCGCCCATAAAGGCGGGTCGCCGATTGACCAGATTCAACTGTCTTTGGGACACGATTCGATTCAGACTACCGAGAAATATCTCGGTGTCGAGCAGGATTTAACCGACGCGCCGTGTGATCATTTGGGACTTAGAATTTCCGGCTGAACCGTAAAATTGATAAAATTCGGCGGATGCTAAAGTGAGAGTTGTTCCGTAAAAAGCGATTGCAGGGCAAATACGGAAGCTGTTTTTTGCAAATTAAATTCAAAAAAGGCTTTTTTCGGGGTTTAAGAGAAAAACCGGCACTCTTTAAATTTCATTTGTGGATAATTTTGACACGCGAAATTTAACTTATCTGAATGGGAAAACCTGATTTTACTCTTAAAATAATCAAGGATACCAATGAGTTGCGGCGATTAAGCGACGAGCTAATTTCGCTTCCCGTGTTTGCTCCCGACATCGAAACGACCAGATTGGTGGAATCGACACCGCGAACGGATTGCCCTGATTCAAGTTGCTTTTCGTGCCAAGGAGAGAATAAAAGTTTTCATCATCGACGCGCTTGCTGATTTTGACCCGGAGCCGCTGCGCCTGCCGCTCGAAAAATCCGCTGTCGTTAAAATTATAAATAACGCGGGATTCAATGTGACGCGTCTCCAAAAAAATTATAATTTCAGCCTTGACCCAATTTTCGATACGATGCTCGCCGCCCGCCGCTCGGGAGAGCGGAAATATTCTCTTAAAGCACAGGCGGAAACGCTATCTCGCTCTCCGGCTCGACAAATCGGCGCAAACGAGCGATTGGAGCCGTCGCCCGCTTGATAACCGGCAATTATATTACGCCGCTCTTGATCCGTTTGCCGCTTTGCTGCTGTATGAAAATCAATTAGAGCGCGGAACCAGCGGCACCTATCGTTTGAAACCGCCTGTTGTTTCAATCCAAAATCTGCTGCCGCTCGATGATTTACCGCCTGATAACTTACCGGCAGAGGTTGAAACTCTTACTGTTGCCGATCCGTTACCGGCTGAAAGTCTTCTGCAAAATCCAATTTGCCGGACCTGGCAATCGCACTGCTCGGCATCATTACCGAACTGCCGACGCGTTACAGTCCTGACGCTCTGGCGGCATCGACGGGCAGTGAACGCGTCGGGCTGGCAAGCTGGATCATTAACCGCAGGCTCGGCACCGATGCCGAACCGGATGAGGTGGAAGTCAAAATGGCGATTAACAGTTTATGCGAGAAGAATCTTGTCAGAATTACGGAAACAAGGCGATTTGAATCGACCGGCGGCGGCGAGCGGCTCTGGCAGCAAATGAAGTAGTAAAGCCAATAGAAAAATTTCTCTTTTATCAATCTGTAATCGAAGCAATTGGGAATTATGTTTAGTTTTTCGCCGCTAAATAATTGCTTTGCGTCGCCAGCCGGTTTCTCTCACACTTTTTAAATATCGGGGTTTTAGCCGCTGTTTATTTTTGCTCATACAACCGGTGCCGTAAAAAAGTATGTATTGGCGGAACCGAAACTTCTTTCCTGAAAAATTCCGCCCGCGGTTTCAAGCCTGTTAAGTGATTTGACCATCGTGTGTCGGAATAAACCGCTTCTTTGGGTAATCGCGCTGTGAGTTACCGTGACTGATGTCGCAGTTGCGGCAGAAGAAAGAGAAGAGGGCGAATCGGCTTTGACAATATTGGTCGGAAACGTTTTAAGCACCGCGTAAACGATTTTAGCATTGGCAAAGATACGAATATCGAGAATCAAGTCCGCCGGCAGAGTAATGTTTTGCCTTTTTCTGCTCATAAAATAATTTTAACAAAAATTTGACCGGCAATTGCCATGTCTGTATTTTCAATTTCTGATTGGTTGCGTGTAAAGGTTAAAACAGCCTGCCGCCGGGCGAGCGGCTTAACATCATCAGCTGAAATCTCCGGCTTAACATCATCAGCTGAAATCTCCGACGATAATAATCCAACTTGAAACCGTATCCTAGACTCCCAATATCTCAAGTGTTTTATGCCAATAGAAAAACGCTGACTTGTCGGGCAGTCTTTTCAATCTATTTAAAAAATTCCATTACGTATTTTCGACGTTCAAGCCGGAAATGTTTTCACCGTTATATTTTTCTAAAGCGACATAATCTTCAGTTAATATTTTCGCCGCTAAGTATGCCGCTTTTGCGCTTGCCGTCACCGCGTCATCCGGTCTGAAACTGCCGGAAATTATAAAATTATTAAAGTTGCGGATTCCTTTTTGTAATTTATTGTAATGTGACTTGTACGGCTCATCTTTATTGCGATCTCTGAGAGCGATGATTTTGGCGGTTTCGATAATGTCGTTTAATACTTCGGGCGCTCCGACGGTTAAACTTCGATGGCTGATTTCTCCAATGACAAACGCGTTAAATCTTTTTGCCACCGTCTCGACGGAATCTACTTTTTCAAACAGATTACCAACGTCGAAAAGCTGTTTGATGATTTCCAGTTCCTTTTCCGCGCCGTATTTAATTCCCGTCGTAGTGGGAGCGAAAGCCGTTAGTTTATCGCTTGTAATCGAATCCACATCCGGGACAGAGACATTTATGATTTCACCTGATTCGATCCATTTTGCTTGAACGGGGATTTCAATAACATTCAGGTAATAATTTTTTCTAAATAAGATGTCGAGCAGAATATGACCGGACGGGTCAAATTTCGGCTGATAATCCAGTTTGTAATGTGCTTTGGGAACGCCTTCCCGGCAGCTTTTTCTTTAGTCGAACGTCCACGCCTGAAAATTTGAATTGGCGTTGATTTCACTTAAAACATCTTCGATTTCTTTTCGGGTTGAATCATTTTCATATTTTTTATTGAGAACTATATCGATATCGACTGAAAATCGGTTGGCGTTCTCCAGCAGTAGAATCAGACTCGTGCCGCCTTTGAAAACAAATTCCAATCACTCTCTTTTCAGGTTTTGCAGCAGATACAGCGCGTGAATCATTTTCTCCAAAACCGGCGGATTGATGCGGCTGAACTGTTTTTGTTGACGGAAGTTTTCGATCCATTCTTTTTCAAAACAAGCGGAATTTATCATCTTAATATACCGCCTGTTAAGCTGCTGAATTTGCGCGTCAAAAACTCCTTTATTTCTATCTCTTTACCTCTCCGGCTGGCGTAGGCGAGCAGCCGCGAAAAATCGAGCGTGCAGCGATTGACGGCGTTTTCAAATATTGCCTCTATTTCGTTCCCGGAATAAAAATAAAACGTCTCCCTGTCGCAATAGATGTCGGTCAGAATCTTCTCCAGAACGGGTATATTTACTTTAAATGCGAATCAAGAGTAGAAAAGTAAATTAGCAAACTCACAAAAAAGTTGTAAAGTGCGGTTTATGGAACTGCAACTAATTCAACTTTATCTGTGGGTTTGCCTCGTCTATGATAAACATCCGATGTTGAAATATCAATGACTAAGCAATAATTGGAAGGCGAACTTTACTGACCAGGAGTTGATGACCGTTTATTTATTCGGTCATCTTCAAGGTCATTTTAATCAAAAGCGGATTCACAAATATATTTCGCAACATTTTAACGACTGGTTTCCTGATTTACCATCGTATCAAGCATTTAACCGGCGACTCAACGAAATGGGCGAGTCCTTGAAAGTTCTGGTTTTCGAGTTGATGGCGAACTTTGCTCAAGACCATAAGTTCTTCGCTCAACTGGATTGTGTCATTAACTCAATGCCGATTATGTTGGCGGTCAGATTGCGGTCAGCGCAAGCCAAAGTTGCTCGGGATGAGGCAAATGTCGGCTATTGTGCCAGCCAAGATATTTTTTATCACGGGGTCAAGATGCATATTTTAGCCAGAAAACAATATGAAAGTTTGCCGAGACCTGAAATCTTGACGCTCACGAAGGCGAGCGAACACGATTTGCCGGTTCTACAAGCGTTTGAGGGCAAAACAGTCGGGAATTTGTTTGCTGACAAAGCCTGTCAAGACCAAACGACCGAACGCGAGTGGGCAGAAAAAGGCGTGACAATCTGCACCCCGGATAAGAAAGCAAAGAAATCGGAGGTCTATGAAGTCGGAAAGAGCGGCTTATGGTCGCGCTTTGTATCATCAGTGCGGCAGCCAATCGAGTCTTTGTTTAATTGGATAATTGAAAAGACAGACGTTCAAAACGGTTCAAAAATCAGGTCTGGAGAAGGATTGATTGTTCATTGCTACGGCAAATTAGCGGCATCTCTCTTCATTCTCTGTTTTAACCCTTGATTCGCATTCATTGTGTGCGGACAACTTTTGGCGGCAAAACCGTCATAATCATTGTTCGTTCGTTTGCCGAAGCCGCAACATCACGAAAAGCGAAACGATAATTTTCGTAATCGAGTCGGATTTTTTGGTTATCTACATCTTCCCAATCAAGATTATTCTTTTTGGCAATTTGATTGACGTTTTTGATTCTCGAATTTAATAAAACATTTCGCGCTTCGCTTTCGTCAAGCCAGTATTTCGGCTCGCCCCAAAGATGTGTGAATTGATGAATTATTTTGCCTTCGTAAAGCGGCAATCTGCCCGCACCATTTGAAGTTTTGAATAAATGGCTGTCGCCAGTCATATGAAATTCGTTCGACAAAACCAAATTCCATTTGTTTTCAAAATCTTCTCCAAGTGTAGGGAAACTCAGCATCTTTTCGGCGATTCAAATATCGGTTTGATTTTAAAATTCCATTACAGAAAGCGAATCCGGCGAAAGTCGTTTAACCAATTCAACCGCAATTTTAATATGCTCTTTTGGCGAATTTAGAAAACGCTCTAGATTTTCGGATTTGACGGCTTCACGCGGATTGATGCGAAAAGCGGCTTGGAAATCTTTCGTTTCTCCGCCCTTTTCAAAAACGAGAATGCAGAACTTTTGCGCGTGATGAACATTTTCAAAAATAAACTTTTCGTTGGAAAACCGAATAAAGTATTGATTTTACTTTGCGAAAAAAGCATTTCGCGCAACTGTTTCGTGCCTAAATCCGTATAAATTACGCTTTGCACGATGATTCCGCAACGCCCTGTTTTGCAAAGCAAATTAAAACATTGTTCGAGAAAAAGTTTATAAAGATTAATGTCCGTTCCGGCACGTTTGCCATTGATGACGGAGATTTGATTTTCAAATTGTATCGCGTTGCGATAAAACAAACTGACGTAAGGAAAACGACCTTGATATTCGAGCCACGCCGCTTTTATTTCCTCATCGCTCAAAAGTTCATCTTTTTTCGCTTCAAATTCCTTAATCGTCATCTTGTTTTTCGTGACGAGATTTGAATGTTCAGCGAAAAACTCCTTCGCCTGAGGTTTGAAAATTTCCCACGGCGGATTTGTAATAATCGCATCGAAACCGCCTTTTTTGTTGAGAATTTCGTCAAATTCAAATCCCCAATGAAATGGATGCAGAGCATCGATGTCAGAGGCGGTCAAATCGCGTTTTTCGGGTTTGCCTTCCTTTTGTTTTTTCTCCTCCCAAGTCGCCTGCTCAAATTTGATTTTCAAATCATTAAAATCGCCGAGCAGCAATTCGTTGAGTTTAGCGTAAGAATCCGCGCGGATTTTATCAATATGCTCGCGCAGTTGCAGCAAGCGCGTGTTTTGGTCAAGTCTGCCATCTTCGCCCGCTTTGAACGTATGATTTTTGTAAAGCTCGATTGATTTGTTTTTGTCGTCGAGAATCTGTTGATAACTTTTAGAAATTTGCGCGTCAAAGAGATTTGCCTGCTTCTTGCCTTCGACTTTTTCAAAGCCTTCGGCGTTGACATTCAGAATTCCGATCAAGGAGTTGCCGACCAAAATATCAAAATCAATATTCGGCAGCGGTTCGAGTTCCGCCCTAAGGTGACCGCTGGACACGAGCGTCATAAAATGCCGCAGTTTGGCAATTTCGGTCGCCTCTTCCATAATGTCCACGCCGTGCAGATTGTTCGTGATAATCCGTTTTTTGATGTCGTAATTAATTGACGGATGGGCGGTGCGGATTTTTTCGAGTTCGTCCTTTAAGCCTTTGTCGCCGAGCGTTTCCATTTTGCCAATCACGGCGGAATAGACGTTGAGCAGAGTTTTCAGCGCGGCGACGAGAAACGCGCCCGAACCGCACGCCGGATCGAGCAATTTCAAATCCGGCAAGATATTAAACCACAATTTGCGGCACAGAAATTCGTCCAAGTAAAGCAGTAAATCCGCCATCGAATCGTAAGTGCGTTCGAGAAAAAGCCCGCCGTCGTTCGAAGAAAACATATTCGGCGTTAATCCATCCGGTGGTTTCGCCAGCGAATTTACTTGATCCAAAATCAATTTGTAAATCGTCTGCTCACACAAATACTGCGTAATTTCCGGTCTGGTGTAATACGCGCCGAACGCTTTTTGGTTGATATGTTTTTCAAAAATATAACCGAGAACGTCCGGGTTAATTTCGTCGGATTTCCCGCCCGGAGTGTCGTCCAGATTCCACGAATAGCTTTGGAAAAGTTTAAAAATACTTTCAAACGCTTCGTCGGCAATGCGGATTTTATCTTTGTAGAATCTCGATGCGATGCGGCAAAAACAAACCGCCGTTCAAATACGGAATGTCGCCTAAAAGTTTTTTATCTTCCGCATCGCGCTCGTTTTCGGGTTTGGCGAAGCCGACGAAAAATAGTTTCCACAAAAATTTCTTGAAATATAAATCTTTGCCGCCTTCTTTTGAGTCGGCGAGTTTGCTTTGCAAATAACGCGGTTTGCCGTTATCCAAAAACCGTTTTTCCTGTAAAAAGTAAATGAACATCAAACGATTCAAAATCACCGAAGCATACCAGCGGCGGTCGCGTTCGTCATCAATACCGTCAATAAATTCAAGGATTTTCCCGTGTTCCTGCTGAAATTCGTTAAAGAATTTTTTGGTAACTTTTTCAATATTGAGCGAATCGCGCAGTTTGCGGGCGACAACGACAATCGGCGGCGAATCCCTTCGTCGTCAAAATCTTCCAACTCGAAATTCATCCGCACGAGTTTCGAGAGCATCAAATCAACCGGCTGATTTTTAAAATAATCGTGTTCGCGTAGTTCCTGTTTTCCCTTCTCGCGCTTGACCCACAGCCAAATACTTTGCGAACGGTTTTCGTCGAGAAAAATCAAAAGGTTTTCGTGAAACGATTTACTGATTTCCGCGTGAATTTTTTTCCGAAGAGGTTTTTCAGGGATTTTTCCGTCGGGCGATAAAATTTCAAAAACAACCACGCCCGAAAGTTGCGCGATTTGGCGGCGCGTGTAATTTTCGCCATCAACCGCGAATTGCCGTTCAATTTTGTCGGGCGATTGACTCCAGCCGAGTTCAAGAAAAAGGTCTTGAAAATTGAAGTTTTGCAGGTGTTTGACGAGTTGCGGAGCGTTTGCCATTTATTATTTTTCCTCTGTTTCCGATGCTCGATTTTCCGTCGTTTCACGCGCCAGACGAACCGCTTCGTGAAGTTTACGTTCGAGAGTTTTTTTGTCGGGAAGTTCCGTCCAATATTCGGCGACCTTGATGCCGCGTTCGTCGAGTGATAAAAGTTCGACTCGTTCGTTCGATTTTTCCGAACACAAAATTAAGGCAATCGGCGATTCTTCAAAAGGTTCGCGCTCGTATTTGTCGAGCCAGCGCAAATAAAATTCCGTCTGCCCGGAATCGGCGGGCATAAATTTTCCGAGCTTTAATTCGACGACGACCAGACGGCGCAGTTTGCGGTGATACAGCAGCAGATCAATATAAAAATCATCGCCGTCAACCGTAATGCGTTTTTGTCGGGCGACAAACGCGAAGCCTAGCCCAAGTTCGAGCAGAAAGTTTTCAAGTTCGCGCAAAATCGCGTTCCCCAAATCCTTCTCGCTGAAAGCGTCGGACAAACCGAGAAAATCGAGAAAATAAGTGTCGCGGAAAACGAGGTCGGCGGTTAATTTGTCTTCGTCGCGGAGTTCGGCGATTTCGTTTTTAATCAGTTCGTCCGGCTTTTTCGAGATCGCCGTGCGCTCGAACAGCATTCCCTGAATTTTCGAGCGTAAAGTGCGAACGCGCCATCTTTCAATGCGGCACATTTCAGCGTAAAAGTCGCGTTTTGGTTGGTCTTTAATCGGTAAAATTTCGACGATATGCGTCCACGTCAATTGTCGCTGTCAGTGACGCGACAATTTCTAAATCGGGAAAGATTTCGGCAAACTGCATCATTCTAAAAAGATTTGCACGGGTGAATCCTTTGCCGTAATCAGCCGTCAATTGTTGCGACACTGACGCGACAATTTCTTTGCCATATTCAGCGCGTTTGTTTTTCAAAACTTCACCGTTGATGCGCTTGCCGATATGCCAATTCATCAGCATCAACGCCGAATTGACGGTTTGCGCCACACTGCGGCGGGTTTCTTCGATCAAAGAACGAATTTCCGTCAGCAGATTCTCGTCGTTCGTCGTTTGACTCCGCATTGTCGCCGATTTTGTTTTTTGCAGTTTTTTAGTCATTTTATTTGTCCTGAAAAAGTCCGAGCGAACAAATAAGCTGCGGTTCTTGTGCAGTTGTCGTCGCCTCTTCCGTGATGCAGAGCGCATCGTCTTCGCGCAGAGCCATCACCAATTCGACCAAATTATAATCGCTGATTTTTTCGCGCAAACGCCGGTTCAATAATTCGACCGCCGCCGATTTGAGGGGAAACCGGTAGATTTCATCAATCATTTTATTTAAGGTTTTCGACTCGAAAAGTGTGCCTTTTATTTCTTCCGAATAAAATTTCAGGCGTTCATAAACGCGGTAACGCGCACCCGATTTTCTGCCTAATTGCCCGCCGAGCGTTCTCTCCTCCTGAATTAAATGCGTAACTCCTTTGCCGACGAGTTCGTGATGCTGCACGTTTCTTTGGGTCGCCTGAGTTTCGGGATGACACGCGGCGGCTTGCAAAATAGCAAGCTGCGATTCGGTAACGCTCTCGCCTCGCCTGTTAATCCACGCCAGACTATCCGTGCCTTCCGCCGTTCGCAAATAGACCAAAACGCCTTCCGGCATTCCGTTCGTCGGCGTAAATGGTCTGGTCGAATAACTGACTTTAGGCAAATCGGTAATCTTTTTCGCCAGCGATTTGTCCGCGTCAATCGCGTTTTTCCAAATTTGATAGGCGTAGGAAGCGAGATCAACTTCCGTGTCGGATTCTTCGTCCAAAATGCCCGCTTTTTCGTGATACAAATCGAACAACGGACGGCTTTTTGATTGGTCTTCAAAGAAAGTTTCATCCGAGCCGACGACTTCGGCGTTTTCCTGCAACCTTTGAGAAACACGAGCGCGTAAGTTGATAATGCGCTCGATGCCGTCAGCCGGCAGAAACGAATAACAGATGATTTCTTCCGCTTTTTGCCCGATGCGGTCAACTCGTCCGGCGCGTTGAATCAGCCGCACAATCGCCCACGGCAAATCGTAATTGACGACGATATGCGCGTCCTGTAAATTTTGCCCTTCGCTCAAAACGTCGGTGGCGACAAGGACGCGAAGTTCGTCTTCCGGTTTGATTTTAAATGATGCGCGGCAATTTTGACGGCGGCGGTTTGAAACTCGAACAGACGATTGCCGAATTCGCGTGGAATGTGGAATTCGGAAAGTCCGGCACGGGCTTCCTGCGACAGGTGATACGCGATTTTCAAATAAATTTGATATGGCGGAACGGCTTTTTGCCGCGCCCAACTCGTATCAATAATCTCGGCGAGTTCGTCCGTAATGTCCAGACACCAAGAATCGTTCCAGCGATCGTCAAACTTTTTTGCAGGCGTCGTGATCGAGAACGTCAACATTCAATTCTCCCTGTCCCGACAACCCCGAAAAAGTCAGATTGCTGCTGCCGACGAAGCCGATGGTCGGATTGTTGGCATCTGCGCGGTGCAGCAGATAAAGTTTGGCGTGAAGATGATGGCGAAGAAATAATTTGACGACGACTTTTCGCAGTTTTAGTTGATCGCGCAAGCGGCGCAAAGCGGCTTCGTCGGCATTCGTCGGCGTGCCGTAAGTTAATTGTTCCCGGAAATCTTCCGCGATTCTTTTTTTTAATCTGATGACGGTCGCATTATCAACGACCGCATCTTTATCGGTTAAACTGAACGCTTTCCGCAGTTCATCTTTCGGCGCGGACTGCATTCCGACGAGCAGGCGACAGCAGTTTTCACTTCCCTGCCATTCATCAACCAGCGCGTCAAGCAATTTCCACCCGCGCAAATTAAAATAACCGACGCAGAAATCAGCGCAGCTTGAAACTTTCAGCGTGTCCTTTAGAACGGGCAAAAGCGACTGCTCGATGTTATTGAATATTATCGGCATAAAAATTTCAATTTGTTATTTATTCGTAAAGTCGTCGGTCAAAAGTAAAGTCTTGCGGCTCGCTTAATTTAATTTTAGAAAATTCAGGATGTCGAATATTGATTAAATAATTAAACTCGACCGGCATAATGGAGGTCGGAACTTTTAAGACCATTGAAGTCTCGCTGCTCACCCATTCGTCGCCGATTCTTTGGATTTCGAGCGGCGGAGGCGACGCGCTCCAATTTTTCGGCAAAGTTTGGAATTCTTCAATCGGCAAAACCAGACTTTCATCAAACTCTACGGCGGCAAACGAGTAAGAAAATAAAAGCTCCCCGCTGCCGAGATGAACCAGCATTTCGAGTGCCGCCAGCGACAAATTTCCCGCCGTGTAAAACAGTCTCGTGCCGCGCGAATTCCAGCGTCCGCCGAACCGATACGCGTCTTCGCCGTCAAACATCGTCGCGGCATATTTTGTTTTGCAAATCCGGTAGGCGGTCAGCACTTGTTTTTTTAGGTGAATTTTTAGGTGAACACGCCGTGTTCTAATCTGCCAATCAGGTTTTCAACTTCGCGCGTGCCGGTTTCCGTGGCGGCGGCTTGCAAAGGCGATTGACCGCCCAAAGCGCGGTTCGAACTTTGAAACCAGGTTAGTCCGGCTTCCGTGTTGCCCTCGAAAAGTTCAAAAGTTTGTGCCAGCAGACGCGCAACCGAAACCAGCCGGTCGGATTCTTCCGGCGAGAGTTTTTTCTCCTTTCGACGGCGCGTCAAAGTTCGCGGCGTAATTCTCACTGCCGTGCGAAGTCTTTCAAGCGGCAGTCCCGTCACTTTCCCCAACCTTTCAAAAGCGTCGAAAGAAAATCCGGCTTCAACCTTTTTCGCCAATTTTAGATTGTCGGCAGTTTTTATTCCGATTAACTTTTCAACCGTAAATTTGCTTTGCGGCACCGCCGACTCTGTTTTTCCCGAGACAATCGCCATTTTATCAACTCCTTGAGGCTATATTTAAATCAAGAGCCATCTGGCTGCTAATTGCCAAATTGTGGATAAAGCAAAGGATCGTGCTTGTGTCGTTCTACATTGCCGGAAATATCAACAAGTGAACGCTTTTATTGATGAGTGGTTTAAGTAAATTTATCTCTTGAACTAACTCCGGCTTAAGCGGAAAAAGATTACTTCAAATGGCTGCGGATTTTCTTTATAAGGACTTGGAGCTTTTGACTTGAACTTTCGCTTTTTTCGCGGCGAGCAGTTTTTTCGCTGCTTTTACCGACTTCTGCTCCCAATCGGTCTGCACCTGTTCGCGCAGAAGGACGACGAATTTTGTTTGAAGACTAAAGTCGAAAAAAGAAAATCAGTTTCTTCTGCGCCGCGCCGCCTTGATATTTTGCCAGTGATTCCAACGCCACCGGATGTTCAGCGGGTTGAGATTTTGACGGATACCCAACCCGGCGGTCAATCCGGCGACCCGACGAACGTCGGTTTGAGTTATAAGTTACAAAAAATTCGCAATTATCTCGGTTTGAGAAACGGCGAAATACTGGTGAAGATCAATCCCAATGAGACTAACGGAAACAATCGCTCGCGCATCTCGGAATACGAAAGCGGAAACCGGGAACCGTCACAGGTCGAAATTCTCTATTATGCCAGATTAGCCGGCATCAGTATCGAAACACTGCTTGACAATGAACTGAACCTGCCTGATGAAATCGAAAACTGCCCCGGGCATCCGCGCTGCAAAAAAAGGGGTCAGTGCTAGAAAGGCAATGCTTTAAGTCTGAAACATAACCCGTCTGATTTTATTGTGGCGGCAGATAAACGATCTCATCACGCCTTCGTGATTTTCTTGCTTTTTTGAAAATGACAGACTTTTTCCGAACCAATCTTGAAACTCTTTGCCGAAGTGTGCAGTTAAATCTCTTGATGGTGCCAGTCAAACCGTTTTCTTTTTCACATTTGAGGTGCCCTCCGTCGGCGGAAATTACCTGACCCCGTGTCCCTTTCACAAATCAGTGAAAAAAAACAGCGGAGATTGCTCTTTTTGCCCCGCATTTTACAATCGAGATGAACCGGAAATCTCCCGACCGGCAAATTATCATATGGGTAATTTGCAAAAGCGAATTCGGATAAATCGTAAAAGTAAGGCGGTTAACTGGAACTCCAAATGAATGGGTTAAAGCAATTTTGAGGAAGATTTTTTCTCACCGGTTTTCCCCCGCAAGTCTTCTTGCAAACCTTCTATTCGGCGATAATAGGTTTAGAGATCGAGCGTCTCTGGAGCGGGAAAATCCGGCTCTTAAAATAAAGTCTAATTAAAACTGATATTACGCAAGAGGTAGTAAAAGTAATAAAATCAATCTACTATAGAACGATTTCGTTATAAAACTACCGCTTGCAATGAGATTTTACCTGATTGGTTTGATATATCGGAACAGCCGAATGAGTTGTGTCTGTTTGGCAAGTTTAGTGGAAGTGGCACACGACCGACTTTACCGCGTTTTGTATTTGGCGTTTCCATATTCAAGACGGATGTGGGAATGGTTTGCAATGAATTTGGTGAGAGATGGTTACTTGCTCATTGACGACACGATGTGGCAAAGATATGGCAAAAAACTCGCCGGAGTTTCTTTTGTGTGGGATTCGACAATTGGCAAAAAAGTGTTGGGGACGAATATTGTTTTATTGATTTGGACAGATGGCAAGCGGCGCATTCCGCTGGGGTTGCGGATTTGGCAGAAAGGCGGAAAATCGAAGTTAAAACTCGCTGAAGAAATGCTTTGGGAGTCGCGTCGTCGAGGCGTAACTCCAATGTATGTCTTATTTGACGCTTGGTATGCGGGCGAGAGTTTATTGAATTTGCTGGAGTTATGTGGTTGGCAATATATCACGCGAGTCAAGAAGAACAGACTTTTTAACGGCGTGCGAATTGATCAAACATTTCGGCATCACGTGCGGCAGAAAAACGGGAAACTTGAAGAAAATCAACCACGAGATATTGATCGTCAAAGACGGCGAAAGATTCTTGCTAACGAATAATTTAGAGTTGACTTCTGCCCAAGTGAAGCGAATTTATCCGATGCGCCAACAAATTGAAGAAGTCTTTCGCCTGCTCAAACAAGAATTCGGATGGGGCAAATGTCGCGCCAATTCGGTGCAAGCACAAAAGGCACATTTGCATCTCGGATTATATGCGTTTTGTTTAACCCAAACTAGAGGGTGTCAGATATTTTGTGTAATTGAGTTTTCTGTCAGTCCGGCAATTGGGAGCCGTCCTTCAAAAATGATTGCCATTTGATTCATCGCCAAACTCCAGTTCTGAATGGGCATTGTCCATTTTTTCTCGATATTTTG
>JBBSUG010000062.1:0-19115 GCA_038235165.1 Pyrinomonadales bacterium
GCGAATAAGCCGCGATGAAACAGTTTTCAAATTATTCACGAAAGACGATAAACAGACTTTCGGATTCAACGACAGCAACAAATGAACGTGGTCGGATTCGCCGTTAAATTCGACTAACTCACATTCCCACTTGGCAACGGTCAAAGTAAATATCTCTTTCAGTCTTTCAAGTATCTGATTACTGATTGCCTTGCGGCGATATTTGGTGACGAAAACCAAGTGGTAATTCAGATTGAAAACGCAGTGATGAAGGCTGTTCAAATCAGTTTTGTGCATTCTTCACCTCACAATTATTTGCTTTGATTTTTTCAGCAAGTTTGAGAAATGCAGTTGAAGCCGTTCCGTTAGAAAAAGTCAATTCAAAACTTGATGCGTGTAAAACTGCAAAATAAGTATTTTCGGCAACTTTGCGAACCGTGATATTACCGTATTGCGTTCCGATTATACCTTCACCGTCTAATTCGACTTTATTATCCAGTTTTCTTAAAATGTGCGTTTCTTGTAAATTCATTTCTTTTTTCCTTACTAAGTTGGTTTGATTGAAATTTCAATCTATAACTATCTTACTATACACTGTGTAAGATTGTCAATACAAAGTGTAAGATAACTAGACATATTTGCATTTATTTTTTACATTGTGTATAGTGTTCAAAGTATGGAAAAAGAAACATTAAAACAAAGACGGGAAAATATAGGATTAACGCAAGCCGATTTTGCGGAAACAATCGGCGTAACGGCAACTACAATTTCCCGTTATGAAACGGGTTTGATAACTATCCCGAAATATATGGATTTTGTGTTGGAGGCTTTGGAAGTCAGACATATCAAAAAATTACAAAATCAAATCGAAGGATAGAAAGACCGAAATTTTCAAAGAACGAATGAAAGCGTATAAATTCAAAATTCGCAGACCGTCAAAAGTTATTGTTCAAAAGTTTGAGCAACATCTAAACCTTTGCCGTGAACTCTACAATTCCGGCTTGCGTGAACGAATTGACGCTTACCGGATAAATCAAATTTCCGTTTCCTATCAAGACCAACAAAATCAACTGCCCGAAATCAAAAAGATTCGCACCGATTTGAAAGACGTTTATTCGCAGGTTTTGCAAGACGCTTTGAAACGTCTGGACAAAACTTTTGCCGCTTTTTTCGGGCGCGTCAAACGAAAAGAAAAAGCCGGTTTTCCGCGCTTCAAAGGCGCAAACAGATACGATTCTTTTACGTTTCCGCAGGCAACGGGCGGCTTTCGTCTGGACGGGAATAGTTTGTATCTCTCGAAAATCGGAAAGGTCAAAATTCATCTCTCTCAAGCGATGGCTGGAAAGGTGAAAACTTTGACAATCAAGCGCGAAGTTTCCGGTTGGTTTGCGATTTTCACCGTTGAAACCGCTAAAGAAATTTTGCCGAAAACAGGCAAACAAATCGGAATTGATGCGGGAATCGAATCGTTTATGACGCTTTCCAATGGTGAACAAATTGAGAATTTCAAATACTTTGAAAGTTCTCAAAAGAAATTGCGAGTTGCACAGCGCAAAGTTTCGCGCCGCAAGAAAGGCTCGAATCAAAGACGTAAAGCAGTTAATCAACTGCGAAAGATTCACGAAAAAATCAAGAATCAAAGAAACGATTTTGCTCACAAACTTTCGACGCGCCTTGTCAAAGAATTTGACCTTATCGCCATCGAAAACTTGAACATTCTCGGAATGAGCAAAGGAATTTTGGCGAAACAAATTCACGATGTCGCTTGGAATAACTTTTTTCAAAAGTTGACTTACAAAGCTGAAAACGCTGGCAGACAACTGATAAAAGTCAATCCGAACGGCACAAGTCAAACCTGTATTTGCGGCGCAAGAGTCGAAAAAACTCTTGCCCAAAGGCAACATAATTGTTTGAAATGTGGTTACTCTAATCATCGTGATATTGTCAGCGCAAAAGTAATACTTAGTCGGGCTGGTCAAACCCGTAAAGACGCAACGTATCGGAATACCGAAAGCGTGTCTTTAGAATCTCCATCTATAATCGCTTCGATTTAGATGGCAGAGTGTCAATGTTAATTGTCTTTGCTTTTATAAAAAGCTATAATCGAAAAAGTGGAGACGGCGGGTATCGAACCCGCATTTACTAGGTCGGAAACCAGTTTTTTTGCCGTAAACGTCCCCACATTCAGGACGACAGCAATGAAACTGACTACCAAATCTCTTTTCGCTGCTGTCGTTTTTATTTTCCAGATAATCTTATTAGTTTCAATCTCTCAAAGAGTCCAATTAAAAATACCGTAATAAGATTAACTAACAAAAATAAATTATCAGACAACAAATTATTTTTCAAATTCAAAACAAACCTTTTTAGAATTAAAAATAAATAAGATTTAATTTTTGTAATAATTACATTTAACTTTTCAAACTTCCGAAACAACTTCCCGTGCCGTTGCCTACGCCGACGTTCCACGCGAATTGGACGGCTTTGGGCGTGCCTTCAACAATAATCGGGCAGACGCTCGCCTTGAGGTCTATTTCCTTGATGCGAACGAGTTTTATTTTCGGGTTTTGATATTCGCGGTCGAAGCCGACTTTGATTTGTTTGTCCGCTTCGGTGAATATCGTTTCGTTCGCGGCGCGGTTGGCGGCATCCATTTTGTGAACTAAAGTCGCGGTCATTATTGCGTCGGCTTCCGGTTCGTTGAACAGGTAATGATGCGGCGGTTTGCCGTTTGCCGGAGTTTTGCCTTTGACAAAAACGGGACTGGCGACTTTGAAGGTGTATTTCGCGCCGAAATCGGGCGTGGTCTGCTGTTCGATTTTGGTCACAGACATTCCGCCGAATAGTTCCGGGTCTTTTAACGCGCCGCCGACCAATTTTTCGGCATACTGATCTTCGTAAAAACTGACGAACCATTTCGCGCCGTTCGGGAATTCCAATTTGTTGCGGACTCGCTTACTGCCGCCTAACCACGCGAGCGAATAGAGACTGATTTTATCGTGCAGGTCGTTGTTTTGAAGCCATTTGTGAAACACGCCGGTCAGTTTGTGCTGGTAGGCGAAAGACACGGGTTCGCGGTTCGGCGATAAGGTGAAATGAAGTCGCATAAATTATCTTCCAAAAGACGCTGCGGTTTAAGAAATTCCGAAAGTTTGAAATTATTCTACGCCTTGATAATGGACAAGTTTGTCCCGAATCGGAAAAATTATCTAAAATTTTTTAAGTGACTCTTCCAAAATCCGCTTGACTTCCCTCTTCAGTTCCGGCGGTGCGAGGACTTCGACGTGCGGCAGATGACTCAGAACGAATCGAATCAGCCCGCGTCCCGACGCGACGCGCATTTCAATCGTGACGGTTTCCGGCGATGCGCCGCGCCGCTGTTTGCGCTCGATGATCTTCTGCGACGGGTGAAACTGCCGCTCGGCGAAGATGCGCGCCGTGATGCCGGAGGCTTTCAGACGGACGGTGACGGGTGTGCCGTGAATGCCGTTGAAACAATTCTCATTGAGATAATCCGTGAGATTAAAGTCGGCGGGGCGTACGAATGTAGAATCCAGTTCTTTGAAATTGACGATGCGGTCAACCGAAAAAACGCTCAGGCGGTTTTTAAGCGCGTCGAAGGCGACCAGTTTGAGTGTCGCACCGTCCGGGTCGAAATAGACGGCATACGGGGCAACGACGCGCGATTCCAGCTTATCGCTGTTTAATCCGTGATAGCGAATTTCAACTTTCCTGCCGCGCACGGCACAGGAAGCGAGCCGGTCAATCGTCGCTGCGTGACGGGAGAAATCTTTTGACGGGACGGCTGCCGAACCGTAAACGGCTGAGAGCGCGTCTAATTTTTCCTTGATCGAACGAGGCAGTGAGCGGCGGATTTTGTCCAGCAGCGAATCAGCTTTTGCCGCGTAGAACGAATCACCCGCCGTAATGCCGATGCCGGCGATTGATTTTTGCGCGAGCAGCAGCACGGCGAGTTCTTCGATTTCGATTTTGGGGAAATCAAACTTGAAATCTTCGGCGAATTGATAGTACACATCTCTGCCGATCTTTCGGTCTTCAATCGGATATTCGAGCGATAAAGCATCGAGGTCGCGGCGGATGGTTTTACCGTTCACGCCGAATTCACGTGCCAACTCCTGCCGCGTGTGCGGACGGCGCACCAACCTGAAAAGAATATGAATCAACCGTTCGGCGAGAATTTGGCGATAACTCATCTTGATAAATTGAGCGGTAAAATTTTGAGTAGAAACAGTTTTTTAATGTAACATATTTGCAAACGGAAAAGTGCGGTCTGACTGAGATAATTTGGAAATTTGTGTGTGTTACGGCACAATTTATACCACTATAAATCTTTTCTGAGCGAAGTTTTCTTTTTAACCTTAGAATCAGTAGAATCCGTTTTTAATATTCTCGCCGGATAGTTCATCAAAGCCTCTGAGAGTGCAAGGATATTAAATAGGCGCTCGAAAATTCATTTTATTGTCGCTACCGAGTTTTCTCGCCGCTGACTCTGTTAATTTAAGCGTAAGTGCAACAGTCATAAATTTTTTCCTTTAGAAACTCCAAAGTCCGATTAAGGTTCTATCTGATTTATCGGCTTAAAACCAAACTTTCATCGCACGGTTTTTTTGCGTCCGATAACAGTCTCATTGATGTGGTTAATATTAGTTTAAATAAAAGGTTAAGAAGGTTGATTAGTCGAAAAATTCGCTAAAGGTATATTCGTCAACTCATTACCGCACCTGCACTCACAGTCAGAACTAGAATTTATCCCGTATTTAAGCTCAAAAATGTGTAGAATTCTTACCAGAATCCTCTACCATTTTCCAACTCACAATCAAAACTAGATAGTCTCACAATCAGAACTAGATATTTTTTTGCACACTCACAATCAGAACTAGGTAGTCTCACAATCAGAACTAGGCAATTTACAATTCAAATCTGTGGATAAATGTTCACCAAAAGTTCTACTCACAATCAGAACTAGATACTGCTCACAATCAAAACTAGATACTACTCACAATCAAAACTAGATGTTCATATTTGCTTAGAGTCTATTTTAACCAGTTTTTCTTTGATTATATTAATTTTATGATTGGCTTTTTTTATCTCATCGACAAAAAACGGATGCGGCTGAAACGTAAATTTTACGTCATTGAGTTTCGTTTTTGGGTTAACATCAAAAACTTTATCAATTGTGCAGTTAATAATCACATTCTTCTCTTTTAGCTCGTCAATTGCCTTTTCGACCTCTGCCAAGTTGTTTCTGAGCTGCGTGTATCTGGTCAAACCGAAGTCCCTGATAATTGTTGAAAGAAGAATATTATACTTTTCCGTTAAGCTCGCCTGCGTGTAAAAGTGCGACATACGTTTGTGAAGCTGGCGGGGGATTGTCGTTTTATATGACATTATTTTCTCATAGTTAATCAACCGGAATGTTCCCTTTCTGATACTTTGGGTAACGAGCGGAGAGAATCTGACGAAAGTTTGCGTTTCTCCATCTTTTCCGCTTAATCCGAGCGTCTCAATCGCCCGAAAAATTATTTTCGTATCATTGTCTTCTGACATAAGCTCAATATCGGTTTTTGCCAGTATTTCGAGCGATTGCTTTAGCTGGTTGTAATTATAGCTGTGTTTACGGTTTTTAAGCTCGTTTTGCAACTGATAAAGAGTAAATGTTGTGCCTGCAGCATCATCGAGAAATACGCCTTGAACGTCGGACATTATTTTTCTGAGCGCGTCTTCGACCAGTTCTTCTCTTTTGCCCGGAAAATAGTCCATATAATCGCCGGTTTCGGTTTGAATTCTCGCCGGCAGTAAAACTACTTTATAAGCGATTCCTTTGCAAACAAAATCGCGTGTAATTGGTTCTAAAAACTTTCCTTCGATGCGCTTACTCTTTCCCCACACGTATTTCGGTATAAAATCATATAGTTCTATTGTATGCGAGTAATCCTTTTCCTTTTCGAGCAATCGAAACAAACTCATATGAACCGGCTCGTCATTTTGGAATTCGAGAAATTTTTTCTTTCTTTCTTTTAACTTTTTTGATTGCCGCGCTTTGGAAACTTTTTTCCCAGACTGGTCGGCGACAAATTTCCACACGTAAAATTCCCCTTCGCTCTCTGCATAAATGCAGTTTTCTCCCTCTTCTTCTATTATTTGAGAGAGTTCGTGTTTATTAACCTGTCTTAATTGAACCTTGAAATTTTCTTCAGTAATTATTATTCCTTCCAGCAAATCGTTGAAAGTATAGGCTAATCTATATAATTTATTGCTTTTTGATTCCCCGCCGCGAAGAGTCATATTCTCTCCTAGTATTTCATCCATTAACCTTAATTTTTCAGCATTTTCTCTGGGACTCATTTGGCTCTGCCCGGGGCGAAAAACTTCTTTGGCATAAAAATCTTCAGATTCGGAATCAGGCATTTTGTCTTCGATATACACTAACTTTCTAGGCAATTGCTGCAACTCTTCTGCTGTTGTTTTTGTCTTATTATTTTTTTGCGAAGTTATTAACTCCTTTTTTCCGTCTTTAGATTTCATATAATCAAACAAACCGATGTCTAGAAGATACCGTTATATTTTTTAATTGTATAAAGGTATAAAGGTATAAAACTACACCGCTACACCACTACACCACTACACCATTTAATCGTTATACTATTTTGCCATTGTGCCATTTTGATGGTATAACACTATACCTGTATGCAAGTTATTAGTTTTGTAACACAAAAAGGCGGCAGCGGCAAAACAACTTTGGCGATAAATTGCTCGGTCGTCGCCGCCAGCAAAAACAAAAAAGTATTAATCATTGATATGGATCGGCAGGGAACTGCCGAGAGTTGGTATCAAGACCGAGATTCGGAGAACCCGCACCTTATTAAAATTGAAGCGAAAGAGCTTGAAAAGGCAATTGAGTTAGCTCAGGCGCAGAAATTCGATTACGTGATTATCGACACGCCCGGGCGCGACGAACCGGCGCAAGCTGTCGCAATCAGACTGGCGGATTTCTGCGTGGTTCCGTGCCGTCCGAGTCCGGCTGATATGAAAGCGACACCGCCGACGGTTGATATTATTCGGCGACTAGGAAAGCCCGCCTTTTTCGTTTTGACTCAAACGCCGCCGCGCTCTTTCCGCATAAGAGAAGCTGAACGCGGACTAAGCGTATTGGGGACGGTTTGCCCGATTCCAATCGTCTCACGTGCCGCTTACCAAGACGCGCAGGGAGCTGGTCTCGGAGTTACGGAATTTGACGGAGAAGGGAAGGCGGCTCGGGAGATTCAAGAGCTTTGGAACTGGATGCAAAAAAAGATAGGAAAAATTAATTATGGCAAAGAAAAGAACATCGCTTGATTCGCTTTTTGCGGGAGCAGAGAAAGGACACCCTGAATCGCTCGAAAAAGAACCGGAAACAAATTTGGAGGTCACTTCGGAAGTAATCGAAAAATCCAAAACCAGATCACTTGACAGGCAACCTAATGAGCGTCCATCTACTACTGCGACAGTTAAGTTAAAAAGCGAAATCGTCAAACAAACGGTTTACTTGCCGCCGGCGGTTCACGAACAGCTGAGGCAGCTTGCGTTTGAAGAGCGAAAAAAAATGCATGATTATTTGGTCGAAGGACTCGACAGAGTTTTTAAGAATCGCGGACTTAAGCCATACGTTGAACTTTCGGATAATAGAAAATAATGATGCGGAGAGAAAAGAGGAGAAATAAGATTTTCATTCAAAAATTAAGGACTAAACAAAAGGAATTTTTCAGTAAAGCTGAAGAAGCGCAGAACTCGAAAGGGAAGTTTACATTATCCACAATTTCAAATAAGTTTGTATAAACTTGTCTGCGCGATAAGAGAATTTCTTATATTGATGATAATTGAAGCAGAAACCACTGTGAACGCTAAGGTTATTTGTATTACGCTGAAAGGAATTATAATCTTAGGATAGCCAAAATATAATTTTTCAAAGGTAAATATATTTTTTTAGAGTCTATTAAGCTAACTGAATACGTTGCTCTGAATCCGCGAAGCAATAAAATCATTTTGTTTTGATATTCACATTGCAAGTTAAGACGTATATATGTGTCTCAAAATTTACTGAAACCAAACGACTTACCGATTTTTTTCGCGCCCTATCCTTCTTAACCTCTTATTTAAACTAATATTAAACCTATCAGGCGAGAATTATTTTTTAGTGGTAAATTGTGAAATTATGCTGTAAAATAGGGGTGTTGAGGGTATTCTTACCACCGCTTTATCCCTTTGCCCGCTTTGTTTGTTTGGTGTTATCGGACGCGGTCTGTAGGTCAAACCTAGATAGAACCAAAGCTGTTCTCGCACTCTTTTCGCTCTCGCATTTGCTCTTTTTGCATACACGATAAGATCGAAATGAAGCAGGAATTCTTCAAATAACTGCTGCTACAATACAACGGCACGGCACAACTCGACCCGACTGCCCTACTCCCTGCCGTGTCCTCACTCGAAGTATTTTTTATTGACTGGCTTTTACTTACATTTTACTTACAAATAATGATTGCCTCGACTAACACCAATTATGTCAGAATTGTCTGCTTAATCTCAGTTATGTTGGAGTTTGCTTTTGTTTCTTATCAGACGCGGGCTTTGCGACAATCTATCGCCTGCTATGCTGCATCCGGTTCAATTTATCGGCACCAACCTGCGCCTGCCGGACAACCAAAAGTCTCCTTCTCCGGCAAAATTTACTTGGCTATCTCGTTCATCAACCACTGCCAGTCCTCGACCGCATAATTCGCCCGGTATTGCTCAAAATCTTTCACCGCCCCGCCGTCCCCTAACAAATCCCGCCAGACGGCTAGTTCCGCCATCCGGTCAAAGTCGTGTTTTCCGACTTCGTCTTTTTTTCGCGGCGGAAGTTTTTCCGTTGCCGGTGGTTTGGCATGCAGGCGATTTAAGTGTTCGAGTGCAAAATTGATTGCGTCTGAAATTGTCGCTGCTTTCTCAAATCCCGCGCCTATCATTTGAGCGACGGCATCCTCGATCAGATTGATTTTGCTTTTCTCCTTCTCACTCAATTCCCTGCCGTGCGTTTCGCGCAACTTCGCGCTGATTTTGCGCGCCAGTTCATCATCATTTTTCCCTCTTGTCTTTAAAGAAGTCTTGTAATCGTTTGTTTGTTCAATGTTTTCAAGCATTAACCCCCCCCCACCTCCCAACAGATTCTGGCTCCTCCCTCCAACCAAATTCTGGTTGGAGGGAGGAGGTGGTAGGGGGTGGTGGTAGGGGGTGGTGGTAGGAGGGTTAAGATGCTCCAAATTTATTTCTTCCGGTAGAAATAATTCATATTCAGCACCTTTATTGTCGCCCAGATTATAATGGATTTTCAGAAGTCCTACCGTTTGCAAATGTTTCAGATGCGCCCGCAAAGTATTGTGACTGATGTTCGCCCATACTAAAAGATCACTTTGAACCGCTTTAATAATTCTTCTCGGAACTACTGCGCCGCGCGTTCGCAAATATAAAACGTCGTAGGTGTTTTTACTGGTCCCTTTGAATAAGCCGGACGGCACGGCGTCCCGAGCAATTGAGTTGGCGACTTTCGTATAATCGCGTTTTGGAGATATGTTTGTTTCTTTACCAGAAGAAGCTAATGGTAGGTGATGACTGCTGGTGGGAAGTAAATCAAAATCATTTTTTTCGGCGGCGACAACTTTGTCGAATAAGACTTTTGACGGTCTGTCGTCCGGCTTGATAATGTTTTCGCCGGAAGACCGCACCGGCAACACCCGCTTTTCTTTCTTCTGTTTTTTTATCACGATGCTTTTCGCTCTCCTACCAGTTTGAGATTGATTCTACCTTCTGACATTTGCAGCCGGTCGAGAATTTCAAGGTTTAGTTTTTCGTATTCGTCCGCGCCGCGAGACTCCGGCGCGAAAAGCTGAATCGGTTGATTAACACCGGGTGCGGCTTCCAGTTTGGTGTCCTGATTGATAATCGTGTCGAAAACAAAGAAATTACGTTCTTTCGACAACTCCAGCAGTTTTGAATAGCTACCTTTGGAAATCTTCGTCCGGGCATCGTATCTGGTACAGACCGCGCCTAGAATCTCCAGTTTTTCGTTAAGCTGCTTGGAGTCCTCGATGACCGTCAATAAGTCACCCAGCCCGGATAATGCGAACGGAGCCGCTTGGACGGGAATTAGCACGTAATCGGAGGCGATCAGGGCGGCTGACAACAGCAAACCGAAATTCGGCGGCGTATCAATGATGGCAAAATCATATTCGTCAACGACATCTTTTAAAACCATCCGCAGTTTCTTGATTGAAAGCGGCGGTTCGCGGTCAAAGTTCGCCAGCGTGATTGTCGCCGGAACAATATCTAAACCCTCCAGTTCGGTCGTCAGCCGCTTATCTACAATTGAGGCAGACTGTTGATTCGGCGAACTGATTAAAACTTCCGCCAGCGACGTTTTAACTTTGTCGTCGCGCAGAAATGTTTTAGTCGCATTGGCTTGCGGGTCAGCATCAATTAGCAGCGTCCGATAGCCGGAAATTGCCATTTCCGCAGACAGGGAAGCAGCGGTCGTCGTTTTGCCGACACCGCCCTTTTGATTAGCGACGGCGATTATTTTTTGCATAAGTTTTATTTCTCCGATGTCCTGATTTTTCTGCCCTGCTGCCCTTCAAACGCCAAAACTTCGCGGCGGCTGAGAAACTTTTTCCCGGCAATAGTGTAAATTCGCAACCGGTTGCGTTTGATTAGATCGCTGATCGCCGCCTGCGATGTTTCTCGCAGTTTTGCCGCTTGAATTTGTGAGATCAAATCAGTTACATCTATTTCTGAATTATTGTCGTTTTTCGTCATTCCAACCTTCTACCACTTTAATAATGACCGCTTTGACGCTGTTAAAACAGCGGTTTGCAATCTTAATTACTTTAAGAAAGTAGCTCATTTCGTATAGTATGGCAAGCGTAAAAAAGAGAGTTGGTTTTAATTACTATCGGCGCAGGGAGCGACAATCAGAACGCGTGAAAGAGAGAATTTGCCGAAATCTTACTTGAAAAAATATAAAAATTCCGTAGGAAAAAAGTCCGATGGCGATGATGCCGAGCAGCCAAACTCCGTAAGGCTGTTGTTCGAGAGCTGATAGCGCACTGCCGAAATCGCGGACTCGTCCGGCATTTGACTGCCACGCGGCATAGGCGAGAAAAAAACCGATGATGCAAAAGACAACGCTGCGGGCGATAAAGCCGACGATGCCGAAAAAAGTTCCCCATTTCTCTTGACTTTCGCTCATTTCCGCCAATTTCCAATTTTCCCGAAATTTAGTTTTGCAGGTGATATAAAAATGAACAATTCCGACAATTACCGCAATCGCTGCTGCCAAACCGACGAGCCAGTTCCCGAACGGTTGCGCGAGCATCCACGCCGTCCAACTTTGCGCCCACACATCATTTTTATCCTGCGCTCCGAGAAAGAGTTTTACAGCAGAAAATGAAAGACCGAGATAAATTACGCCGATGACGGCAAAACCGATACGCACGGCAAAGCCTTTGGCATTCGAACCCTTCGCGTCCGTGTCCATAAATGACTGAATAAAACGCCAAAGAGCATAACAAACAAGTCCGGCGGCGACGGCGACGAGCAAAAACTGCCCGAACGGAAGCCTGATGATTTCACGCAATGCACCCCGCGCTCCCTGTGCCGAACCGATTCCGACGACCGACATTACCGCCAAAATCCCGATCAGCAAATGTACCACGCCCAATGCCGCAAAACCGACGCGCCCCATCCAAATTACCCACGGACGCGCTTCACGGATTTTTCCTTTTACCTTAATTTTTAATCTGAGTACTTTTATTCATCGGTTACGTCTTTGAGAGCCGAGCGAGAACCATCCGCCGATTTTTTAATGACGCTGAATGTGCCGTCGGTTTCCAATACGACGGCTTCAATCTCTTCGATTGCCGCGAAGCCTGCGGAGCGAATTGCCGCGCGAACTTCCAATTCGTCAACGCGCTGGCGGCGCAGAGCATCGGTCAAATACTCTCCCTTGTCGAGCAGTAGTGTCGGTTTGGCTTTAATAATATTTTTAATGAAATCGAATCGGACCGAAAGCGTCGTGATAATAAATTGCAGTGAAACCAGCAGCAAGAATGCTGAGATGCCTTCGGTTAAGGGGACATCTTTTGACAGAGTAACGGATGCCAGAATTGAGCCGAGCGCGATAGTCACGACAAAATCAAAGGCGTTCCATTTCGACAAAGTTCGTTTGCCGGAAAAGCGCAGCAAAATTATCAGAGCGGTATACGCCAGAACGCCGACGATCAGGACGCTCAGTAAATTGAACCAATTATTAAAAAACATGTTTCTATTTCGTCAAGCAAAGGTTTCTCAGAATTTTGGAAAGTGTTAAGTTCGCTCCTTCAGTTTGTCTTGTAATTTTTGCTTGTGTGCTTACTTTGCCGTTTTTAACCATTCCCGCGCCGCAAAGTAAAAACTGTCAATTCGGGTCGGCAGTTGATGCGGACGGGAAAAGTGCTGAAACCGATGCCGCGATTGACGTAAAGACGATTGCCGGTTTGACCGAAATTATCTATCCAGCCGTCGGCTTTGATTTTTTCTTCGCTGACGAGCGACATCCACGACCAGTTTTCTGTAAATGGAATGCGAATCTGTCCGCCGTGGGTGTGTCCGGCAAGCGCGAGCGGCGCGGCATTTGCTGGAAATTCAGCGAATGAATCCGGGTTGTGCATAAAAATTATTCGTGCTTCGTTTTCGGGAACTTGCGATAAAGCACGTTCCGTTTCAGCATCATTAGCATAAAGCGAACCGATGCCGGCAAGATAAAGAGTCGGCTTATTTTCATCTGACAAAACGAGCGGCACAGCCTCGTTTTCGAGAACGCGTACGCCGGCTTGCGCGAGCGTCTGGCGCACAGCGTTTGCCAGATGGTCATTTTTCGCCGAATCAGGATGATTCATTCCGTAATCGTGATTGCCGAGAACGGCGTAAGTCGGAATTCCCGCTTTGACTAAAGGTCTTATAAGCGCGACGGATTTATTGACTTCACTCATAAAATCTTTTACGTCTTCGCGTTCTACCTCGTCCGTTTCGTCTTCGTCCGTCGGTTTATAAACAAAATCTCCGGCAATCAAAACGGCGGCAGGATGTTCTTCGATGATGCGATTGACGATTTTCGTCACCGTGCCTTCGTTGCCGAGCCACATCCCGATTTGCATATCGGCGATCAGTGCGACGCGCTTGTTTTCCCAAGCCGTCGGTAAATTCGGAATAACCGCCGTTTCCGCTTTAAAATCAACGAGGCGCGGTTCGATGACCACGCCCCATATCAGTAAAAGCAACAGTATGACGATTATGCCGAGGGCAGTATATTTTACATACTTCCACTGCATAATTTTTTACTTGCCTCTATTTTTCAGATCATCGGACAAATTTTCGACATCAACATCGGTGCGTTTGACCGTATCTTTGATCGTTTCAGTGTGTTCGGTGACGTTTTTGCCGATGACGACTTCTTCGACGACGCGAGCCGTTTTGCCGACGACCGCTCGTTCGTCGCGTTCGGTAACGGTAAAATTTCCGGCTTTGACCGCATCAAAATCCGCGTCCGTAACATCGCGGTTGACCGGACGACGATCAACGGTGACGGTTTCATCACGCAAACTGACGGTTTCTTCAACCGGGCGTTCCGTAACTTTGGTGCTGACATTCACGCCGCCGCTTTCAACGGTGCGTTTGCCGACATTGAGTTCTTCTTCGATGACCGGAATGGCGACACCGCCCGTGCTTGTATCGCGCTGCTGCATCGTGTTCGCCACCGGTCGCGCAGTTGTCGTCGTCTGCTGCGCGGCGTTCGAGAAAATTTGTTCGCCGCCGCAGGCTTTCCACTTACTTTCGATAAACGCGGCATCTTCGGCATTTTTCGGGTATGCCCGCAAAACGATTCCGCCGGATTTGATGCCGGTTTCATAAACTTCAGCGTGTTCTTCAGGAATGCCCGAACCGACCAATGCGCCGACTAATCCGCCCGTCAGTCCGCCGATGCCGCCGCCGGCTAATGCCGCCAAAACAGGACCGGCGACAATCAAACCCAATCCCGGCAGAACGACGCTCGTTCCGATTGCCGCAACCGCCGCGATGACCGCGCCGATTGTGCCGCCGACCGCCGCGCCGACACCCGTTCCTTCGGCGGCTTTTGAGCCGAGTTCCGTATCGGCGGCGTGTGCGCCCGAATAGTATTTGTCGCGCGTTTGATCGCTCATCATTACGTCGGTCGCGTCTTTGTCATAACCGCGTTTGTCGAGCGCGTCATAGGCGCACTCTGCGGCATCTTTTGTTTTGAATAATCCGACAACCGTAAATTTGTTGTTTGTTGTGTTTTCCATAATTGTATTTTCCTTTTTCCTTTTTCTTTACTGTGTTTTCACAGTGTTATGAAGACGCGAATCATTGACCCGCGCCTTTTTCCCATTGTTCATTTATTTTACATTTCCGACGTTGCTGACGTTGAAATAAACCGGCGTTTTTTGCATGAATTCTCGTTCGGTAGCGGTCAGCGGACGAAAACGGTCATCGGCAGTGTCTTTTATTTCTTCCATATTCAACCGTTGAAACTCGCCGGTTAAATTCACCTTATCGCCGATGTCAATTTTTCCCTGTGTGCCGACTTGCTTCGCCGAATTGTCGTCGAGCATCACGTAGATTTCACCCTTGCCCGAATCAACCGTAAATGTTCGCGGTCCGACGATGCGGACAACCTTCAAATTTGAAAATTCGGCATTTTTGCCGACCAGCGTAGTTTTGTCCGCCGTCGAACCCCAAACGCTCACATCGGTCAGTTTATCGCCGGATATCATTTTGCCGTCGTTGACTTCAGACATCATTTTGCCATCGTTCATTTTGCCGTCGTTGACTTCAGACATCATTTTGCCGTCGTCCGTCCGGTTGCCGCTTGCATCCATTTTCGATTGATCGGCGTTCGGAACGGTGGTTGTGGCTGCGCCGCCTTTACCGGGACGGAATGCCGCTTTCGTGACGACCAAAACGGGTTTACCGTTATAGGTAGATAACAAATTCGGGTCTAAGTCCCAACCGATTTCATCTTTTATCTTGGCACCGTCAAGCATCCGAATCACGCCCGTGACGGTCGCCACGTCGTTGATGACGTAAGCACGATTGTTCGCGTCCGCTAAGTTCGGAAACGGTTCGCGCCCGACAACGAGCAGTTCGCCGACGCTCGCGCCGCTGTCCATATTAAACGCCCGCGGACCGTGAACTTCTTCGACATCACCGCTCACCGTTACCGTTTTGCCGACATAAGCCGACGGATTTTCGATAATCTGATTTGCCGTTACGCCGCCTTTTTTATCGGCAATGTCGTTGGCTGAGTCGGCGCACGATGTCAAAAATAGAATTGACGACATCATTATTGCCATTACTCCGAATACGCGAAAAATCGTGGTGTCGAAACTGGTTTTCTTCTTTGTCTTTTTGTTGTTATTTAATTTTTTCATTTCTGTTTCTCTCTTTGTAAAAACATTTTCATTTAATTTGAACCTGCTCTTTTTCCTTTAACGGCTCACTATTGCCAAACTAAATTTTGTAGCGCAGTAAACCGCCGATGCCTTCCATCGCCGCGAATTTTTCGTGATTTTCGACCATTTCAATTTTCGCGCCGGTTGTTTCGGCGAGTCGAATCAAGTCGTTGCGCTTTTTTTCGTCGAGATTTTCCGCGTTCGGATCAAGCAAAAGCGTCGCCACCTGACCGTTTTTCAGAGCCTGTTCCGTTCCTTTCAAACCGGCAACGCCTAAACGGTCGCCGCGCACCGCGCCGACGAGTTTGTCCGCCTGCGAATGCGCGTCCTCACTTTCGATTTCATCGAGAATGCCGCGCACTTCTTCTTCGAATTCGCCGCGCGGCGCGTCCATGTCAATGTGCAGAAATTCATCGTAAAGAATCTCTTTAGCTTTGAACGAAAGGTTGTTTTTTAACAGCGTCGTCGCAATTTCATCGCCCGCGACGATTAAATTTTTCGCATCAACTTTTTCGATTAAATCTTCAAGATCGGCGACAATGATTTCGGAAAATTCATCGCGGTTGTTTTCGACGATGCGCTGATAACGAAGTTGGCTCCAGCCGCCGCCGGACGTTTTGTTATACGGTTTGGTGTCTTCATCATCGGGCGCGGCGTGTTTTTTGAGTTTTCCGTAGCCGGTTACGAAAAATCGCGCCGTGTTCGTGTCAATGACGGCGATGACCGCCGTGTCGTATTCATCGAGCATCTTGGCTAACTGGAATAGCGAGGGAACTTTGCCGACCGCAACTTCGTTTTCAAATGCCGTGCCGACTTCTTCGACTTCCCACAAATTTTTCGCCGAACACGCGAATATTATCAAACCGCTTGCTGAAGGCGACATTTTATTTTCAACAAAATTTTCGATTTTTTCTTTATCCGCGAGAAACGAATCCAAATCCGCACCGCGCGGACGATAAGTTTTTTCGATGTCGTGCAGGCGGTCTTTCAAAACGATTTCGCCAGAGCGAATGCCCGGATTGCCGCCCGTCGCTTGTGGGCGCATATCGAGATAAATGCTCAAGACGGGCATCTCCGTCGGCACAAATTCCACCAGTTTTCTGATTAAATCTTCCTTCATAATTTTTCTCTTTTTTTGCCGAAGCCCGCACGAAGTAAGGGCGATTCAACATAACGCCCTTACTTCGTGCAGGCTTCTGCGTTGTTTTTAGCTGACCTGTTTTGTTTCCGCCGGAGCATCTACGCGATAGACTTTCGCTTCGCCGCCGGTCAAATTTCCGGCGCGTTGTTTAGCGGCATCAACCATACTCTGCGAACTGTCATACCATTTTTTGGTGATTTCAGCGGCGACTTCACGCCCGCCTAAGCCGAATGCCAGACCGACGGCGAGAGCGATTGCGCCGACCAGACCGAAAAATAAAGTGTTGACCACGGTTGCGGCAATGCCGAGTTGATTAATCGCCGCGATGATCGAAAAACCGACGACCGCATACTGTGTCAGTTTCGCCAGCAAATTCGGGTTGCCGACTCCGAGTTCCGAAACGCTGGAGCGCACCAAACCCGACAGAAACTGTGCGATAAACGTGCCGATGACGATAATTGCAATCGCCACAATCACGCTCGGAATATATAAAATGATGCTGTTCGTAATATCGGTGATTTGCGGAATGCCCAAAACATTCGCCGCCGCCTGCACGAAAATCAGGAAAATCGAATACTTAATCAGCGCGGCAATAATTCCCGAAGTCGTCATCGTCGTTCCTGAACGCCGTACAAATTCGCCGATGCCGCTGCGTTCGACCGCCGATTCGAGTCCGACGGCTTTTAAACCGCGTTCGATTAAGCGAGCGAGAAAACCCGAAATAAACCAGCCGACGACGACGATCAAAAGTGCGCCGATCAGTGCGGGCAAAAAGCTGATAAAACGATTCAGAGCGTTGTAGAGCGAATACAAAATCGCTTCGCTCGTGTCGCGGATGCCGTTGATCGGCGTTGTTTGTAACATCATAATTTTTCCTCGAATATGGGTTCTATAATAGCTGGTTAAATTGTGTTTTCGGTTCGCGCCGGAAGAGGTTTCGGCGTTGCCAGAAAACCGCCGACTGCCGCCGCGACTGCGCTTAAAAGAAGAGCGACAAATGCCCACAGTGCTGCCGAAGAAGTCGCGTCTGCCGTCTGCTGTCCGATTTGACGCGCCTTTTCAGCCGCCTGCGCTTTGGTTTGTTCATATTGGACTTGTGCCTGTTCGTAGGTTTTTTGATATGAAGCGACGGTTGCCTCGGCTTCCGGTCGGGTTTTCCCCGTTCGCGCCATCACGACGTTGACGAGCGCGTCTTTGTCGGCGGCGTTAAATGTTTTCTCGCCGCTCGTGGCGATGCGCTGAAGCAGCGAGGTTACGCTTTCATCGGAATTTGCCGGATCGCTTGCGACGTTCGCGGCGGAATTCTGCGTTTGATCGGCGGCATTCTGCGCTCTGTTTTGAATCGCGCCCGGCTGTAATTCAGGCTTGCCGGTCTGCCGCAGCGTCGTCAGGACCTCGCGCTGAATCGAACTCATATCAATACCGCTTTTCTGCATCTGATTTTGCGCGGCACCGGCGATTTGCGGCGCGGCGGCTCCAATTCCGGTGGCTGCCGCCGAAAGTCCCGAACCGAGGATGCTGAAAGTTCCGCCGATGATCGCGCCGACAGTTGAAGTTAGAAAATAGAACAATAAAAGCGTCGCCAGTCCCCACGTTACCAAGCCGTGCAGCAAGGAATCGGTGGCTCGCGGAATTCCCGCCAGTCGTCCGGCAACCCAGCCGCCTGCAAACAGCGCAATCAAAGTCGTAATCGCAAACCACACGCCTGCACCCGTTCCGATGCCGGACATCGGATTTTGTTCGGTCGCCGGATTGATCGCCGACGCGCCGATGCCCAAACCTAAAACGCTCAATGCCAACTGCGTGACGAGCGTGATGACGACACCGGCGAAAATCGCGCCCCACGAAACTCTTTTGAGTGCCGTCGCGCTGCGATTGTAAACATTAGTTTCGCGGTCGTCATAGTATTTGGTTTGCTCGACGTTGTAATTTTTATCGCCGACCGGAATCGGTTCGGTGTTCGCTATTGCTTCTGCCACTTTGGTTTTTCTCCTTTGAATTCTCTCTGTTTGTTATTCTCTGTTCATCAGCCTTTTTTGCGGTTTTCCGCATCATCGGCTTTGATTTCCTCAACCCGGACATCAGTTTGTTTGACCGAATCGCGGACGGTTTCCGCCCGTTCGATCATCTGTTTACTGATGACGACTTCTTCGACAATTCGCGCCTTTTTTGAAATAACCGGAATTTCCGCCTGCGTTTTTATTTCAAACGAACCTTCCTGAAAAGTGTCAGTCGTATTTTCAACAGTTGAGTCAGTCGTGTTTTTCTCGACAGATTTTTCAATCATAAAATTTCTCCAAAATCCTTCTGGATATTTTTTGAGTTTGGTATTTTGATTGGGGACAGTTCGGCACTCTGATTTGGCTCACTTGAGAGTCAAACAATCAGTTACTCTATTGAACACTATTTCAATGGAGGAAAAAGCTGATGCAAAGGAGATGCAGAGTGGAGTTATTTGA
>JBBSUG010000063.1:0-19087 GCA_038235165.1 Pyrinomonadales bacterium
AAGCGTTGCTGATTTAACGCCGATTGCGTATCGTAGAGTTGGCAGATAAGACAATAAAGTTCGATAAGTTTGATTTCCATAATAACTTCATCTTATCGAATTTATGTCTATCTGCTAAATTTCTACTCTTGATTCGCATTAATATATCCGTCTTTTCCAGATATAATTCGGCGGCGGCTAGTCTCCGCGCCGCCTATATTTTATCTTCTCCGGAGAGCGGGGCGACGAGGCGGCTCGGCATTAAAACGTGGTGGTAGTAAGCCATTTTGCCTTGATGCTCGCCCTCGGTGACGGTCAACTGAAATTCGTATTTTTTCAAACCGTAATTTTTGCTTTTCTCGCTGCTGACGGTGTTTATCTGGATAAACAGCCGCCCGTTATAAGTTCCGTTCGGAAGTGTCTTGAAACCGGCACTTTTGGGTTTTTCTTTGTCGAGAGCTGGTTTCTGCTCCCTGACTTCTTCAAATACTTTATCGTAAAGCTGTTCGCTTTTTTCGATCAGATTATTTTCCATGCAAGTAAATCTCCTTTAGTATTATAATTTGTGCGAGAAAACCGCCTCGCGCATCGCCGGAATGTAACCGGGCGGCAATCTTTAGTTTTCTATTCTTTCTTTAAAACGCGCTATAAATGTTTCCGGGTCGCGGTTATATTCTTCGACGGCGAGCATAATGGCAGTTTCGGTAACATGAGTTTCAGCCAATTTTTTGCCCGTGTCCTGCCTGACCCGGCGCTTGATTTCAATATACATTTCTTCGAAGGCATCATAATTCTCTTCTGCAAAATATGTCATCAGAGGACGGCGAGTAACCTTTTTCTTTTTTATGTTTTTCGGCTTTTCCGCTCCGGTGTCTTCCTCCGGCGACTTTAAGGGAATTTCAGGCTGACTTCCCTTCCCTTTTTTGCTTTCGCCGACAGCGGGTTCTTTTCCGGCTTTGGCAGGTGTCTGCGGTTTGCGGAAAAATGTATCGCTGACTTGTTCGTGCAAATTTGAATCCGGTATTTTAGGGCTGCTCATCTTTAATAATCTCCTCAATTAGCATTCCGTAGGCTTGCGCCCCGGATGATGACGGATAGGTTTCAAAAATTGTTTTCCCAAACGCCGGCAGTTCCTTTATGCGGGTTGTTTGGGGGATCGGCTGCAAAAGCCTGACTTCCCGCAGGTGTTCGAGTTCGGTGCCGTTTTCTCTGATGGCATCAACCATTTTTTCAAGCGCATCAAACGAAGCGCGGGAGGCGAGCGTTTCATCTTTGAAGGTGGGAAGAAAGTATTTCAGTTTCAGAGGCGAATCGTGCAGCTTCTCCCGCGTTCGGCAGATTCTGTCATACATATCCATAAAACTTTTAACGGAATCTTCGGTCATTGCCGATAAATACACCGGAATCATCAGTTCTTTGGCGTAAAAAAGCACGTTATAACCGATCAGTCCGATGCCCGGCGGGGTGTCGAAAACAATATAATCGTAATTTTTCTCGATCTGTCGAAAACATTCGCTGATAAATTCGAAACGGCGAAACGGATTGAGCATATCTTTTCGTGAAATCTCGCCGGCGGTTTCTTCCCAACCGTCGAGAGACTCGCTCCCAGTTAAAAAATGAAGCAGCGGACGGTTTCGGTCCAAATGCACGACATCCGGCAATGAGAAACGATCACTTTCCCGCGGATTGCTGAACTCAGCCGTTCCGAGCAGCGGATTACAGCCCAGGATCAACCGGCATTGTCCCTGCCGGTCGGTGTCAACGAGCAGGACTTTTCTCCCCTGAAGCGACAACCCGTGTGCTAAGTTGGCGGCGGTCGTCGTTTTTCCTACTCCGCCTTTCGATAAACTAACACTGATCGTTCGTGTTTCCGCGTTTGGATCAAAGCGCGGGCGGTTGAAAACGGTATCGAACTCCTCGTTGGTTAATACTTCTTCCAAATCCTGTATTTTTTCAATTTCCGCCGGAACTTTCTCGGCTTTCGGCACTGCCATAAAATCACCTCTTTGTTTTATTTTTATGATGTCGAATTATTGTAAATTCAAAAATTCAAATAATTCAATCATTTGATAGCTAAAAAACTTTGCAGTTCTAAATTACAATTATTTTATATCACAGAAGTTTAATTTTTGTAAAACATAAAAATTTGGCATTAAAATAATTCAACTGCCGTAAAACTTAAAATTACAAATATTTAAATTTACAATAATTAAATTTTTCTAATACTTGAAAATATAATAATCAAACACCAAAATAATTAAATTTTTTCGTATTTTAAAAACTAAGCATCATAAAAATTAAACACTATAAAAACTAAAAAACACAAAAGTTTAACAAGGCAATAGCTAAAAAACACAATAATCAAAAAATTCAATAACTAAAAAATACAATAACTAAATTATTAAAAAATTAAAAAATTAAAAAATAGAATTCAAATCTTTTGAATTAATAAAAAGGGAAGTCGGTAAATCCAACAGCTAAAAGGCGGGTCAATTGCATTAAAAAATCACATTCCCTTTGAAGCGCGTTCAAAGAGTTCCGAAAATTGATGCGCCGCGCTGTTGCCGACTGAATTGACGAGATTTGCCATATTTCTCTTATAGAGAGCGTCGAGGGCGGCTTTTTGTGTGATCTGTGACGCCTCGGTTGAACCTTGAAACTGCAATTGCGCCGCCTGCGACGCGCCTTCATAATTTATCTGCCCGGATTGAAGCTGACCGCTGCGGGTAATTTCCGCCGCCTGACTTTGCCTTTGATAAGTCGTGTTACCGGCTCCGACGGAATACTGAAACTGCGTTTCGATCCCCTGCTGCTGCATCTGCGCTTTCGCGTCGGCAATTCCAATTGACTCATTCGTGTAATCGACTTCCGCCCGGCGTTTCGCTTCGTAGTAATAACCGGTCGCTTGATTTTTTCCATCGTAGGTCTGCTGGTTATTGGCAAGCGATTCGGCGAGTCTGGCATCGGCTGACAAGCGTTTGCCCAAAACTTTGGCTTTTGCCGGATCAGCGGCTCTGATTTGTCCAATGGCTGAGTTGGCGTCGAAGAACATTCCCGCCCCTAAATTCTTTGGAGCGGACGCGCCGAATTCCCACTGCTCAACCTTACCGTCTTTGTTGACATCCCATTGCGGATTGTTGTTATAAGTCTGACTGCGCTTGCGGCCTTTTTCCATATGGACGATGCCGCTCATCCCGGGGTATCTGACCGGCATATCGCGGTCGTTGATTTTGACCATCAATTTGTTTTCGATAAATTTCTGGTAATTGGTGTTGAACTTCGTCCGCTCCTCATTAACCAGCCGGTTGATGTAATTGCCGGTCGGCTCCTGCGAATCCTCCCCGAACGCTAAGTGATAGCCGACCAGAGCGGGCATTCGCACGATGTCGCCGCGTCTGCCGTCATTATCCAGATCGCCGCAGAACACGAGCAGCAGCAGACAGACGACGATTGAGCCGGTAAACCCCCCGATCTGCGCCGCGTCCCATTCGCCCTGAATAAACTGCTGGATAAAGTAGTACACGGCGATGATCCACGCGAGAATATAAGCGAGAACGGCGAAATAACCGCCGAGCGTGCCTTCGACCGTATTGATAAAGGCTGCCTTGAAAGCGACGAAATTGGTGACGATTTCCCGAAGAAACGACGAAAGCGTCGCCTCGGCACCCGGGGCGGGAGTTTGGGCATCAACCCGGCTGACCGCCATCAGCAGGAGCAGGAGCAGACCCAGACCGACACAAGTTTTAGAAATTGGAGTTTTCATTTCTTATACCTTTTCATACCTCTTCATACCGCTTCATACCACCGATTTGTCGTGGTGTCCTCAAATTATCAGGGTATCGCTCCCGGCGGGGTACTATTGCCGTAAAGGTCAATCATATTTTCGAGTTCCTCTCTTTTGACGACATCGAAATCCGTCCACCCGTTGATCACGCTCGACCAGTATCTGCCCTTCAAGTATGCCGAGTCATAATTCTTTTGATACGATTCGTAGCGTTCCTGGATTTCATTGACGAGTTTCTGTTCCTGTTCGACCAGTCGGGCGATTTGTTCTTCGAGCTGCCCGGCGCAAATCGTCAGCGTTTGAATGGCTTCGGGCGACAGGGAATTGCGGCTGCCGCCGAAGCCGGTCGTCGAATTGCCGTCCGCATCCGCCCCGGCGACGCGCGGGCGGGTTGCCAGCGTGCCTTCTTTGCCCAACTGGACGTTGATCGCATCGAGTTCCTTCTGTTTGGCGGTGCGTTCGGCGCGAATCTTTTCGAGTTCGTAGTTGAGCCGTTCGAGCAGCGGGTCGGTTTCCTTTAATTTATTTAAGGTGGCGAGCCGGACGGCGGCTTCGCGTTCGACCGAGTAACGTAAGTATTCCTCCAAATCTTCCAAGTCCGCCTGCGGATTGAAAATACCGCTGCGGGCGCGGTTCGACAGCGATTCGATCATCGAGAGCCGGGTTCTGACGAGCGACAAAAATTGATTTTTGACGGTAAACGAGCCGCGAATCAGTTCGCCGACATCGGCGAGCGCTTTGAGCGTGTCGTCGGAGAGTCCGAGCTGTTTTTCGACCGTCCCCATAATCCCTTTCAAACTCGTAAAGCGGCGGACGTCGCCGGCGATCTGCGTCGTGTATTGTTCGACGGTTTCGATCCATCGCTGGGCGGTTTTGACGTATTCGAGCGCCTGGGCGAGTTTACTGCCCGTGGTCGCCGTCGCAATCGTCGATTGGGCGGCAGGCTGCGAAGCCATCTGCTGAAGCATCGCAAAGGTCGTCCGGCTGGTGTCGGTGACGACCGAGACGGCGAACTGTCCCTGCACGGGTGCGGTCATCGCCGCCGCGAGCCACATCCCGAAGAAAAATCCGAACATTCTCGTTGCCGCCTTTGATTTCATATTTATTCTCATACTTATTCTCATATTCATTCTCATATTCACTCCCCTCCCTGCACGTTGACGATCACCGCGCCCGGAAAATCAACTCCGAGATGGGACAGTCCGGGCGCGTCAAAACTCATAAAGTTGTCGCGTTTAATTTTGTCAATTTCGGTGTCGAGTAAGTCCTCAACACCGTCCATAAGTTCGTCAAAGTCAATTTCCTCCGGCAGTGTCAGGAGAGATTCGCCCATTTTTTCCACCTGCCGGACATGCTGGCGGTATTGCGGATTATTTTGTGTTTCCGACATAATCAGCGCGTTTAACCAGTTTTCGTCCATTTTCGTTTTTCCTTCGGCGGAGAGTCCGCGCGGATATTTTCGCGCCAGACAGACCAAGACATCCTTCCACTGCCAGTGGGGCAGGGCATTGGCGATGATTTTGCGGGCTTCGTCCTCCGGCGGATCGGTTGTAAACGTCCACAGACTGATCGGCGGTAAATAGACTTGAATGGTCGTAATTTTCTGGCGGTCGCCCTGCCCGGTCGAAAAAAGAAACTGGTGTGCCAGTCCCTTGTGGTTGTCAATGCCGTAGATGGTCTGCGATATCGTACTGTTCCATTTTCGCAATGCGGCGAGACTGGTAATATCGTCCTGTTTGCCGACGAAGATCGAACCGATATTCGAAGTGAAACCGGGAAAATCCTTAATGTCGTCAAACGAGTGCGTAATTAAGATCGGCACTTTATTTTTCTTGCGTCCGTGCCGCGTCGTTTTTTCCGCCCCGCGCAACGTATAGCGCAGATACTCGTTACTGACCAGTTAGTGAACCTCGTCAAAGACGACGAGCGTCGGCGGATTGATCCCGTTGATATCCTCGTCGCCGGAGCCGACCCGCGCCCCGATGCGGAACGCCAGACACGCCCGCAGGGACTCGGGCAGTTTATCCAAACTCGACAACTCGTAGACGTCGAACCGCGAAACGTGCCGGAAGGACTCGTCGGTCGGCGAATCAACCCAGGCGTTGCCTTCAAAATTTTCGAGCCGGGAAGCCATCCGCGCGCCGATTTGTTTATCATTCGCAGTGTCGAACGGGTATGAGCGAAGTTTGCGAATCAAGTGCGAAAGACGCGGTTCGTGGCGTCTGCCGGGCGCGTTGCGCGGAACTTCGTCTGAGTAAACCTGCCTCACTCATTTCTCGATAATTGCCGCGAAATCCCTGCCGGCTTCCGAATGCTCGCCCGTGGCAAGAAGAATCAGAGTGTCTTTGACGACCATTTCGATCTGTTCGTCGCCGGGCGGTGTTTGGTTCTCTAAGCCGTCGTAATCCCAGACGTTGATTGTGCGCGGATCTTTTTCCGAAAATCGGAAATATCGCCCGTTAAACAGATTGACCAGTGGTGCCAAGGAACCGCCGAAGTCGCAGCACCGGGCGCGGGCATCGGGAATCGAGGCTAAAAAACCGGAGATCAATTCGGCTGCCAAAACCGATTTGCCCGAACCCGCCGCTCCCAAAACGAGCGTCAGCGGGGTCGCCGAATACGGATTTCTTAAAAGATTGACCCCCGTCAACTCGCCCGACGTATTGACGAAAAAGTTGTGCGGCGATTTTGTAATGCCTTTCCAATCCGCTTCCGCCGGCACAAAACAGGACGGACTCAGAGCCTGTTCCCTGATTTCGCGGTGACGCGTCTCCGGGGTGATCTCGCCGAGCAGACATTTCTCGTAAATGTCGCGTAAGGCTGCCGGGTCTTCGAGATCGGCTTGGGCGCCGGACATGTTTTCGTGGATCAGCCGGATCACATCCTGCGCCCGTTCTTCGAGGTATTTTAATTTTTGTTTCTTTTCCTCGACGTAGTTGACCTCTTCGCCCCGGACGACGACGTGAAAACGCATCGCCGTCAGCGATTTGCCCGGGCAAGTCAGTTCGGTCAGCATCTGCTTCTTCTCGATATAGGCGCGTTTGACCTTTTCGTCCTTGAACTCCAAGCCGCCCGGACGCCGGTTGGCTTCCTTCATCTTTTTGCTCTCTTTTTGCAGCTTTTTGATGGATTCGTCCTTATCGAAACAGATGTATTCGGTAATCACCGTCAGTTTCCCGCGCAGCGTCGGATTGGTCGTTAAAAAACGCATCATCCCCGGGTAGCAGGTCGGATTCTCGCTGCTCGACTCCGGCGGTTCAAACAGAGTGACGACCGTCACCGGGGTGTTCCCGTGCCACAGATACCAGCCGCCGAAGGCGCGAATCGGCGTGCGGCTCAAATAGCCCTGCCAGTCCGTATCGAGATCCGTCGGCGGGAGCGGAATGGATTTCGAACCCGAATTGTGACTGATGCGAAGTTTGACGCAAGTCTCATCGAAACCGTATTGTTTCAGCTCTAACGGGAAATTCTGCTCGAAGGTGCGAAAATGGCGGGCGGCGATTTCGTAGGATTTTTCCTCTTCCTCGGAAAACCGCGTGACGATCTGTTTCTCGTTGCTAAAGAACGCTTCCCTGATTCCCTTGAAGTCGGCGCGTCCGATGGAACTCGTCAACCCTTCAAAACCGTTTATGATTTGTCCGTTTTTGGCTGATGACGGGACGAACAGCCAGACTTCGAAACCGCCCTGCCGGAAGCTGCCGGCTTCGGCTCGATTGTTTTTCGCCGGTTGTTTGCGGTTTCGCCGGTTGTTTGCGGCAAGGAGAAATCAAGCACGAAAAAAGACCGCCCGGATTTTCATCAGGCGGTCATAAAGTGTCCGGTTACTCTGCAAAAAACCTTGACAATAACCGCATAATCTGGCAATCTAGGTTTGTAATGTCCGGGATGCTGATAACATTCCGGAGCTATTACAATTAGACAGCTAATCTAATGATTTGGTACCAATAAAGAACTTGTCGAGCTTGTCAAGCGTTTCGGCAAGTTTTTTCTCTTGATTACGTTGCTCGGCAATATGGATTGCCTCGTAAATCTTGAAAATAATTCCAAATCCATAGAAAAGCACTAAGAACCAAGTATGAAAATCCATACGAGCCTCCTTGTGCTGATTATGCACTTTGATCGTTCACAGAACAGCGGGACGATTCCCGCGTCCCGAACTCTTCTATATTACTCGATTTGAAGGATTTGCTTAAGGTTTCGGAGAGGTGGTTTCGCTCCGCATTTGAGATTTATCCGTATCGCCGTCTGCCGCAAAAATCCGCTTCTCATACTCTGCGGAGCTTTTATTTTACGATGTCGGACGAACGGCGAATGATCAATTTCCAACAGCATATCTTGCTCGTCGCGCGCTACGGACAATTGTAACCGGGCGAAGTCCTCGCTTAATGAAGCGGCACAGGAAATGCGGAAAAACAAATGCCGGCGCGGGTTTTAGAATCGTCCTAAAATCACAAAAAATGAATTAGACATTACAATCAAATTTCCAATATTTTTGGACAGCGAAAAACTTTTGGAAATGCTAATGTATGACAATCTTATTAGACAAAACAGTCATATTGTCTAATAAGCAAAGCGCATTATTAAGGAGTTTTGCCATTGATTGTTTGGAAAATAAAACGTGCGACAAACCCCAGAGCAAGCAAGGCAAGACCGGCAATGATCGTTACGGGACGCAATGACAGGGCGAGTAACAAACAGCTTGCCAAACCCAAATACGCGATCCATCGCGGATATAATTTATCTTCTGCTTTGAGACGGAGCGCGGCAATATTGGCGATGCCGTAATACAGCAAAATGGTAAATGTCGCCGCCGCAATTACCCATTCAAGCGTTCCGAAAATACTTAACAGGATAATCACCGCGCCGCTTAAAAGTATGCCGTAATCCGGGACGTTGTGCGACGGGCTGAGATGCTCCAACACACGCGGCAGATCGCCGCGCCGCGCCATCGCAAACATCATCCGGCTGATTCCGACAATCTGACTTAGGAGAACGCCGAGCATTGCCGTTGTCGCGCCGATGCCGACCACCCAAAACACGCCCGGCAATGAAAACACCCGCGCCGCCGTTTGCAGAGGCGAGGAATTTTGCGCGAGTGCGACCGCTCCAACCGCGCCGATCGCCACCATTGCGACCGCCATATACAACACAACGGAAATCGTTACCGTAACGATCACGGCGCGGGGAATTGTCCGCGCCGGTTCGCGGACTTCTTCGCCGAGCGTGGCGATCCGGGCATAACCCGTATAAGCAAAAAACAGCAACGCCGCCGATTCCAAAATGCCCCGCCATCCGAAGGGCGCGAACGGCTGCAAATTTTCGATTGAAAAATGCGGCACACCGGCGACGACGAAATAAAGCAACGAGAGAAGTGTTAAAGCCACGATGATTATATTAATCTGTCCGGCTTTTTTTATTCCGTAGAGATTGGCAAGCGTCAGTAAAACCGCCGCGCCGACGGCAGCGACACGCGGCGACACCACCGGCACGAGTTGAGAAAAATAACTGCCGAAACCGAGCGCGACCACGCCACCGGCGGCGAGCTTACTGGCTAAAAACATCCAACCGGCACTAAATCCGAAAAAAGGGTGCAATAGCTGATAGCCGTATTCATACGTTCCGCCCGATTGCGGATATTTGGCGGCAAGTTCCGCCGAACTCAGAGCGTTACAAGTTGCCGCAATCCCGGCAATGACCAAGCCGACGAGAAACGCCGCCCCCGCGACGCCCGCCGCCGCGCCGGTGACAACAAAAATGCCCGCGCCGATAATCGCGCCAAGACCGATGCCGACCGCATCCACAAAGGTTAAATCACGCCGCAAAGTGGTTTTTTCCGTAGTTGGGTTCATTTTCTTCGATTTTCGTTATTAAATGATAAACGGGCATCCATTGACCACGCCCCCGCGCCGACGATGAGCAGAAAGAGCGAGCCAAGCAACATCGCCCAATCCGTCCGCGCTTCGTGCGTCATTGCCCAGAAGCCTTTATCAAAAAGCATCGGAATTTTCGTCGAAGCGATAGAAACCAGCATAATGATAATTGTCGGAATGACGGCGAAGCGCGTCAGCAAACCGACTGTAATTAAAATCCCGCAGACGATTTCAAACGTCCCGACAAACGGCGCGAGAAATTCAGGCGACGGCAAGCCGATTTTGCTGAAACGACCGATACCGAGTTCAGCCGGATAAAGAAACTTTTGGATGCCTTCGGATAAAAAGACGAGTCCGACGGTTAAGCGAATCAAGATCACGCTTGCTGGAGCATTTGTTTCGAGTAATCTTTTGATAAAATCTATCATACAAGCTCTTTATTATTTAACGGCGGGCGGTGCTGGCGGCGTAAATTGAGCGATGTCCGCCACGCCTAAAGTGCCTTCAATCGCGGCGATCTGTTTAACGGCGTCTTCAAAACCGTCTTCGCCGAATTCCGCGTGTTCGATGTCTTCAAACTTGTCGTTGAGTTCATCGTATTGATCGGAGGTCAGCAAATCTTTCCAAGCCGGAAAAATAATCGTGTCTTCACGGGCGGCGTGGTTTTGATACATCAGCGTAAAAGTATCAAATAATTTGGCTAAATCATTGGCGTTTGCGCCAATTTTCGCCGCGCCCGTCACGGAAATAATATAGTCTGTGATTTCGCGCCCGCGATTATGCTGCGCGACGAGAATATCAGTATATTTTGCCGCATCGCTGCCGCCGCCTTTTTGTTTGATGAGCGGGAAAATATAGGCTTCTTCAAGTTTCTTTTCGTGATAATCTTCGCCGAAAGTGCGAAAGAGTTTGGCGGCTTTCTGCAAAGCATCAGGCGAAACCGCATTCGGATTTTGGCGTAATTTAACCGCCGCTTCGCTATACACGAGCAACGCCCGGCGCAAAATGCCGTGTTCGCGCATCAAGTCTTCAACTGCCGTCACTTCTTTAGCGTCAGGAACTTTTTTTTGTTCCGGGCTATCCTTTTTTTTACTGTTATTTTGAGAATTAACGGTTTGATTAGTGCTGCAAGCCGTAATCAGCAAAGCCGAACCAATCCCCACTATTCCCGACTTCAGAAACTCGCGTCTTGAATCAACTTCCTTAGTCATAAAATTGTTACTTCCTTTGCTCTTTCTTACTCGTCTTCAAACAGTTCACCGAATAATTCTTTAACTTTTATTTTAGCTTCGGAGAGCGCACGTTTCCCGTCTTTAGTTGCCCGATACAAGCGGCGCGAGCTTTTCCCGTCCTGCTCGATGCTCGAAACCAAATATCCCTTTTGCTCCATACCGTGCAAAATCGGGTAAAGTGTTCCGGCACTCAAAACGTAGCCGTGCCGCGCCAGTTCTTCCATAATGCCAAGCCCGTAAATGGATTCACGGGAAGCGTGATAGAGAATGTGCAGCCGGACAAAACTGGAATAAAATTCACGGTCTTTCATAACGCCACAGATTAACGGTTATCGTTATCGAACTTCGATAACCATAGAATAAAAGTTGCTCGCTCACCCTGTCAAATTCACAACAACCAAAACAAAAAAATAGTAAGGTCTTGCTCTCCATTAGACAAAACAGTTACTCTGTCCAATTCAAAGATGTAAAAAAAAAACGACCGTTTGCTCTGCTCGAAATTAGAAAGCCTGCACGCAATTTTAGAAACACCAAAGACCCGCGAGATAGCTTCGATATAATGCGGCTTTTGCCCGAAGTCTTTTTAACGAAGAGTGTCTTTGCAATAAATTCCGATTACGCATAAATTATTAGACGAAATTTAATTCGGTTATAAATCAAAGTTCGACGGCTTTCCTTGACCGTTAGGGATACATTCAATTGAAAATTGTGAGTCACTTTATCGAGTGTTGTCACATTGTCATTCCCCGCCGCCGCCCCGTAATCAGATGCGAAACGCTTGCCGTCAGCGCGTAATAGATTGGTAGTCAATCCGATTCAAGAATCTTCGGGCGATTGAATTTTCATATTTTGATGGCTTGAAATCATTTTCAGCCGTAATTGATTGGAGAAAAACTTAAAATGAAACATAAATCAACAATAATGCCTGCGCTCTTTGCGCTTATCATCGGCTTACTTCTTCTAACCTTCAATCAAACCGCGCGGGCGCAGTCCGCGCTCGACGGCTTTGACCCGAACGCGAACGGCACGGTTCGCTCGATTGCCGTCCAGCCGGACGGGAAGATTATCGTCGGCGGCGATTTTACGACGCTCGCGCCGAGCGGCGGCGCGCAGGTCGTGCGTAGTCACATCGCCCGTCTGAACACTGATGGGACGCTCGATACGGGTTTTGATCCGAATGCGAATAACACTGTCAATTCAATAGCGATTCAGCCGGACGGCAGGATTATCGTCGGCGGCGATTTTACGACGATCTCGCCGAACGGCGGCGCGACGGTCACACGCAGCGGCATCGCCCGCGTCAACGCCGACGGCACGCTCGACACGGCTTTTGATCCGTATGCGAGCAGCAGTGTCTATACAGTCGCTTTGCAGCCGGACGGCAAGATCCTGCTCGGCGGTAATTTTACGTCGCTCTCGCCGAACGGCGGCGCAACGGTGACACGCAATGGCATCGCCCGTCTGAACACCAACGGCACACTCGATACGGCTTTTAATCCGAATGCGAACGACTTTGTCTATGCAGTCATTTTGCAGTCGGACGGGAAGATTCTGATCGGCGGCTTTTTTACGACGCTCTCGCCGAACGGCGGCGCAACGGTGACGCGTCGCCGCATCGCCCGTGTCAACGCCGACGGGACGCTCGATACGGCTTTTAATCCGAATGCTAACAACGCTGTCTATGCAATTCAAGTGCAGGCGGACGGCAAGATTATAGCCGGCGGCGGGTTCACGACGGTTTCGCCGAACGGCGGCGCGGCGGTCACGCGCAACCGCATCGCCCGTTTTGAACGCGACGGCTTGCTCGACCGGACGCTTAATCTCAGTATGGTCGGGAGTTTTGTTTTTGCAACCGCAATTCAGCCGGACGGCAAAATTATCATCGGCGGCGTTTTTTCCAGCGTTCTCGGCACAGCCCGCAATAATATCGCCCGTCTGAATACGGACGGCACGCTCGATACGGCTTTCAGCCCGAACGTGAACTCCTCTGTGTATTCAATTGCGGTACAATCGGACGGGAAGATTCTGCTCGGCGGAACGTTCGGCACCATCGGCGGAGTGTCGCGCAATTATATCGCCCGTTTGAACGCCGACGGAACGCTCGACACGGCTTTTAACCCGAATGCGGGGAGCCTTATCAATTCAATCGCGGTGCAGTCGGACGGGAAGATTCTGCTCGTTGGATCATTCACCACCATCGGCGGAGTGTCGCGCAATTATATCGCCCGTCTGAACGCCGACGGAACGCTCGACACGGCTTTTGATCCGAACGCGAACACTGATGTCTATTCAATCGCGGTGCAGTCGGACGGGAAGATTCTGCTCGGCGGAACGTTCACCACCATCGGCGGAGTGTCGCGCAATTATATCGCCCGTCTGAACGCCGACGGAACACTCGACACGGCTTTCAACCCGAATGCGAGCAATCAGGTCGGATCAATCGCGGTGCAGTCGGACGGGAAGATTCTGCTCGGCGGAACGTTCGGCACCATCGGCGGAGTGTCGCGCAATAACATCGCCCGTTTGAACGCCGACGGAACGCTCGACACGGCTTTCAACCCGAATGCGAACGGCGGTGTCCTTTCAGTCGTCGTGCAATCGGACGGGAAGATTCTGCTCGGCGGAAACTTCACTACCGTCGGCGGAGTAACGCGCAATTATATCGCCCGTTTGAATACAAACAGCACACCCGATGCAGCCTTCAATCCGAATGCGGGGAGCCTTGTCTATTCAATTGCCGTGCAGTCGGACGGAAAGATTCTGCTCGGCGCAGGGTTCAACACTATCGGCGGACAATCGCGCAATCTGTTCGCCCGTCTGTCGAACGACACCGCCGCACTCTCGACGCTGACGGTAACGAAAACGACAATCACGCTGACCCGCAGCGGTTCGGCGGCACAATTCAACCGCGTTGTGTTCGAGCAATCGCTCGATAACGGCGCGACTTACACGACTTTGGGAACGGCGACCAACAGTTTTGCCGCGCCCGCCGACGGTAAAATCGAAAAAGCTTTCGCTCCTGACGCGCCGACCGCCGCCGGTTACACGCTAACCGGACTGAATCTGATGACCGGACAAAATATTCTGATCCGCGCCAGAGGTTTCTACAACGCGGGTTTTCAGAACGGCTCGCAAACCATCGAAGACAAAGTGCAGACCGCCTTTCTCATCGCGCCGACGGCGGCAGCGGTTTCAATCGGCGGGCGCGTGTTTGCGGGCAAAGAACGCGGTTTGAGCAACGCTTTCGTGACACTGACGGATATGCGCGGGACGACGCGGACGGCGCGGACAAATGCTTTCGGTTACTATTGTTTCGACGAAACGGCGGCGGGCGAAACTTACATCCTGAGCGTCAGCTCAAAGCGGTATCAATTCGCGCCGCAGGTTTTGAATGTCACGGATGACTTTGATGACATAAATTTCGCGCCCATAGAATGAGTGACGCGAAGAAACTAAAGCAGCCGTGTTTCAGCAAAACGCGCTGTCAAACCAATTAACGGATGTGCGGGCAGCGACTTTGTTAAGGCGTTGTCCGTGATGTCCAAAAACTACTATTTGGACACTTTATTTTTATTGGACAATTCGGTTGAAAAAAAATATCGAAAACGGATTTTTTTTTAGACCGCCCCCCCGCCGATCTCTAAACTAACCCCGAAAGCTCAGTTTTCCAGCAAATAAATCCGTCAGATAAACAAAGTAAAGTTTCATTTGCTTTTTGACGGTTTTAACCGAAAAAGCTGATTTTATTATCGGGCAAACGATAAAAAGTTGCTGCTGATATTTTGTAAACTATTTTCAATCGTGCAATCGAAGCAGCAAAATAGTTTATAACGTTCGTCTTCTACGGAGTTTCGGCAGTAACTACACGGACGGCATAAAAAGCGGCAGCCGGTAAATGATAGCGCATTTTTGTCGGCAGTCCGGCGGCGTCCCTGCCATACCATTTGCCGTCGGTATGCCGTTTGATTCGCGTCCCGTCCGCAAATTCGGTCTCAACCGCATTACCGAGCTATTTCATTCAATTCAATTAATGTGCCGCCCGCTTCGGCGGACACTTTTTCGCGGCGATCTGCTTCATTCATTTTACCGGTTCTTTCGCTCATAGAAATTTCTCCTTTTATTCCTTTCAGGGGTCTTGAACTTTTTATCAGGGTTTTCAAACTTTTCAATTTATCGAAAATCCTATTTTCATATCTCCAATGTTGAAAGGGAAGAGGGAAGTCGGCAAAACCTGCTTCCCTTGTATCCCGATTACGAAACAAGTCCGGTATCTGTTTCTTTTATCATCTTTTGCAGCCTTTCGACCGACATCGAATCGAACCAATATTCGCCAGAAACATTTTTGAACGGCAGAGTGATGTTGAACCGATCCCCGCCGCCGAATTTGACCAGATGAACATAAACAGTAAAATCCGGTTCGAGTTCATCGGCGAGGCGGCTGCATATTTCTTCACCAACGGGCGCGAGCCTGACCACTTTGCCGAATCCGGGGAGTTCCGGGGTGTATCCGGTTTTGGTCAAAACGATTTCCGTGCCGTCGGCAAGCCTGAGCATTGCATCTCTCAAATCGTCTTCATTAATCATTCGGGCGAGCGTTACCTCGTCATCGTCGGTGATCGGATAGACATCCACTCCGGCGGGCAGATAAAAAGACAAGCTGCAGAAACGCTCGCTTGCCGCGATGATCTGTTTGACGTTTTGCGCCAGATACTCTAATTCACTGATGCCGTCCGGGGTGATTCGAATCAGCACGTAAGCGGTCTCCGCCGCCTCGTCCGTTTCATAGGCTCGTGCCAGCAGCAGCAGCATCGCTTCATCAAAGCGGTCTTGATTGCCGGCGGCGTTCAGCACGTTTAAGCCGCCCATTCTGCCGATTACTGCGGCACCTAATTCGGTCGTTGTCTTGTTCATAATTTTATCTCTCTCGCCTGTGACGATGTTCCTTGCAACATTATTTATCAACCGGGATCGAACCCGAATTTACCGGTTAAGTATTCCCGCCGGCGCGACTTCGATGCCGGTGATTTTTACATTGAAGCCGAAACCGCGCATTCCGGCTTCGGTCATTACGCAGCGGCGGGCGAACTGTCGCAGACCGCGTTTTGTCGGCACTCCGCGCCGGTTCGTTTCATAATTGACGGTAAAATTCGGATACTTGCGGGCGACGGCGGTTTCGTCAACCTCGACTTCGACGGTGATAATAACTTTTTTCATTTTTTTGTATTTTCCTCTGATTCGGGTCAAGTAATAAAAACGGGCGGCGGTTTAATTATCTCGCCACTTTGAATATTCGGCGGGTTGTCCCGGTTGCCGCCGTTCGTGCGGCGGGGATTGGTGTCTGAGCAGTCTTTTTTCCGCCGCCGTCGGTGGGAAACACCAAGCCGATTTGAAAGAAATCCGTCTGCGCGGCGCGGCGTGTCGCTTGCGCTCGCGCATCGAGGCGAAACATTGCGGCGAAATCGCCGGTTTTCAAAGCGGCGGCGGCTTGCATCTGAAATATTCGGCTCGACTCGTCAGCGTTGGTTTTAATTTTTGACCGGCTGCTTGATTGATTGTCCATTTTCACTGATTCTCCTGTTAAGTTGACTGGTTGATTTGTTCCCTTCGGTAGAAGAATTATCTCAGAGATCAGCTTTCAAAAAAATAGTTTTGCCCGTTAATTCGTTAAAAAAAAGAGGCTTAGCGGGGATTATTCTTTCCCCTCGTCATTTATTTCGTTATATTTCCCGGCGATTAAAAAAATTATCGCCGTCCGCATTTCCGCAGACGGCGATGTGATTTTCTCTGAAACTTCGGACGGAAACCTATCAAATGACTTTCTTAACCGGTCGAAAGAATACCGGAGGCAGCAGTTCGGCTTTTACATCGGGGTTGGTTTGTGCCAGCTTTCTCTGAAATTCTTCGGCTTCGAGCCGGAACTTTTTGTAATTCGGGTGCAGAGCGCATAATTCAACGCGCGCAGCGGCATCGAGTGCGGCGTGATCGGTGCCGAATAAATCCACGAGAAACTCGACCGCTCCGTGCCGGAGTGTGCCTTCGTGCCGGTTTTCTCCGAATGAGGCGACCGTCAGCAGATACGTCAGTTTGGCGGTCAGGTGCGCGTCATCGCGTTCCGCCATCCGGTCGTAAATACCAAGCACGTTCGCATCCGTCTGATATGTCTGTGTGTCCGGTGTCAGTTCATTCGAATTGATGCCGAGAATCTCAGTCGTCTGCTCTATTAAATGCGAGGTCGAAAATCCACCGGTCAGTTCGACTAAAACCGCGCAGATCAACCGCTGAAAGACCGGATTCGTCCAGAACTTAGCCGGTTCGATCTCCGCGCTCGTCGCTTCCAGGACTTTGAGCCGCGTGATATTACCGGCGCGAATTTCGAACAGTTCGTTTTTCCGGGCGAGTCTTTCATCGGTGGTCGGCGGCGTATTTTGGGATGACGACGACGAGCGAAAATGCTTTTTGCAGTCCTGCCGCCGACAGATCAGCTGTCGTTTGTCCGTCAGTTCGCCTTTGGCGTAAACGCCGGTTTCCGAAAACGCGCAGTGATCGCCTTTGGTCGTGATCGGATGGTATTGTTCGGTGGTCAAGACGCCGCCTTCCGCGTCGCAGTAACTGTCTGTGAGCAGCACGACTTTTTCGGTCGCCTTGGCAATCTCGACTGCGCCGGCTTTGGCAAACGGGCTTTCAACTCCGAATTTTTCGATTTCACCCAACTGTCCCTTCAACACGGAAATTTTGTGGGCGGCGGCTTGGTATTTATGAGAGTCGGTTCTGACGGCTTCGGCAGCTGCTTCGGCTGTGCCGATCTGCTCACTGTATTTGTTTCGCGCTTTTTCAAGCAGGGCGGCTTCAGCCGTGTGTCTGCGCTCGATCCGGACGAAGTTCCGTGTCTTCGCCCCGAAACATTTTTTATTCAGACACAGATCGTCTTCGGCGAGTTCGGCGAACAACACATTGGCGCCCGTCCGCTCCGGGCAGTCGGCGCACGCCACCGCGTCACCGCGCAACTGTTTCGAGTCAATCGGAAAAGGTGCCGTCGCGAGTGCCATCAGTATATTTTTTCTGAGCTGTTCCTTGAAACTTTGCAGATTGACCGGCTTCGTTTTGACGAGCGCGTCGCGCCCGTTCTCCCACTTTGTTTCGTAAACGTAGGCGTATGCCTCAATCTGCGCGTCGGGAGCTAATTTCGCCAGCTCCAGTGGTCGGATGCTTCTTTTTCCCTTGTCGAATTCGTTCCTGAGCGCGTAATGTCTCGTGAATCCGATACCAGATTCCATCATTTTTCCATTTCGCAAAATAGTAATAAACGGTTTCCCAACAAGGATAATCTTGTGGAACAAATCGCCACTGACAGTCCGTAAATAAAAGAAACAAAATGGCATTCACGATTGCTCGAAACTCTACTTCACGCGGGCGTCCCGTCTTTTTTGGTTCAGGAAAGAAATCTTTGATATGATTCCATTGATTATCAGTTAAATCAGTTGGATATAAGTAATCGAGCAGAAATAGACTATACTATCTGGCACGATGGGTAAAACGAAAGTTATTCAATTAAGCGATGAGCAGCGACAAAAACTTGAAGCGGGTCGTCGCACCGGCACAAGCCACGCTTTTCGGGAACGCTGTCAGATGATTTTGCTCAAAAGCGGGAACCGACCAAGTTCCGAGATTGCCCGGTTTTTGGGTTGCCATCAGATCACGGTTCACGAGTGGGTCAAGCGTTTTCAAGCGAACGGGATCGAGGGGTTGAAAACGCGACCGGGCGGCGGGCGGCGGGCGATTCTGCAAGTGTCAACCGATTGGGGGGCGGTGCGGGCGGCGGTTGTGCGGTCGCGGCAGCGCATCAGTCTGGCAAAGGCGGAACTCGAAGCCGAGTTGGGGAAACCGTTTTCGACGACGACGCTCAAACGATTTCTGAAAAAAACAATTGCCGCTTCAAACGAATTAGAAAGCGATTGAAGAAGAAACCGGCGGCGGAAGTTTACCGCCTCAAGCGCGAAGTGTTGGGCGAGTGCGAACGCTTGAGTGAAAGCGGCGAGATTGATTTATATTACGGTGATGAGGCGGGTGTCGCGCTGGAACCAAACGTGCCGTCTGGATGGCAGTTTGCCGATGAAGCCGTTTCGATGCCGTCCGAAAAAGGTTTCGGCATCAATTGTTTCGGGTTGTTGACGCGCTCGAATAAGAGTTGGACGGCGACCCGTGAAAAGCCGATTGATGCCGCT
>JBBSUG010000064.1:0-16000 GCA_038235165.1 Pyrinomonadales bacterium
AACCCGTTCTCACCCAACAAATCTTCCGGGTTCTGATAATCTTTAATCAATTCATCTAAAACTTCTTTGCTAATTGTCATAATGTGTAATTCTCCTTTAATTTATAAATTTGGAATTACACAAAATTTCTTACACCCTCCCAAAGCAATTAAATCTCTATCGTCCGCATCGCCGTTTATGTCCCGTGCAATAAGCGGACATTTAACTAAAAAACTATCATCCAGATTTTCTTTACTTTTAGCCGCGTCTGAAAACTTAAAATCTTCGGGTTTTGCCAGCCTGTAATTTGTTTCGGATAAAAATTTATTCCACCATTCAGAGTTTAAATATTCAGGTACGCTGCAATTAATTGTTTGCTCTTTCTTAATCTGCGAATCGGCTTTTTCGTTCGGAGTTTGTTCTTTTTCCTTAGCTGTTCCGCAAAAATTTGTATTTAATGCAAAGCACACAAGGAAAAATGAATACGTGAAAAATTTTAACATTTGCTAATTTTCCCTGTGTCCAGCCCCCATTTGTTACCCCAATGGAATGGCGAGTAATTTCTCGTTTTCCATCTTTGATTTGAACTCCAAAGGAGTCAAATATCCTAAACTCGCATGCGGTCTTTCTTCGTTGTAGAATTTCCGCCATTTCTCAATTACTACTTGCGCTTCTCTGACCGATGAAAACCATTCACGACTCAGACATTCATCGCGCAGTTTCCCGTTAAAACTTTCTCCTTTGCCGTTTTGCCACGGCTTTCCGGGTTCAATAAATAATGGCTTGATGCCATTTTCCGCTAACCAATCATTGACCGCCTTACCGATAAATTCACTGCCATTGTCCGACCTGATCATTTCCGGCTGTCCTTTGTCGGCACAAACTTTCTCCAAAATGTTTCTCACCCGTTCACTTTTGATCGAAATTCCAACTTCAACTGCCAGACATTCTCTGGTAAATTCATCAATTAAAGTCAGCATCTTCAAACTCTTACCCGATAAACTTTGATCAAACACAAAATCATACGTCCAGAGTTGATTGGCTTTTTCAGCTTTCGGCACAATTCCAGTCAGCGCTTTAGCTCGTGGTTTGCGCTCTCGCCGCTTTGGTAAACTTAAACTCTCTTGCTTCCATAACCGGTAAACCCGTTTCAAATTGATGTTCAAACCTTCGCGTTTAAGCAGAGCGTGTATCCGCCGATAACCAAAACGCGGATATTCGATTGCCAGTTCCCGCACTCTTTTGACCAAATCATTATCCACGCCAAGTTTGTGCCGATAGCGACAACTTTTTCGATTCAATGAAATAAGGCGACAACCACGTCGTTCCGAGATGTGTCGAGCTTTAATAAATTCAACCGCTTCCGCGTCGCGCTGCCACGCTTACCACTTTTTTGCCAACACCTCTTTCATTACATCAATTTCCAAATCGCGTTCGGCAAGTAAGCGTTTCAAACGGGCATTCTCTTGTTGCAATTGCCGATGTTCTCGAACTTCCGAGACTTCCATTGTCCCGAAGCGATTACGCCATTTGTAAAATGTTCCTTCGCTGACTTCTTTTTCCCGGCAATATTCTTTGATCGTTTTCCCGCTCGGCTCAAATCCTCTTAAAATACCAACGATCTGCTCGTCGGCATAAGTCTTCTTTTTCATAGCTTGAATCTCCTAAATTTATTTTATTTGATTCTCGCCTTTCTGTTGGGGTAATTCTACGGGAGCAGGTCACAGAATGCTTTTGTAAAGTAAAAATGCGTTGAGTTAAATATCCACGGTTGGCTGTCGCACATCAACAATGACCCGGCACACAAAAGAGTCATTTTGTAATGAGTTGTTATTTAAAAAGTTACGAAAAATTAATCTATGCAAAAAAGTGGTCAGTTATATTTTGGTTTCTCAACCTGATTCAAATTACTGCGGTAGTTCAAGGCGGCGCAGTAATTCCTGAAAGCGCGGGTCTGAGCGGATGGGGTCGAAGATTGGTGATTTGAGGTTTCTTATTTGCTTCTTCTCATAAGCCTGCTCCAGCAAATCGAAGGCTCGGTCATTTTCTCCGAGCTGCGCGTAAAACGATGCCACTCTAGTCAATGTCCAGGATGTCTGCCCGCTTTCATACATCTCGATTTGTTTTCGCCAGTAACCTTTTGCGCCTGATTTCCGAGTAGCTTCTCTCAAAACATCTGCTTTTCGGGCGGCTTCTTCGGGCGGCGTTCCGTCGAGGATAAAACGCTTTTCATGCTCTGAAATGGCTTTCTCAAAATCTCCCGTTCTTTCGTAAGCCTGCGCTAAAAACATGTGCGCGCGGGAGAAGTTCGCGTCCATTTCGATTGTCTTTCGCAGCTGCTCTTCGGCTTGATCGTATTGACGGTTTTCCATATAAGCGACGCCGACTATCGAATTGATTATCAGAGAAAGCGGGTCTAATTCCTGCGCTCGTTTTATTTCGGCAATAGCTTCTTCGTTGCGCCCCATCCGCAGTAGACATTCGGCATACCATTGATGCGCGGTCGCATAATTAGGATTGATTTCGATTGCTCGTTTGAACTCTTTTTCGGATGCCGCTAAATTTCCTTCATACTCATACATCACGGTTGCCAGAGCCGCGTGAGCCTCTGCCAGATTTTCGTCAATCTCCAAGGCTTTCATCGCCGCCGCTTTTCCTTTCGGATAAGCATCGTCGGGAGATTCGTTCGGATAAGCCTCTTTCGACGAGCCGCCGCTGTAACTCGGAATTAAAATATAGGCATCGGCAAGTCCCGCATAAGCCAGTGCGTATGACGGGTCTTTATCAATCGCCTGTTGGAAGTAATCGACGCTTTTCCTGATGTCGGCGGCGGTTCTTTTATTCCAGTGATACCGACCTTTGAGATAAAGCCGGTAGGCTTCGGGGCTGTCGGTCTCGTGCTTGGTGAGCTGCTGTTGCTGTTCGCCGGTCAACTGCTCGCGTAATGTTTCGGAAATATCCCGCGAAACTTCCTGCTGCAAGGCGAAGGCATCGGTCTCCCGACGATTATATTGCTGTCCCCAAATTTGTTTATTGTCCTGCAAATCCGTCAATTCCGCGCTGATAATCAAATTATCGCCGCGCTGAACGATTCTGCCGGTTAAAACAGCGCGCACGTTTAACTCCCGTCCGACCGCTGCCGCATCCGTCTCTTTGCCTTTATACCGAAATACGGAGTTGCGACTGATGACACGCAAATTCGGTAGTTTGGTCAAATTGTTGATGATGCTTTCAGTTAAGCCGTCCGAAAGATATTCGGTGTCGAGATTCTGATTTTCAAACGGCAGAACGGCGATGGATTCGATTTGCGTCGCATTCGCCGAACGATTGGAGAAAAACAAATAACCGAGTCCGACAATCGCCAGTAACAAAATTGCTAAAACGGCGGTCAGAAAAGGTTTGTGACTTTTAATTTCATTGACAATATATTCGGCGCTCGATGTTGTGTGCGGAGCGTCGCCGGTCGTCCGGTTCAGGAGTCGTGCTTTCGATTCTTCCCGACTAGGCGAAGCGGTTCGCTCCAGTTTGTTTTGAAATTCCAACTCCCGCCGGACATCTTTCAAGTCAATCAGTAAATCTTTCGCCGTTTGATAACGCTCTTCGCGGTCTTTTCGCAAACTCTTTTCAACAATATGATTTAGTTCCGGCGGCAAATCGGGCGCAAGCTGATCCAAAGGCACTGGCTCTTTGCTGATGATCGAGCTGATCGTATCTATCGCGCTTTCACCTTCGAACGGCTGCTTTCCGGTCAGCGTTTCGTACAGCACAACGCCGAAACTAAAAATATCGCTTCGAGCATCCGTATCTTTACCCCGCGCTTGTTCAGGCGACATAGAGCTTGCCGTCCCGATTATCATTCCATCGCGCGTGATGCCGTTCATTGCCGCCGCCGCTTTGATTTCGACAGCTTCGGAATGTCTCTCGATTAATTTAGCAATCCCGAAATCGAGAATCTTGACGAACCCGTCGGGACGAATCATGATGTTTTCCGGTTTGATGTCGCGGTGAACAATGCCCGCGCGGTGCGCCGCATCAAGCGCGCCGGCGGTTTGAGTCGCCATATCAAGGACAGATTTGAGATTCATCTGCCCGCTGCTCAAACGGCTGTGCAGCGTTTCGCCTTCGACGTATTCGGTAACGATAAAATGCGTGTCATTTGTTTTGCCGATTTCATAAATAGTAATTATATTCGGATGATTTAAGGCTGACACTGCCTTTGCTTCCCGAACAAATCTGCCGATTCGTTCCGCATCGTTAGCAACTTCAAGCGGCAATACTTTCAAAGCGACCAGACGATCTAGTTCCGTATCGTCGGCAAGAAACACTTCGCCCATTCCGCCTCTGCCCAAAAGTTTTTTGATTTTGTAATGCCCGATTTCTCGATTAATCAAACTCTTCTGCGATTCTGGCTCGGCAAACATTTCGGCGGCGAGCGATTCCGGCGATGCGTCTAAAAAATCGTCGGAGTTTTCCTCGAAAGCGAGCAGAGATTCAACTTCACGGCGCAATTCGACATCTTCGCCGCAAAATTCATTGAAAAAAGATTCACGCTTCGCAGGCGGAATTTCGAGTGCCGCGTGAAGGATTTCTTCAACCTGTTGTAGTCTGTTCGTATTCAATTAAATTAAAATGCAGAAACGCGCGCAAAAGTTGGATATTAAAAGCCGTCCTCTTTTTGCGCGAGCTTAGGCACATTTTGTCTCTAATTTTTAAAAAGTGTCTGGGAGAAAAAGAATTGTTTCCTAAGTTTTGAAAATTTCTTTTTTTACTCGCCGCCTGCCAATTCGCGCGACAGCCACATTCGCGCAAACTGCCAGTCGCGCGTAACGGTTTTGGTTGTTATTTTCAAAACTTCGGCAATTTCTTCGATGTTCAAACCGCCGAAGAATTTCATCTCGACGACCCGACTTTTCCGCGCATCCAAAATTGCTAATTGTTTCAAAGCGTCGTCGAGCGCGACAATTTTTTCCGAACTGTCATTTGAAACCGGTAAATCTTCGGCAAAAGTCACTCTTTCCTGCCAACCGCCGCGTTTCTGCCTTTGTTTACCTCGGGCATAGTCAACCAGAATATGCCGCATCGCCTGCGCTGCGACTCCGAAAAAGTGAGCGCGATTCTCCCATCTTTGTTCTTCGCCTCTGGCAATTTTCAGGTAAGCCTCGTGAATTAATTCGGTGGTCTGAAAAGTATGTCCCGAAGGCTGCTGCCGCATGTAATTGTGCGCCATCCGTCGCAATTCTTCATAAACCAGCGGCATCAATTGTTCAAGAGCAATCTCATCGCCCTTGCTCCAATCAGCCAGCAGAAGCGTTATCCGATGTGAGGCGGCATTCGGCATTTAATTTATGTGGAAAAGTTCACCGTTCGGCATTAAACAAAAGTCTAAATCCAACAAATCATTCTTCTAAATATTCAAATAGTATTGCAGAAGTTCGCCCGTAAGTCGAGATGGAAGACGATTCTAGCTTTGGCTCGTTTCGCATTTTGAAAAAAAAATTAGCGCGGCGATGTCCTTTTTTTTCTGTATATATCGTTTAACCAAGTAGAGAGAGAATTTTCCGGTAATTTGAAACACTCAGATTACTTATGAAACTCCGCTCAAAACAAAGATTGTTAAATCACGACTTTGAGGTCAAATTATGCAGTCGATAAATCATATCGCCGGCAAAGACGTTAACAGCAAACGCTATATTCCGCAGCTTGGAGAAAAATTATGAAATTCACACTACTTATTTCGATTTTCGTTTTTGGTTTTTTGTTTATTTTTGGTGCCGCCGTGACGACGCAAGCCGCGACGTTTGTGGTAAATAATACCGGCGACAGCGATGGTATCTGCAACGCTGCGTGTTCGTTGCGCGAAGCGATTAAGGCGGCAAAAGCGACCCCCTCGGCGGATACGATCACGTTTTCGATTCCGGCGAACGCCCCGGGCTGCTCGAACGGCGTTTGCACGATTACGCCGGTCAATGGAAACCTCACAATTAGCGGGGACGGAGGAGCGTTGACGATAACAAACGCCGGCGGCGCGCAGGGGGTACGCGTGTCGAAAGCCAATATTGGCGGCGTGTTTGTGGGCAACGTGTTTTCGATTTCATCCGGCGCGTCCGTGACTATGAACAATCTGACCATAACGGGCGGAAGCATTGTGAGCCCGCGAGGTGCCGCGGTTGGTGCAGGCATTTATTCCATTGGCAATTTGACGCTGATTAAATGTACGGTTACAGGAAACAGCGCGTCTACCGACGGAGATGACGTATTCGGCGGCGGCATTTATCAGTTTGGAGGTTCGCTTACAATTACCGACAGCATAATTTCAAACAATTCCATAAGCGGAGGTTATGGAAATAGGCTTGGCGGCGGCATTTATCAGTTTGGAGGTTCGCTTACAATTACAAACAGCACCATTTCCAATAATACAGCCACCGGCGACGGTGGTACTCCAACTGATGCTAATTCGGGCGGCGGGCTTTATGTTAAAACTTCTGGACAGGTGACGATTGATCGCACCGCAATCTTCGGTAACAGTGCCAATGGCGGCTTTAGTGTCCACAATAATGGGGGCGGTGTATTTATTGACGCTCCTTCAGCAAAAATCATCAACAGCACTATTTCTAACAATTCTGCCATAGGAAGAGCACAAGGTGCCTTTAATACTGAAAACAAGGGCGGAGGAATTCATCAAGCGGCGAATTCACTGGAAATTATTAACAGTACGATTACCGCCAATTTGACTCAAAACGGCACTGTGAATCAGGGTGGCGGCATTTTTAGTAACGGAACGCTCACAATGACAAGTTCTACGATTAGCGAAAATTCTGCCGTCAGCGGCGGCGGGGGCTTCTTCATCGGTGCGGCAAACTTGAGAAATACGATTATTGCTAACAGCGTATCAGGCGGCGATTGCTCAAGAGAAAATAACAGCACAGTGAACGCCCAATACAGCTTGATCGAAGGAACGCTTGGCTGCCTCAATGGAACAAACGTTAACAACCGGACTGGCGATCCAATGCTCGGACCTTTGCAGAATAACGGCGGCTCAACTCAAACGCACGCCCTTTTGCCCGGTTCTCCGGCGATTGATAAAGGCAGTAGTTTCGGTTTAACGAGCGACCAGCGCGGCTTCACGCGTCCAATTGACAATGCTTCGATTTCAAACGCAACGGGCGGCAACGGCGCGGACATCGGCGCCTTTGAAATGCAGCTTGCGCCGACCGCCGCAACCGTATCAGTCAGCGGAAGAGTGACGACGGCGAGCGGACGCGGCATCCTTAATGTTCGCCTGAGTTTGACCGATTCGAGCGGACAAACCAGAACGGCAACGACCACATCGTTTGGATATTATCATTTCGATAATGTGCAGGCGGGCGAAACTTACATTCTGTCAGCCGTCGGCAAACGTTATACGTTCAGTCAACCGGTGCAGGTGCTCAATATCAACGAGGAAACCGAGGAAGTTAATTTCATTGCCGATTCAACAAAGGGCGTGAGAGGTTTTTAACCGGGGATGGCTGTAAATAGAAACAAAAAGTCGTCAGTATTAAACCACGACTTTTTATTTTAATTTAACCAGTCCACTATATTCAATTTTTGAGGTTTGCCTTTGTCTACGGCACAACAAGTCGTCAAAAATTTAACAAGCAGTTTGTCTGCAATCGAAAAAAATATTACATAAGGAGAAACAAATGAAGTTCAAATTACATTTTGTTGTTGCAGCCTTTTTTGCGCTGGTAATTTATAGCCCCGTTGCACACGGGCAAGCCGATCTGACGTTCAGCGGCAGAAGCCGCGCTCCGCTGGCAACCACGCTGACACGCTCCGTTACCTGCACAGTAACAAACTACGACTGCGACTATGATTCAGGCTTGGATCCTTTTTTTAACTTTGATAAAACGGGAAATTTTAAAGATGATGACCATCGTGAAAAGACCCTTTACATCTGGGCTGGAGATCAGGAACGCGTGCGTCCGGATTTCCTTGCTGTGATCGACTTCAATGAACGCTCCCGCAACTACGGTCGAGTGTTGCGGACAGTCCCGATTCCTCCTCCCGGTAACGTAGGCAACGAGCCGCACCATTGCCATCTTTCCGCCGACGAAAACATCCTGGCTTGTGGCGGGTTGCTCAGCCTGCTCAAAGGGCAGAATAGCATCTTCTTTTTTGATGTCTCGAACGCCCGGCACCCCAAATTCCTGTTCTCGACGGGGGCTTCAGAGTCTGGCATCACCGACGATTTCTTGCCGTTGCCCAACGGGGGCTTCTTGGTCACGCAGATGGGATCGGCGACGGGAGGCTCACCAGGTCGTCTCGTTGAGTTCGATAAGAATCTCAATCTTATTGCGGAGCACCCTGCCAACCCACCGATTGATGGTTTCAACCCGCACGGCATTTCGGCGGATTTCAGTCGCAATCTTCTGGTGACGAGTGATTTTATCAACCCTGTGACCACGCTCAACGTGTGGTCAGGTGATATTGAACTACGCGGATCCCTCCGCTTCTGGAACCTGAAGAGGCGCAAGATTAGACGAACGGTGTTCTTGCCCGAGGCGCTTGGCTCGATGGATGTGAAGCTTATTCCCGGCGACCCTCACGGGCGCGCCGTCACTGCCAATATGTTCAGTGGACTCTTCTATACCGTGGATCCGACGGATGGAAGCGTTGTGCAATCGTTCGACGCCGAAGACATTGTGCCACATATCGACGGGTTGCCGGTCCGCGGCGGGATGGTGCAGCTTCTTGCAATGCCGGAAAGTGGCGATCGGCTCATCTTCGCGTCGTTTATGGCGGGGCAGATCGGCATGCTGGACATCAGCAATCATAACGCGTTCGTGCAGAAGGATATCGTCAATCTTGGCATCGGCGCTGGACCGCACGACCTCGACCTGACCGAGGATGGCTCGCGCCTCGTCGTCACTGACTACTTTCTCAACGAGGATGACTTCGGCAAGATTCATTTTGAGGGAGATCACAAAGTCCACGTGATTCAGGTCACACCCGACACACTCAGGCTTGACACCCGCTTCGAGTTAGACTTCAACACGGCATTCGAGAACCCCGCGCGACCGCACGGGATCGCGATGAAGTAGCTAGCATAGCAAGCTGCAGCACGCCGGTTATGGATTCTCAATGAGAGAGAACTGAGAAAGAAGGGTGTAGGAACTTCTCCCTAAGCTTCCAAATAACGGTGGAGAGTCTGACAATCGCTTGAAAGCGTGGCGTTCGGTGCTTTAGAAATTGCATGGAAATGCACATAGATGTATTTGGGTTGATGCTTTTGCTAAATTAATTTTTGAAAATAGGAGGTGTTAAATTTTATGTCAACGCAGATGCTTGATGTTTCGCCCGTTCATATTTTTGAAACTATTAGTGCTTACCAGCGCACAGCCGCGCTCAAAGGCGCGATTGATCTTGAACTGTTCACAGTCGTCGCGGAAGGCAGTCAAACCGCGCGCGCGTTAGCAGGTAAATGCAAAGCAGAGGAGCGCGGCGTGCGTATTCTCTGCGATTATTTAGTCATCTCCGGCTTTCTCACCAAAAAAGGAAATGAATATAACTTAACGCCTGAGTCAGCGGTGTTTCTTGATAAACGCTCTCCGGGTTATATGGGCAACGTAACAGAGTTTATGCTCTCTCCAATGATTACCGAAGGCTTTAAGGACATCGCCGCGGTGGTGCGGAAGGGCGGCACGATAATTCCAGATGACGGCACAATTTCGCCTGAAAATCCTGTCTGGGTAGATTTCGCCCGCTCGATGATGCCGATGATGTATATGCCCGCGCAGCTTTTGGGTGAGTTGATCGGCGATAATGTGCCGCTGCCGCCAAACCGCAGACTAAAGGTGCTGGACATTGCCGCCGGTCACGGAGTGTTCGGCATCGCTTTAGCACAGAGCAACCCGAATGTTGAGGTAACGGCGCTCGATTGGGGAAGCGTTCTGGAGGTCGCCGAAGAGAACGCGCAGCGGATGGGCGTGGCAGACCGTTTTCGACTTTTGAAAGGCAGCGCCTTTGATGTGGAATACGGTTCTGATTACGATTTAATTCTGCTCACGAATTTCCTGCATCACTTTGATCCCGACACTTGCGAGAATCTGCTGCGGAAAGTTTACGCGGCGCTGGCTGAAAAAGGATGTGCCGTAACTGTGGAATTTATCCCGAATGAAGACCGCGTGACGCCGCCGGCGACGGCAGCGTTCAGTTTGACTATGCTCGGCTCAACTCCCAGAGGAGATGCCTACACATTTTCAGAGTTGCAGCGGATGTTCACAAACGCAGGTTTTACGCGCAGCGAAATCCACGAATTGCCGCCGACGCCGAATCAGGCTGTTCTCTCTTATAATTACTAATTCGGCATTTGAATATTTATGTCAGAGATTGATGGAAAACTTAATATAAATTAATTCAAATTTTATTTCTAAAAATTCTATTTTCTTAATTCAAACTTTAAATCAATGAAAAAGCTATTAAAAATACTGGCTGTTGTTTTATTCGGGTTAGTTGTCGGAACGGCGGCTTTATTGGCTTATATTACAAAATTTAAGCCGAATATTCCTATCGAAGAAGTAAAAATAGAATATACGCCGGAAAGAGTCGAACGCGGACGTTATCTCGCTCATAATGTCGCGCAATGCGTGGATTGTCATTCAACGCGTGATTGGTCGAGATTTTCCGGTCCGATCATTCCCGGAACCGAAGGCAAAGGCGGCGAGGCTTTCGATCAGAAAATCGGTTTTCCCGGTAAATATTATGCTCCGAATCTGACACCTCATCATTTAGGGAATTGGTCAGACGGCGAGCTGTTCCGCGCCATAACTTCGGGAGTAAGTAAAGACGGACGCCCGCTGTTCCCGGTAATGCCTTACTTGAGTTTCGGTAAAATGGATCGAGCGGATATTTACTCGATCATTGCCTACATACGCAGTTTGCCGGACATCGAAAACGAAACGCCAAAACCCGAATCGGATTTTCCGATGAACATCATCATTCACACAATTCCGGCAAAATCCGAATTTACGCAAAAGCCTGCACCGACAGACAAAGTAAAATACGGCGAATATTTAGCAAACGCGGCTTCCTGCGTCGAATGTCACACGCCGGCTAAACAAGGTCAAATCATTAAAGAAATGGAATACGCGGGCGGCAGATTTTTTCCTTCCGCGGACGGCAGCACCAATATTTCTGCAAACATCACTCCAGATAAACAAACCGGCATCGGTAATTGGGACGAACAAGCATTTATCCAACGATTTAAGGCTTTCGATAAAAGCAGTAACAATGCAGATGATACGGTTAAACCGGGTGAATTTAACACAATTATGCCCTGGTCGAAATACGCGCAGATGACGAATGAAGATTTAGCCGCTCTTTACGCTTATTTGCGAACGCTGAAACCGATCTCAAACAAGGTAGAAAAAACGTTTATTAAAAATAAATAGAAATTCACAATCAAAGGTGTCAAAACAAACGGCAAGAATTTAGGTGGCTGCAGTTTGTCTGCATTAAAAAACATTACATCAGGAGAAACAATGAAACTGAAATTACAATTTATTATTGCAGCGTTTATTGCGTTGGTCGTCTTTTTTTACCTTTTAGGGATGGGCAGTCTCTTAACAAATGAGCGGGAGGTTGCCGATTCCACCAATTACAACAAGCCCGATTTACGGGCTCGTCCATAAAAACAGGTGCGTTCTTCATCTCCGAAGTTTCGCTGTTAACCGGAGAGCAGCGAAACTTTTACTCAATTGCCGCCGGAATTATTGAATAAGAAGTTTGAGGTCAGAATTATGCAGTCGAAAAATTGTGTTGCCAGCGAAGATAGTAACAACCAAAACCTTTCCACCAATCGTTTAAGATTTTCAAGCCGTTTGTTGATGGCTGTTCTGCTGTTTTGTGCGATAACGGCGGTTTCGGAAACTCACGCGGCGACGATTAACGTTGACCGCACCGACGATACGGCGGCAGCGACGGCTTGCACGGCGACGGCGAACGATTGCTGTTTGCGCGGTGCATTCGCTTTTGCCAACGCCAACAGCGGCACGGTCATCAACATTCCGGCTGGCACATATAATTTATCAATTGACGAACTGCGCGTCGGCACGGCGACCAACATTTCAACGACAATCAGCGGTGCGGGCGCAAATTTGACGATTATCAACCAAACCATCGCCAATCGCCGCGTCATCAATCTCAATCCGTCGCTGGCGGCGAACGTCGTCGTCAATATTTCCGGTATCCGCATCACGGGCGGCAATTCGCCGACGGATAATTTCGGCGGCGGCGGTCTGATCGGCGGCGGCGCGGGCAATACTTTGAATTTGAGCAACTGCATTTTTGATAACAACGTCGATTCTGTATCTTCAACGCCGAAAGGCGGCGGCATCGAATGGGCGGGCGGCGGCTTTTTAAACATTGATAACTGCACATTCAACAACAACACGGCGGGCACCGTGGCGAGCAATCTCGGTGTCGGCGGCGGCGTTGATTATCAATTATTAAATCTTAGCGGAGCAGCCGGACAGGGCGGATTGAGCATCACCAATTCGACTTTTACAAACAACAAAGCCGGCGCGTCAAACAGCGGCGCGGGCGGCGGATTAGCCATCGTTGTGACGACCACGCAAACGCCGCGCACCGTCACCGTCACCAACAACACTTTTACGGGCAATCAGGCAAATGCCGCGAGCAACGGGCGCGGCGGCGCGATTACCAGTTCGAGCAGCAGTCCTTCGACGACCATCAAGTTTAATCGCATCGTCAATAATACGGCGACGGGCGGCATCGGCACCGGCATTTATCAATCAACCGGAACCGTCGGAACGATTAACGCGACTGAAAACTGGTGGGGCTGCAATTTGGGACCGAATAATCCGGGCTGCGATTCAATCGGCGGCGTGACGACGAATATCACGACGAGTCCGCGCATCGTTTTGACGCACACGGTCAACCCGAATCCGATCATCGTCGGACAATCAACGACCGTGACGGCGAGTTTTCTGCTCGATTCAGCAGGCACGCCTTTGACGCTTGCCAGCATCTCGCGCCTGCTCGGTCTGCCGATTATTTTCAATCCGGTGCGCGGCACGATTTCAAACGCGCAGACGACGATTCAGCCGAACGGGACGGCAGCTGCGACTTTTAACTCAAATGCGGCGGGCGCGGGCAGCGTAGCGACCGTCGTTGACAACAGCACCGACGCGATTGCTTCGATCACGATCAACAAAGCGGATACGGCGATCATAATCGTTTCCGACACGCCCGATCCGACCGTCACCGGACAAAGTTACGTCGTCACGTTTAATGCGCCGACGGTCGCTGCATTCGGCATCGGCGCGCCGACCGGAACCGTGACAATTTCCGACGGCACGAATTCCTGCACGGCGACACTGCCCGCGCTGAGCTGCAATTTAATCAGTCTCACCGTCGGAGAGAAGAATCTGACCGCGACTTATAACGGCGATGCCAATTACAACGCGAGTCCGGCTTCGAGCAGCATTCCGCACACGGTCACGCGGGCAAATACGACCGTCGCCATCATCGCCGACACGCCCGATCCGTCCGTCTTCGGACAGGATTACACGGTTTCGGTCAGCGTCACGGTCAATTCTCCCGGCGGCGGCACGCCGGGAAGCGGCACGATCACCGTTTCGGACGGAACGAATAACTGCACGATCACTTTGCCCGCGACCGGCTGCACTCTGCCGAGCGATTCGGTCGGCACGAAAAATCTGACCGCCGTTTATAACGGCGATGCAAACTATTTCGCCAGCCCGCCGTCGGCGACGGTTTCGCACGTCGTTAATCAGGATGGCACGACGACGACGATTACTTCGACTTTGCCGAATCCGTCGAACACTAATCAAAACGTCGTCGTCAGTTACACCGTCACCGCTGCCGCGCCCGGTGCCGGCACGCCGACCGGAACAGTGACAATTTCCGACGGCACGAATTCCTGCACCGGAACAGTCGCCGACGGACAATGCACAATCGTCTTTTCGTCAGGCGGCAGTTACAATTTGACGGCGACTTATTCGGGCGACACGAATTTTACGTCGAGCAGTTCAACAATCTTTACGCAGCAGGTTTGCAACACTTCGGGCGTGATGGTCACCAACACCGGCGACAGCGGCACAGGTTCTTTGCGTCAGGCGGTCATAGACATCTGCGCGGGCGGAACGATCACGTTTGATGCGTCCTTTAACACGCCGCAGACGATTACGCTGACGAGCGGCGAAATTTTAATTGACCGCGACATCACCATCAGCGGCACGGGCGCGAATTTGCTGACGATTAACGCCAATAATCTCAGTCGCGCTTTTCTCATCAGCGGCGGAATCGTCAACCTCAGCGGAATGACAATCACCGGCGGCAATGCAGACGGCGACGGCAACGGCGGCGCAATCAACCACACGGGCGGAACTTTAACGCTCACGAATAGTGTCGTCAGCGGCAGCACCGCGCCGAATCTCGGCGGCGGAGTCTACAGCATCGGCTCGCTGACCATTACCGGTTCGACTATTTCCGGCAGCACCGCGAACAATGCGGGCGGCGCAACCGGCGGCGGCATTCACGCCGTCAATTTGCTGATGCTCGTCAACTCGACCGTTTCCGGCAATTTCGCGCCGAACGGCAATAATAACGGCGGCGGAGTTCGCGCCGAAAACAACGCTTCAATAATCAGTTCGACGATTACCAACAATTCGGCGGGCGGAGCGAACAGCGCGAGCGGAGTTTTCCGCACCGTCGGCAGAGTGACAATCCGCAACTCGATTGTCGCCGCCAATCAGAATAATACGGCAGTTCCCGACGTTGCCGGCGCATTTGCTCAGAACTCCCAATTTAATTTGATCGGCAACGTCGGCACTTCGACCGGCTTTGCCGTCGTCTCCGACAGCAATCAAACCGGGACGGGTGCCGCGCCGCTCGACCCGCGCCTGTCGCCTCTAAGCAATAACGGTGGCGCAACTTTGACGCACGCTCTGCTGGCGGACAGCCCGGGAATTGACAAAGGTAATTCTTTCAACTTAAGCACCGACCAGCGCGGCTTGACGCGTCCGGTTGACATCACATCCATTCCAAATGCGTCGAACGGAGATGCTTCCGACATCGGAGCGTTTGAATTGCAGCTCGCGCCGACAGCGGCAACCGTATCAGTCAGCGGAAGAGTGACGACGGCGAGCGGGCGCGGAATCGTTAGTATTCGTCTGAGTTTGACCGATTCGAGCGGACAAACCAGAACGGCAACAACGACGACGTTCGGCTATTACCGTTTCACGAATGTCAACGCAGGCGAAACTTATATAATCACGGCGAAAGGCAAACGATTCGAGTTCGCGCAGCCGACGCAAATTTTGAATGTCAATGAAGATGCCGATGGCGTGAACTTCGTAGCTAATTAAAAGCGAAAATATCAGAAGAGAAAAGTAGAAAGTGCCGGAATTGTTTTACATATTATTCCGGCACTTTTCATTTAGCAACTGCTAAACGCAGACCGTTTCAGATAAAAAGAATTGCTCTTCCAAAGCTTTTGCCTGATGCTGTGTTGATTTGGCGTGCGCTGCTAACAACCTACGATATTGTCCCGCTCGTGCGAAAAATATTAATCATATGTTGATTTTTGCTTTTTTTAGATACCTACCTTTATATACCTGATATAAGCACCCCAACAGAAATAGGTTAGACTGTTATCGAGATGGGTAAAACAAAAGTAGTTGAATTAACCGCCGCACAACGGGCGGAGTTAGAAAAAGGTTATCGAACGGGCAAAAGTCATTGTTTTCGCACACGCTGTCAGATAATTTTGCTGAAGAGTGAGCAGCGCACGTCAATTGAGGTTGCCGCAGTTTTAGGATGTTGCGCGGGTGGTGGTCAATAATTGGACGAACAAGAGGGAACGTGCGATAAACTCACACAGAATCATCTGATCGGGAACATTTGCATCGCCGATTCATATTCTTCCGCCACATCCGCCAGTGCCAAATCACGGTAAATTGCCAGACTTTTTTCTTCCGAATGACCGCTTAACAAT
>JBBSUG010000065.1:0-14999 GCA_038235165.1 Pyrinomonadales bacterium
CATAATTTTCGGCTTTTTCTTTATGCTTTTCAGGAATTATTTTCATCAAGCAAATTAAATTGATCTAAGCTCGACTTTATCCATTTTGATATTTGAAAACAGTTCGTAGGATAATCAAGTTTTACTATTTCAACCACGAAAAAGGGGATTTCCGCCCAAACCCACGAAATATATCAATAGTGGTGTTTTACAAAGTATAATTTCTGAGACGGTCCGAAATTCGTGTCTTATTTTATGTCTCAATGACTAAATCTTGGATTCTTTTAGAATTAGTGAAACACTTTGCCTCTGCTAACAAAAAGATAATAAAATCAATATTTACAAAGGTTTAAACACAAAATCAGTTTCCTATTGATACTTTTCGGGAGTTTGGGCGAAAAACCCCAAAATAAAAAAGGCAGCTATAATGCTGCCTTTTTTATTTAACCGATAAAGGCTATCTATGCTCTGATGAAAAGTTTGGCAATCGCCAGAACTTGCTCTTTCGTCAAAGGTTCATCGAATGCTTCGGTAACAGCATCGTTGGAAAGTCCGGCAAGACCGTTCAGATTTGCGCCGCCCTGTGTCGTATTGCCTTCACCATTATAAACCGGCTGTGTCGGTGCAGGCAGTGTGCCGCGCGAATCGCCGCTGATCCAGCCTTTTTCGCCGCGCAAACGGCGAACTTCCGCCGCGTGACGCGCTTCGACCGAGTGAATTTGCAACGCAGTCGTTAGAATTTTCGCGTTGTCCTGCAAATTTCCGGCTTGACCTTTGTAGGCGCGAACGCCGGTATCTTCAAGGGCTTGGGAGACGGCGAGAAATGTTTGATAATTTTTGAAAACGTCGGCGAACGCCCCGCCCGCCGTAAAGTCAAAGTTCGGTTTCGCGGCGGCTTTGCTGCCGAGAACTGATTTCAGAAGCGCGACGTGCGCCGTTTCGTGTTTCCCGATTTGCTGGAAAACCGAACGTGCGCTGCTCGGAATCAAACCGGACGAACCGTTCGCCGTGCGATAAAATTCGTCTTCCAGATATTCAAGCGTCAGAGCGAAATTCAGCACATCAACGATTTTTCCGGGCAGTTTACTGTTCTGTCCGAAAGCTGTTCCGGCGAGCGCGGCGGTCGAAATAATCGTAGTTGCGGCTGCCACGCCGGTCATTTTGTTTGCTTTGGCAATGTCTTCCTGTTTGGAGGTCATCGCACCGATTAAATCCGGGTCGAGATATTCTAAAATTGTTTTTTTAAGATTCATTTTTCCTCCTTTTTAGTTCTTCGGTGTCGGCAGTTTTTTCGCCGTAATGGGCGTTTTGATAAACGGCGCGGCGGCGGCTAAAACCTGCGCCGGAGTCAACGCCTTGTCTAATCCGGTTGCCGGATCGATTATGTCGTCGCCTGCGAAAGACGCGCTTGACGGCGATATTAAATCACGAATAGTCGCCGCGTGACGCGCTTCGACCGAGACGATTTTTCCCGCCAGCAGCAGAAAATTGACATCTTTCAAAAGCTGTCCTGCGCCGTTGTAAGCCGAAACGCCCAAGTCTTCAAATGTTCGCGCCGTCGTCAAAACGCTATTTCGGTTATTAAAATCAATCGCCGTGAAGTTGACCTGTAAACCGGGGATCGCTTTTTTCCCCAAAGCGGTTTTGAAAAGCTCACGATGCGCGATTTCGTGATCGCGGATGTCGGTTAAAACCGCGCGTTCCGCCGAACTCATACCCGCATAAGGCGAAGCGACAACCTGCATATAAAAAGCCGCCTCTAGTTGTTCCAGCGCGTAGGCATAATTCAAAACGCCCGTATCGCCTTTGCCCAAATCAACCGATTTTGCTTTATCGTCGTCAATCGGCAATCCGTAAAAAGCCGTTTTCGCGCTTAAAGTTTCCGGGTTTAATGCGCCGAAGGCGAACGCCGTCAAAACGGCGGCACTCGACAATTTAATAAACGAACGACGCGACGATAATCTTGTTTCTTCTTCAAGATTCATCGGTTCAACGTCGTTATTCAAAGTATTATCCATTCATTCCTCCTTAGATATTTAATGAAAATCACCATTTTTTGGTTTATTCTTCACTTGTTCCAGTGTTCGGCAGATTGCCTATAACAGATTCAGTTCTTGGAATTTTCGGTGGTCACGCATTAACGACCATTTTCTTTACTGTCAATCAGTCTAGCGGGTAGTTTAGAAAATATGGTGAATCAATCTTTTAGCTGAAAGTGCGGGAAATTCCCCTGCCGAGCAAACGGTTGTATTCGTCGTTAACGACTTTGTAGCATTCGCAAACCGCCCCTTCCAAACCCTGCCGGTCAATCACCGTGATCGTTCCGCGCACATTGGTAATCAGTTTTCTTTTCGCCAGCTTCTGCGCCGCCAGTGTCACGCCTTCACGCCGCACGCCGAGCATATTCGAGATCAGATCGTGCGTCATAATCAGTTTGTCCGAGCTTAATCGGTCGTGACTCAGGAGCAGCCAGCGGGCGAGCTGTTGTTCGATGGGATGCAGCCGGTTGCAAACGGCGGTCTGTGAAATCTGCGTCATCAAAGCCTGCGTGTAACGCAGCAGCAGTTCCTGAAATCTGCCGCCTTTGGCAAATTCGGCTTTCAAATCCTTTGCCTTCATCCGCATCGCCGTCCCGCTGCTTTGAATAATGGCGCGGCTCGTCGTCGCATCGCCGCCCATAAACAACGATAATCCGACGATGCCGTCATTGCCGATAATGCCGATCTCGGCGGTCGCGCCGTTTTCCATTAAATAGAGCATCGAAACAATGGCGGTCATCGGAAAATAGGCGTAATCCATCTTATCGCCGGATTCGTAAAGAACGTCGCCGAGATTAAAGGAAACCGCTTCCAAATCGGACTTGATGCCGTCAAAATCTTTGGCGGAAAGAGCGGCGAGCAGAAAGTTTCGCAGCGCGTCGCCAAAATCAGCTAGAATGGTCATTTTCTTCAATTATTGTCGGGTCTGCTTCCGACAATATTTTTTAACAGTAGTTAAAATATCAAATAGTATAACACGAAAAAAAAGATGTCTGTGCGATACAGCACAATCCTCCAAAAGTTGTCAAAGCCCCAGATACGAAGCGGCGCGGCTGCAACCGAACTTCCCCGCAATTTTCACAATTGCGGTAAGTAAGCGGGTTAGTATCTTTTCCGCTCCGATAAAAAATAACTCAGCTCTCTTTTTTATTCGCTTAAATACATTTGAAAATAAAAAGTTAGAGGTATCGAAGCGCACCGACAACCTCTTTTCAAACTGCTAATTTAGTAACTAAGCCCGAAGTCAGAGCGAATGAAAATAGAGTGTCTTACCAAACTTGCATTCTAGTAGCGCAACTCGTGTTAACCAATGTTCGCAATGACCGAGGGGTTTAAGGATTTCTTTTCTTTAATTTCCTTTAGTTGGTAGTCCTTGAGGCTATGTTTGAGAACGGCTCATCAGAATAGGTCAGCCGTTCTTCTTTTTTCAAATTGCTAATTAAATTTTTAGAGTTTGGCGATTAAAAGGATTGAATTATGCAAATTATTTTGTTCGCGCTGTATTACTTAAAATTGAATCTGAGCGTCTCGTTCGGCATTTACCCCGTTTGCGAACCGTTGACTGTTAAATGGCAATGGCGGAAATGGCAGCAGAAGCAGCAAACCCGGCGCGTTCGAGCATTTTAACCGGCATATCGGCTAAATAGTCGAGATTTAGCCGAACGATTTAATTTGAGCGGAAGATTCTAAAAATGAAAATGACGACCACCATCGCCGCCGAGCCGGTTCGGGAAACAAAGCCGAGTGCGATTTCCGTATCTTTATTTCGGAGGATTGCCGACCACGATCAAACGGCTGTTTTAGACTGCGTTGAAACATACGGGGATTTTGTCTGGTCGTTGGCGAAACATTTCACGAACTCAATCGGAGAAGCGGAAGCGGCGGCGCAGGAAATCTTCATTGATATTTGGAAATATGCCGAAGGCGGCTTCAAAGTTCGGACTGATGACAAATCACTAATTGCGTTGATTGCGCGGCGGCGGTTGATTAAACGCCTGCAATAAAACGAACAAAATTTGTGTGAAATCATAGATATAACGAGCTAAGGGCAGAGAGGATATAACGAGCTAAGGGCAGAGAGGCGGGCGGAGTTGAGAAGTCATTTCGAGATTCCGTCCGCTGCCAAGATTCCAGGATAAAGTTAAAAATATGTGAGTTTTTCGCCTTCGATATAGACAAAAAGCTTTTTATACCGATGAGGATAAATTATGACCGCTACTAAAACTATTCTCTGTGTCGAAGACGATCAAGATTCATCCGAGCTGCTCCAATTCATATTGGAACGTGAAAAATTTCAGGTGGTTTCCTGTTTAACGTCTGAGGAAGGATTGCGACAAGCCGGGCAAAACAAATTTTCGGCAATTGTTTTAGATCATCGCCTGGCGGACATCAGCGGGCTGGAAATCTGCCGCCGAATTAGAATTTACGATCGGCAGACTCCGATCATCTTTTATTCGGGTGCGGCATATCCGAAAGACCGGGAAGCGGGAATGACGGCGGGAGCTAACGCTTATCTCGTCAAACCGCAGGATTTGGAACGCATCCCCGAAACAATCAATCGCTTATCCTAATCTTGATGGACTGAATGCTACCCTAGCTTTCACGGATTATACACCGCATTTTATAGTGTGATTGGTGTCGAAAAATTATTCTGTCGGCTCGATTGCACTTTTCTCGAAAACGAGGGTTTCTTTACCAGAATCTTTATCACAATGTCGGACGGCAGACAGACAAAATAAATTTTAGATGTTGTTATGAGAGCAGCAATACAGAAAATGTATTTGTTTGGCAGGGTATTAGTTAGGGTAGCATCCGGCTCACGCAGTCAGGTAAAACGTCCCAACTAATAAACCCTGCATTCTTTAATATAAAATGGCTGCACTTGTTTCTAAATGCAACCCCTACCATTGTTCGTTCTGTCTTAAAAGTTTGCACTTTGAGAAATTGAACCCTTTCGTAATTAGACATTTCATTTGTTTTGTCTAATAATCTTTTTGATGAAACCGCGCCGAACCACCAAAGCCGAAACAATAAAATTTCTTACTGAAACTGAAACACAAAAATTAATCGGCGAGATTTCAAGTAAAAGAGATAAAGCTATTTTTCTTCTGGCATACCGGCACGGATTACGAGCTAGTGAGATCGGACTTTTACAGCGAAATGATTTTGACGATAAACAACTAAGATTAAATATTCATAGGTTAAAGGGCAGTCTTTCCGGCGTTCATCCATTACAAGCGGACGAAGTGAGAATTTTGAAAAGTTATTTGCGAACGCGCACCGATTCCCTGCCCTACCTTTTCCCAAGTCGAAAAGGCGCACCGATCAGCCGCGCAATGTTAGACGTTTTGATAAAAGGTTACGGAGAAAAGGCAAAGCTCCCGAACGACAAAAGACATTTTCACGTTTTGAAACATTCGATTGCTACGCACTTACTCGACACCGGCGCAGATATTCGTTTTGTTCAAGATTGGTTAGGACACGCCAACATACAAAACACAGTAATTTACGCTCAAATCTCAGTCGGAAGCAGACAGCAAAAAGCTAGAGAATATTTTCAAAAGATGCCTAAATTTTAAGCGCGTCCGATAATCCCCCTCCCCTATCCTAATAGAAAGAGCGCGTCTAATAAATTTCTGTCAACTAACTCGTTATGTGGTAGAATTAGCCTATTATGACAACACAGGTTTTAGAAGGCACTTGGGAAGAAATCACGCGACACGCCGAAAACTTGGTTGGTCGCAAGGTCAGACTTTTAGTTTTGGAAGATGAAGTTTTGCCAAAACCGAACCAAAAAGCCTTAGACGTAATGCAGAAAGTTCAAGATATGCAAAAAGATATGCGTTTCACCGCCGGAGAAAAAGGCGTGGATATTGTCAGACGCGGACGCGCAGGAGAAATGTTTAATAATGACTCCGACGAGTAACCTCAACGCAGCTATCATTGATGCAAATATTCTGATTTCAATTTGCTCAAAAGAACAAGACACCTTTCCTATCGCCGACACCGCTTTCAAAAACTACGCCAAAAATGGTTGGGAATTCTTTGCCCCCAGCGTAATTGTCGCGGAAGGCTTGTTTGCCTTGTGTAATAAACTCCACGATGGTGTTTTGACTCAAACGGAATATGACCAAGCCATCGGCTTTTACGTTGATTATATGCAGATAATTTCCACGCCCGGTGATGAGTCGGCTTTGATGAAAAGAGCCGTTGAAATCAGAGGCACTTATGGTTGCAGTCGTTCATCAGATGGTCTTTATGTCGCGTATGCCGAAGAACTTTCAAAAAGTAGAGTTGTGGAAATTCTGACTTTCGACAAAGGAATGAAAAACCAAATCTTAAATTTCGCTCCAACCGTAACATTGAATTTACTAACGATTTAGAAGAATACCAGAAAACAAGTTTTCTGGTATTCTGGTATTATGGTTCGCCGAATCTTTTGTTAAGAGATTCGATAATAACCGCAGTTAGCGAAGTTCCCTGCTTTTTCGCTTCTGAAACCCAATGCCTTCTTTTAGACTCAGAAACCTTAATACTTAAATTAACATCCTTTTGCTCTGTTTTTACTACCTTTTTAGCTGAAACCGAGTTTTCTGGTTTTCTGGTTTTCTTGCTTTCTGGTATTTCGGTATTCTGGTTTTTTGCTTCTTTAATAATGTTGCCAAATTTACTCATTTCAAAAGCCCCTTTATTTCATCGCCGAGTGCTTTGTAATCTTCCCAAGCTACTCTAGCCCTAACATCTTCAATATCTCGAATCGGAAGCCCTGCCATAGCCGCTTTAGCAAAGCCGACAGTCCGCCGAATCATCGTTTGAAAAACGGGTATATTCCCTTCTCTTAAATCATCTCTCATTAGTTCCCCTTCCTTACTTGGATGCGGCGGAACGAGTGTTATTAAAGCCCGATAGTTTGCATCGTTACCTAATGCTTGCGCAGTTTGAAGCATCGGCTCAAGGCTTACAACGTCAGGAGAAGTAGGAAGAACTAACAAATCACAGCCTTTTGCTAATTCCTTCAAATCGTCAGAATCTGGACGTGCCGGAGTATCAATTATGATAAAATCTTTGTTCTGGACTAATTTCATTGCTTGCCTTTCGTCAGCAACGGCAAACGGTAAATCCTCAGTATTTCGATCAGCCCATTTAATAGCTGTTCGGTTTGGATCACCATCTACTAAAACCGTGCTACCTAATTCGCTAAAATATGTTGCCAGATGAAAAGCAGTTGTGCTTTTCCCTACCCCGCCCTTAAAGCCTGTTATTGTGATTATTGTCATATCTGGTTTTCTGGTTTGCCTGTATTCTGGTATTCTTGTTTGCCAGAATACCAGACAATTAGAATTTAGCAAAAGGCTAAAAATTTTGTTTTATAAAGAGTGGATTTCAGATTGAAGCCAGAGTGTTTGTGTTAGTTTGGCAATGAATAAAGGTTTGATTATAATATGCTCAGTTTCGGGAGACGCAATGCTCAGTTTCGGGAGACGATTTTTTTATAAAAAGACACTTAAACTGTTGTTATTATTATAGTTATCGGACGCGAAAAATCTCTTAACTGTTTAAAACATATTTATAACAAAACAACAACAAGCGAATGTTGTTGTTGTTTTCAATTTCAAAATGGATTTAGAAGGAACTCAATTAGAACTTTTCCCTTTGAAAAGGGTAGGAATGGAAACTGGATTTTCCCCGTATCCATTTCATACTTTGTCAAAAAAAGAGGGAGTTGAAATTGAGATTCAAGAGCTAGACGAAAACGGAAAACTAGAAACTATTTGGGAAGTTTCACCAAATACGAAGTATGGGCAACCGGGTATTCTAGCTTATAAAATTGATACTTTGGTTATTAACCGAAAGATTGATGAACTGCGCCCAAATGTTCCGAGAATTATAAAACTTGGAAGCCTCAGAGAAATTTGCAAAGAACTTGGAGTTACGGAAGGACAAAACACACAGGATATAAAAAAAGCTCTGCATCAAAACGCTAGTGCATACATTACAGCAAACATTTTTTACAAAACGAAAGAACACGAAGAGGAATATATTGAATTTGGGGCAACCAGATACGATGTAATTTTTACAGGCAGGAAGTTGCCGGACGGGAAAAAAGCTGATGCCGTTTACATCGTTTTGCACGAACTTTTTCACGATTTCTTAAATAAAGTTCAAACGCGCCCGCTTGATTACGAATATCTAAAAAAATTATCACCGACCGCGCAGAGGTTTTACGAGCTAATCAGCACTCAAATTTACGCACATATAAAAAATAAACTTCCGTGCGCCAAACTGCGATATTCAGAATTTTGTTTATATTCGCCTTTGACTCGGTATTTTGATTACGATCAGGTCAAAAAGCAGATGTATAAAATTCACAAGCCGCATCGTGAGTTTGGTTACATCGAAAGTATCAATTTTGAGAAAACGACGGATGAAGACGGAAAAGACGATTGGTTTTTCTCTTACACGGCAGGAGAGAGGGCAAAACGGGAATATCGGACTTTCAACACTGAATTGAAAAAAATCAGAAAGTCAGATTCAGAGGCAAAGCCAGTTTACCAGAAAGCAAGAAAACCAGAAAACCAGATTGAGTCAAAACTAGAATTTTCAAAAAATGAAGAAAATCTAATTTCAAGGATGCGAGAGTTCAAAGTGGCAGAGGGCAAAGCCAGAAGCCTTGTTAAAAGCCACAGGGAAGCCGTAGAGCGAGAAATTTCAGTCTTTCCATACCGACTACTAGGGGGAGCGGTCAAAAACCTTTCCGGGCTGTTTATAGCTGCCGTCGAAGAAGGTTACGAAGCACCGCAAAGTTATCTCGAATCTTTGGAGCAAGCCGGATCGAAAAAGCAATCCGAAGCCGAAAGGAAAAGGAACGAAGAAAAGGACAAAGCCAGAAGGGAAGAGGAAGAACTTTGGAAACGGGCAAACGACCGATTAAATAATTTACCGGAAGCCGACCGGCAAAAACTTTCGGAAGCGACGAGAGAAAAAATTCTTTCGTCGCCCGACTACAAAGACGCAGCCCCGCAACAGTTAAAAGTTTTAGAATCGGTAATGCCGGGTTATATTCGTTCGGAAATTATCGAAACCTTCATTCAGGAAGAAAGACAAAGCAGCGGAAAGTAAAACGCCATTCTAAAACCTTCGACTTTTCCTTAATAACCTTAAAAATTTTTGGTAAGAATCCGCTAAACGCGACCTAGCCAGGTCTTTCTAATGTTCTCTATAATTTCCTAAAAAAAACGGGTGGAGCGAAGCGCAGCACGTTAAACCCGCGAGCGATCAGCGAGCGGAAACGGCAGAAAAATTTTCAAAAAAAGAGCCGTTTAAGAAGAAATCCGAAATCCATATTATTTTACTCACACCTGACGCACCTACGGTTTAAGAAAGTTCCGCGCAAAGTTGCGTAAATTATTGCTTTAACTGTCTTAAATCTTCTTAGGAAACTCTTAATAACCTGTAACAACATTCTCTCGAAAAAAGCAGGGAAGCGGTAAAGCAGTAAAATAAAAACGAAGTCAACAACAGTCGGCTTTTAGTTGGATGAGAGCGGCTTGAGGAAAAAGCTGGAAGCGAAATTAAAAAATGTAAATTACTAATTACCACTTTTGAACACGGCGCGAGCTGCTCAAATTGTTGAATTAATTTTCAATTAGACATTACAGTTAATTTCTCAGTTTTTCGCCGACGGAAAATCAAAGGTTTTTCATTAAAATTAAGATTCTAATTAGACAAAACAATTATTTTGTCTAATTCAAAGAAGTAAAACAAACAACCGTTTTCTCCACTTTTGTTTTATCTCTGAAATCAAAATGATATATCATTTGCGATCTGTATATCAGTGGGCAAGCAGAGACGATTATTTTGATTCAAAATGGGGTAATTAGCTCATTGTAAGCAACTTTTTGATCTCAATTGAGAGGAAACCCTTAGTTTTTTTAGTTAAGCAATTACAAAGAATCTATGAGAAATATCCTGTGGGACCTTTCCCTTGATTGTTGGACCCGACCTAAATGATCATTGAACGCTCACAAAATCAGCATCAGTTATAGATTCATTCGTTGTTCTGACAATCGAAGATTGATTGAATCTGAATCGTTTAGCTTTTGCCGTGATTATAATTGTTTCTCCTGCTACGACATTGCTGAACTGGTAATAACCAAACGCTGTTGTTTGAACTGTTCGCTCGTTGCGCGCTGAATCGATCAAAGTGATCGTCACATTTCTGATGCCCCTGCCTGTACTTGTCCCTACTCTGCCCGAAACTGTAACAGATGCGGCTGTCGGAGCCAGCACCGTCACGGCTCCGTTTTGTCCGCTGATCGATAGATTCTGCGCCAGATCATTCGACGCATTGACATTCGAGAGCGTTAAAGGAGTAATTCCCTCTGCCGCGCCTGCCGCGACTGCAAATAGAACTTTAACAAGTATCTGATTGTTACCTGTGCCAATTTCGCCGATTTGATCGGTCGAACTTGCCGGATTGTTATTTCGGAAATCCCTTACCGAACAGTGAATCTCGCCAGAAATAATCAGGTTACAGGTTCTGCTCCCGCCCGCCGGTCCGATTAAAATCGAGGGATTTTGCAATACCATGTTGTCATAACTTAAAGTAAAGCCGCTGCCGGATTCATCTCCCAAAGCATCAACCCTGATGTTGACCGTCACTTGCTGCCCGCGGCTTGAAGCGGTGTTTTCTACCAGCAGTTGTCGCGGCGAAGTGCTGACAACTGTTTTCATCGCTTTATCAGATTTTTCCATCATTGCCTGTTGCGGTTGATTACTGCATGGAGAGGTTGGTCCGGCGGCAGGTGTCAGCGCATCCAAGCCGATTGCGTAGCGCTGCACCTGTATGGTATCCGCAGAAGTAATCTTTCCGTCGCCGCGCGTTTCTCTCGGAGCCGAATCAGCGCGTTGACAATCGTTCGACAGAAAAAGTTGATCAAGTCCGATTTCAAAGCGCTGCACCTGTGTTATGTCATTTAGCTGAACGACTCCATCACCATTCGAAGGCGGGTCAACATTACCCGGAGTTTCATTGCCGCCGACATTTAGCTGCGGATTGATGTCGCCTTCGATGCCGGAAGTCGCATTTATTGTAAAGTCAGCGTCGTTAATATCGAAAAATATATTACCGATCGCTTCGACTTTAATTCTCGCAGTTGTTGTTGTTATATTTGGAATTGTTACCTTTTCATTCCCGTCATTAACGGTTGAAGCAGCTAAAACCGTCGGAAATGTTTGTCCGCCGTCGGTTGAAAGCAAAATCCGCACGTTGGCTGCGTTAATCGGTTCTGCTGACGTACCGGCAACATCCCAGGTAATAGTTTGAATCGAATTTCCGTTCCAACTTAATGAATTATTTGGAGCCGTTATTACAAAGGGACCGCTGTTGCCGTCAATAACCACGCTGGTAGCTGCCGTGTTGATGCCGCCTCCATTTGCTCGATTATCGCGTGCGATGACCTGAAATCCCATTGTTCGTGTAATCGCCGGTAAAAGCTCACCCGTTAAATATCCGCTGATAGTACTAGGCGGAACGTTTGCATTATTAAGAATATAGATCAGCGATGGAAAAAAGCGTGTTCCGCTTGTTGTCGGTAAATATGGACGGAAAATCGGGCGCGGAATGCCGTCGGAATCCGTATTCGGAACCGCGTTTGTCGCTCCGCCGAGATCATATTCCTGCCAATCGTAAGTTATTAAATCACCATCTGGATCAGCTGCATTTGCGGTTAACGCAAAAGGGGTGAGCTTCGGGATTGTAAAAACGGTTGGTACAGTTACCGTCGGTGCCGTATTTCCGGTAACTGTTTCCGAACCGCAAGAGCCGCCGGTAACAGGGTTTTCCTTGAAAGCGATTATTTCTTCGATGCTTCGGACGTGAAATGTGTCAATGCTATGCGCTGCTAAGTTTTGCCCCGGGACAACTCCGGCATAACTCATAATTGTTATGCCGCTGCCGGGTTCATATGCCGCTCCTGCTCGCTGACCGACATCAGCGTTAAATGTGTGGTTTGCGCCAAATTGGTGTCCTATTTCGTGCGCCACATAATCAACGGTGAAATTGTCTCCGACCGGATTAGAAATTCCGGTTACGCCGCGCGCTTTGTTTTTTGAACAGGGCGAACGAAGATATCCGATTCCGCCGCCGCCGGTGCTGAAGACATGTCCGATGTCATAGTTCGCCGTACCGATAACAGAATCCAGATTTGCCTGATTTTGTTCGAGCATTGTTGAACCGCTGCTGTTTGTATATGGGTCGGTCGCAGCGTCGGTATAAATTATTAAATTATTATTGGCAACTATCATCAACCGAATTGCCAGATCACGCTCGTAGATGCCGTTGACGCGGTTTATCACCTGAACCTGCGCCGATAGGGCTCCGGCAACAGTCCCGTTGCCGACAACTGCCGTATATTCGCCGGTTGCCGCCAGTGCCAATCGGTAGGTTCGCAAAGTCGAACCGGAGGATACAGACAAATCGCTTGTATTATGAAGAACATCATAATCGGATTTATAGAAATCTCCGCTGATTGTTTCGTCCAAGTGACAGGAGAATTCTTCACTTTGTTCGGTATCTCGTTTAAAGTAGCTGATGTAGTTATCCGTATCGCCTTTTGCATAAGGATCAACTAAAGCTGTACCGGAAGAAGAAATTATCATCGAGTGAAAACCGCTTGGCATAAAATCAAACCGCGCCGTTGCGGTCAGATCGTCGATTCCTTGCCCGCGATAAGTTTTTATTTCAGGAAATTGCGCCGACAATTGCGGTTCCATAATCGGAGATTCTTCGATACTGAAGCGCTCGTATGTCCCATTCGGCATCGGCAGCGTGATAATTATCTGTGCACTGCGCGCGGCATCAGTAAATTCCGTCGAACTTTTACTCAGTAAATCTTTAAGAGCAGTTTTATTCAATACAAAAGTTCGATAAATGTTTGGAACGATCAATTGTCGCATTGATTTCTGTTTCAAACCGGAATCTTCAACCTCCTGCCAAAGTTTATCCGGCGAAAGAGTGTTAGCCCCAGTTCCGGCAAAGGCTGAAAAGCTATTTATTACAAGCATTAAGAGTAGCACTAGAAAGCACTTTTTTATATATAGTTCCATTTTTTTATTTCGCTGGAACTATATATGTGGAATGAAAGATATAATCCTAAAAATTCACATAGAAATAACAAGATTTGTAAAACTTGTTATTTCTATGCTTACGCCTCTTCTTATATTTCTATAATAAATCATTAAAAAACCGTGGGTATTATTTCCCGATTGTGACAAAAAGCCCAGGTTTTTTGCCCCATCTTCTATTTGATTCGTGTATTTTAACCGGAAATAATTGCGTATATTTAAGCCGGTTCTTACTAATCATCAGATATATAATCAGAGTAATTCACAAAGTTCAGCGAACTTGGAAGTCTGGCATAATGTTTGCCAAAAGATGATTGTGTTTTACAAAAAACAATAATTAAAAAATATGTTAAAAAAGATTGATTTTTGTTGATAAAACACGTATAAGTAAATATGGAGTTATCCAAGACAACCGTTAATAGTAAGAAAAGCGACTCTTTCCAAGTGCCGCCATCGGGAAATTTACTTACCTAAAACTGCAGTTAGTCAAATAACCCAATCGTACCCTGTCGGAAATACGGGGAACTAAATCTCTAAACCTAAATTTTAGAAGCAAGCCATAACATGGAGTTAATGTATGAAAAAATCAATCAGTTCTGTTGCCCGAAAATCGGGTGTTAGCCGTTTAATCGGCTCGTTGACAATGGTTATAGCTGCCGTTGTTTTTATTAATGCTTTGCCCAATTGGAGTGCTAAAGCGCAATCGCTACCAAAAGCTTTGGCAGATCGTAGCTCTAAAAACTTATCTCAGGCTGCTGTCGCTCCAAGTCTTGGCACTGCTGCCGGTTTCTCGGGATTAGCCGGTTCTACCGTGACGAATACCGGTCTGAGTTCTATTGGTGGCAATTTAGGCGTTAGCCCTGGTACCAATATCACAGGCTTTCCGCTCGGAATAGTAGACGGGACAATTTATTTAGGCGACGCAGTCGCTAGTCAAGCGCAAAGCGATACCACAGTCGCTTATAATAACTTGGCGGGGCAGGCTTGCGACACCGATCTGACCGGACAGGATTTGGGAGGAATGACTCTCACTCCGGGAACTTATTGTTTTAATTCATCCGCTGCTTTAACCGGAACACTTACTCTTAATGGGCAGGGCGATCCTTTCGCGGTTTTCATCTTCAAAATAGGAAGCACGCTCACTACTTCCAGTAATTCATCGGTTGTTATGATTAACGAAGGTTCCGGCTGCAATGCGTTTTTTCAAGTCGGCAGCTCTGCAACGCTCGGTACAAATACATCATTCGCAGGTAACATCCTCGCGCTTACGAGTATTACGCTGCAAACCGGCACCGACATTGACGCAGGAAGAGCCTTGGCGATAAATGGCGCGCTGACGCTGGATACAAACAGCGTCTCCAGTCTTGCGTGTGCGCCTCGACCGACAGCCGCCATGACCAACGTCAGCGGGCGAGTAACAACTGCTACAGGTCGTGGTATTTCCAGAGCTTTAGTCAGAATGACGGACAATTCAGGTGCTGTTCGCACAGCTTACACAACCTCATTCGGTTATTACAGTTTCCAAGATATCGAAGCGGGTCAAACCTTGATATTAGAAGTGAGAGCTAAAGCTCGTAACTTTACTGAACCGACTAGAGTCGTCTCATTGTATGGAGAATTGGCATCAATAGACTTCATCGCATACTAAACTCAGTAGAGATTGCGGAACCAGATAAGTGAAGATTAACAAAAGCATAAAGAAAAAGCCGTGAGCGTCATAATTTTCGGCTTTTTCTTTATGCTTTTCAGGAATTATTTTCATCAAGCAAATTAAATTGATCTAAGCTCGACTTTATCCATTTTGATATTTGAAAACAGTTCGTAGGATAATCAAGTTTTACTATTTCAACCACGAAA
>JBBSUG010000066.1:0-14646 GCA_038235165.1 Pyrinomonadales bacterium
TGGTTTCGGATTATTTCCCGTCCCGACAACGATGATCTTGCCGTCAGCCTGAAGCGCGACAGCATTCGCCTGATCGTCAAAGGCAGTGATTGAAGTGATGACAGTTCCGCCGCTAAAACCCGCGTCGAGCGAGCCGTCAGTGTTGTACCGTGCGACGACAAAATCGCCTCCGGCGGTTCCGACGACAACAATTTTGCCGTCAGCCTGTATAGCGGAGGCGAAAACGGAACCGCCGTTATTGACGTTCGTCAAAATCTTGCCGCCGTTTCCAAAACTCAAATCAAGATCGCCGGGCGCGGCAAACGAATTTATACTGAGTCCGAACAGCACTAAGCAAAAAATTGAAAGCATTCTACGGATTTGAAAGTCTGATTTTCGGTAGTTCATAATTTTGTTTATCCTCTGTGAAATTTCGCTGATATGAGATAAATATCCAATAAATAATAGCAGAAGAAAAAAAAATCAATCAATAAAAATTTCAACCGGACATACAAAAACCGCCGGATTGTATAAACATCCGGCGGTTTTACAATTTAAGAAAATAATCTAATCAGATACTTTCAGCAATTGCCGCATCGAAAATCTCAAGCGCGACATCAACATTTTCTCGCGTCAAAATCAGCGGCGGCGACCAGCGAATCGTTGAAGTTCCGCAACCGAGAATAATCAAACCGCGATTGAAACACGCCATTTCGATTCTGTCGCGCAGTTCCGCGTCCGCGTCGCCGTTATCCGCGATGAATTCAACGCCGAGCATCATTCCAAGCCCACGCACGTCGCCGATTTGTTTGTATTTTTCTTGAAGTTTGTTTAAACCGATTTCGAGATATTTCCCGACATCGCGGGCGTTATCAACCAATCCGTTTTGCAACAATTCAATCGTCTTGAGCGCGGACGCGATGCAGACCGGATTTCCGCCGAAAGTCGAAGCGTGTGCGCCTTTGTGCCACGACATAATTTCGGCTTTCGCAACCGTCGCGCCGATTGGCATTCCCGAGCCGATGCCTTTGGCGAGGCACATAATATCGGGTTTCACGCCGCTGTGTTCGATGGCGAACATTTTGCCTGTGCGTCCCATTCCCGACTGCACTTCGTCAACGATCATCATAATTCCGTGTTCGTCGCAAATTCTACGAATCTCGCGCAAAACTTCCGGCGGTGCGGGAACATAACCGCCTTCGCCCTGTACGGCTTCGACGACGATTCCGGCGACTTCCGACGGCGGTGTCGTGGTTTGGAAAAGTCTGTCTTTTATCCAATCCGTCGTTCCCATACAACATTTTCCGTCGTCGCATTTGCCCAAATTAAATGGGCAGCGATAACAATACGGATAAGGAACGTGCGTTACGTCGAGTGCTTGCCGCCCAAAACCGAGACGCTGTGCGCGTTTTGAAGATGTTAATGATAATGCGCCCAAAGTTCTACCGTGAAATGAGCCGAAAAACGAGATAAATTTCTGGCGTTTTGTGTGATACATCGCCAGTTTCAAAGCAGTTTCGACGGCTTCTGCGCCGCTATTGGCGAAATGCGTTTTCGTGTCGCCTTCAATCGGGCAAATCTCATTTAATTTCCTGCCGAGATCGGGCATTTGTTTGTAAAAATAATCCGTCCCGCACATATGGATTAGTGTTTGCGCCTGTTTTGTAATCGCTTCGACAACTTCCGGGTGGCAATGTCCCGTCGAACAGACGGCGACTCCGGCGTTGCAGTCCAAAAAGACGTTTTCGTCCGCGTCTTCGAGCCACACGCCGTAACCTTTTTCGGCGACGAGTTTATAATCGGGTCGCGGATAAGACGGTGTAACATATTTTTCGTCAGCCGCAATAATCTCGCGTCCTTTCGGTCCGGGAAGTTCTGTTTTAATATTCGGTTTTTTTATTTCTGTGGTCGGTGTCATTTGTTTTTCCTCTTTCTTAAAAATGGTTAATGTTGATAACTAAATTAAACGATTTTTTGTGCAGAGAAAAAACTAGTCGCCGCCGAACAGGTTCGGGCGCGAAATATCTGGACGAAGTTTGGCAATCGAACGCGGTGTCATAATGTAAATCGGTTGGAAAATACCGCTAATATATCAAAGTTTGAATCATTCGACAAACGGCAGATTTTTCACCCGCGCCGTCAAATTATTCACTTTTAGCTCAGTTCCCTCTTTTAAATAATCGTATCTGACAAAGGCAAGCGCAACGGTTTTATCGAGTTTCGGTGAAAATGTGACTGATGTTATGCGTCCGGCGTTTTTTCCTTCAAGAGATTTTAATTCGTCGTTCGGTTGCACACCGGCGTTTTCATCATCGAAAATCAAACCCGACAATTGTTTGGCGACGTGACCGCGAAAATGAATTCGCGCAATGATTTCCTGCCCGATATAACAGCCTTTGTTATAACTGATGGTTTCCGGCAACCCGATTTCGGGAACGATTGTCGTCTCGTCCACATCAATCCCGTAAAGCGGAATGCCGTTCTCGATTCGCAGAATTTCGTAAAGTTCGTCTGAAATCTCGACCGCATTTTGTTCCATCAATTTATTGATGAATCCTTCCGCCGCATTGTTCGGAACGAAAATGTTTTTTTGCGATTTACCATTATAAGTAATGAATTCGGAACCCGGAATCTCGAATGTATAATCTGAGATTTCAAAATGGCGGTAGTTTTCCGTTAAATCTTCAACAAAGAAATCGCCCGCGTAAGTAAACCGAAAAAGATTTTTGAAAACGGTTTCGTGCGTGGCTTCTTCGGTTTCAAACAGAAATTTATCGTCTTTTTTCAGAACGCGCACAAGTGCCGTCAACCGACCTTGAGCGTTCGGAAACGCTGCTGCCATTGGCGAGTCATCTTCCAATTTAACGACATCGTTAGTTATCAAGCCGTTCAAAAACTGCACTGCCTCTTTGCCTGAAACCTCAATCAGTCCGCGTTTCTTTTCAATATAGCCGATACTGCCGCCGCGCACTTTTTCGTAACCGTCTAAGTTTTCCATTGCCTAATTTTTACACTTTACGGCGACAAATGAAAAGCCGCGTGTATGTATTCGATACCGATTTAACACGAAAATCAGTCAAAGCAAGTCGTCGTGTATTCGAGCAACACATTTTTTTGTTTTGCAAATAATTTAAAATTTGCTTCACCGGGCGATGATTACAGGCAAAAACAGCTTTTGAGCGGAAAATAATCCGAATATGTTTTTTGGAACGTCAATTGCACTTTATCCAAAGTGTAATCAAAAAAATTTGCGAGGAAATTACAGTAGCAATCAGTATTTTATCGATGTCCAATCAAACCGAAAAAAAATTATACGAAAATTCGAGACCGGCGGAAAACACACTTCTTCCGATTATTGAGGAGAACGCAAACACGGCAGCGCGTGTTCCAGCGAACGAACCGGGTTTGAACAGCGGTAGTGATTCAATTCCGATCATTGAAGAAAGAGTCGTTGTTGACAAAAGGATTGTGGAAACGGGCAAAGTGCTAATCTCAAAAAGAGTTTCGGAACACGAGGAAATCGTTGACGAACCGCTGCTGCACGAACAAGTTTCGGTCGAGCGCGTAGCGGTCAACCAATTTGTCGAAGAACACCCGGAAATCAGACATCACGGAGAAACAATGATAATTCCGGTGGTCGAAGAAAGATTGGTCGTCAGCAAACGACTTTTTTTGGTTGAAGAACTGCACGTCAAAAAACAAGTTATCGAAACGCATCAGCCGCAGCAAATAATATTGCTGAAAACAGAAGTTGATGTTAAAAGATCGACTTGACGCAAAAAATTGGAGATTGAAAGAAACTGCCAAAAATTAGTTTGGGAGAAAAAAGAAGTTTTAGAACGAAAAAGGGAGAAATAATTATGACACACACAGTAATAGGAATATTTGACAATAAACAGGAAGCGATGAGCGCCATGAACGCATTGGTTTCCAGCGGTTTCATCAAAGAAAACATTGATGTTTCAAATCGAAGCAAGGCAGCTGCTAATAATACGGCAACTGCAACAAACGAGCAGAGCGTCGGCTTTGGCGACGGCGTATCCAATTTTTTCAACAATCTGTTTGGTGACGACGAAACGACGCGGAACAAATATATGAATGTCGCCAACGACACCGAAGGAATTGTTACGGTGCAGACTGATACGCAGGAACAAGCTAATCGCGCCTCAAAAATTCTCGACGATAATGGTGCGGTTGATGTTGATGAGCGCGACGCGCAGTATCAACAAAAATATGCGGCAAACACAACGGGAACCGCAAATGCCGACAACGAAATGACGATTCCGGTCGTCGAAGAAAATTTGGAAGTTGGCAAACGCACAGTTGAAACCGGCGGGGTTCGTGTCAGAAGCCGCATTGTCGAAAAGCCGGTCGAAGAAACGCTGCGCTTGCGTGAAGAACACGTTGTCGTTAATCGCCGCCCGGTTGACCGCGCCGCGACCGAAGCCGATTTTAACAATTTCAAAGAAGGCGATATAGAGATCACCGAACGCGCCGAACGCGCTGTCGTCGGCAAGGAAGCCCGTGTCGTCGGCGAAGTCGCTATCGGTAAAACGGTCGAAGAACACGACAAAACAATTTCCGACACGGTTCGCAAAACCGAAGTTGATGTCGAGAAATTGGATGTTGATACGGACACGACGACCCGTTCGGCTAACAAATAATTGAATTATTGTTTACAAGAATAAAGGCAAACTTGAATTCAATTTTGCCTTTCTTCATTTCAAGATTGGGTTAAAATATTATTGATGAAGGAACGTATCAAAAAGCCTTTCCAAATAGCCCGCCACCGCTCTACCGTTTTTGACCACAATCGGACGTTTCAAAAATGTATATTCTTCCGCCATCAAATCAATCATTTCGTCATCCGACAATTCGCGTTCAGCCAGTTTCATTTCACGATATTTGACGGCGCGTTTTGAAAAAAGTTCATTTGCACCGCCGAGCAGTTTTGCCAAATCTACTACTTCCCTGCGCGTCAAGGGTTCTTCTTTGATGTCCCGAAATGTAACCCCTTTTGAATTATGGCGGTCTAATCGGCGTTTTGCTTTTTGGCACGTCGAACAGTTCGGCAGCCAATAAAATGTTATATCTTTCATAATTTACGGAGCGACGTAGGTGCATTTAATTCCCTTCGTCGAAATCTTTTCAAATTTTTCTTTTTTGAGATTTGCCCGCCACGCTTTCAGCACCTTGTAAGCTTTATTTCTCGGCGAAAGTTCCGTCATCACGATCATATCGAGATTTTCTCTGCCGTTTTGCAGACACCCGGAACTGTATGAAAACAGAAAACTTTGATTTTTCTTGAGATCATCAAAATTCAGAACATCTTTGACCTCCCAACTCGGCACGCCCTGACTGTCGCGGCTGGTGATTTTTTCCAGCCAGAGCATAAAGTCCTTATCTTTGATAAAGCGCGTCACGCCGAAATTTTCGTCGGATAACAACCCGCCGCCCAAATCTTTCACGCCGTTAGGCAGCTTTTCCCCGTAAACTATGCCCTTATGTTTGTAACCGATATATTTACTTCTCTTCGTGACGGCAAATACCGGTAAGGCGATTAACAATAAGATGAGGATTATTTTTGTTTTCATTTGACCCGTGACTCCCTGAACATTCTGTTTGATTTGCGACATCGCTTTATAGATGCCAATTTTAGATAAGGGCGGCGACTTTTTTGCAATCAATTATCATACTCAATGATATTTGATGATTCAAGGTGCGGTTTTGTAATTATTTAGCGGTCAAAATCAATATAATTCGACAATCGGCAGCTATTTTGAGAAAGTATAGTTATTACAAAAAAATAATTTATGAATCAAATATCAGAACAAACAGTTTTAGACGCACTGCGGCAGATAATTGACCCTGATTTGCACAAGGATATTGTCACGCTCGGTTTTATTCGTGATCTGCACATTGAAAACGGCAATGTTTCGTTTCGCATCGTTCTGACTACGCCGGCTTGTCCGGTCAAAGAACAGATGGAAGCTCAGGCAATCGAATTGGTCAGCGCAATTGACGGCGTTGAAAAGGTCAATGTCGTAATGGATGCGGAAGTTCCGAAGGGTCGCGGCGTTACCGGCAGTGTGGCGTTGCCGAACGTCAAAAACATCGTCGCCGTCTCGAGCGGCAAAGGAGGTGTCGGCAAATCAACCGTCGCCGTCAATCTGGCAGTGTCACTCGCGCTCGACGGCGCAAAAGTCGGACTGATGGACGCAGACATTTACGGTCCGAACGTGCCGCTAATGCTCGGCGCGGCTTACAAACAGCCGCAGGTGTCCGGCAATAAAATGATTCCGATTCCGGCGCACGGCGTTAAAATGATTTCGATGGCGAATCTTGCGCCGCCCGATAAACCGATGATTCTGCGCGGTCCGATGCTGCACGGCATCGTCAGACAATTTTTAACGGATGTTGACTGGGGCGAACTCGATTATTTGATCGTTGATATGCCGCCGGGAACGGGCGACGTGCAATTATCATTAGCACAGCTTGTTCCGGTGCAGGGTGCGGTTTTGGTGACGACTCCGCAAATTGTCTCCTTGGCGGATGTGCGCCGCGCATTGAAAATGTTTGAAACCGTCGCCATCCCGGTTCTCGGCATCATCGAAAATATGTCGTATTTCATACCGCCGGATATGCCCGAAAAACGCTACGATATTTTTGGCGCGGGCGGCGGCAGCGAATTTGCCGACGAAATGGCGGTTCCTTTTCTCGGCGAAATTCCGCTCGGCATCGAAGTCCGCGAAGCCGGTGACAAGGGAGTTCCCGTCGTCATTGCTGTTCCCGAATCACTGCAAGCCATCGCATTTCGCCGGGTTGCCGAAGAAGTCGCGCGGCAAATTTCCATCGAAGCGATGAAACCGGAGCTGGTAATTATGACCAAGACAAGTTAAACCGGCATTTTTTAGCCAACTATTCGAGAAAACTTGTGATCTAAAGGAAAGTTCGGTAAAATTGAAATTAAATTATTGATTAAGCGCCGGCTTAATCAATTGAAATTATAAAAGGAGATTATAAAAAATGGCAGCAGCAGTAGCACCAACAGTTGAAATCGGCTTGTCCGAAAATGCAGCGGTAGAGATTAGCAAATTTATGACGAGCGAAGACGATTTACCGGAAACGGCAGGACTTCGCGTCAGGGTCGTTCCCGGCGGATGTTCGGGTTTTCAATACAGTTTGAACATCGAAGAAGAATCGAAACAAGGTGATTTTCTGGTCGAAAAACACGGCGTTCGGCTGTTCGTTGATATGTTCAGCGCACAGTATTTAAATGGCGTAGTCGTTGATTACACATCAAATATGATGGGTTCCGGTTTCACTTTTGAAAACCCGAACGCGACCGGCGGCTGCGGCTGCGGAACATCATTTTCGGCTTAACAATTTGAAAAAGAATCAGCAAAAATGGCGTGATGGAAATTTCCATCACGCCATTTTTTATTGAAAACGCCGATGTTGATGTCAGCCACAAACGTTCCTTCTTTGGAACTAAATCAATCTTGTTTGCATTGTTAATAAAGTCCGTCGAGGTCGTCCATCATGCCTGCTAAGAACTTGACCCTTAGGTCAGCCAGTAAATACTGAAACCCGAAGCTGAACATTTCGGTTTTTGCCAATGGTGCCGGTCATTGACTACAACTATTTGTTCAAATATTAATTCTCATAAAAAGACGATTTCAACTGTTAAATTTTGCATGTAAAAAAAGTTCAATACAAAATTGATATTTCAGTTGGATGAAACGGCGCTGAGAAAATTTAGATAAAATCCCGACTTAAACTTCAATTTGTGTCAGGTGTTTGACGATTTCGACCAGTTTCGTATCTTCAAAAGGTTTGGTCACATACTCGGAAACGCCGAGACCGAACGCTTTTTGACGGTGTTTGTCACCGGCGCGGGACGTAATCATAATGACCGGAATACCGCGCAGATTGTCCAGTCGTTTGAGCGATGAAAGCAGCTCGTAGCCGTCCATTCGCGGCATTTCCACATCGGTCAAAATAACAGCGGGTAATTGTTTTACGTCCTGTAAAGTTTCCAGTGCTTCAAGTCCGTCTTTCGCTACAATCACCGTCCAACCGGCTTTTTTGATGATGTTCGAAGTCAAATGCCGAACGCTCGGACTGTCATCCACGATCATTATACTCAGTTCTTTGTCCTTCTCCTTCGCCCTCCGTTCCTGGTTCGCCTTTCTGGTAATGTCAACATCATTTGAACTTTGCATTTTGAACTTTGCATTTTGAATTTTTGGTTTGAGCAAATAAATCAAGTCCAGCACCGGCACGACACTGCCGTCGCCCAAAATCGCTGCGCCGAGCAAATCCGCCATATTATGCAGCGGATTTCCCAACGGTTTGACGGCGATTTCTTCGGTTTTGACGATAGAATCAACGATCAGCGCGTAGGGCGTTTGCAGAGTTTCAATCAACAGCAGCGGCACATTTTTATGATTCTGGATGGGTAAAGCGGGCAGATTCAGCAGTTTGTTAAGTTGCAGAACCTGATAATTAACATCGCCGAGCCGGATTGTTTCTTTACTTTCATTGACATAATCGGCGGAAATTTCGCTGATGTGTTTGACCAGATTGAGCGGAAACGCGAAAGTTTGGTCGTCCGCTTTGACGAGCAGAGCGCGGGTGACGGCTAACGCCGTCGGCAGACGCAACGTAAAAGTCGTCCCCTTCTGCGTTTCGGAAGCAATAGAAATCGTCCCGCCCTGTCTTTCGATGCCGGTTTTGACGATGTTCATTCCGATGCCGCGACCGGAAATTTGGCTCAAATGTTCGGCGGTCGTCAGTCCGGGCAGAAAGACCAGCGCAAAGGCTTCGTCGTCGCTCATAGCAGTGGCTGTTTCCCGGTTGATCACTCCGTTCTGCACCGCTTTTTCCTTTAGAGCAGCGGCGGAGATACCGCGTCCGTCATCCGAAATTTCGACGATAACGTGAGTTCCTTCGCTGTACACCCGGAGCGTGATTTTTCCTTCTTCGGGCTTTCCGAGCAGGCGGCGTGTTGGCGGCGGTTCGATTCCGTGCGCGACGGCGTTGCGTATCAAATGGAGGAGCGGTTCGATTAGTGAATCTAGAATCTGCGTGTCAACTTCGAGAGTTTCGCCTTGGATAAAAAGTTCGGCTGATTTTCTTTCTTCGTCGCAGGTAACGCGCACGGTGCGCTGCAAACGAATGGACAGCGAACCGAACGGCACCATCCGCAGACGCAGCAATTTGTCCTGCAAATCTTCAACCAAACGATGTTGGTTTTCAAACAGCATTTCAAGGTTGCCGCGCAGCAAATCAAGTTCCGTATTAATCGCAAAAGTGTCGCCGGTCGTTTCGACCAGTTCGCGGGTCGTCTGGTGAAATTCCGTGTAGCGGTCAAACTCCAGCGTGTCGAAATCAAACGATGACGCTAAACCGAACGAATCGTTTTCCGAACCCGGAATATCGAACCTCGAACCTGAAACCTGAAATCTGGAATCCGGGATATTGCCGCCGAGCATATCGGCTTCAAAACTTGTTTCCAGTTTGGTCGTCGAACTTTGCAGACGGCGCGTGCTGTTGTGCAGTTCTTTGTTCTGCTGTTCTAGTTCAAACAGCCGCTGTTCAAAAACCGAACGGCTGATGACCAAATCGCTGACAATTTTGACCAACTCGTCGAGTTTGTCGAGCGAAACTCGAACGACCGAACGAGACGGATTGCTTGCGGGCGATGATTGGGTTTCCGCCGTTTCATTTGTTTCGACCAGCGGGGCAACTTCTCCGGTCGGATTTATTTCCGGTTTGGAAACGGCGGAAATCGGTTCGGCTTCGTGTTTTAACGAAGCCATAATCTCATTGAAATTGACGTAAATACGATTAATTTTTCCGTTCAACTGGACGGATTCTTCGCCGTTTGCCAACGCTTCAAAACAATCGGTGGCAGTGAGCAGCAGTTCAAAAATCTTCTCGCTGCTGCCGATGTCGTTGTCCGCCAGATAATCGAGCAAATCTTCGACCCGGTGCGCCACTTCCGACAGTTTTTTGAGACCGATGATTCCGGCAGAACCTTTTAAGGTGTGCGCGTTGCGCCGAATTTCCATCAAGGCTTCGCGTTCATTCGGCTGTTCAACTAAAATTTCCAAATTAGCATTGATGTTTCCGATTAAATCTTCGGCTTCGAGCGCGAAAATTTCGAGCATTTCTTCATCAATTTCAAACTCTTCCTCATCATCGGAGACGGTTTCGGCATCGCCTGTAAATTCTGCGGCGTGAGGTTGTTCGGCGTTTTTGACCTCAAACGCTTCCGTTGTGAAAAGCTCGGCGAAGATGTCGTCTTTCATTTGATGATGCGTCATTTGCCCGAACGATTCCTCGAGAAAATCATCAATACTATCAGTAAAATCAACCGTCTCGAAATGGATTTCCGTAATCAATGCTTCGAGTTCAGTGAGTTTGTCGAGCAGTTGATGTGACTGCTGATCGGTGATCGGCTGTTTCAAACCGGCGAAAACCGCGAGTTTTGCTTCGAGTTCACCGCAGATTTTCGCAATATCAAACAATTCAATAATTTCCGCCGCATCTTTGAGCGAAATAATCTGCCGGAGCGCATTATTTAATTCGCCGAAAGTATTTCCCTGCTGCGCGGAAACCAGAATCCCGCCGCGAATCGTCGGCAGATAATTTTCGGCTTGTTTGGTAAATCCCTGTAAAATTTCAGTGTGCATATTCAAATTTTAGACTCCAAATTCCAAATTCCAGACTGTGTATTGTGATGAGGTTCTGATTTCGATTTGAAATCTGGAATCTGGAACCTTGAATCTGGAATAATTCTAATGAACATAACTGCCGGAGGCATCGTTGAGTGATTTTTTCCCGGAAAGACGGTCTTCCGGGAGTTTGAACGGGGCGACGGAAACGCGCAGTTCGTCGGAGAGTTCGACGAGCATTTTCACCGAATCGGCGGCACGTTTCGCTCCGGTTTGGACGAGTTCGGTTACTTTCGAGATGTTTGCCATCGCGGTTGAAATGTCTTCCGAGCTGTTCGCCTGCTGTTTGGCGGATTCGGAAATTGACTGTAAAAGTTCGGCAAGCCGCGTCGAAACCTGTTCGATTTCAACGAGTGCCTGACCCGCTTTGTCCGCCAGCGTCGAACCGACGACGACTTCGTGAATTGTTTCCTCCATTGATGCGACGACATCCTTGGTTTCGGTTTGAATCGTCTGCGTCAATTGGGAGATTTGCTGGGTCAACCGGTTCGAGCGTTCCGCGAGGCGTTCGACTTCTTCGGCGACGACGGCGAATCCGCGTCCCGCTTCACCGGCGGCTGAGGCTTGCAGCGACGCATTGAGCGCGAGCAGACTCGTCCGGTCGGAAAGATCGTCAATCAACCCGACAATCTGGCTGATTTCCTGTGAACGTTCACCGAGTTTTTTAATTCGTTTGGCGGTTTCCTGCACCTGTTTGCGAATCGAATTCATCGCGTTGATGTTATCCTGCACGGCTCGCGTACCGTACCGCGCATTGTTCAGCGAATCGTCGGCGACCTTTGCCGACAGCGACGCATTGCTCGAAACTTCCTGAATCTGCACCGCCATATTTGCAATCGCCGTTGTCGTGCGGGCGATTTGCGACGATTGCGCTTCGCTGCCGCGAGCAAGTTGTTCGGTCGTGTCGTTGATGGCGTTAGCGGAACTGCTGACCTGAAACGTCACATCTTTAACCTGTTTAATCAGCGAACGCAGTTCCTTCGTCATCGAATTAAAGGCTTCGGCAATTTCGCCGGTCATCTCCGACGAAATTTCCGCCTGCACGGTCAAATCTCCTGCCGCCACTTCGGAAACTTCGCGCAGCAATTTGAGAATTGATTTTTGCAGTTCGTCCCGCTCATCCTGCGTCTGCACCAGCGAACGCAATTTTTCGACGATGTGCTGAAACGAAACGCCGATCACGTCTTCTTCCGAATGCAGGGGAATGTTGACCGTGAAATCACCTTCGGCAAATTTGTTGAAAATTTGCGCTTTTTCCCTGCGGTAATCGGAAATAGCTTTCAGGGAAATCATTAAATCGCTTTGCGGTTCGCCGTCTTCTTCGTACAATTTTCCCTGAGCTAGATAGTTGGCGACTTCAACTCCATCAGACAGTTCCCTTTTCAGTTTGATATTAGCGAAATTGACTGCTGCCAATGAAAATACGGATAAAAACACCGCCAGACTCATCGTGATGATTCCCGCCAATTTGTTCGTCGTCATTCCCGAATAAGCGGCGTAAATCAGCCCCGCGCCGATCAATAAAAAAATCGCGGCGAAAAAAGATGTTAGTTTTATGAGCAGATTCCAAAATGAATTTGTCGGCATTTTTATATATTCTCCTCAAAAACTTCCATCGCCGGGGGAGAGAAATCTTTGTATTTTGATGTTTCGTCAACCGGATGGGCGGACAATTTGAAATCGCCGACCAACAATTGCAGATTTTCCATCGAATTTGCCAGTTCGGTCAATTTCGCTTCCGATTCTTTCAAGTGTGCCGCCGAATCCTCTGTCTCCGCGATTGATTTGGTAAATGTCTGAAACGCCTTTTCCGTATCGGCGGACTGCTCGCTTGAAAAAGAGATTAATTTCGTTTGCATCGTCGTGAATTGTCTGACATATTTTTCGAGTTCGCCGAGCGAATTGCCGGTTTCGATAGCAAATTTCGACAAATTAGACACTTCGCCCGTCGTCGTTTGCAGAGTGCGTTCCAGTTCGCTGATTTCCGCCGTAATCGTTTTATTGAACGATGAGATTTGTTTGTTCGTATTTTCCGCCCGCGATGCAAGCTGCCCGACTTCTTCGGCGACAACGGCGAATCCGTGTCCGGTCGTGCCGAGTTCGCCCGCCTGAATCGAAGCGTTAAAAGCGATCATATTCGTTCGGTGCGCCAAATCTTCGATCATTTTGGCGACTTTGGCGATTTCCTGCGACCGTTCGGTCAACCTTCCGACGCGCTTGACCGATTCCTGCATCTGTTTGCGAAGTTCACCGACCGTGTGCAGATTTTCCTGCGCCGACTGCGTGCCGTGTCTAACCTTTTCAATTGATTGATCGGCGGAGGAAACCGAGACGGAAAGCTGTTCGGCAATTTTTTGGACATTATTCGGAATTTGTTTGAAAATAAGCGCGGCTTTATTGAGTTCGCGCATTTTTATCTCGTCCGAATTAATAACCGTCTGCACGGCTTTGCGGGCTTCTTTCGCCGAATTTTGCGCGTGTCCGGCATTGTTTCTGATGTGCGAAATCAAGTCCCGCAAATGATGCAGCAGATATTTGAGCGTTTCGGCGATTTCCTTCGTTTCGACCGCCTCCGATTTTATATCGAGGTCGAAATGCCCGTTTCTGACGGCTGAGATTTGCTCGGTAATGCCGCCGACTGCCGCCGTAAGTTTTTCCAAATCCTGTTTCGCCTGAATTGATTCGGAAACTCTGACGAGCAATTTTTGAAACGAAATGCTCAAACGGTCGGAATTTTCCAGTGGAGTCAGCGCGACATCGAGATTGCCGTTCGCCACTTTGTCCATCAAACCGACGAGATTTTGGAGTTGCTGCGAGTTGCGGTGCAGTGATTTGAGCAGTTCGTCGGTTTCGGTCGAACCCGTCGTGCGCGGCAGCGAAGTCTGCACGCCGCGCTCCAAACTTTTCGCCAGCAGCGAAACTTTTTCAATCGGGCTGACCACTTCGTTCGATAGCCACCAGCCGAACACCATCACCGTAAAGCCTAAAAACAAAAACGGGATAAACACCGCGTAAAAAATTTCGGTCGTCAGCAGCGACACGAGCAGGTAGGAAACCAGCCCGAACGTGCAGATAAAAAAAGCCAAACCGCTGGTCGCCAGCCAGATTTTGCCTTTCAGGGAGTTCAGCAGTGAATTTGCGGATTGTCGAGCCATAATTTTTTTGTCAGTCGGTTGATGTAAGTTGAGTTCAGCGTGAGAATGGGTGAGAAGTGCGACTCATCTTTCGTTTTGGCGGCGTTAATTTTCGAGCGCCGCCAACAGCATTTCCAGATCAATCAATTGCAGAATATTTGCTTTGTGCGCGGCGTGCGCGTAAATACAACTTTCCGTGCCGGTCTCCGCCCTGGTCATTTCATTTTCCCCCAACGTAACCAGTTCGCTCAGTTTATCAACCGTAAAAGCAATCGAGGAAGCCGCTTTTTCCGAACGCGCCACGACCCATTTCGATTTCGGTGTCATATTCGAATCTGATTTTCCAAGGATTACCGGCAAGTCCAAGATTGGAATAATCTCCCCGCGCAGATTAGCAATCCCGGTCAGCCATCCGGCGGCATTCGGCAGCCGCGTCACGGGCAGCGGATGCGTCACTTCCGCCACCTGCGTCGAAGAAACGCCGAAAAGTTCATCGCCCAACAAAAAGACGATAAACTTTTCGCCCGCTTGCGGCGCAGGCTGGTCGCCGTTTGATGACATCTCGGTTAAATCCGGCAGATTCAAGGTTGATATATCAAAAATTGGTTTTTTGGCTGGTATTATGTCATTCATTTTTCGAGTGTAAAGAGCATAATTTTTTGAATCACTTTACTAGTCAGAAAGGTTTCAAGTCGGAGCGGGGCCGGGGCGTGGGGGCCCCCCGCCCCCCCCCCCCGGGGGGGGGGGGGAGGACCCAACCGCAACACCGCAACCACCCACACCAACACAAA
>JBBSUG010000067.1:0-13475 GCA_038235165.1 Pyrinomonadales bacterium
CAAAATATCGAGAAAAAATGGACAATGCCCATTCAGAACTGGAGTTTGGCGATGAATCAAATGGCAATCATTTTTGAAGGACGGCTCCCAATTGCCGGACTGACAGAAAACTCAATTACACAAAATATCTGACACCCTCACATTTTGAGCTAGGGCGTTCTTATCACAAATTCGGATTGTCTTATTTAGCCGAGGAAGAATATAGAATTTTATCTGGGCAAAATCCGAAATTAGCTGAACAGCTAAGACAAACAATTGACGGTCAGTAACAAACGTAATTATCTATATAGTGCATAATCCTTCTTCAGCAACTTCTTCACTTCCTGCAATATTCGCTCAAGCGGCGTAAAAGTCAAATTTTTTGCTGCCGGTTTTTATTAACACCGATGATAACCGCTGCGCGGATAATTAGCCCCGCAGTTGTTGCAGTGCCGCGTTTGCTTTTGATGTTCCGAGTAGTGATTTTTGAGCATCGCCGCGCTTGAAAACGATCTGCGGCAGACTGCACATTTGAGAGGTGAATTGCTCATTTTGGTTATTCGATTTCTATTCGATTAATGATTGAAACTCCGGCTGTTCGTCGTCGCCCGCCGGTGTCGCCCAAATCTTCCCGAACACCAATTCCGGCTTTTCCAGAAAGAGCGGGATTTCTTTGTCCGCTCCTTTGATCCTGACGCTCGTTTTCCGCTCGAACACCAAATCCGAGGTCGTAAACCAGAACAAGGGAGACGGCTTGCTGCCCGCAACAACCGGGTGGCGCGAATGCAGCCGAAGCTGATTCGTCCAGTGATCCTGAATGGACTCGACCAGCACCGCTCTGATCCGCTTGATCCCGTAATCCGCAATGTGCTTTTTCTGCTTGACGACGTAGTGAAAATGCGCGCGTAATTTCTTGTTGAACTTTTTAATCGAAGTGTTTTTCCGGTCCGCCTCGTAAAAGAAATATTGCGCCTTTTCTTCGCCTTCCCGGTCGGGAAAATAGAGCGCGAAAAAAGCATCCGGTCGGTGGGGGAGCGGTTCGGTTTCCTTTAGCTCCGTCATCCGTCCGTCACTGCCGTAGAATACCTTTGCCACTTCAACCGTATTCCACAGACTCGACCCCTGGTAGAATCCTAACAGCTCGACCTTGCCGTTTGATTTCCGGCACGCCTTCTCCAGCATAAAATGAAAGCGCGAGATCATCAGTTCGTGATGGAGATGCATTAATCTGCCCTGCATTTTAATCATCTCGCGGCTCATCGTAATCTCGCTATACTTTTTCTCACGGTTGCGTTTGACGATCTCGTAGTCGAGATTGTCCGCCTCGTATCCTTTTTCGTTTATCAATAAAGCGAGGGCGCGGCGGTCGTCGAGATAATAGATAAACTCGGTCGGGTAGAACGTCGAGGGAAAGGCGAAGCGGTTGATTAGCTCCTGGTGATACAAATTTTGCAGGTGCCGTTCGGTCGTCCGCAGATCGCCGTCTATAAGGCGGACGATTAACGAGGTCGGGATAAATTTATACCGCTCGATGATGGCGATGATCTCTACCGACCGGCTCGTGATCCGGCGCGGCGGCAGATTCTCGGCTCGTTCGCGCGAGTATTTTTTGAGACGTTTTCCTTTTTCATTTTCTGTTTTTATTCCATTTTCCATCGGCGGGGGGAGTTAATAATTTTAGCGGCTTACTACCAATCAAGCGGATTATCTTCAGCGTAGCAGGAGGGCGGAAATCGTCAAGCGTGATCGTTAAATGAGCCTATAAAAAGGACTATAATTTACCCTATAATCAGGGTATAACAGAGTTATAGGCGGCGAGCCGTTATCTTGAGTTTTATCAACAACTTACCAGCCTAAGTTATAGGGCTTTTAACTACCGGAAAAACGGTAGTTTGATGTCACTCGCCGGGGCTGTCGAATTGGGGTCACGGGCGACATAAAAGGCTTCATCATGAAGGGTGGTAAATTGGTCAAGGACGGCGTATGAGATGAACGGGTAATGAATCGTCCTTCGTGCCAATTGAAGATCGGACTCCCGCTCGAAGACGAAACAGACGCGGGGACTGCCGCCTTCAACGAGAGCGTAGCGGTCGGCTTTGCGAACCAGTTCCGTGACCCCTTCGGTGCCGCGGTCGAGTTCAAAATAGACGGGCAGAATGCTCAGACCGCTCTCTTCCCTGACAACGAACTCGACCGCCAAATCGGGATTGAGGTCGGGCAAATTCTCATTAAACTTGACGGCTCGCGCGGCGAATTTCGATTGGCTGATCTTGACGAACAAATCCCGCACGAGAAGATTGTGCGTCGTCGGATTGCACGTTCGCCCGATGAAATAGATTTTCGGGCGGCGGTCGTCGAGCGATTTGATCTGCCCGGTCTCGACCAGTTTTTTGAGCGCGGTCGAAGCGTTCGATGCCTGCAAATCGGTCAGAGCGATAATCTGCGGCTGGCTCAAATATTCCGCCTGCCGCAGATAATGCAGAATCTTTTCCGTGTTCGTCGGAAAGGTGAGCGGTTGCGCCGGTGCCGGACGGCGGCGATCCAAAACTATCACGGGCGGCATCCCCGCCGCGCTTGAGACCGTCTGATTCAAGTCAGCGGCGGCGGGCGGTGTTTTGGCATTAACAATCGGTGCTGCCGCTGCTGCTTCCCCCGAACTGCCGACGCTTCCGTATTCACGCCTCGTTTGTTCGATAATCAGTTGAGTGAAATCTTTCCCGGTCACCGGCGCGGGCGGATCGGTGCTAAAAGAAAATGTATCTCGCGCGGCAGTCACCGGGCGGCACAAAGCGTGATACTTCGGCAGATTGGCGACATCCGCCGCCTCGAAGGTTCCCAGCTCGTGCCGCGCCGCGCCCAGATCGTCCGGCGAGAGCGCGAAAAAGATGAGCGTGCCGACGTTGCCGAAGACCGCTTTTTGAATATCACCGGGGAGCTGCGAGACGAATTGATGGGCGATGGTCAACCGCAGTTTCTGTTTTCTCGCCTCGGATAAAATGGTCGTAAAGGCGCTCGTCGTAAAGTTCTGCACTTCATCGACAAACAGCGAAAAGGGAATCCGCTGCTCCGCCGGGAGCTGCCCCTGCCGCATCGCCGCCAGCTGAATCTGCGAGACGATAATTGAGCCGAGCAGGTGACTCGTTGACTCGCCGAGAAAACCTTTGCTCAGATCAGCCAGCAGGATTTTGCTTTCGCTGATGACATCGTAGAAATTCAAACTGTTTTTCGTCTGCGTCAGCACTTTCCGCAGCGTCCCGCTCGTCGTCAACCGGTCCATCCTGATTAAGATCGGCTCGGCTTGCCGCACGTCGTAGCGGTTCTCCCAGAAGGCGGCGAGCTGCGGGTGGTTGATCCGGGAGAGAATCCGGTGACGGAAATTTTCATCGGTCAGCAGCGGCGTGATGTCGGTGAACGAACTGCCCGGAACTCTCAGCAGCGTCTGGAACGCCATCTGGAGAATCGCCTGCATCTTGTCGCCCCACGACTCGCTCGTCCGGCGAAACATCGTGATCAGATCGTCGCTCAATAAATCTATTTCGTGTTCGTTTTCGGCGGTCAGAATCTCCAGCGAGACGGGACACTGTTTCGGGCTGAACAGGATGCAGTCCGAAACCCGCTTGGCGGGCATCGTTTCGAGCAGCCGGCTGATCAGATCGCCGTGCGGGTCGATCACCGCTACGCCGCCGCCGGCGGCGATGTCGCGGCGGGCAATCGTTTCGATAAGGGTCGATTTGCCGGTGCCGGATTTGCCGACGATGTAGAGATGCCGGTCGCGCACTTCGTCCGGCAGCGTGACGGGCAGCACCTGTCCGCCGCGCCCGCCGCGGTGTTCGCCGATGAGTGCGGTGCCGGTCGTGTAGAGCCGGGGCGGGGCGACGTTTTTCATATTCAATTTCTCCAGCCGTGCGAGCGGCAAATCAGTGACGGGAAAATGCGCCAGCCCCGCCAGTTCGTCCGCGTCGCAGAGGCTCAGGAAGTTCGGAAACAGCATCGGGACCGGGTATCACCGACCGTGCAGTCATAAGGGTCGTCAAAACAGCGCTCGCCCGCGTCGAGCGTCGCGGCGACCGCCCGCGCCAGCCGCCCCGCCGTTTCTTGATTCGTCGAACTCACACAGATGCCGACGAACCAGAGCGGCAGCCGGTCGGCGAACTTGCCGGCAAACTCCGCCAGCCAGCCCATATACTCTTTCTCCGTCCATTTCTCCAGACCGCGTTTGATGGTCGCCGCCGCTTCGTCCGCCAGCGGGGCGAAAACGATCTGGTAGCCGAGCACCTCTCCCGGCGCGGCTGGCGCATCAAAGAACTCGGCGAAGTGCGCGTATGGATCGAGTTGAAAGTCCCGCAGGCGTTTGAGCGAACAATACGCCAACGGCTTTTGCAGCCAGTTGACATACTGGAACAGGACGGGCGCGGCGGTGTCGTCGGCAATGACTTCAAAATCGGGGAAAAAGAGTTTCAGTTTCGAGACGATCTGAGCCGCGCTGCTCGTCGGCATCTGGAGCCGGAAATAAACGCTCTCCCCCTGCCGGAGCAATTCAAAAAAGATGAACTGATTGACCGTGCGCAAACTGCTCAGAAACTCGATCATTCGCGCCGGTTTAATTGCGCCCGACGGCAGTATCTTAACCGCCGAATGAGAGTCTGCCGGGAGCCGGGTGAGCGGGACGGGCAGGTGATACAAAACCTCGTCGGGTATTTGTCCGCCCATCCTCCCGCTAATCTGGTAAAACATCCCCGGGTCGCTCGGATACCGAATCCGGTTGTCGGTAATGCGGTGATACAAATGGAATCTCAAATGAAACCGCGCCGCTTCTTCGACGGACAAACCCGGCACTGCTTCCAGAACCCCCGGATGTTTCGCACGGACAACCTGCGAGTTATTTCCCGATTGGTATCCGCCCGCGACGACCCCGGCGAAATCACCGGCGCGGGCGTAATGAATCCTCCCCTGCGGCTCTTCTTGTAATCGCGTATAAAACTTTAACGGCTGACGGTTCGTCCACACGAAGCGATATGCCGCGTTATTGAGAACCGCGGCGAAGCCGAACCACCGATAAAAAATCTCGAACTTTTCGATATTCTCGTTATCCTCGTAGACGGTGGCGACTTGCCACCAATTGATGAAGAACTGGCGGTAAGGCGGCAGCTCGAACTGCGGCGCGACGATCCTCACCTCGATTTTTCCTCCCTCGATCCGTTCCTGCCGGTAGGAAACTTCCGCGACCAGCCGCGGCAGCGGGATGCCCAGCGAGCGCAGGACGGTGTTCTCCCGTTCGATCATCTGATTGATCGAACGCTTGTAGACGGCGAATTCGGCGGCGATGCCGGCTTCGAGCGCGGGAAAGGGATCAGGCGGACCGCCGAAGAGGTTGCCGAGCAGTGACATAAGTTTAATACCTGCCGTTTTAGAAGTGTGAAAAACGCGATCATTATATGCCGGTTCCGCCGTACGTGTAAATAACTTTTTTTTCGGCTTTAAAATTATCCCCCGGCAGAACTCCGACAAACTCTATTTCACTCGTCCGGTCGGTGGCTGTCCGGTCAAAGGAAACCGGGTCGGGCGAAGTCGTCCGGCAGGCGGAGCGATGCCGATTCCCTGCCCTGCCCGCACCGTGCCGGTTGCCGGTCTCGGGTGTCTGCTCTTTCTCTTCACCGCCCTTGCCTCGCCAGCGGTCAGCGGTTAAGCGCAGGCTACCCTCTCCGCCGGTTGACGGGAGCGGTTCAAGCGACCGAAACCCAAGCGTCCGACAAATGTGAATGACGATTGGTTAAAGCGGTTTCACATTGGCGGTTTGCCGGGCGGTTCCCTATCCCGGCAAAAGCGCCGTCGCCCTTTCGCCGCGTGTCGAATTATTCGGGGCGCGTTAGTGGTTAATCAACCGGAAGCGCATCGCCGAAGGTTGGCGGAAGGGACGAGGCGGAGAGGGTAGCCTGCGGTCAAGCAGTGCAAGGGCGGTGTCAGTTATGCCGGTTAGCAAAGGTTACTTACACATACTATATAGCTCTCCCTTATGTGCTTTTCGACGCTCACCGAACTGCCGGTCCCGCGGCAAAGTTTTTGACGAGCCGGTTGGTTTGAGGGTGCGGTAAAAGCAAAAACAGAGAAGATTTTTCTTCTCTGTTTTGTTTAGTCACTTAAAATTATTTCGGTCGATTGAAATTAATTGACGCGTTGTTTCACGCTTCGTGTTCCTCGTATTGTGATTCCGTTTCCGTGTGGTGAGTGCATTGGTGCATCAAGCCGTAGAACGAATCGCGCTCGCTTTTGACGTTGCGCCAGCCGCGCTCGTCGCAGAAGGCGCAAGCGTCAATTTTAGTTTGCCGCTCGGCGATGAGACTGGCGGCTTCCGCTTCCCTGAGACGGGCGAGATACCCGTCCGGCAAACTGTATTTCTGTTCAATCGCCTGGATCAAAAAGCCCGCTTTGTTTTTCGGATTGATTTCCCGGTAAGGGTATGCCGCCGTTTGTTTGGCAGTTTCCGCGAAATGTTTATTGACGAGTTCCAGTGCTTTTTCATAGGTAACTTGGTAGCCGATATGAAGCGTTTGGATCAGTTCCAAATGTTGACTGGTAATCAGCGTCGGCAGGTTGTCGCTTAAAATCGTGTCCGGCTCGGCGGCTAATACCTCGTCAGGTGCGATATTTGCCGGTTCCAGCGATTCTTTTTTTGTTTTAGGTATATCCGGTCGTTTTATAGACGGCGGCGGCTCTACGGGGCGATTTTCAAATGATTTCCCTTTTCGTCCCCCAAGCTGCTTAAGAGCGGCGCGGTCGGCGTAAAATTTATCACCGTGCCGGAATATAATTTTGAAATCTTTTTTGTCTGAAGTCTTTTCGACTTCCCAGTTTTTTAAGTAGCCGAGCGCGGCAAGTTCGTCCAGAGAAGGTGCCATCTTTTCTTTGATTTTTGATTTGTGCTGATACTCGCGGATGTTTAAAATCTGGCAGAGTTCGCTGTATCGCTTCTCGAAACTTCCGACTTCCCGGCTGGCATACAGCCATACTTGCAACAGCGGGATGAGTGCTTTAGAAATATTGTTTTTTAATTTTTTATAAGTTTCAAATTCAATCGGGAGCAGATAATGCGCGTTCAGATTTTCCAGATACCAGTCAGATAACCAGATGTAATTCTGGTCGGCAACTGAGCCGTCGTCGAGTTCCTGTCCGGCGCGTTTAACTCTTTGGAAGATAACAAAACTATCGGAGGCAAATCGTTTTTTTCCGTTAAGCCAAATTGCGCCTTCTGACTCGATGAAGGTCGCGTTCATTACCTTCATCCATTCCTCGACCTCACGGTAACGGTTACCGTTCTTTGATGTGCCGAGCAGAGCGAGCAGTTCGGCAGTCGTAAAAGTGATTGGATTTTCGACCGTTCCTTTTTCTCGCTTGCAGCGTTCGATAATTTTTTGAAACGCGAGATATTTATCCTGATCGGCGGTGATCGGCATTCCGTATTCGACGTTGCCGGAAATTTTGACCTGCGCTTCGACGCGGCTGCCGTCAACCGTTTGCGTGAATTTAATTATCTTCGGAACATTTTTGATACGCTTGCTTGACGGCGTAAAGAATCCAAAGCCGGCGATGTTTTTTTCCATCCGCACAAAGTCCGGTTCGGCTAGCACATCCTGAATTGTCTGCTCCAGGTTTTGCTTCTTCTCTTCTGGTTTAGCAACCGATTTTGTTTTTGTCGTTTTGCTCAAATCAATAACTTCCCTCTCCGTTAAATTGACGACCTGAATCAAGCGTTTGGCGATTAGGTCATTTAGTGGTGAGAAAGATTTTTCCATAAGTGAGGATTTTTAACAACAACAAAATGATTTTGAGCGCGTCTGATAAAAAATCAAACGTGTTTGTTGTTGTATTTAAATAGTATCTAGTACATATCTAATTATATCAGACACTTGCAAAAAATGTCACAAGCCTTTTGTTTGCAGCAGAAAGGCGAAATGGGTTTTCCCTCATAGGTCACCGTTTCTTCCCTCAAGGGTCACTATATTTTCCCTCATAGGTCACTCAAATTTCCTTTAAGGGTCACTATATTTTCCCTCATAGGTCACTCCATTTCGTTCGGAGCGGTGACGTATAAGGGAAATTTCCTTTGAAGGTCACCCGGAGATTTTGATGAACGCCGAACAAATTTTTATTAAAGTTATATTTGGTGTCTTAAGAACTTTTTTTGAGCCAGTCGGTCAAAAGTTCTTCGACCAGTTCAGATAAATCGCGGTTATTTTTATCATCGAGCAGTGCCTTTTTTACTTCGCGGTGAGTGTCGCGTTTGATGTAGGTGAGAACCTGCGCGTAAGCGGCATTACTGCTTTTCCCGGCGATCCGTTTTTTAGTTTCCGGCGGCGGTTGAATTTTTATTTCGACGGGCGGCGGGGGAGTCGCAGACTTTTTTTTCGGAGTATTCAATTTGGTAATTGATTTTGCTTCCGTTTCTTCTTTCGGTTCCGTTTTAAATAAAGAGGCGAACTGACTCATCTAAAAATCTCCTTTCCTAATTTTTGATAATCGGTTTCCGATTCGCGGGCGTAAGCGTCTTTAACTTCTCCGACGAGCAATCCGTTAAGAGCAGCTTTTTTGTAAGCGGTGTAGCGGCGAATCTGCGATTTGAAAACCGGCAGTTTGTTCCCGGATAAAATTTCTCTTGCGTCCTGCCCGTCGTGACTCGGTGGCGGCGGAATCATCGTCAATAAAATTTTGTATGAATTTGAATTAAGCTGTTTGAGAGCCGACAACATTTTTAAGGTCGCTTTTAGACTCATCGCGTCGGGCGTGGTCGGTATGACCAGCAGGTCACAGCCTTCCGCCAGAACCTGTAAGTCTTCTTCGTCAGGACGCGCCTTCGTGTCGATCACGGTATGTGCGCTTTTGCCCGCGTGTTTGGCAAGCTGCATCACGTCAATAGTCTGAAAGGGAAGTTTACCTGTCTCTGCCCAATCGAGACAGCTTCGGTTCGGATCGCCGTCAACTAATAAAGTTTTGCCCTTACCGCTCAGGTATCCCGCCAGATGAATTGCCGTGGTGGTTTTCCCCACGCCGCCTTTGAAGCTGGCAATCGTAATTATCATAAGAAGAAAAAATATCATAGATAGCTGGATATGTAAATTGCTAAATGAGAAAATATCCAGCTATCTAAATATCTAGTCATTCTCTTATTTAGATAGCTGGATATTTAGATAGGGAAGTGACAACCGGACATTTTGCTCGGTTGTCACGCAAATTATTTTTCTCAGAGAGCTGCCTTCAAGCGATTTGATTTCCAAACGTATTGCCGGCGAGTAGGGCGAAGACCGCGCGGCATGTCCGATTCAATAACGTCTTTGGGCGCGACGTTTTACCCGGGGGTCGTAGCCCTACGCTTGAGCCTCCGGTTAGAATCGGGGAAACGCGCTCGAAGGCAGTCTCTTCATTGTACATGACTGCGCCGAATAAATTAGCACCCGGCAAAAGTTATGAGTCAATCGGATTTGTTGAAAACTTGATTTGCAATTATTATTTTGAAACTAATGACTAAAGATAACGAACAAGGGAAAGCATCTGAAAATCAGGCAGCTAAGAAAGGTATAAATACAATACTATCTGATGAAATTGCGCCGTATCGGTTAGCCGCGATTATTGAATCTGCTGATGACGCGATTATCAGCAAAACGCTGGACGGTGTAATTACGAGTTGGAACAAAAGCGCTGAACGAATCTTCGGTTATCCGGCTGAGGAAGTGATCGGAAAGCCCATTTTAATACTTATTCCTCCTGACCACTATAATGAAGAACCAGCCATTCTCGAAAGAATCAAGAATGGTGAACGGATCGAACATTATGAAACCGTTCGTATAACGAAAGCCGGAAAACTTATTGACATCGCACTGACGATTTCGCCTATTAAGGATGCCAATGGAAAGATCATCGGAGCTTCCAAAATTGCTCGCGAGGTAACGGAAATTAAGCGAACCGAGCAGAAACTAAAGGCGAGTGATGAGCGTTATCGCACACTTTTTAATTCGATAGATGAAGGTTTTTGTATAATTGAAGTGTTATTTGACCAAGCGGGCAGCCCTGTTGATTACCGCTTTTTAGAAATCAATCCGGCGTTCGAGAAATTAACCGGAATTCCGGCTGATGAAGCTCTCCGCGGCACTCCGATCAGCCAATTAGTTCCTAATATTGAAGAACGTTGGTATCAGCTTTACGGCAAAGTAGCCATGACGGGCGAACCGATTCGTGTTGTAGAAGGTTCGGAAGCGATGGGACGTTGGTTCGATGTTAACGCATTCCGCGTCGGCGGAAAAGAAAGCAAAAAAGTTGCCATCCTTTTCAACAATATCACCGAGCGTAAACAAGCGGAAACCGAACGCGAAAGGCTGCTCCGACAATTAGAAACCGAGCGCGCGAAACTTGCTTATCTTTTCACCAAAGCCCCGGCTTTCGTCGCTACCCTGCAAGGACCGGAACACGTTTTTGAACTCACGAATCCGGCATATTTGCAGCTCATCGGTCACCGTGATGTAATCGGAAAACCTATTCGAGAGGCTTTGCCGGAAATTGATGGACAAGGTTATTACGAGTTACTCGATAATGTTTTTCAAACCGGCGTACCATTTATCGGTCGTGAACTTTCTGTCCAACTTCAGTGGGAACCGGATACTCCTCTGGAAAATCGTTTCGTGGATTTCGTCTTCCAGCCGATTTTCGAAGGAGACGGTTCTGTTTCGGGCATCTTCGCTCACGGATTCGATGTTACCGACCAAGTGGAAGCCCGTCAGGAAGCGGAACAGGCTAATCGCGCCAAAGACGAATTTCTCGCCACGCTGTCGCATGAACTGCGAACACCTCTTAACGCAATTCTGGGTTGGTCAATGATTTTAAGCGATACCAGTTTGGATGAAGAAAACAGCGTGCGAGCAGTAAAAACCATTCAGCGCAATGCGCGAACTCAATCACAGCTTATTGATGACATACTTGACGTATCACGAATCATCTCCGGGAAATTAAATCTCGAAACACAACCTCTTGAACTTTCTTCGGTAATTGAAGCGGCGGTCGAGTCCATCTTGCCGGCTGTGCAGGCAAAGGAAATTCGTCTGCAGCGAGTGCTTGATTCCGGCGGTAGTATGATTTCCGGTGATCGTAATCGCTTGCAGCAGATTATCTGGAATCTGCTATCCAACGCGGTAAAATTCACTCCCAAAGGTGGTCGCGTCCAAATTCGCCTGGAACGCGTAAACTCCCATGTAGAAATCATTGTGTCGGATTCGGGAATCGGCATTTCACCAAAAGTTATGCCGTTTATTTTTGAGCGCTTCAGGCAAGCTGATTCAGCCAGTACCAGACAACACGGTGGTTTGGGACTTGGTTTGGCAATTGTGCGCTATTTGGTAGAAATGCACGGAGGCACTGTCGAGGCGGAAAGTAACGGCGAAGGAAGCGGCTCAACCTTTACGATAAAGCTGCCGCTGATTACCTTACGCTCAGTCGAAGTCTCACCTGAAAAAAGCAAAGAACGCGAGCATCCGACGAGCAACAGGGATGTGCCTTTTGAATGCACATCGGAATTAGAAGGTCTGCACGTTTTGGTTATTGACGATGATGAGGACGGGCGAAAACTTGTCACGGCAGTTCTCGAAAAATGCGGCGCAAAAGTTACGACGGCTGATTCGGCTTCCGCCGGGCTAAATTTAATACGGGAATTGCGCCCGGACATATTGTTGAGCGATTTGGGAATGCCCGGTGAAGATGGATACTCCTTGATTAAAAAGGTCAGAGCGTTATCTGCCGAACAAGGAGGAATGATTCCGGCAGCCGCCCTTACGGCTTATGCGAGAGTTGAAGATCGGATGAAAGTGCTTCGAGCCGGATTTCAGATTCACCTTCCAAAACCGGTTGAACCTGCCGAATTAATTGCAGTTGTCGCAAATTTAAGCGGCAGGCATCAGAGGTAGTGGAATATTCTATTTATGTTGTCTCAAAAAGGGTCGGATATTGTGGGCAAATTTAATTCGACAACAGTATCCGGTCATTTATGTAATTATTACAGATGAAAAAACCCCGCTTTGATTTTTACATCAAAGCGGGGCTTTAAGTAGTGGTTATAAACTAACTAACTAACTAACTAACTATGTAACTAACTATGTAGTTACCAACTAACTAACGTGTAACTAAATGAATAGTTACCAACTAACTAACTAACTAACTGAATAGCTACCGACTAGGTAACTAACTAACTAACTAACTGACAACCACTAACTATTGGGATTTTACCAAAACAAAATATTAATTATCAAGTGGGGTGCTGAATTTTCTCAAAAAAATGCGTAAATCAGGGGTTGGATATGCTTCCAAAAGCTGCTCTACTTTGTTTTCCGAGTCCCCAAGAAAACTATTCGATTCTTTTCCAATCAAACCTTGCGCTCCGATTTTTAAGGGTTGTGCGTCCATCATCGAACTGGTGCCGGTGATAAATAAAATAAGCGTTTCGGTGTCAAAGTTTTTACTCAATCAAGGAAAGCTCTCGCCCTGTTCCGTCAGGCAAATAATAATCAAGCAGGTAAAGGCTAACTTTTTCGAGGGTAGCTAATCGGAAGGCATCTTCAGAGCGTAGCAAAAATAACCGTTTATGAAACTAGAAAAATGTCTGTACTAAATTGCCGGTCATTCTTTTACGCCGTTGTTGATTAGTTCAACAACGACTTGCTCGAACTTTTCAAAATCGGATGGCTTGGTGATATAGGCTTGTGCGCCAGCCTCCAAAGCCTCTTGTTTTCTCTCCGGTCGTGCTTCGCCGCTAAAAAATATGATCGGCGTAACCGCATCAAAGGTACGAATGGCGCGGCTGAGATCTATTCCGGTCATTTCAGCGAGATGAAAATCTGTAATGATGGCGGCAAATTTTTGTGTCCGCGCATAACGCATACCCTCTTCCGGCGTGTGACAGCTAACAACTTCAAAACCGGCATTCTGAAAAACAAATGTCACCAGTTCGCAATTGTCTTTGTCCTTATCAATACACAGGATCGTTTTTTTAGACGGCATTCTTTTAGTAGCGGCACACTGATTGCTGGCTATTTGGATATGAAATTAAATGTGTTGGAAGTGTAAACTTCTAATACAAAACGAACAAGGGCAGGGGACTGCATTTAGTTATAAATGCAGTCATTATAAATAATGAATACAGGGCTTAGTTGGGATGTTTTACCTGACTGTGTGAGCCGGATGCCATCCTATCTAATGCCCTGCCAAACAAATACAGGCAATGTATTTGCCGCCTCTATAAAATCATCAAAAACTTATTTTGTCTGTCTGCTGTCAAACATTGTAGTAGAAATGTAGTAGAAATATAGGTAAAGAAAAAGAAGGGATACTGTTGCCGAATTCATTTCAGAGATAATTTTTTCAGGTATAATCCTATTATTCCAATAATTTTAAGGAGTAATACGATGTCTTTAAAGCTATCTGTCGTTGAACCGGTTCCAACAGAAACGGCTCGTGTCGCCCAC
>JBBSUG010000068.1:0-13457 GCA_038235165.1 Pyrinomonadales bacterium
ACGCCTCGCCCCGGACAATTTCGGGAGCCATAAAACGCGGCGTTCCCAAAACGCCGAGAACCGGTGCGCCGTCGACCGAAACATTGTCGTTGTCGGCGATCAAAATATCGCCGTTGTCCGGGTCGAAAAATGCGTTGCCGAACGAAATATCGCGGTAGCACAAACCCTCCGAATGCAGCAGCAGATAGTTATGCGCGAGATTAAATCCGGCGGTGGCGAGCGCGCGAAAACTCGGCTCGATTGTTCGCTTCATCAGATCAACGATGTTCTTGAAACGCTTCGGTCGGAGCGGCATCACATAACCGAAACCGGGAACTCCGGCGGCGGTTGTAATCTCCATCGGATATAAAAAATGCTCGCTCGGCGCACCTTTGCGAATTAACAATTCCATCGAAGCGCGTTGTTCGGGCGTTGCCATCGCGGGGAAAAACCATTTCACCGCCACATCCGCGCCGCCGAGCTGCGCCTTGTAAACTTCGCCCTGTCCGCCCGCGCCGAGCAGAATTTCAATCGTGCAGGGCATTCCCGAAGGCTCGCACTGAATTACTTGTCCGGGCTTTAAAATTTCATCCATTTATTCATTCTCCAACTAACATTTTTTAATCTCGATTATTTTTTCGCTCAATAATTACGCCGTGTTCGGTTTCCCACGCGGCGATTCGGTTGCCGCGCAAATCGCTGTTTTCGACGCTCGCCCGACTCTTTTCGACGACGCGGACAGCGACCGTATTATTGCGGTGAATGCTGCACCGATTGATGCGGACGACGCTTTCGCCCTGCACGGAAACTCCCGCGCCGGCATTGTCGTAAATGTTGCAGTTTTCCGCGACAGCGCGGGCGCGATTGCCGATGTAAATGCCGGATTCGTGTCCGTCGTGAATTGTGCAGCCGCGAAAAGTCGTGTTGCCGCCGCCGGTAACGGCGACTTCGGCTTTGGCGTTGCTGTAAATTTCACATTCTTCAAACGCGCCGTAGCCATTTTGATGAATGAACACGCCCGAATCACGTCCGCCGAAAATTTTGCAGCGGCGGAAAATAGGGTTGGCGGATTGGCTGATGCCGACGTTTGCCAGACGGTGATTTAAGATTTCGCAATCTTCAATCGTCGCCGTCGCGCCGTTGCCCCAGACGACGATGCCGCCGTTTTCGCCCGCGAAAAAGCGGCAGTTTTTGACCGTCGGATTCGCGCCTTGCGTAACGGCTAAATTGGCGTTTTTGTTTTGATAAACGTCGCAGTTTTCGATTTGGGCGCGGGCGTTATCGAAAAGATAAATGCCCGAATCCGCGCCGTCGTGAATCCGGCAACCTTTCAAAAACGGGTTGGAATTTGCGCCGCGAATGCCGACGCACGACAGCGAATCGGAAGTGATGTCGCAATTTTCCAAAACGAGTTCACCGCGCAAAACGTCAACGGCGAAAAATGCTTTGCCGCCAGATTTTCCGCGTCCCTGCAAAGTCAAACCGCGCACCGTCGCCCGTTCGGTCTGCATCGAAACGCACGATTGAGCGCGGCTTTGCAAAACGATATTTTCAAATTTCCCATTCCCGACGATTTCGACGTTTTTATCGAGCCGAATTGATTCGTCATAAACACCTTCACCGACTAAAATCTTTGAATTTGCCGCGACATTTTGTAAGGCTTCGCCGATGCTCGTAAAATTTCCGCCGCCGTTTGCGGCAACCGTGAAAACCGTTTTAATTGCGGTTACAGTTGCTGCTTGAGTGGAAGTTTTTTGCCTTTGCGCGGTTTGATTTGACGGCGAATTTTGCGCGGTTTGAATCTGCGGCGAAACATTTTCCGTCCCGTTTTGTTTGATCGTCGCCGCTTTGTCCGTCGTCAATTCCGCATCCGAAATTACACCTAACGCCCAAGCCCACGATTCGATTGACCAACGCGCCGCCGTTTCCGATAAAGCGAGATCGTCGCGTAATTTTTGCGCCAGTCTCGACAGCAAAACGGCTTGCGGCAGGGACGCGGGCGCATTAAGCAAATCATTTACCGCGTGTTCTTCAAGTGCCGCAGTCAGCACCGAAATCTCAGGACGAAATTCGCCGCAGTAATCGCGCAGCAAACCTTCGACGCGGCGCGGATTCGTGAGAATTTCGCGTCCGTGTCGTTCGATTATTTCGCGGAGTTTTTGACGCGGCGCGTCGTTCATAAATTAAAAGTTTGATTCAAAAAATTAAGGTTAATTTATTTGTCTTCTTTCTCTATACTTTCGGTATGTTCGGGCGGCTTTGAAGATTCGTCACCTTTTTCAACAGATGCGGCGGAAGACGATTTTGAAATTTTATTCTTATCCTTTTTAATCGTAATTGTTACCGTTACGTCTTCCATATTATCGGGCGAGACGGTTTCCGAATCGGTCAGCACAGCAATTGCCTGTGAAATTTCGGGCGACGGCGGCGTTTCGATTGTTGTCGTTTCGGTTTTTTCGGCTTTTTTTAATGCTTCAGGGCGATAAATGACAGCGACGGTGCAATCGTCGCCGCTGCCCATTGCAGTCGCTTCGGCGAGCCACGCTTTGAGATTGTCGCTGACATCGGTAAAGCCGTTTTCCGCCGCGAGCATCGTTAAAATATCCGTTCCGGCTTGGAAAAATCCGGCTTCGTCGGAGAACGAATTCAAATATCCGTCGGTCGAAAGCAGAATCATCGCCGGAGATTCGTCGGCGGAAATTTTCTGAATCACAAAGCGAAAATCGTTTTCGGCTTTCGGCAGACACAGCGAAGTCGTTTCGTTGGCGAGCAAACGCGGGTCTTCGGACAGCGGTTTTACGACATCGCCGTCCGCCGAGATATTCAAAACATCGCCGTCGCCGAGCTGCATATAAACGACAAATTCATCTTCGACGGCGACGGTCAAAGACGTTGTGCCATAGGCGAGCAGAGGATTTTCTTCAACGAGTCTTTTCGCTTCCGCGCCGGATTTTTCGGTTAATACTTCAAACTCTTTTTCGGTGAACGGCTCTTTCTTTATATCGTCTTCGACCACATCGCGCCAGCGTTTGACGAATTCTTTGGTCAGATATTCTTTGCAGTTTTCGATTTCGGCAATATCGAATTGCCCGCGTCTTTCGTCAAGAAAATCGCTGATTAACTGCACGGATTTTTTCACGGCAAAACGCGATCCGCGGTCACTGCGAAAACATTTCGCGCTTCCGTGACCGTCGGCGACGGAAAGGACAATCGGCGTTTCGCGGCTCGATTTGCGGACGTACAAAATCGAATCCTGATTCGGCGTTCCGCTGCGAATGTGCGACGCGCCGGAAACGGTTTCGCCGATTACGCGCCACTCTGTCGGGAAATTATTTTCTGTCATTTAAATCCTCAAGAAAGGAAATTAACAGGGATGAAGAGAATGGACAGGAACAAGACGAAGAGATAAAACAAATAAATCACTATGCGCTTTCCTTAAAAATCCCTGCCTATTCCCATTCATTCCTGTCCATTGTTTTAGGTTTTTACCAAACATCATCAACTGCAAGTTGATTATTCGGGTCGCTCGCTGGATCGGCAGGCGTTCCGGTCGGCGCATTATGATCGGTTGTTCCGGTGGCGGCAGTTGCTTCGGTTGGCGCGGCGGCGGCAGTCGGAATCGGGACGTTTGCCGTGTCCGTTCCGGCGGGAATTTCCGCACCGGCGGCGGGCGACGAAGCCGATTTCAACACTGCGGTCGAAGCCCATTTAATATGTCTGACGAGAGCTTCCGGGCTATTCGCGGCGAGCGGTTTGAGTTCGGAATTACCGATAAATTTCTGCAAAACGTCGTCGTCAGCATCTTTGCCAATCGAGATGGCAATGCGAACGGCTTTTTTGCCCCACGGCTGTTCCATCAACGCTTTTAAACCGGCATCGAAATCATCGGTCGGCTGTCCGTCGGACACTAAAACCAGCACCGGCGGCAGTGCGCGATCCGACATCGGCGGCATTTTTAACTGTTCGGCGACGAGTTCGAGACCTTTACCCATATCGGTTTCGCCTTCCGCCGTTAAATCCGTCCAGCCGAAATCGGCAACCGGAGTCGGCTGCGAAATATGCCACTGCGCGCCGTTGGAAAATTTAACGGCGCGAACCAGAACCTGCGCGTTCGGGTTGTCTTCCGCCACCTTTTTCATATGCGGTACAGCTTCCCGAATCGCCATATTGAGCGATTGAATTTTCCCGTCCTGCTCCATCGAGCCGGAACTGTCGGCAATCCAAATAAAATGCAGCGGTCTCGAAGCGAGTTCGCCGCCCGGTCTTTTGATTTCCATAATTATCTCCCTTTAAAAGTTTGCTCTGGTCTCTAATAAATTATTCAAACTAAATTACTTCTCCGGCTTATGCAAAATCTCTGCCATAAAATAATTCGAGTAAAATAAGGAGTTTCGCCGAAAGTGCCATTTAAGTATGTATGAATTTAATATGATGTGAACGCCGCTGATTATTATTTTGTGTCAAAACTCACTGCGGCGGAAAACGAGGCGGTTGGCTTTGCTGGGTTTCGCGCATTACGCTGATCGCGTAAGGGATGCCGAAAATCAGCACCAGGCTTGTAACAATCAGCAGAAATACCACAAAAAGACAGCCGAAAAATCTGCGAAACCACTTTCTCGGCGCGGACTTTAACGTCGGGTCGCCCGTTTGCGGCAAGTTTTGCGGCAAGTTTGGCAGAACATTTACAGTCAAACCGCCGCTTTGAGCGGATGATTTCGGCGCAGATGTCGGAACATAAACATTCGGCGTTGGTCGAGGCAGAGATTGCGTCGGTCGTTGTGCCGATTGAGGCTGCTGACGATTTTGAATCGGCTTTTGAATTTCAGGTTTTTGCGAAACGGGAATTACCGGCGGAATCCGCGGCGAGTTGCTGCTTTGGTTTTTTTCTTTAGCTGCAACTTCGGCTTCGGTTATAACGCCGAGCGCGACAGCCCACGAATTTACCGCCCAGTGAGCGGCTTCGAGCGTCAAACCCAGATTATCTTCCAAACGCTTTGCAAGTTTGCTTAACAGCAAATCGCGCGGCACCGAACTTCCGGCGGCAAGCAAATCCAGCGGTATTCGCTCTTCAATCGCATTTATTAAAACGCTAATCTCACGACGATATTCGCCGCACAAATCCTTTAACAAACCTTCGCATCGCCGCGCGTTACCGCACAAATCATTGCCATATTTTGCGATAATTCGGCGAAGCACTTGACGGGGCGCGTTATTCATACACTTATTATGCGGCAAAATGGATTTTTGAAATCTCCGGCTCAGATTATTTTACAAAAAAATTATTCTCTCGCATCATCATATTGCGGTAAAATGTTTTGCGAACAAATTGTCCTAATCGTTGCCGCAACGCATTGCACACGATATTTTCACTTTAACAATGAGAGCATTTTAGATTAACCGGCAAAAAAGTTTATCATCTCTTTTGAAAGTCTATCATCTCTTTTGATTGACCCATTACCGATTTTTCTTTTTCGCTTTATAACTTGTGTCTAATTTATCGAAGAGATTGTTACTGTGTTTTTGTCTTTGCTTGTGCCTGACGGCGGCACGGGCGCAGTACCGGGTTGATCAATGGACGGCGGACGACGGTTTGCCGCAGAATTCGGTTTACGGGATTGTGCAAACTAAAGACGGTTATTTGTGGACGGCGACGCTTGATGGTCTGGCGCGGTTTGACGGTGTGCGGTTTACGGTTTTCAACAAAGGCAACACGCTGGGCATCGTCAACAATCGTTTTGTCAGTTTGTTTGAAACGGGGAACGGCGATTTGTGGGCGGGAACCGAAGAAAGCGGCGCGGGGCGTTTTCGCGGCGGGCGATTTGAACATTTCGTGGCGGACACGGGCGTTCCGCGCATCGTGTATTGGATTGTGGCGGGCGCGGACGCGGATGCGGCGATATTGCTCAACGATAGATTTCAGGCTTTTCGGTTTGCGGACGGGAAGTTTGCGCCGCTCGAAGCGCAGACGAATTCTGCGCCGAATGAACAAATCGCTCGTTCAGCGAGCATTAAAATCCCTTGTCGCAGCGATTCCGAAAACGTATTTTCCGAATGTTTGATCGGCGAAAAATGGATTAAATTTTCGTTCGGTGAAAATTCGCTGCCGATGAGCTTCGTGCGGGCGGCGCGGGCGGCGGACGGCATCGTCTGGCTGATTGCCGACGATGGAAAACTGGCGCGGGCGGAAAACGGAACAATCACCAAAATTTACGACGAGCGCGATAATTTGCCGAAATATCCTTTGTATTTCGTCACCGGCGCACGGCTCGCGCTCGCCGCCAAAGATGCGGACGGCGCGTTTTGGCTGGTTGATTTGCCTGCAATGAGCAAAGAACTTTTGTTCAAAAAGAACGCCGTTCCGCCGACATTCGATAGGGTGGAAAATTCGTCCACTTATGCGGACGGTGAAGGTAATCTCTGGTTCGGCACCAGACGCGACGGCTTATTTCGCGTGAGAAAACAGCTCGTCACCGCGTATTCGGAAGCGGACGGAATCAAAGACAAAAACATTTATCCGGTTTACGAAGACCGCGCCGGGACGATTTGGATCGGCACGACGGACGGGTTGTTTAAATACGAAAACGGAAATTTTTCTTTGATCGAATCCACTAAAAAAACCGAATCTAATGAAAAATTTTTCATTGACGCGCTCGGCGCAGATGCGTCGGGGCGCGTTCTGTTCAGCAGTTTCGGCGTATTATACGTTGTGGAAAACAACCGCGTTGCGCCGTTTGAACGGGAGAAAATTCTTTCCGACGGCGCGATTTTTGCGATTCACAACGACCGCGAAAACGCGCTTTGGATCGGCGGCGAAAAAGGTTTGCGGCGTTTGAAAGACGGCGTTCTAAATAGTTTTACAACCGCCGACGGACTCGCCGGAAACGATGTCAAAGTCATCATCGAAGCCAGAGCGGGCGGACTTTGGATCGGGACTTACGACGGTTTATCAAGATTCGAAAACGGGCGTTTGACGAGCTGGCGCGAAGCGGACGGTTTGCCGAGCCGCACGATTCGGGCGTTGTCCGAAGATGCCGACGGAACGCTCTGGATCGGCAGTTACGACGGCGGTTTGGCGCGTTTCAAAAACGGAAAATTCACCCGCTACGATACGAAATCGGGTTTGCCGAATGACGGCGCGTTTCAGATTTTAGAAGATGAAACGCGCAACTTTTGGATTTCATCGAATCGCGGAATTTACCGCGTCAACATAGATGAATTAAACGATTACGCCGACGGCAAAATCACGAGCGTCAACGCCGTCGCCTACGGCAAATCCGACGGAATGCTCAACGCCGAAAGCAACGGCGGACGCTCGCCGGCGGGCGTGAAAACGCGCGACGGGCGTTTGTGGTTTCCGACGCAGGACGGCGTGGCGGTGATTGATCCGCGCGATATTAAAATAAATCCGCAGCCGCCGCCAGTCGTCATCGAAATGGTGAAGATTGACAATAACGAAGTCGGTTTTGAACGCGCAGATGACGAATCCAAAATCGAAAATCCAAAATCCAAAATCCGAATCGAGCCTTCACAGCAAAGTTTTGAGATCGGTTACACCGCGCTGAGTTTTGTTAATTCGGGAAATCTGCGCTTCAAATATAAACTCGAAGGTTTGGACAGCGATTGGGTTGACGCGGGCGTGAGACGGACGGCGTATTTTTCACACGTTCCGCCGGGCGAATATACGTTTCGCGTGATCGCCGCCAACTCGGACGGCGTTTGGAACGAGCGCGGCGCGGCAATTAAAATCGTCGTGCGTCCGGCGTTTTATCAAACCTGGTGGTTTTTGGTTTTGGGCGTGACGGCAAGCGGATTATTCATTTTTGGAATTTATCGCCGACGCATCAATGAAAGCCGCCGCCGCCAGTTTGCACAGGAAGAATTTTCGCGCCGTTTGATCAACGCGCACGAAACCGAACGAAGGCGCGTCGCCGCCGAACTGCACGATTCAATCGGGCAGAGTTTGGCGATGATTAAAAACAGCGCGGTTTTCGGCGCGAACACGGCGCAGGATTTGGACGACGCGAAAGAACAACTCGCGGAAATCTCCGGCGCGTCGGCGCAGGCAATCTCGGAAGTCCGCGAAATCGCCTATAATCTGCGCCCGTATCTGGTTGACCGGCTCGGATTGACCAAAGCGATCAGCGAATTGTTGGAAAAAATCGAAGACAGCACCGGACTTGAAATTGACGAGGAACTCGCAGAGATTGACGATTTATTTGAAAAAGAAGCTGAAATCAGCATTTACCGAATCATTCAAGAGAGTTTAAATAACATTCTGAAACACGCCGAAGCGACTAAAGCGCGTGTTTCGATGATTGAAACGACGCGTTCCGTCAAAATCGAAATCAGCGACAACGGCACAGGTTTTGACGCACATTCAGCGAATGAAACGAGCGGGCGCGGCGGTTTCGGACTTTTGGGAATGAGCGAGCGCGTAAGAATGCTCGGCGGAACTTTGGCGATTGAATCGGCTGCCGAAAAGGGAACACAAATTAAAATCGAATTATGGAAACGCAAATTAAAATCGTGATGGCGGACGACCATCCAATCGTCCGGCAGGGTTTGAGAAAGCTCATCGAAACGGACAAAAATTTGTCAATCGCCGCCGAAGCGGGCGACGGCAACGAAGCGTTGGAATTGATTGAAATTCACCAGCCGAACATCGCGGTTTTGGACATTGATATGCCCGTCGCCGACGGTTTCGCCGTCGTCCGCGAGTTGCGGAAAAGGCGTTCGAGCGTCGAGGTGATTTTTCTGACGATGCACAGCGAACGGGCGATTTTTGAAGCCGCGATGGATTTGGATGTCAAAGGCTACGTTTTAAAAGACAGCGCGGTCAGCGACATCGTTTCCGCCATCAAAACCGTGGCGAAAGGTCAGGCGTTTTTGAGTCCGGCGTTATCGTCATTGCTGCTCAAACGCCGCCGCCGCGCCGAAACTTTGGAACAGGAAAAACCCGGTTTGCAACAGCTCACGCCGTCCGAAAAAAGAGTTTTGGAACTGATCGCCGAAGACAAAACCTCAAAAGAAATCGGCGAAGAATTATTCATCAGCCGCCGCACCGTCGACGGTCACCGCGCCAATATCTCGCGCAAACTAGAGTTGAGCGGCTCGCTCGCGCTCATAAAATTTGCCGCCACCTACAAATCTGAACTTTAATTTCAATCGACTTCACTTTAATTTCATCCAACTTCAAAAAATATAAAGAGCTTTAACCGGCGGAGAAATAATCGTTCAAATTGCGATTACTTCTCCGCGTTTTTGTGCTTTTCGCCTTTTCAATTCACTTTTATCATTTTCAAAAAACAGGTATCAATACCTATGCGGAATCGCGTATCAATACCTATTTCAAAACCCACGAAAATCATTCAAAATTGCTTTCATCGAATTTCGAATTGATGAAAAACACACCGATAAAAGTTTTGATTGTGGACGACAACGAGCGGGCGCGCGGAATGATTCGCAAATATTTGCGCGGGCTGTGCGACGATTTATGCGAATGCGACGATGGCTTTGACGCGCTCGATTGTTACGAAAAAACGCTTCCCGATTGGGTTCTGATGGATTGGGAAATGAAGCGGATGAACGGACTCGAAGCAACCCGGCGCATTGTCGAGAAATATCCGCAGGCGAAGATTTTGATGGTTACGAACCACGATAAAAAAGATTTGCGGCAGGCGGCGCACGAAGCGGGCGCGAAAGGATTCGTGACGAAAGACGATTTGCAGGCGCTGCGTCCGTTTTTGGATTAATCCCTTTTAGGATGCAGGTTTATTTACCCGTTTACTAAATTTTTAATGATCGGATCAAAGGAGATTTCTATCCGTATGAGAGCTGATAAATTGTATGCACAGACTTCTACGCGCGCGGTTTTAATAACGCTCGTCTTTTTCGTTTTCGCCGGTGCGACGCAGTCAATCAGCGCGGCAACTTATACGGTTGACACGACTGCCGACGACGCGGCTTTGTCGGCTTGCACGGCGGCGGCGAACGATTGCAGTTTGCGCGGCGCGATTGCCAGAGCGAACGCGACGATTAATAACGACACGATTAACTTTGCGCTTCCCGCCGGCATCAACACCATTGACACGAGCGGCGAGCTGGCGATCAACAATGCAGGCTCGTTGACGATTACCAATTCGACCGAAGCGATTAATCTGCTGATTTACGGAGACGGTAACTCGCGTATTTTTTTGGTAAACGGCGGCGCAAATGTAACGCTCAACGCAGTTACTGTCAAAGGCGGCTATACCGGCGGTTTGGGCGGCGGCATCGCCAACTACGGCTCAATGTCGCTGACGAACTCGGTTGTCAGCAGAAATACGGCATTTAACGGCGGCGGCATTTACAACCGAGGCTCAATGTCGCTGACGAACACGACGGTCAGCAGAAATACGGCAAACACCAACGGACCCGGCGGCGGCGGCGGCGGCATTGCCAACGATGGCACATTATCGCTCTTGAACTCGACGGTCAGCGGAAACGAGGTGACAATTTACGACGGCGGCGGCATTTTCAACGAATCCGCGCTAACGATCATCAACTCGACGGTCAGCGGAAATACGGCGAGAATAGGCGGCGGCATTTATAATTCTGCGGCGGGGAGATTAACTTTAACCAGCGTCACCGTCGCTTTCAACAGCGCAGTTGGAGGAGATGGAGGAGGAGTCAGAAACTTTCGGGGAACAGCAACTCTCCGCAACACAATCGTCGGTCAAAACGCCGCCGCTACTTCTTCTGCCGATTTCGAGGGTGCAATCGCATCGGCGAGTTCTTTCAATTTAATCGGCAGCGGAACGGGAATGACCGGCATCACGAACGGCACGAACGGCAATCAAGTCGGGGTTGACCCGAAACTCGATCCGACGCTCGCTCCGAACGGCGGCACGACTCAAACTCACGCTCTGCTGCCCGATTCGACCGCCATTGACCGGGGAAATGACACCGGCACAGACCAGCGCGGATTCACGCGTCCAATTGATTTGCCGAATTACGCCAACGCGACCGGCGGAAACGGTGCCGACATCGGAGCCTTTGAAGCACAGTCCACGCCGCCCGCGCTTCCTCGGACGGTTGACACGAACGCCGACAACGCTGCTTTGACGGCTTGCACGGCGGCACCTAATGATTGCAGTTTACGCGGCGCCGTTTCCGCAGCCAACGCATCGCCTTTCCCCGACTCGATTAACTTTGACGCCGGTATCACGAACATCACCCTGACCAGTCAGATTACCGTTAACAACGCGGGATCACTGAGCATCAACGGACCGGGCGCGAACATTTTGACGATTGACGGCGGCGCGGGAACCAACCGCATCTTTTCTGTGGACGGCGCGGAGGTCACGATTCAAGGCGTAACGCTTTCGGGCGGCAACGGCGCGGGCGCGGCGGCTAATCTTCGCGGCGGCGGGCTGGTTCTTGAATCGGTCGTCGTGCAGAACAATTCGGGTTTGGGCGCGTTCGCCTTTGGCGCAATCGCCTTGCAGGGAACCGGCGGCGTCACCGCAGGCGTCGTCATTCGTAACTCGACCATTTCAGGCAACACGAATTTTACCGGCTGTCCGGCGATTTACGCCGTTGACGGCGTGTCACTGAATGTTACGAACACCACCGTTTCCGGTAATTCGACGACGGCAACCGGTTTTGGAGCAGGCGGGATTTGTGTTTGGGGCAATTCATCGGCGACCTTTCGCAGCACGACGATTTCCGGCAACGCGGGAGGCTCCGGCGGCAACGGCAGCGGCGGCGGCGGTATCTATATTCAAAACACCGCGCGGGTTGATCTGGGCAATACGATTGTCGCCGGTAATACTTCTGCCGGTCTCGGTCCCGATTTGTATAGATTTGATGACGGCAGGGCAACCTTTTATTCAGCGACCGGCAATGTGATCGGCGATAACAGCGGCAATCCGGCGGCTCCGAACACGACTGTTTTTCCGACGGGCAATCCGAATGCGAACGGCGATAAAGTCGGCACGGCGGGAAATGTCATCAATCCGCTGCTCGCGCCGCTTGCCAACAACGGCGGCACGACTCCGACCTGCGCACTGCTGTCGGGCAGTCCGGCGATTGACGCGGGCAGAAACTCGCTCGCCACCGCCTTCGGACCGACGACCGACCAGCGCGGCGGAACCTTTGCGCGAATTAAAGACGGCAACAACGACGGCACGGCGACGATTGACAGCGGCGCGTTTGAAGCTCAGTTTGCACCGCTTCCACCGACGGCGGCGGCAGTTTCAATCAGCGGGCGAGTGATGACGATAAACGGACGCGGCATCAGGAACGTGCGGCTGAGTTTGACCGATTCGAGCGGACAAATCAGAACGGCAACGTCTACAGCATTCGGTTATTACCGTTTCGATGATGTGCAGGCGGGCGAAACTTACATTCTTTCAGCCGTTGGAAAGCGTTATACGTTCAGCCAACCAGTGCAGGTGCTGAACATCAACGAAGAAACAAACGGAGTTGATTTCATTGCCAACTCGGAATAAAAGGACGAGAGTTTTTTAATCGAGTATTCAGCAAATATAAACAGAAAGCCGCGAGCATCAAAACTCACGGCTTTTTGCAGTCCCACAAAAAGGATGCCGACGGCATTAATTTGAAACATTAAACGGAGAATACAAGAATAGACCTCTTGCGAAATAAAAATGGTATTTGAAATCTTTAGACAAAGAGGGCACAACTATTTCATTGGAGCAAATCAAATGAGATATGAAAAAGCAAAAGGATTGAAAGAGTTGGATTTTAAACGGTGGTGCGGAGTCAAAAAAGAGACATTTTTGACGATGTGCGAAGTTGTCAGAGAAATTTGCAGTCGGGAAACGAGAGGTCAAAAGTCGGTATTATCGGTTGAAGACCAGGTTATTACTGACGCTTTCGTATTGGCGGGAATATCGAACGCGTGTTTCATTTGGGGCAAGATTTTGGCTTACAAGAGTCGAATGTTTCGCGGGTAACTCAGACGCATCGAAGACATTTTAATCAAATGCGGCAAGTTTTCCTTGCCGAGCAAAAGGCGATTGTTAGAAGAAACCGGTCTGACTTATACGATTGTTGATGCGGGCGGAAATGACGGTGGAAAGACCGAAAAAAAAACAAAAGCGGTGTGACAGCGGAAAAAAGAAGCGACACACGTTAAAGGAGCAGTTAATTATTTGTGAAGAAAGCCGGGAGATCATCGCCACCTATTTTGGGAAAGGCAAAACACACGACTATAAATTATATCTGATATTACGCAAAGTTAGAAAAGCGTTGTAGAAACTGACTTTGCGTTAGTATTTGGTCTCGAAATAGATTTTGTTTATAAGCATAAATCGTCCGTCTTTTTTCAATCGCCTTAGTTTGGGAGGGTGTAAGAAATTTTGTGTAATTCCAAATTTATAAATTAAAGGAGAATTACACATTATGACAATTAGCAAAGAAGTTTTAGATGAATTGATTAAAGATTATCAGAACCCGGAAGATTTGTTGGGTGA
>JBBSUG010000069.1:0-13160 GCA_038235165.1 Pyrinomonadales bacterium
AGCGGCATCAATCGGCTTTTCACGGGTCGCCGTCCAACTCTTATTCGAGCGCGTCAACAACCCGAAACAATTGATGCCGAAACCTTTTTCGGACGGCATCGAAACGGCTTCATCGGCAAACTGCCATCCAGACGGCACGTTCGGTTCAAGTGCGACACCCGCCTCATCGCCGTAATATAAATCAATCTCGCCGCTTTCACTCAAGCGTTCGCACTCGCCCAACACTTCGCGCTTGGGGCGGTAAACTTCCGCCGCCGGTTTCTTTTTCAATCGCTTTCTAATTCGTTTGAAGCGGCAACCGTTTTTTTCAGAAACCGTTTGAGCGTCGTCGTCGAAAACGGTTTCCTCAACTCGGCTTCGAGTTCCGCTTTCGCCACGCTGATACGCTGCCGCGACCGCTCAACCGCCGCCCGCACCCGGCTCAAATCGGTTGATGCCTGCAAAATCGCCCGCCGTCCGCGTCCCGGTCGCGTTTTCAACCCCTCGATCCCGCTCGCTTGAAAACGCTTGACCCACTCGTGAACCGTGATTTTATGGCAACCCAAAAACCGGGCAATCTCGGAACTTGTGCGGTTCTCGCTTTTCAATAAAATCATCTGACAGCGTTCCCGAAAAGCGTGGCTTATGCCGGTGCGACGACCCGCTTCAAGTTCCTGACGCTGCGTATCACTCAATTGAATAACTTTTGTTTTCCCCATCGTGCAGAACAGTATAGTCTATTTCTGCACGACTACTTATTCTAGTTGACAGCATATTGTCACAAGCCGCTCAACCGATTGATCCGCTTCTTAAAACTCCGATTGTCTCGCAGTATAATTTGACGCTGGAACGCAGTTTTGCGAAAAGTTACGTATTTGGTGCAAGTTACGTTGGCAATGTGGGAAGAAAACTTTACGTTGCTCAAAATATCAACCCGTCGGTAGGAACGCTTCTGCCGGTATCATTGAGATTTCAGGGTGGAGCAATTCCCGCACCGTCAACCGGCAATGCAAATTCACGACGTATCAACGGTGACATTCCGATTTTGGGGTCACAACTGACAGCCAAAGGTAAATCCAGATACGATTCTCTTCAGCTCGATCTGCAGAAGCGTTTGAGCAATGACGGATTAAGCTTTCAGTTGGCTTATACATTCTCCAAGTCATTTTCCGACAGTGACAACCAACGCTCTGGCATCGATATTCTTGATCAGAGAGCCGGTCGCTCGTTGTCAATCGACGATCACCCGCAACGCTTTGTCGCCAGTTTTATCTATGAATTACCGTTTTTCAAAGACACAAAAGGATTTACGAAACGACTGGTTGACGGATGGAGCGTCGGAGCTATTTATACATATCAGTCAGGCGATCTCTTTAGTGTCAATAATACTATTGATACGGTTGGAACCGGCGGCGGCGTGGTGACATTTGCCGATCTCGGTTCTGCGCCTTACCAGACTGTAGATCCGAAAGAAGGCACCGGAGCAAATCGTTTCCGGGCTTTTAATGCCAATGCCTTTGCTATAGCTGACTGCTGGATTCTAAATGCGGCAGGAAGTCCCGTTGCAGGTAGAAATTTCGACCGCTGCATAAATGCTGACGGCACTAAAGGCAGACGCGGAACATCTGGTAAAAATCAATATCGTCTAGATAATTTTACAAATAATGTTGACGCGATTTTGTCGAAAACCACCCGCTTGTTTAGCGAAAGCAATAATTTGGAATTACGGTTTGAAGCCTTCAATTTGTTTAACACAGTCCGCTTTGGCGGAGTTAACTTAAATTTGAATTCAACAGCTTTCGGAACTTATACAAATGCTGCCCAAGGTCGAGTTGTGCAGCTTGGAGCCCGCTTGAACTTTTAAGGAAAATTAGGGTTTATTAAAAAAGGGATGCCGAATTTATCGGTATCCCTTTTTTTGTGAGTCATCGAAAACTCTTGATACTGTTACAGAGGAAAGGAAGAAAATGAGAATATGAGCTGATAAGAATTTGTCAGCTCTTTTTTAATTAATTATTTTTGTTCACATCAGCAGTTATTCTCAATTTTGAATTCTATTCGTATCAAGATTGTTTCGATTCTACTTATTAATTTACCTTGCGAAGCGGCATAACAGCCGCAAAATGTGGGTCGTTCAATTAATCACAAGCTGTTTAAGAAGATAACGATTTTTTCAAGCCACCGCATTTGGAAGTTGCTAAAATACATACATAAGTTAAAAAGAAAATCTCACAATGGTGTGCTGTTAACTCATACTTACGCACAATATTATGAAAATCGTGGAAAACTTTTTGTAGGAAAATTAAAAATGCACTTTGAAAACTTAAAAAAATCAGGGAAACGATAGTCTAAAATCTAAATATAAGTAGTCGTTCACAATTAGACTCGACTATTATATCACCGACTAAGTATTGTATTAAAATGAGTTATGCTATTTGCGTCCAAAAACCTAACCGCAAATAGGTAAAAGTAATTGTGAACGACTACTTAGTTGAATACATTTACAAGTAGAATGAAATATTGGTAAAGTTTTAGAATCAGATGTGTATTTCTTCTGTTTAACTCCTTTTTATGAAAACATTCTTAGTTGAATGTATGTTCGGTAAAGTTATCGCTAACTATTTCGCTCAACAGAACTTTTATTGAGAAATTAAAAATAATTTTTCTAGATACCAAATCCAAGAAATTATATTGTTAAGAATTCCTTCTTATGTAGAAAATAGAAAAAAGTTCCGAATTATAAAATTGTCAATTAGCGAAAATAATCACCAACTTTCCATTATGCCGCTCGGTGCCGGCGATTTGATTGACCGCGCCGTCAGATTTTACCGCAATAACTTTTGGACGTTTGTTTGGATTGCCGCACCGCCGATTGTCGCGGGGACGATTATTTCCGTTGTCTGGACGATGGTTCCGCGCGCACTGCTGGCTGGCGGTTCGACGAATTCGGATGAGATGTTTTTTCATATCCTTTTCGGCTGGTTTGGCGGCGGGCTGATCTGGCTGATCGAATCAATCGCCGTTTTGACGGTGATGGGCGGCGCATCGCGCAATTTTGTCAGGCATTTGTTATTTGGCGAACCGATAACTTTTGGCGAAACTTACAGAAATGTGCGGAAAAGACTGTTCGGTTTGGTTGCCGCCTCAACCTTGCTTTCAATTTTGTTGGGGTTTATCGGACTAATTGTTTTTTACTTCGGTGTTATTATTGGTTTTCTCGCTGTTCTGGCGACCATCGGGGTTCTTAGTTTTTCGCCTTTTCTCACTTTTATAGTTTCGTTGGTGTTGGTTTTGCTGGTCGCGTTCGGCACGGGTTGGGTTATCTTTCTGGCTTCATCACGTTTTGCGTATGTTCCGCAGGTGATGCTGGTCGAAGGTCTCGGCGTTTTTCCAGCACTCGGCAGAAGCATTTCGCTGGCGAGCGGGAACGTCAAACGCTTTGCCGCGCTCTTTGTTTTCACGACTGTCGCCACCTATTCGGCATTATCGCTGTTTTACATTCCGCTCGGTTGGTATGCTTATTTGAACGGTGTCGAAATTTTCACGTTCGGCACACAAAGCGTTCCGGCGTGGTATGAAATCGCCGCTCAATTTGTCTGGCAGGCGAGTTTTATACTGCTGATGCCGGTGTGGATGATCGGGCTGTGTCTGCTTTATGTTGACGAGCGTGTGCGCCACGAAGGTTATGATATTGAACTAATGGCGGCGCGGCGATTGGGCGAAATCCCATCTGTGCCGGATGAGTTTGTCAACCCTTTGCAGCCCGTGCTGGCACAGCAGAATTTGCCGATTCAGGCGGCGAAGAAATCTAAAATGACGACGCTCGGATTGAATTAACTGCTTTTAATCCAGCTGACTGTGTGAGTTTTCCGACCAAACAGATTTAACGATTAGACCAACAACAAAACCAAAAATTATTGTGGATACAACATCCAATAATAAATAGAGTGGAAAGAAGTGTTTGAAATTGTCGTTAGAAAAAGTAGTGCTGTCGAAATATATATTTCCAATAAATTCTTCATAAAATGTATATGGAATTCCAGCTTGATAAATGCAATGATGACACAAACTTTGAAGCCAAGTGAGAAAATTCAAACTGATTAAAAAAATTATTCCGCTTACAAATCCAATCAAAAACGCTTTATTTTTAAAAAATTTACTCATTTTCAATTCCCTCAATTGAAACTACATTATCAACGTATTCATCAAAAGTATCGTCGTGCGAAATGATAAAAAGCTGATCGAAAATTTGTTTGTCGTCAACCGTCTTTTTGGTGATGTAACCGATTTGTTCGGCTAATCTTTCGCGCCGCACCGCGTCCATATTGGTTGTCGGTTCGTCGAAAAACGCGAGTCGTATGTCGGAAAGTTGTTTTAGTAAAGCGAGCCGCACGGACAATGCCGCCGCCATTTGTTCGCCGCCGGAGAGATTGATAAACGGACGTTCGTGTCCGTATTCTTCGAGCGAAATACCGTAGTCTTCCGTCCATTTGAGCGTTCTTTCGGCGTTGCCGGAAATTTCGCGGAACATTTGATTGGCTTCCAGAGAGACATGGTGAACGTAGTTTCGCGCAACACGCGGAGCAGCTTCTTTTAATGTGTCGCGGATAAATTTGGTCGCTTCGGAAACTTTTTCGAGCCGTTCTTTCTCCTGAAATTCGCTCTGCATCGCTTTGCGGATTTCTCGCAACTTCTCTAGTTCTTTATCCAATTCGTCAGCGCGTTTCTGCGTGTAATCCAATGTTGCCCGCGTTTCGACCAGCCGTTTTTCCGTGTCCAAAAGCGAGCCTTTTTCGCGCAGATGCGTTTCACGGTCGTAATCTTTGGTTGCCGCCGCCAAATTGTTTTCGGCTTGCGCTGTTTCTTCACTGATTCGCGCCGCTTCTTTTTGCGCGGCTTCAAATTCGGTTTCGCGCTGCGGCAGAAGTTTGGCGAGCGATTCGTTGGTTAAAAATTCACGATGGGCGTTCACAGTCTTGTCGCGTTCATCGGAAAATTGTTTCCACTGCGCGTCGAGAAATTGATAAGAAGCGAGTTGTTCGAGCAGAATTCCGCGATCATTTTCCAGCCGCTCCAGATTTTTTTCGACTTCCGTGATTTTTTCTTTGATTATGATTTCGAGATTCGCTTCGGTTTGCAGCAATTTAATTTTGGCTTTCGGGTTATCGAGAATTTTCAATTTGCCTTCGATGTCGGCTAAATCGGTTTTGTTTTTCAATAGACTTTCCGTCTTTTTTTCTAAAAACTCTTTCTCGGTTTTGTAACGCTTGCCTTCTTCGCCGATTTCCTTTTCGCGGTTCTGCAGCGTTTCGAGCGTCGCTAAGGATTTCCCGGCATCGCGGGAAATCCTTAGCGCGTCGGCAGTCTGTTTTTTTTCATTTTCGAGCGTCGTAATCTGCGTTTTGACTTCGCCGAATTGATTCGATACGAAACCTTCGAGCGTTTCGCCGGGTTTCAAATTCAAACATTTCTGCGACAAAATAGGACATAAACCGTTGTTTATTTCGCTCTGAAATTTCTCGTCGGCTTCGAGTTTGGCGCGAAATCTTGCCAGATCGTTAATTATTTCAACATCACGTTTTTGCAAACCTTCAAACAAACTCGCCTGCTCGCTTTTCGTCTGTGTTTCTTTAATTTGCGCTTGATTGGTGCGGTAGCTCTCGCGCAGGAAGTTCATTTTCTCGGTCAAACTCTTGATTTGACTTTCAGCCGCTTTCGCGTCGGCGAGTTCGTTTCGCAAAGTTTCACGCGTTTTTTCAAACTGTTCTTGTTCCATAACTTTCGGTTCGAGCGCGGCGATTTCGCGGTGCGCCGCCAGTGATTTTTCCAAATCTTCCTGAAACTTTTTCTGGTCGGCTTTGACGTTAATCTGCGCGGTTTCAACCCGCAACTTCTCGGCGTTAAGTTTATCGCGCTCAATTCTTTCGCGGTCTAATTCGCTCAAACGCAGCAACGCGGCGAGGTGCATTTGATGTTCCGGTTCGACGAGTTTAATTTTTTCCTGTGCTTCAAAAGCCTGCGTTCGTTCGGTTTCACTTTGTTTGGCGATCAGTTCGGCTTTGACACTTTCGGTTTTCAATTTGTCCGCCGTATTTTTCAGTTCATTGACTTTGCTTTCGGCTTCATCAAATTGTTTGACGATAACGCTTTTGTCCGCCGCTTCTTTGGTTAAATTTTCGGTGGCGACGGCGAGTTCAGCGGCTTTTTCAAACTGAGTTTTATATTCGGTTTCGGTTTCTTCAAACCGCGCCAGTTCGCCTTCGGCGCGTCCGATACGAATGTTGACGGCGTTGATCTGATTTTCGATGTAACGCGCCGTTTCAAGCAGTTTTTCCGCCCCTTGCCGGTATTCTTCGACCTTTAAAAGTTTATCAAACGCCTTTTTGCGTTCCGCCGGAGTTTCTAAGAAGATGGCGGTGAACGTCCCCTGCGGAACACCGATGGCGCGGCGAAAAAGTGCTTCCAAATCCGTTCCCGGTTCAACGCCGAGATGCTGCCACAAAAATCGCGTCACTTCTTCTTTTTTCTCGGCGATTCGCATTTTCAACTGCGGATCGTAAACGTAATAGCCGGTTCCCGTGTCGCGGTGGACGAGATATTCGCGCCCGTCCAAACCGCTTTCAAAAGTGACTTTGACCACGCCTTTTTTCGCGCCGCGTTTGATAAAGTCGTCTTTTTTATAATCGAGCAGGTCAAACAAAGTCCACGCGACGGCTTCGAGCAAAGTCGTTTTGCCCGCGCCGTTTTCGCCGGTAATCGCCGTCGTTCCGCGCTGAAATTCGCACTTGAATTCAGCGTGAGATTTAATGTCTTCGAGTTCAATTTTGGTGATGTGCATTCTTTAAGATTTCTGATTTTAGATTTCGATATTGATAATGGATTTTAGAACAAATTTCGCTAAAGAAAAAATGCCGGGTGAGAAATGCTGTTTCAAATTTTTTGAAACTGTGGCAAAATTTACGTAGATAACAAGGTTAGGGAACAAATGAGCGACATTATTAGATTCGGAGTCAGCATCGAGCAGGATTTATTGGAAAACTACGACCGCCTCATCGCGGAACGCGGTTACGCGACGCGCTCGGAAGCGTTGCGCGACTTGATTCGGGAGGCGTTGATTCAGCAGAAAATTGCGGTTGAGACCGACACGGAGGTTCTCGGCAGTTTGACGCTGGTTTACGACCATCACGCCAGAAATCTTTCACAGGAAATGGCAGCAATTCAGCATAATTTTCACGACCTGATTTTGTCGGTGATGCACATTCACGTCAATCATCACGACTGTATGGAACTAATTGCTCTGCGCGGCATTGTCGCCAATATCGTTAATCTCGCCGACGGACTTTTAAGTTTAAAAGGCATTAAAAACGGTAAATTGTTTCTAACTCTCCCGTCGTCAGTCATTACCGATTAAAAGGTTGAACCTATCGGCTGAATAAAAAGACGAATACCTTTCTGCATAATTGGGTGTTACTGTTTTTATAATTGTGTTACTTTAGTAAAACAGCATCTAATTTTTGGTTTCGCCTGACGTTTATTTTTATGAGAAATATTTTTGCAGCTCAGTTTTTTTTCAAATTACTCTTGTTGGCTGCGTTTGTTACGTTATTAAACGCCGCCGTTTTCGCGCAAAATACGCGGACGTTTTCCGGCACGGTCATTACCCAACAGTTTGAATTGATTCCGAATGTGTCAATTGAAATCGAAACGTCGGAGGCGAAAATAACCGCGACGACCGATGAGGAGGGCGCGTTTTCGGTGCCGGTGCCGAAAGAATCGCTGTCGGTCAAATTTTTCGGCAACAACACTACGCCGCTGACCAGAATTTTTTCGGCGACCGAAACGCTCGAAAATGTGCAGATTAAAACCTCGTTCATCGTCCGCCCGATTAATGAAAACGTGACGATTGAAGCAAATATGCTGACCCCGGAAGTGGAACAGCGCAACGATACGATTTACAAAAACACATTGTTTGGACGTGATGACCAGTTGATTCAAACCTTAAACGCCGGCATCAATGTCGGACAGCACGAAGGCGGCGGCAAGTCGCTGGAAATTCGCCGTTTCGGGTTTAATTTAGATCACGGCGGAGTCAACGGCGGTTTGAAAATTCTGGTTGACGGTGTGCAGCAAAATCAGGCGACACAGGGACACGGACAGGGTTATCTGGGCGCGTTAAAGACTTTGTCGCCCGAATTAGTTGAAAGCGTTTCGATTATCAACGGACCTTTTTCCGCCGCTTACGGAGATTTTTCGGGGTTGGGAGTCGTCCAAATTCGTCAGCGGGAAAGTCTGCCGCAGGAATTTACGGCGCGAATCCAATACGGTTCATTTAATACGGCTCGCGGATTTTTCGCCTACAGTCCGAAAATCAAAAACGTCTCAGCCTTTCTGTCGTATGAACCGAGTTACACCGACGGACCGTTTCTCAACAAAGGGCGTTACCGGCGCGACAATTTTTCCGGCAATATCACCTGGAAACGCAGCGAAACAGAATCAATCGGCGTAAAATTTAACGCCGGACGCAACGACTTTTATTCATCAGGACAAATTCCGCTCGATCTCGTCAACGCCGTAGAGCTTGACCGTTTTGGCTTTATTGACCCGGAAAACGGCGGCAGAGTGCGGCTCGGAACGGTTTCAACTTATTACCGCAAGGAATCGAAATCCGGTGCGACGTTCAAAGCCGACGCGTTTGTCGGGCGTTCATTATTCGATTTGTTTTCAAATTTTACGTTCTTTTTGCTCGACCCGGCTTACGGCGACGAAATTGACCAGCACGATTCGCGCCTTCAGGAAGGCGGTACCGTGCAGTATTTACAGCCGTATAAACTTTTCGGCAAACAGGCACTCGTCACCGTCGGCGGCAACGTCCATTTTAATCAAATCAACGTCGGACTTTACCCGTCGGTCGCCAGAAATCCGAACCGTAAATTTCTACCCAGAAATATTGATAACTCGAATGTTCTCTACACTTCGGCGCAGGCAAACATCAGCAATTACGCCGGTTATGTGCAGAACGGCGTAGATTTTTACAACGGGCATCTGCACGTCGAAGCCGGTTTGCGGTGGGATTATTTCGGGTTTGACGTTGACGGTTTTGAGCAGAGCGATGTCACGACGATTCTCAAAGGCAAACAAGGCGCGGCGCGTTTTCAGCCGAAATTGTCAGCGACACTTGCGCCGTTCGAGCGAACTCCAATCGTTTTTTACGGCAATTACGGGCGCGGCGTTTCGAGTCAGGATGCACGCGGCGTAATCCGCAGCCCGGATTCGCCGAAAGTTTCGACGACCGACTTTTTTCAGGCGGGAACGGCTTACAACGGCAAACGCATCGCGGCGACTTTCAGCGCGTTTTTAATTGACCGTTCAAACGAACAGGTTTACATTCCCGACGACGGTTCAATCGAATTTGCCGCACGTTCGCGCTCCTACGGCATCGAAACGAAAACTTCTATTCAAATTCAGCGTTATCTAAGTTTCAACGGCGGTCTGACGCAGGTGATCGGGGCATTTTATCCCGGACAATTCACCGACGGCATATCGCCGCTTCGCATTAAAATTGACAGTGCGCCGCACACGGTCGCCAACGGCAATCTGGTTTTATCGGAATACAAAGGATTTAATTCATCGCTCAGTTGGCGGCACATTTCCGATTACCGCTTGGACGGCGAAGACAATTCGATTCGCGCCGCCGGTCACGATGTAGTAGATTTTTCCGTCGCCAAACATCTGCGGCGATGGGTTGATCTGAACTTTTCGATTGATAATTTACTCAACAAAAAATACTTTGAAACGCAGAACTATCTTGAATCGCGCACCTGTTCGACCTGCGGCGTGATTGCCCGCATTCACGCCACGCCGGGGTATTCAAGAGCGTTTAATGTCGGGTTGACGTTCCGGTTGGGCGCGAAAAACTAAGGTTTAATCAAGAAATTGCCGCAAAAGTCACAAAAAACACAAAATAAAAAGTTTTTTGTGTCTTTTTTTGCGATTTTTGCGACAACTGTTTGACTGTCAAATTTCGTGCCGCTCAATAATGAGAAAATATAAAAATATCAGTGTTAATCTGCGTCTATCTGTGGTTAAATTTTTAAATTATGCAAACTAAATCAACCAAAAATCGAATCTCCAAAAAAGCCGCAAGTTTTACCGAATCGGTCATCCGCGAAATGTCACGTGAGGCGGCGAAATATAATGCGGTCAATCTTGGACAGGGTTTTCCCGATTTTCCCGCGCCGGAAAATATCAAAAAAGTGGCGATGGAAGCAATTGCCGAAGATTTCAATCAATATGCGATTACTTGGGGCGTGAAAAGTTTTCGTGATGCGATTGTCGAAAAATCAAAATGGTTTTTGGGTTTGGACGTTGATGCGGAAACGGAAATTACCGTCACTTGCGGTTCGACTGAAGGAATGATCGCCGGAATGATGGCGACGATTGATGCGGGCGAAGAAGTCGTCGTCTTTGAGCCGTTTTACGAAAACTACGCGCCGGACGCGATTTTGTCCGATGCCAAACCGCGCTATGTTCCGCTGCGAAATACAGAAAACGGCTGGCAGTTTGAAAAAGACGAGCTTCGCGCCGCATTTAACGAAAAAACGAAGGCGATTATCATCTGCAATCCGAACAATCCGACGGGAAAAGTCTTTTCGATGGAAGAAATGGAGTTTATCGCGGATTTGTGTAAAGAATTTGACGCGCTCTGTTATACCGACGAGATTTACGAACACATTATTTATGATTCCAGATTCCATATTACAGATTCCAAATTAGAAGAGCCGAAACATATCTGTATGGCGACGCTCGACGGGATGAGAGAGCGCACAGTTGTTGTCAATTCGCTGTCGAAAACTTATTCGGTGACTGGTTGGCGCGTCGGTTATTGCATCGCGCCGCCGGATATTACGAGCGCAATTCGCAAAGTTCACGATTTTTTGACCGTCGGCGCAGCTCATCCGCTGCAAATCGCGGGCGCGTATTCGCTGCTTTTGCCGCCGAGTTATTACGTCGAACTGCAAAAAGAATATCAGCGCAAGCGCGATTTTATCGTGCCAATTTTGCAAAATGCCGGTTTCAAATGCGCTGCGCCGGAAGGCGCGTACTATGTGATGGCCGATATTTCGGATTTCGGTTTCAAAAACGACATCGAATTTACGCGCTATCTGATTCAGGAAATCGGCGTGGCGGTCGTCCCCGGTTCGTCGTTTTATCAAGATAAAACTTTGGGAGCGCAGCAGGTTCGTTTTTGTTTTTGTAAAAAAGACGAAACATTGGAAGCCGCAGCGGAACGACTGCACAAAATGAAGCCGTAAACCGACCTTTTTCATCAATTTACTCACCGACCTCTGCAAACAAAAATTCAGCAGAACAATCGCCGTTTCGCCCTGAAATAACACACGAATTAACGAATCTCAAATCTTGACATAAAAGTAAAGATTTGAGATTCTAAATGTGCGGCAAAAACACAAAAATTTAACCCGGCGGTCAAAATGAAAATATCGGCACAAGAAGAATATGGATTGAGATGTTTGGTGCAGCTTGCGACGTTAAAAGATGAAGAATCTTTGACCCTGCCGCAAATTGCGACGCGCGAAGGAATTTCGGCGGCGAACGCGGGCAAGCTGATGTGGCTTTTAAATAAAGCCGGATTTGTTTCCGCCATTCGCGGCACGAAAGGCGGCTACACACTGGCGCGTCCGGCGAGCGAAATTCGGCTTAACGAAGTCATCAAAGTTTTAGATGAGGACAAAATAAACACGCACTGCGACAGTTATAAAGGCGTTTTAGACATTTGTGTTCATCAGGGCGATTGCGGAATTCGCCCGGTGATTGTCGGGCTGCACGAAATTGTCGAAAACGCGCTGTCGCAAATCACACTTGCCCAACTCGTCGGCACGGAAGCCGCAGTAGATGAGCGGTTTCATCGCATAAAAGGGATTCATCGCACAATCGAACCGCAAAGAATTTAACGGTTTTTGGAATCTGAAATTTGAGATTTGAAATAAAAATATGTCAACAGCAACACAGGAATTATTAGCAAACAGAGAATATAAATACGGTTTTACAACCGACATCGAAACGGAAACTATTGCCAAAGGTTTGTCGGAAGACGTGGTTCGCCTTATTTCGTCAAAGAAAAACGAGCCGGAATGGTTATTAAATTATCGTCTGAAAGCGTATCGGCATTGGCTGAAAATGGAACAGCCGGATAATTGGGCGAATTTTGATTATCCGAATATTGATTTTCAAAATATTTCTTATTATTCCGCGCCAAAACAAAAGGTGAAAAAGGCGAGTCTTGATGAAGTTGATCCCGAATTGATTAGGACTTTTGAAAAACTTGGCATTCCGATCACCGAACAGAAAATGCTGGCGAACGTCGCGGTTGATGCGGTTTTCGATTCGGTTTCCGTCGCCACGACTTACAAGAAAAAACTTTTGGAAGCAGGCGTGATTTTCTGCTCTTTCACTGAAGCAGTTGCCGATTATCCTGAACTGATTCAAAAGTATCTCGGCTCGGTCGTACCGTCGTCGGATAACTATTATGCGGCTCTGAACGCGGCGGTTTTCTCTGACGGTTCGTTCGTTTTTATTCCGAAAGGCGTGCGTTGTCCGATGGAACTTTCGACATATTTCAGAATAAATACACAGGATTCGGGACAGTTTGAAAGGACGTTAATTGTTGCTGAAGAAGGCGGTTATGTCGCATATAATGAAGGTTGCACCGCGCCGCAGTTTGATACAAATCAACTTCACGCGGCAGTCGTCGAACTCGTTGCGATGGATGATGCGGAGATCAAATATTCGACTGTTCAAAATTGGTATGCGGGCGACGAAAACGGAAAAGGCGGCATTTATAATTTCGTTACAAAACGCGGCGCGTGTCGCGGGAAGAATTCAAAAATTTCGTGGACGCAGGTTGAAACCGGAAGCGCGATTACCTGGAAATATCCGTCGGTTATTTTGCAGGGCGATAATTCCATCGGCGAATTTTATTCGGTTGCGCTGACCAATAACGCGCAGGTTGCCGACACGGGAACGAAGATGATTCATCTCGGCAAAAACACGAAATCTACGATTATCTCGAAAGGAATTTCCGCCGGAAAATCGAACAATTCGTATCGCGGTCTGGTCAAAATAATGCCGAAAGCGACGGGCGCGAGAAATTATACGCAATGCGA
>JBBSUG010000070.1:0-13048 GCA_038235165.1 Pyrinomonadales bacterium
ACCGTTGCCAAGTGGGAATGTGAGTTAGTCGAATTTAACGGCGAATCCGACCACGTTCATTTGTTGCTGTCGTTGAATCCGAAAGTCTGTTTATCGTCTTTCGTGAATAATTTGAAAACTGTTTCATCGCGGCTTATTCGCAGAGATTTTGCCGTCGAATTGAGCAAATACTATTGGAAGCCTGTTTTTTGGAGTCGTTCGTATTGTGCTTTGACTTGTGGCGGTGCGCCGCTTTCCATCGTCAAACAATACATCGAAAACCAACAGGTTATTGAATGACAGCGTGCGAAGAACAATCGCTTGAAAGCGCGATTGTGTGGAACGCCTTACATCTCCATCCAAATCCCAAAGCGGATTATGGATGGAGAATTAGGCTAAATCCCGTTAAAATTATGCTTGATACACTTTTGGAAATTGGAAAAACCTTGCGGAATAGTGAAACGGGAAAAATTCGTTATCATCGTTATTTCAAGTCTGCGCCGTTGAATGACGAAAAAAAGAAAATCAAAGTTAATTATTGGTCAATTCCTGTTGATGAAAACTTTGAAATTCAATTCAACCGAAAGAGCGAAATCATTGACCAAAATCTTATCAGAAACAAACTTTTCTATTTGACTTATAAAGCCAGCGAAACAAGCCCGGAAAACAAATATATTTTTGGTGATATTCATTTCGGGACAGATAAAGACGGCAAAGAAATCGGCTTTTATAAATTAGGCAATCCCGAAAAAAAAGGTTTGTTTGGTCTGAGTTCTTTCGGGCGCGGGGCGGAAGATGCGAAACAATTTGAAGGAACTTTAATTGAAAAATTTCGCGCGTCTTTTAAAAATCAGAAAGCAGAAATTGAAAACTTTTTGCGCGAACAAGACGAGAATCAATTTGTTTATCTGCATTTCGATTTCAGCGGAAAAAGCTGGTATCAATTTGAAGACGAACTGAAAATGATAAATGACGCTTTGCTCGGTTATTTTATCGAAAAGCAAAACGACGTTTTTATTCTTCGCAATTTTATTTACAAAACTCTCATCAAAAGCGTTTCGAGTTCGCCTGATTTTAACGAGAAGAACACTTTCAAAACGAAAGCATTTAAAAATTCCGAAGAAGTTTTGGATTTGATTTATTCGCTTGATTATTCAAAAAAGGCTTTGATTAGTGAGCGCGATGTCAAGGTTATTATTTTGCCAAGAGGGAAAGAACTCGACGCGCAAAATATTATTGATTTTTTTGAGCAAAACATTCCAAAAGATAAACTTTCAAATTTGACAGTTGCCTCGAATCAGGAAGTTGAAGTTGAGAAAGATGAGTTTGACGAAGGCGATACGATTTTTTCGCCTGTGGTGAAAGAAACTGCGAAAAACATTACCCAGTTTGACTTTGTTTTCAGCAAACGCGGTGATAAAGGTAAAGATGACGATTTGTTGGAGATCAGCGGAATTGAGCAAAGTTTTCTTGACCATCTCAATAAAGAAATTAAACGAATCAAAAACTCCGAACTTTTACAGGAACGCCGCAAATTTTATCCGACAAAGAATAAAGATTTTTGGGGTTATGACATCAGGCGTTCATTCCGCAATATTCTCGGCGACGTAACCTCAGACAAAAAGAAATATCAAAGTCATCTCTTTAAGGTTCTGCCGCAGATTTATTCGGGCAATTATTACCGGGATGATGTTATTTTGCCTGCGTTTATCGAAAAAGTTGAATACAACATTCGCAATACGGATTCGGGGAAAATGCCCGAATACAATCTTTTGAAATACGACTATTATTTTTTAGTTTTAATTCGCAATAACAATGGAGAAAAAATTATGGAAGAAATGAAAACGTCAGACAGCTACAAAGCCGGATTGCTTCTCGGAAAAATGGCGCAACCGCTTCGTTGGGAAATCAATTCTTTTGAAAAAAATTACGTCGGACTTCTGTCTCGTCGAGTTTCCGATGTGAACGGGCTAATTGGTTTAGGAGATTATGTCAGTGAAAAGCTAATGCTGCACGTCCCAAAACGAAACGACTTGAGAGGCAAATTTGTTGAGTTTGCAGAAATTGTTAAAGAACTAAACGAAAAAAGCTATCGCAAAAAATATTGCGTGTTTGGCTTTTTTGAAAGCTATTTTAGCTTCAACAAAAAACAAAACGAAAACGAGGCAGAAAATCAAATCGAAACATCTGAGGAGGAAAATCAATAATGGAAAATTATAATTTAACCGTCGAAAAATCGGAAATCTTATTTCTTTACGAAAGCAGTTATTCAATTCCGAACGGTGATCCATTCACGTCGGAACAGCGTTATGACGACGAAACGAAAAAAGTTTTAGTCAGCGACGTTCGCATTAAACGCTTTATCCGCGATTATTTTGACGAGCGCGGCGAGGAAGTATATGTAATAGATAAACGTATTGAAGGTGCGAAAGATGGTTCAAGCGCGGCTTTGAGAATGAAGCTATTACGCGAACAGCTTAAAAATGATGAGAGCGTTTTGACTAAGGGAAGGATTGATAACCTCAAATTAATGCAGAAGTGTGTTGATGTTCGGTTGTTTGGAGGAATTTCAACTGAAATTGGCGAAGCTGTAAATCTAACGGGTCCAGTTCAGTTTGCTTTACTGAATCCTTCGCTCAACAAAGTTGATTTGCGAATGCACCAAAACACTTCTGTTTTTGCTTCAAGTGGTGAAAAAACACGCGGCGCAATCGGCACGACGACGGTTGTTCCTTATTCGCTTAATCAAATTCACGGCTGGATAAATCCGTTTTCGGCAGTTCATACCGGACTTACACAAGAAGATATTGCCGCAATGTTCAAGGCTCTTTGGGTGAGCATTAACAACGCCAACACGCGCTCGAAATCGAATCAAAATTCATTGCTTTTGGCTCAAATCGTCTATGAAAACGCCGACAAAAAACTTTACGGTGCGGACAGACTGATCGAAATCAACGAAGAGAAATCTGAAAAGCAGGGCGAACAAATCAGAAGTTCCGAAGACTACGTTTTGAATTTCGATGAATTCAAAAAAGCGGCGAAAAATCCTTCGGTCAAACAGATCAATTTCTACACGGAAAACGAGAAAATTAAACGGGAATTGCAAGACGCGGAGAAATTTGTCTGGATGGAGATTTTATGAGAGGCGCAACCGTAAAAGTCGGAGGAAATTGGGCGCATTTCAAAAAGCCGGAAACAAACAATAATCCTTTGACGCACGATTTTATTACCAAAACCGCATTTATCGGATTGATCGGCGCGGTTTTGGGAATCGAACGCGACAAAATGCGCCCGCTTTTTCCGCAACTTTCCGAAGATTTGCTTTACGGCGTGCAAATGCTCAAAGCCATGAAAAAAGAATCTTGGGCATTTAAATTACGATATGCCGCCAATCTTTATGAAAAGCGTCCGGTGCAAATGGAGTTTCTGAAAAATCCGCAGTTTTTCGTCGCCGTTGCTTTACGAAACGAGCGTTCAAGCGATATTTTTCAGAACTTTTTGGAGTTTATAGAAAACAGTAAAGCTAGATTTACGCCCGTTCTCGGTCTGCATAATTGTCCAGCAAATCTGAGTTTATTGGCAAAGGGCGAATTTAACGAAAACACGGGAAATTTCAAAACAAGAGGTTTCATAACTTCCGAAAACCATAAATTGAAAGACGTTTCGCAAACTGCCGATTTTCGCATCGGTTTAGACAAAATTCCGACAGGTCAAAATAATGATTTTTGGAATGATCCAGCTAAATACCCGTATCAACAGGTTTTATATCCCGCGCCTGAATGTGAACTTTCCGTTGAAGGCGCATATTTTCAATTCAGCGACGGAACAAATTGGGTTCTATTATGAAAGAGTATTTTTCACATACCGGAAAACCTTTGGAAAAACATTTGCAGCAAGTTGCCGCTAAAACGCGCAATCGAACGCATTTGAAAATTGCCCATATTGCCGCTTTGTTTCACGATTTGGGCAAGATTAATCCGAATTTTCAAGAAAAATTGAAGCCTTTTGAAGAAAGGAACAAAAATCTTGGATATTCGAGCCACGCTTATCTTTCTGCTTTGGCGTGGCTCTGCTTTTTTGAATCAAATAAAACTTTGGCGAAGGAAATTTTAGATGGCGACGCAAGTTTGAAATACAGCGTTGCGGCGATAATTGCAAAACATCACGGAAATCTGCCAAATATGAATACAGGTTTTCTCAACGAAAAAGAATGTGAAAATTTGAAAGTTTTTATCAGGGAAGTTTCCGAAGACAATATTCAAATTTCTGAGTTTTTGCAGAATTTTTACCCGCACAAGTATTTTCCAACTAAAATTGAGGATTATGCTCTAACAAAATTTCTTGATGATTTTCCTCTAAATTTTAGCAAAAAATATTTGGAAGAAAAAAGCCCTTTAGCAGTCAAAGACAAACTTTCCTTTTTTCTTAATACTCAATTTGGCTTTGCTTGTTTAATCGAATCAGATAAACGCGACGCAGGCGAAAACGAAATTTTTAAAAGCAAAGATTTATCGAAAGATTTTCAAAGTAAATTCTCTGTAAATCTGGATAAAAGATTTCAAGAAATTGCGGTGGATTCAAGCAAAGAAAAGAGCAAAAAGAAAAGGCGGCTCGATGCCGTGCGTTCGCAGATGCGCGAGGAAGCGTTGGCGAATTTGCGAAATTTTTTAGCCGAAGATAAAGAACGGAGAGTTTTTACATTGCCTGCGCCGACGGGCGCGGGGAAAACTTTGATGCTTTTGAGTTTGGCAAATGAAATTCTCAAACGGCGTGAAGATTTGAGCGTGATTTACGCTTTGCCTTTTTTGGCGATTACCGAACAGACGGAAAATATCTGTCTGGAAATTCTGCAAGATGACGAAAAGGTTTTGCGCGTGGATTCAAAAGCGGAAAACAAGGAAATTGAAAAACTGCAAAGAATTCTCGATGACAATCCGAGCGATGAAAATGTCAAAAAACTTTTGCAGCAGCTTTTTTCAAACGAAACTTTCGATCATCCGTTTATTATCACGACTTTCGTGCAGGTTTTTGAAACTTTAGTCAGCAATCGCAATGCGACGCTTTTGAGATTGCCGAATTTCTCCAAAACCATTTTTCTGCTCGACGAAATTCAAGCATTGCCGCCAAGCCTTTATACGTTTTTCGTCGCTTATCTCGATGAATTTTGCCGCAAATTTGACAGTTATGCGATTGTTTCGACAGCGACAATGCCGCATTTGAAATTGCCGAATGAAACGAACTACAAAGAAAGAGAAAAACCGAGCAAAATTTTCACGCGCTATCAAGAACCGAAGCAAATTTTGGATGAAAGATTTTACGATTTTGACGAATTTAACCGTTACAAAATCATTCCTAAATTTGAAATCAAAACAATAAAAGTTTTAGCCGGAGAAATTAGAAATCAAAAAGAATCTTGTTTGGTTGTCCTAAACACAATCAAAGACACGAAAATTCTTTTCAAAGAATTAAACGGAAGTTCCGAATCTCAAACCGAAGAAGGCGAATATATTCTGCTCAATACACATTTCACACTTGAGGACAGACAAAGAAAATTGCAAATTTGTAAAGAGCGTTTGGATAATAAGGAAAAAGTAGTTTTAATTTCAACTCAACTTATCGAAGCGGGTGTTGATATTGATTTTCCGATTGTTTACAGAGATTTATGTCCTTTGCCGAATCTGATTCAAACTGCCGGTAGATGCAATCGTAACTACAAACTCAATTTTGGTAAGGTTTATTTTTTTGAAATTAAAGAAAAAGGCAAAAGTTCCGCTAAAAAAATTTACGGAAGAAATTTTGATTGGTTTTTAGAATTTACGCGCAATGCCGTTTCAAAAGAAATTTCTGAAAATGAAATGCTTTCAATTCAAGAGAACTTTGCCAAAACCCAAATTAGCGATGCTCTGCCGTTTGGCGTTTACGCTTTCGGAAGCGATAAAGAAATAAATCTTGTTGAATGTATTAATCAAATTCGTTTTGAAGATTTTGCTAAAGTAAAATTGATTGATGCCGATTACGGTGTTCAAAATCGTTATTATATTCCAATAAATTTCAACTCCGACAAAGATGCAAATCTAATGAAATTGCGAGAACTTATTGAAGAACAAGTCCAAATTCCGAAGAGAGATTTTGCTAAAATTCGTGTTTGCCGAAGCGAAGTAGAAAAAATTTTGAAAAAAATGTCCAAACGCACCGTTAGCGTCAGAGTTTCCACGTTTCAAGAGGAAAAAGGGGAACTTTTGCATTTGGGCAAAGATGAAGTTTGTGGAATATTTGTCATCCCAAACGATGACAAACTTTATTCACTGATTACAGGATTGGAGGTTAAGTTTGACGGCGCAATGTTGATTTGATTCTTGACGCTTCGTGAGAAAAAAATCAAGTTAATCGGGTATAAAATCGGGTATGATTGATTCGCTTGAGCAATTCAGCGAAGATTTTACGCCGACGCGCGAGATTTTCAATTTGATTTTAGAAATCGATGAATTTAGAGGTAAACGATGACGTTGCGTAGTCGTTGAATGCGCTTGTGGATGTAGCGACGATTGAAATTGTCGGGTTTTAGACGCAGATTAATGATGCGGGAAACAATTTATCAGATGAAACAATCGAAAAAGGTATGGCAATTTGCCACATAATATTCTAGAATGTCTGCGGAGGATTTATTATGCCGAATTTAGAACAATCCGTTTCGAGAATGAACTTTCGACTGCCACTGGAAATAAAAGACAAAATTGAAAAAGCCGCGACGCTTTCCGGTTTAACCGTTACCGATTTTGCCATCAACGCTCTGTCGAATTCTGCCGAAGAAGTTCTGGAAAAAAATCAAACGCGAAGACTTTCCGACCGCGACCGCGATATTTTTCTGGCGATGCTCGAAAGCGATGAAGAGCCAAACGACGAATTGAAAAAGGCGGCGGCGGATTATAAAAAACGGGTGATTTCCCGATGAATTATGTAATCGAAGGTCTGAATAAAAATCACGACCGCGCCTCGTTCGACTGCGAAGAGCCGAGTTTGAACGAATTCGTCAAAAATTACGCCCGCCAAAATGACAGCAAAGGAATCGGCAAAACATTCGTGGCGGTGCTGCCGAATGAATTTCTGATAAAAGGTTTTTACACTGTTTCCAGCAGTTCCGTAGCGTTTGTTTCTTTCCCTGAAAATCTGCCTCGTTATCCGATTCCGACCATTCATTTGGGAAGACTGGCAGTTGATAAAACGGCTCGCGGCAGCGGTTTAGGCAGTTTGCTGCTGTTCGATGTTTTTAATCGTTCGTTAAAACTTTCCGACCAACTCGGAATTTACGCGATTGAAGTGTTGGCGTTGAACGATTCCGCTAAACAATTCTACTTGAAATTCGGTTTTACAGAATTGAAAGATGAAAAATTTCATCTTTATCTGCCGATGAAATTTGTCCGCAAATTGATGGAATAATAAAAAAAATCGGCGAATATCTAAAATTCGGAGTTCATAATCAATTCGGTGAAGAACTCGATTTCGTGAAATTAATCAACAAAGCTGCGTTTGAACAATTGGGTAAATTCAAATTAGTTGATGAAAGACAATTCGGCTTTGAATTTCGTTACTATGTTCCAAAGAATCAACAAGATAATGAATTTGAAACACTTCAAAAACTAACCAACATTAAATACAGTCGAAATTATGAGGAAGCAAGACGAAATCAAATCGTCATCGAAACTCAACTTCGCAAAATGTTTGCCAGAATGGTTACGTTTCGTGTGAAGGATGAAAGTTTTGCGCCCGCTGCTAATGGTGAAGTATTTAAGACCGAAAAATACTCGAGAATTCGTCAGCTTGCAGATTTGAGCAATTATAGTTTTGAGAAAGGAATTGAAATAAATCAAAAAAGTGGTTGTTTTATTTAATCGGGTATAATCGGGTATAATATCGGGTATGATTGATTCGATTGAGCAGTTCGATAAAGACTTTTCGCCGTCGCACGAGATTCTCAATTTGATTTCCGAGATTGATGAATTTAAGGGTAAATGGACGGCGTTGCAGAATCTTTCGCCGGAGAGGTTGAATGCGCTGCGGCGGGTGGCGACGATTGAGAGTGTCGGGTCTTCGACCAGAATCGAGGGCGTGAAATTGTCGGACAGAGAAGTCGAGACTCTGCTTTCTAATTTGAAGCGGTATTCGTTTAAATCGCGTGATGAGGAAGAAGTCGCGGGTTATGCAGAGGCGATGGAGCTTGTTTACGAATCTTGGCGCGAACTTGTCCCGAGCGAGAATCACATTAAACAGCTTCATTCGGTGCTGCTGAAATTTTCGAGCAAGGACGTTTCGCATCGCGGCAGTTATAAAAAACTTTCCAACAATGTCGTCGCTTTCGATGCGGACGGGCGCGAAATCGGCATAGTGTTTGAAACCGCTTCGCCGTTTGAAACACCTTTTGAAATGACAAAGCTATTGGACTGGCTGAACCAAACGATTGAAGATAAAACGATTCATCCGCTCTTGATGACGGCGGTTTTTACAGTCTGCTTTCTGGCGATTCATCCGTTTGCCGATGGCAACGGGCGATTGTCGCGGATTCTGACGACGCTTTTGCTGCTGCGGTTCGGTTACGAATATGTGCCGTATGCGTCGCTCGAAAGCGTGATCGAAGACAACAAAGAACTCTACTACAAAGCTCTGCGGCAGACGCAGGCGACGCTCAAAAAAGCCGAAACCGACTGGGGGAAATGGCTGATCTTTTTTCTGAAATCGCTGAAAAAGCAAAAGGACAAACTGGCGGCGAAATTAGAGCGCGAGCGGATTTTGGCGCAAAAGATCGCCCCACTTTCAAACGGCATTTTAAGTCTTTTGCAAGCGCACGAGCATTTGAGCATCGCGGAAATCGAAACATTAACCGGCGCAAACCGCAACACTTTGAAAGTTCGGCTGCGCGAATTGGTGAGAGATAATTACATCGAACAACAAGGCAAAGCGCGGGCGACCGTTTACCGGCTCAAGTTGATTTAATTATTCATTTCGCTTATTTCGTTTGTTTTGTTTAATTCGATTGTTGTAAAATAAAAACGATTTTAAGTTGGTCGAGGAAAAGATAATGCAGTTGACGGAAAAAGATATTTCACTGGCGCGGACGGGATTAAAGAATTTTGGCACGGGAAAGCATAAATTTTCGGCGCGGAATAAGGCGCGGCTGGTGCTGGAAACCGGCGTGCCTGCGGCGGACATCGCGCTGCCGCCGCAGGCAGTCGAAGCACTGGCGAAGATTTTGGCGCATCTGGCGGAGGGCAGGGAAGTGACCGTCACGGCGCAGCCGGTCGAGTTTTCGACGCAGGCGGCGGCGGAATATCTGCGGGTGTCGCGTCCGTTTCTGGTCGGGCTTTTGGAAAAAGGCGAAATTCCATTTCGCAAAGTCGGCACTCACCGTCGCGTTTTGTTTGCGGATATACGCGATTATAAAAACCGGATTGACGAACAGCGGCTCAAAACGCTCGCGGAATTGGCGGCGCAGGCGCAGGAATTGGAGATGGGCTATTAAACGAATATGCCGGTTTGGAATTGAAAAAATGTTATAAGATAGAATTATTTCGTCTGACTGAGCGAAGTCGGTAATTTAACAGGCGCGATAGTTTTACAGCCATCGCCGGACGAAAGAAGTTCCGGGTAGGCAAAGGCAGAATTGAAAGACAAAATCTTATTTATGCAGAGATCATTTGAACAGGCAGTCGAAGTTGTGCGAGAGCTTTCACCCGTTGATTTGGAAAGGTTGGAGCAGTGGCTGGAAACACGAAAATCCGAACCATCGGCGGGTAAGAATTCCGAAACCGACGTTAACCAAAGACGGATGCGGTGGCTGAAAGAAAATCGCTCCGAATATGGCGGGCAATATGTTGTGCTGGACGGCGATTGTTTTTTAGGAACTGCTGAAAGCTATCCCGAAGGCAAAAAATTAGCCGCTGCCGCCGGTGTTCCCGATGCCTTTGTCAGTTATCTTTCACGCCCGGACGAGGAAGGTTTTATGGGAGGCTGGTAAATGGCAGAAAGCGTCAATTACGCCGCATCGTTTTTGTATCGGGCGGGAGAAAACGGGATTACCGTGCCGGTCGAGATAAAACTTTCCGACAGAGCGGCGTTTTTCGATGCCAAGATTGATACGGGTTCGACCAACTGCATTTTCGCCCGGAATTACGGCGAAGAAATCGGCATTGAAATCGAAAGCGGTTTGGAGAAACGAATCAGAACGGCGACGGGCGGTTTTCTGACTTACGAACACGCGGTCACGCTGTCCGTTCTCGGCTACAATTTTGATGTCTTGGTCTGCTTTGCGGCGGAGACGGAATTCAAGACGAATGTTCTGGGCAGATACGGTTTTCTGATGCAGGTCAAGCTCGGAATCATCGAGTATGAAAGCAAATTGCTGATCGGTTCTTACGACGAGTAATTCACGAAAAAGAGTATGAGCAACCTCACAAAATTTACGGGAACGGAAGTCGGCTACTTTTTCATCTGCCGCAAAAAGCTCTGGTGGTTTCATCACGGCATTGAGATGGAACGCGAAAACGACCGCGTGAAAATGGGCAAACTCGTTGACGAAAATTCTTATAACCGGCAGAAAAAAGAGATTTCGATTGACGGGAAAATCGTGCTTGACTGGCAGGCGGACGGCGTGGTTCACGAAGTCAAACTCTCGGATAAAATGGAAGCGGCGCACGAATTTCAACTGCTTTATTATCTGTATTATTTGAAACAGAAGGGCGTGGAACATTTGACCGGGCAGATTGATTACCCGAAACTGCGGCAGACGCAAACCGTTGAATTAACGGCGGAAAAAGAAACGGAACTGGAGTCGGCTCTGACGGACATGGAGAACATCACGGCAGCGGAAAAGCCGCCGGAAGTCGAATTTATGAAGATTTGCAATTCGTGCAGTTACGCCGAACTCTGCTGGGGATGAGGTTAAGTCCGAAGCCCGAAGTCCAAAGTCTAAAGTCCAAAGTCTGAAATCGAATTATGGCACGACATTATTATCTTACGCGCTCCGGCAGATTGCGGCGCAAAGACAACACGCTCGCGTTTGAACCGGCGGACACGGACGAAGCGGAAGGCGCGGCTGAAAGCATCGCTTTGCCGGAAGAAGAAATTTACGACGCAGGTGATTCGCTGACGGGCGACGGTTTGGGTGCGGATTTTTTGGGCGATTTGGATTATGACGCGCCCGCTGCGCTCGCCGATGAAACGACGCTCGCCGACATTTTGGACGGCGAAACGGATGCCCCGGTGCGCGTTGATGCCCCGGTGCGCGTTAAAGAGCGGCGCGTGATTCCGGTCGAAGACGTGGACGCGATTTGGTCGTTCCGCGAACTGGATTTGAATTCAAAGGTTTTGAATTTTCTCGCGCAGAAAAAGATTCCCATCCATTTTTTCAATTATTACGGTTATTATTCCGGCTCGTTTTATCCGCGCGAATATCTGCAAGCCGGTTTTTTGCTGGTCAGACAGGTCAACCATTATTCGTCGAACCCGAAACGGCTGTTCATCGCCCGCGAACTGATTCACGCCGCGCTGCATAATATTCTGCGAAATCTGCGCTATCGTGATTCACGCGGCACCGAATTGTTGCAGGAGACCGAAGCCGTGCAAACGGAAGTTTTGCGATTGGGTGAAGTCAAAGACGTTCATCAATTGATGGCGTGCGAAGGCAGAGCGCGGACGGCTTATTATCGGGCGTTCGAGAAAATTATCAAACGCGATGTCGAATTCAAAAAGCGCGTCCGCCGTCCGCCCGACAATATGGTCAACGCTCTGATGTCGTTCACCAACGGCTTAGTGTATTCCGCCGTGCTGACGCAGATTTACCGTTCGCAGCTCGACCCGACGATCTCGTTTCTGCACGAGCCGGGATTCCGGCGGTTTTCGCTCGCGCTCGACTTGGCGGAAGTTTTCAAGCCGGTTTTAGCCGACCGTCTGATTTTCAAATTATTCAACAACGGGCAGCTCTCCGAAAAACATTTCGCGCAGGATTTGAACTGCTGTTATCTCAAAGAAAACGGGCGCAAAATAGTTTTGCAGGAATGGGACAAACGCCTGAACACGACGATTGAACACCGCCGTCTGAAAAGAAAGGTCAGCTACGAGCGTCTGATCCGGCTCGAATGCTATAAACTGGTCAAACATCTGACCGATGTCGAAGAATACAAAGGTTTTCGCGCGTGGTGGTAAAAGCGCATTAAATCAAAAATCGCGGCGGGAAAATAATTATGTATGTGCTGATCGTGTATGATATTGGAGTCGAGCGCGTGACGAAAGTTCACAAACTGTTAAAGGCGCATCTGAACTGGCGGCAGAACTCCGTATTTGAAGGCGAACTGACCGCCGCGCAAATCGAACAGGTCAAACAAAAGTTGAAAAACATCGTCAAGTTGGAAACCGATTCGGTGCTGATCTACATCGCCAGAGACGAAAAATGGCTGACCCGCGAAGAAATCGGCAACCAGCGCGGCACGACCGCCAACATCATCTGAAAAGCCGTGATGAAGATTGTTTTGACATCTAAAAAGTCGTCAGGCTGGATTTAAAAGATAAATGTTTATCAAAACCTGACCGCTAAAGCCGTTCACCAAACAGTTAACCCATTGTCAATCAAACATTTAACCAACGTCGTCAACCTCCCGTGTTTTTAACATAACTGCCACCCGACGACATCAAAACAAAAAATTCGATTTAAAAATTCGTTTAAGTCTAATAAACTCAACACAGGTCACTGAAATAAAGGTGACTTTTAATTGAACCAAAGTGGAATTGAAACACGCAAGAAGTTTTCTAATCGTTGGCGAAAAGCGGTCTTTTAATTGAACCAAAGTGGAATTGAAACTAACTCAGTTATCGCGGGCTGAAAATGGCAAAAGCGCCTTTTAATTGAACCAAAGTGGAATTGAAACTCCGTTGCCACCACCCAAACCGGCTCGCGCTCGATTACTTTTAATTGAACCAAAGTGGAATTGAAACATCCTTGACGGAATGATTGACGACGGCAAAATTATCTTTTAATTGAACCAAAGTGGAATTGAAACGGTGTCGCATTCGTCGAATAATA
>JBBSUG010000071.1:0-12524 GCA_038235165.1 Pyrinomonadales bacterium
CGTCTCCGATTTTCAAAATAACAATTCTTGACTAACTGAGCTAAGTTTTTTCGTCTCGGTTTGGGCGCAATTGTCAGTCGTTTGCGCCACGCATAATACCCGCTTGCAGAGACTTCCATCGCTCGACATAAAATCTTTAACGGATAATTGGCTCTTTCATTATCAATGAAATTGTAGCGTTTTAACTTCCTCTGCCGAAGATTATAATGAACCCCAAAATTCGGACAGTTAGATAAGGTGGAAAATGATGATAAAATTGCTGCCAAAAATAACACTATGGCAAGCACTAAAAATCGCAAAGTTTATAAACCCGAATTTAAAGCCAAAGTTGCTTTAGAAGCGGTTCGCGGAAAATTGACGATCAATCAAATCGCCAAACAATTCGAGGTTCATCCGAATCAGATTTCCAATTGGAAAAAGCAGTTTCTCGAATCTTTGCCGCAGATCTTTGATAATTCTAAAAAATCGCCATCTGCACCAAACGAGGAATTGACGAACCAATTGTATCAGCAAATCGGACAGCTTAAAGTTGAACTCGATTGGCTCAAAAAAAAATCTTCCCTGTTCAGTTAGAGTGCGCCGAGAGTTGGTCGAGCCGGACAATAAAAAGATTACGGTGCTTCGGCAATGTCAGCTTTTAGGACTTAACCGGACTGGACTTTACTATCGCGGGCGCACGGAAAGTGCGGAAGACGGCGAGTTAATGCGCCTGATTGACGCGCAATATACTGTCACGCCGTTTTACGGCTACCGGCGAATGACGGTGCATTTGCGCCAATTGGGATTCGCGGTCAATCACAAGCGGGTAAGGCGACTGATGAGAAAACTTGGTTTAGAAGCAATTTACCCAAAGCCTAATTTGTCGAAGCTCGGAAAAGATCATTTGACTTATCCGTATTTGCTCAAAGGCGTGTTGATTGATTATTCCGATCAGGTCTGGGCGACCGACATCACCTATATCAGGTTGGGCAGCGGATTCGTTTATTTGCTGGTGATTATGGATTGGCATTCGCGCTTTGTCATCGAAATGGAAGTCTCGAATTCATTGGAGTCGAGCGTGTTTGTCGAAACCCTGAAACGTGCGCTGCAGAAAAGCCAGCCGGAAATTTTCAATTCCGATCAAGGCAGTCAGTTTACGGCAATCGAATGGCTGAAGGTTTTGCAGGCGAACAATGTCCAAATCAGTATGGACGGACGCGGACGCTGTTTTGACAACATTTTCGTTGAACGGTTGTGGCGAACGGTAAAATATGAAGAAGTTTATTTGAAGGAATACTTGGATGTTTGGGAAACAGAGGAAAGTTTGCGGCGGTATTTTGAATTTTACAATTACCAAAGACCGCATCAATCTCTAAAATATCAGACACCATTTGAAGCATATCAAAAAGGAAGAAAACCAGAACCAAATGAAGGAGCAAAGGCGGCAATTTCAACCAAACAATTAACACCTTAAGAAAGTGAGTTTTCTGTCTCGACAAAGGGTTCACTTTAATCATAAACAATCCGCCCAGTGGTTTATAGAGTTTCATTACGCTTTCTCCATACTTGGAATATCGGCTTCTAATTTCCGACCGCAATTTTTAGCAGTCATAGTAACCATTGGTAACGAACTAAATTCCCGACAAGTTGCAGTTATCAGTTATTTTTTCTTCCTTGATAAATCTCCGAACCTTTTTCAGTAAACTCCGCCGCCTTTTCCGCCATTCCGACTGCCAAAGTTTTCTAATATCAACCCGGATATTGCCAAATAAATGTTAATAATTTTTTATTTTTTCTTCAATCAGTTTCATTATTTGTTTATTACTTTCATTTAAAAATATGGTTATTCCGAGTTTGTCGCCTGAGTTGATATTTTCAATCGAATCATCAACAAATAGACAATTTTCCGGCTTTGTTTTTCGAGTTTGAGCAATTTTGTAAAATATTCTTTCTGGGGCTTAATATGTTGAAGTTGATACGAAGCATAAACAGCAGCAAAATGTTGTCCTATTTTTGAACATACAAACTCGGTTCGATATTTTTCTTGATTTGTTCCGATGACGCATCTGATTCCATTTTGTTTTAGCGCGTCAACAAAATTTAGCAGTTCATCATTCGGCTTATTTTCAACATTAAACCAGTAGAGCAAAAATTCATCAACAGTTGAATTCCAATTCCAACTTTTCAAGTGTTTTTGAAGAACCTCTTTTAAATCGGATTTGCCAATCAGACAATCTTTAAATTCCGTTTCAAAAAATGTTTTAAAGACTGAAGCGGCGACATTGAAATCTCGACAATAACTAACGGTAAAAAAATCAGAATTTATTATCACACCATCCAAGTCAAAAATTATACAGTCCAATTTCATAAAAGTTACTAACGGTTCACGGCTTGGTGATGGTGGAGCATTAGAAAACCATCAGCCGATCATTAAAAAACAGTACTGAATATCAAGTCAATTAACAGGTCGCAAAATTTATGCTTTCAATTTGTTTTTTTGATTCTTGTCTAAGTTCAAATGCCTTTTTCATTTTATTGCTAATTTCAATGATGGTTTTGTCTTCCGGTAAATTAATCAGCGTGTTTGCCAAATCTAAATCTGAAACATTCGGAATCGCCGCACCTGTTCGATACATAAACATTTGTTTTAAGAAAATCTCGGATTTCAAAAAATATAATAAAAAATAACTGTCAATTTTGAAGTTACGCAATACTCTAAACCCATTTGTGCAAATACTTCTTTCATATTCGTTTGTTACTAAAGCCGTCGCGTGTTTTCTCGTGCCGACGGAATTTCCGGCAATCGCTGTGATAATGTCGCCATCTTGAATTTCGTAACTGGCTCGGCTTGGAAGTTCGTGGACTTGATAAGTGGTCGAATTTATTATTTCGTATGAGTGCGTATTAATATCTGAAAGTTCAACATATTCAACCGTTAAATTTGAATCTTTCAATTTACTGCTTTTTATCTTAATAATGTCGCAAATGTCGCCCAGACGAACGGTTTTACCGTTATTTAGTTTGGAAAACATTTTTCGATTTTCAGGTGAATAAAAATCAAAATCGAAGCGACCGTTCAACTCGTCGTAATTGAGTGAAAAATAATTCTCGTTTTCAACTTTAACTTCTTTTTTAAATTCTTTGTAAGCCTCAACAATTAAACTAAAATCTTCGTCTAATATCGGCTGTCCGTTTTGATCTGTGATTATTTGACCGTATTTATCTTTTTGGTACAATGCAGTTCCGTTTTTATTGCCCTGATACCCTAATTTTTTCACTCTGCCGAAAAATATCGGATATTGTTTGATTTTGTTCGGGGTTTCTTTTTCCAAAAACAGAAGTGAGGTTTTCACGCCTGTTCCAAACGGAATAAAAGTTTCCTGTGGAAGATTTACGATTGCCAGTATTTTTGCTTTCAATTTAATGTAATATCGTAAATATTCTAAAGACGGATTTTCAAAATTTCCGTTCGGCAAAACAATCGCCATTCTTCCGCCTTCTTTCAACAACTGCAAACAGCGTTCGATAAATAAAATTTCCGCGTTTTGATTTGGATACACGGATTTTGTTTGGTGATAATCGCTATTGTGATTCGACCATTTATGACCCAAATCGAATTTTGAGAGCGTTGATAAATTTGTAATTTTAGCTCCGAAAGGCGGATTTGCCAGAACCAAATCAAAACCGTCAGTTTGAGACAGCGAAAGTTTCAAGGTATCTAAATCTTCCAATGAATTAGCACAAAACACATTCGTTTTTCCGTTTGCTTCTAAAAGCAGTTTCATTTTAGCAATTCGGGCAATGCTTTTGTTGATGTCCAAACCAAAGAGATTGTTTGAAACCGTTTTTTCAATATTGATTTCGTCATAATTATTTTGCAGATATTTCAAAGCAGATAATAAAAAGCCGCCGCTTCCGCAGGTCGGATCAATAATTTTTTCATTCGGTTTCGGCTGCATCATCGCAACACAAAAATCAATTATCGGCTCAGGTGTAAAAAATTGTCCTTGCCCGTCTTTTTCGTGATGAGATAAAAATTTCTGAAAAGCTAACCCTTTAGCATCTTGCGAAGACCTGAGAAGTGAAATATTTTGTAGTTTATTGACTGTAAAACCTAAAGCAATCGGACTGATTTTTATACGTTCGTCCGTGTCAAAAATGTCTTGATACGCTTGCTTGGTTTGCTCGAACAATAAAGAAATTCTGGTTGTAAAAGAACGAATCTCTTTACCTTTATTTAATTCGTTCCACTCTTCTGCTGATACGGTAAATTGGTTGGAGGTTTTATTTTCATCAAAAATCTTGATAAACAAAACTTTGACAAATTCCTCCAAAGTTTGTTGAGGAGATAAGCCATCATTGGCGTAGATATAATCGTGGATTTCTTCAAATTTCTTGAGAAGATTATCCTCTTTCGTCAAAAGTAAATCGAGTAATGAATTCATATTTTACACATCTGTGCCAAGTGTAGCACACATTTGTGTAGAACAACTATTCACCGACTATCTAATTGGCTTTTATCGAGTTTTCTATATTTGGGATTTGTTTCTTCGACACATTTTTCAAGTTCGTCGTACCAAGGCTTCAAGAGTTGATGACGTTGGAAATTATCTTTAGCCGTTAAAATATCAATCGTGTAATTTTGTTGAAGATGGTTCGGAGATTTTCCTTGATGATTTAATTGTTCGCTATTAGCAAACACAAATTCGTGCTTTCCAGTTTTAAGAAACAAATCAACGCATAAAATATTAAACTCCGACACCAAAGGTCCCGTGCTTTTAATTTTCGTTTTGCTATCAATTCTAGTTGACGGCATATGTGTTTGTAAAACTCTAATCGGTGCGGTCAAATCCCAATAAGCATTTTCCGTAAAATCTTTTTCATCAAAAGTTTTTAGCCACTTTTCGATTTCCTCTTTACTTTTCCAAATACCTGTTAAATCCGGCACACCTGAGCCGGGATTTGTTACATTCCAATCGAACTTCGGAAAACCTCCTTCATTAACATTTTCCCATTTCGTCTTTGCTTTTTCGTATGCAGAATTGCCTGATTTATAAATACTCTCAATATGACTCACTCTATCAATCGAATGTTTTCTCAGTAAGTTAAGGCAAGATGAAACCTTTGTCAGTCCGGCTCTTTTCTCAGAGTTTGATTTCACACCTTTGCATTCAACGACAAGCCATTTATCTTCCGTTGAGCCTTTTTTACGAATGTAAAAATCACCTCTCGCATCATCGCTTTTAGCATTATTTCCGCCTTCCGGTTTTTCCTTGATACGCAAGACTTCAAAGCCTTTCGATTCGGCATACAATTTGAAAATATCTTCTGCAAGATTTCCCAAAATATAGCCTTCCGCACCCGGACTTCTTTGCAGTAAATCTAAAAATCTTTTCTCGTCAACTCCAAATTTTCTCTCAATGTAACTTTTTAATTCTTCCATTTAGCTAATGTCCTTAAATAATTCTGAAATTTGAACATCAAGAGCATTAGCCAATTTTTCAGTAACAGTTATTGATACATTCCTATCACCTTTTTCAATGCTTGGAATGTAACTTCTGTCCAATTCTGCCGAGAATGCAAGCGATTCTTGCGAAATACCTTTTTCCAAGCGTAGTCTTTTGAGATTTTTGCCAAATTTCTCTTTAATATCCATATATGAAAAATTCGCACAATGTTGATTATCATACAACGGACTATTGTCAACATAAGATTCAAATTATCCATAAAATATTTAAATTTAGGAATAAAAAAAGACGAAGCCAAAACCTCGTCTAATCAAGAAATCTTTTGCGAAAAGTTTCTAATGATGCCCGTGTCCGTTTTCGGGCAAATTCCCGTGATAAATCTCGCTTCCCGTCGCCGTAAATTCCGCCGCTTTTTCCGCCATTCCGACTGCGAGAGCTTTTTCGGCTTCGATGTTTTCCTGCGCGGCGTATTCGCGGACTTCCTGCGTGATTTTCATCGAGCAGAAATGCGGTCCGCACATCGAGCAGAAATGGGCTAGTTTCGCGCCCTCGGCGGGAAGCGTTTCGTCGTGATATTCGCGGGCGATAATCGGGTCGAGAGCCAAATTAAACTGGTCTTCCCAGCGAAATTCAAAACGCGCTTTCGAGACAGCGTTATCACGAATCTGTGCGCCCGGATGTCCTTTTGCCAAATCAGCCGCGTGCGCCGCGAGTTTGTATGTAATCACGCCGTCTTTGACATCTTTTTTGTTGGGCAAACCGAGATGTTCTTTGGGCGTAACGTAGCAGAGCATCGCGCAGCCGAACCAGCCGATCATCGCCGCGCCGATGCCGCTCGTGATGTGGTCGTAACCCGGCGCGATGTCGGTCGTTAAAGGTCCGAGCGTGTAAAATGGAGCTTCGCCGCAGACTTCCAACTGCTTGTCCATATTCTCTTTTATCAAGTGCATCGGAACGTGACCGGGACCTTCGATCATCGTTTGGCAATCCATTTCCCACGCGATTTTTGTCAGTTCGCCGAGCGTTTCGAGTTCGGCAAACTGCGCTTCGTCGTTCGCGTCGGCAATCGAACCGGGACGCAGACCATCGCCGAGAGAAAACGAAACGTCATACGCCTGCATAATCTCGCAAATCTCTCTAAACCTTGTGTATAAAAAACTTTCCTCGTGGTGCGCGAGACACCATTTCGCCATAATCGAACCGCCGCGCGAGACGATTCCCGTCGTCCGTTTCGCCGTCATCGGAATATACGGCAGGCGAACGCCCGCGTGAATCGTGAAATAATCAACGCCCTGTTCCGCCTGTTCGATCAAAGTGTCGCGGTAAATTTCCCACGTCAAATCTTCCGCCTTGCCGTTGACTTTCTCTAACGCCTGATAAATCGGCACAGTTCCAATCGGCACGGGCGAATTCCGCAAAATCCATTCCCTAGTCGCGTGAATGTTCTTGCCCGTTGACAAATCCATCACCGTATCCGCGCCCCACAAGGTTGACCAGCGCATCTTTTCGACTTCTTCTTCGATTGAACTTGCAATCGCCGAATTGCCGATATTGGCATTTATTTTGACCAGAAAATTGCGCCCGATTGCCATCGGTTCGGCTTCCGGGTGATTGATATTCAAAGGAATAATTGCTCGCCCGCGAGCGACTTCATCACGGACGAATTCGGGTGTCACAAACTTCGGCAAGGATGCACCGAACGATTCGCCCTTGTGCTGATGATAAAGCGAATCGCGCTCGTTTTCCTGTCCGTTCGCCAAAGTTTCAAATGCGATTTGCCGACCGAGATTTTCACGAATCGCCACATATTCCATCTCCGGCGTAATAATTCCTTTCCGCGCATAGTGCATCTGCGAAACATTTTTGCCCGACTTCGCACGAAGCGGCGCACGTTTCAAACCCGGAAATTCTTCGAGCTTGCCGCTGTCTTTAATCTTGGCGACATCTTCCGCGCCTTTCGTTAAGTAACCGTTATCCTGCGGTAAAATCACGCGCCCGACATACTCTTCAACATCGCCGCGCGATGTAATCCAATCGCGCCGAAGTTGCGGCAACCCTTCGCGCACATCGCATTTCTGATTCGGATCAGTCCACACGCCGCTCGTATCATAAACCCTGACCGGCGGATTTTCCTCAACCGCGTCATTCATATCCCGCGACGGACTCAGTGCGATTTCCCGAAACGGAACTTTTAAATTGTGTTTGTTCTGATTGATGGTGTTGCCGTTGGTTTCGACGTATATTTTACGCGAACTCGGCAATGAAACTTCGTCGCTCGTTTTTTCTTTTATTTCCGTATTTTTATTCATAATATTTCTCCCTACGTCGGCTTTTTTTTAACGCATCAGGTTCAAAGGATAATGTCCGTGACAGACAAGTCTCAGCTATTCGTACAGCTCTCCTGAAAACTTTAAGTTAGTCTATCAACTTGTATGTGAAAATGCGAAATTAAATGTTAAGACCGATATTTGAGTTTTCCACCTGTGGAAAACTTATTTATTTCTGATAAACAAACCGAAAGAGGTGAAAATTTGCATCAAACTATCTACAGTTTCGACGAAGTTGATTAAAATTTAGTAAAATGGAATATAATTTGAACTAAGGGAAATTATAAATTTATGGAAAACAATAATTTAGAAACAGCAACTCTGGCAGGCGGGTGTTTTTGGTGTACGGAAGCGGTTTTTGATAATGTGCGCGGCGTTGAAGATGTCGTGTCCGGTTATGCGGGCGGACACACGGAAAACCCGACTTACCAGCAGGTTTGTTCGGAAACGACCGGACACGCCGAAGCCGTTCAGATAAAATTTGACCCGAATGAAATTTCCTACAAGGAAGTTTTAGAGATATTTTTCGGCACTCATGACCCGACGACGATGAACCGGCAGGGTAACGATGTCGGGTCGTCATATCGTTCGGCGGTTTTTTACCATTCGCTCGAACAGAAAGAAATTGATGAAGAGGTTGTCAAAAATCTGACGGACGAAGACGTTTTCGGCAAACCGATTGTGACTGAAATAAGCGAATACACAAACTTTTATCCGGCGGAAGATTATCATCAAAATTACTTTGAAAATAACCCGAACCAGCCGTACTGCTCGGCGGTCGTGTCGCCGAAAGTCGGTAAATTCAGACAGAAATTCGCGGACAGATTGAAAAGTTAAAAATACAATGTCAATAGTTTTAGACCAAGTGCAAACGAGAAATATCGAAGATTATCTGGCGATGCCGGACGAAGAACTCAGTGAACGCATCGAAACGGCGCGAAAGGAATTGGGTTCGCGTGTCGTCATTCTCGGACATCATTATCAGCGCGACGACGTGATCGCACACGCCGATTTGACGGGCGATTCTTACCAACTTTCGGTGATGGCTTCGCAAACCGACGCGGAATTTATCGTGTTTTGCGGCGTTCATTTTATGGCGGAATCAGCGAATATTTTGGGCAAACCGAATCAAAAAGTGATTTTGCCGGATTTGGGCGCGGGCTGTTCGATGGCTGATATGGCAAACATCGAACAGGTCGAAGATGCCTGGGAACAGTTGACGGAAATCGGCGTGGTCGGCAAAAATTCGCGTGTTGCGCCAATGACTTATATGAATTCGACCGCCGCCATCAAAGCATTTTGCGGGCGCAATGGCGGTGTCGTCTGCACATCATCGAACGCCGTTCCGCTGTTCGATAAGTACTTGAAGGAATACGACAAAATGTTTTTCTTCCCCGACCAGCATTTGGGTAGAAATACGGGTTTGAAATTCGGCATTCCGCTCGACAGAATGGCGTTGTGGAATCCGCACGAAGAACTCGGCGGCAACACCGAAGAAGAATTGCGTGACGCGCGGCTGATTTTGTGGAAAGGACATTGCTCTGTTCACGGCAGATTCAAACCGTGGCACATTGACCAGATTCGCAAGCAAACACCTGAAATGCAGGTTTTGGTTCATCCCGAATGTATGTACGAAGTCGTCGAAAAAGCCGATTTGAACGGTTCGACTTCGTTTATTATCAAAACGGTCGAAAATGCGCCGAGCGGTTCCAAATGGGCAATCGGCACGGAAGTTAATCTCGTCAATCGTCTTCAGGAACGCTTTCCTGACAAAGAAGTTCGTCTGCTCGCGCCCGACTTGTGTATGTGCGCGACGATGTATCGCATCGCCCCGCAAAATCTGGCGTGGGCGTTGGAAAATTTAGTTGACGACAATGTTGTCAATGAAATTGTCGTTGACGATGAAACAAAAGAACAAGCCTTAATTGCTTTGGAAAGAATGATTGAGTTCACGGAAAGTCAATAAATTAGCCGCGAATAAACACGAAAGAACACGAAATTAAAGTGAAATTAAAGTGAAATCTTTTCGTGAAGTTTCGTGTTTGTTCGTGGCTAAAAAAAAATGGCGGAAATTCAAGACAAATTACCGGAAAACGCAGGCGGAAAATTTTACGTTGACCGGATGTGTATTGACTGCGACGTTTGCCGCGACACTGCGCCGAAAAATTTTACGCGTGACGATGAAAACGGTTATTCGTATGTTTACAAACAGCCGGAAACGCCCGCAGAGTTTGAGCTTTGCGAAGAATCTTTGCTGGCGTGTCCGGTCGAAGCGATTGGCGATGACGGTGTGCAGCGAAATTAGTTTATGATTCTAACCTAACCTCTTGAAGCTTCAAAATTTCGCGTGACTCGTCAGGATTTATCGAAACCAAAAACCACACTTTTCGCTGTTAATGAGAATCTTCTACAACTTGTAAAGCGCGATTTTTTAGTGGTCAAAATCATCAAATACGGCGCGGCAGTTCCCGCGTTTCCGCGAGATCGTGTCCCAACTCAATCAGGTTTGTACGACTTTCTAAAATCGATAACTCGAACAGTTTGCGGTCATTATGCTGCAAACCGCCACAACCCCGAACATAAACGGAATCGCGCAGCCAATAATAACGACTGAGCTAATCAGCAAAATCAGCAAAGCCTGTTCGAGCCTAATAACTTCCATCAATAAAATTTTAAGTTGAAGCGCATAAAATTCAGAGTTGTAAAAAATAATTGCTCTTAAAATTTAAGTCCAAGCGAATTTACTATGCTTCGGTTGTTGCCCTTTACTCTTCGCGCGTCAGAGTCATTCCCTGCGGCTTGGCGACAACAATCGGTTCGTGTTCGATTTCGACGTTGCTTGCGTCTAAACCGTAAGCGGCATCTTCGCGGATGCTGAACCGGTGGCGCAGGAAATAATATGCCCGCATCACAAAATTCTGCTTGAACGGTAAATCGTTTTCATGACTTAAAAAAGAACTGTGCAGCACAAAGCGGATGTCGCCGGGAATGTTGTATTTCTCTAATGCCGGATGTCGGCTGACGTTGGTTACTTCGTTATTTTTCACCATTTCGTCGAGCGCAAGTTCAAAAAAGTAATTCAGGCGCGGCTCGATGCGAAAGCCTAAAGTAAACGTCAGATGATAAACGTCGTCTTTGGCAATCGTCTTGACGCAGTAACTCATCGTGAACGGTTCGTCGTCGGTTTTGACGTGAACAAACCAGTAAACATCGGCTCTTTTGGGTGTTTTTTCCAGAACCGAGCGCATCGTTTCCTGTTCGATCAGATCGGGTGTGTCCGAGCCGGTCAGATAAACCAGATGCGTTGCGTATTGCGGCAGAGTTTGGTCGTGGCTCAGTTCCTTGAGCGTTTCGAAAAACGGTGCCGTTTTTTCCATTACGGTCAGACTGCGGCGCAGCGTTCTGCCTTTATACCAGAGCCACATAATCGAAACCAGCACGAGTCCGCCGACAATCGTAATCCAGCCGCCGTGCGTGAATTTGACCAGATTGGCGACGAGAAACGCCGATTCGATTATGAAAAAGAAAGCCGGAACGAAAAACGAGACGACTTTTGAAAAACCGCGAACGCGCAGAAAAACCGACAGCAAAAGCGTCGTCATCATCATCGTCAAAGTTACGGACAAACCGTAAGCGGCTTCCATATATTTCGATTCCTGAAAATAAAGCACGACGATGACGCAGCCCGCAAACAACAGCCAATTGACCTGCGGAATATAAAGCTGACCTTTAACATCCGTCGGATAAACGATGCGCTGGCGATACCAGAAATGGAGCCGAATCGCTTCGCCGATTAACGTGAACGCGCCGGAAATTAAGGCTTGGCTGGCAATAATCGCGGCGGCGGTTGCAATTGCGATGGCAAATGGCAAAACGACGCGCGGCACAATCGAATAAAACGGTGTCGCGCCTTCGATGGGCGAACCGAGATGGTGCATTAAAAAAGCGGTCTGTCCAGCGTAGCACAAAATCAGACAAATTTTGACGTAAATCCAGCTAAAGCGAATGTTCGTCCGCCCGACGTGACCCATATCCGAATAGAGAGCTTCCGCGCCGGTCGTGCAGAGAAAAACCGCGCCCAAAAGCCAAAAACCGCCCGGATAATCAACGAGAAAATGATAAACCCAAACCGGATTGAGCGCACGCAAAACCGAAAAATCTGACGAAAGCGACAGCAGACCGATTGAACCGATCATCGCAAACCACACAAACATCACCGGACCGAAAAACTTTCCGATTAACTGCGTGCCGAATTGCTGCGCGAAAAATATCAGCAGCAAAATAAACAGCACAATCGGCACGGTCGGCAAATCCGGCGAGTAAATCCGCAAACCTTCGACCGCCGCCGAAACGGAAATCGGCGGCGTGATAATGCCTTCGGCTAGAATAAACGAGCCGCCGATGATCGCCGGATACAAAACCCATTTGCCCGCGTGCCGATAAATCAGCGTGTAAAGCGAAAATACGCCGCCTTCGCCGTTGTTGTCCGCGCTTAAAACGATCAGAATATATTTAATCGTCGTCTGGAGCGTCAGCGTCCAGAAAACGGCGGAAAATGCTCCGAGCGCGAGCGTCTCCGTAATTTCGCGTTCGCCGACGATTGCCGCGAAAGTGTAGAGCGGCGACGTTCCGATGTCGCCGAAAACGATGCCGAGCGCAACGAGCAAGCCCGCAAATGAAACTTTATTTAAACTTGGGTGGTGATTGTTTTCGTTCTCCATATCAGACAATTTACCTATCTTTTACCGCA
>JBBSUG010000072.1:0-12384 GCA_038235165.1 Pyrinomonadales bacterium
CATCGCCTTCCAGCAGGGCGAACACGCTGAAGATTTATTTCAAAACGCCCTCGACGCGATTGAAGCAAAACGCCCGAAACCTTCCGGCGGCGAAACTATCGCGCAACGACCGACGCGCACCGTCAAACCGGCGCAGTTTGCCACGAAAACTTACATCGAAACGGCGGAAGATTTGGACGAATATTTGAATAAACTTCGTGCTGAAATGGAAAAACTTTTAAGTGAAAATGCGCGGATACGTATTCAGTAAAACTATTTTTGGAAATGAAGAAAGGTCAATTAAGATCCGGCAAAGGTAGATTCGGCTATGTTCGGATTGTAGGCGAAAAATCTTTTGACACAAGTGATTTTACTTCTAAAAACAGCGACGCGGCACATAAATTCGCTAAACGGCGAAAGAGAAATCCAACGAACGCCGAACGAAAATTTGAGCAGATTTTAACCAATGCCGGTGATAACTCTTATGTTGGAGAATTCGAGCGGGAGTGGGCAATTTGCGGTAAGTGGATTTTAGATTTTTATTTTCCGAAGTATCGACTGGCGATTGAGGTTGATGGGAACTATCACAACTCGGCGGAACAAACGAAAAAAGATATAGAAAAAGCCGCTGACTGCGAAAAACTCGAAATCTCGCTTCTTCGCTTTACCAATCAAGAGATATTCGGCGACCGGACGAAGTTGTTAGAAAAACTAAAACACGGTTTGGAAATCGCCGCGTTGAAAGCTGAAAATTGCACTAAGAAACCGATTGTTTCAGCAACTCAGAAAAGTAATAAGCCTGAAAAAAGACTCGTTCAATTAACAAAACGCGAGCAGAATTTAATAAGAGAACATTTTGAATTTTATAAATCATTAGCAGTTGGAAAACGACAGCCGACAACTGCCGAGCAAAAACATTTTGTTGCGGTTTGTCAGGGACAACTCAAGCCGGAAACCGAACACGAAATCGCTTTTGCCAAGTTTATTCGTATTCAATCGGCACAATTAAAAAAGAAAATATGAACAAAGCAAAACTCAAAACATACGCGCCGCAAGCTCGCAAAGATTTCATCCAGATGATTCGCCAGCGCGCGGATCTGCTCGGACTGACCAAAAGCGAGATCGCACCGCCGAACACCAGCGGCGAAGTTGCCGTGATTGAAGGCAGACCCTATCCGAAGCGTTACGCCGAACTTCATAAACGACTCGCCGAAAAAATTAAAACCGAAGGTTTGGAATCACTAATAGAGCGCGTCGCTTATTCGTGGTTCAACCGTTTTGCCGCGTTGCGATTTATGGAAATAAACAACTTTCTCTCGCACGGTTTCAGAGGTTTGAGCAATCAGGAAGCGGGGAAAAGCGAGCCTGAGATTTTGACGCACGCTGCGGAGATTGATTTGCCCGGGCTTGATAAAGCTAAAGTTCTTGAATTTAAGCTGGCGGGAAACAAAGACGCGGAACTCTACAAAATGCTTCTTATCGCGCAGTGTAACGAGCTTAACCGCGCGATGCCGTTTTTGTTTGAGCGGATTAATGACGAGACGGAGATTCTTCTTCCTGATAATTTGCTCGCGTCCGATTCGGTGATTCGCAAGATGGCGGCGGCGATTGAGGAAGCGGATTGGGCGGAAGTCGAGATTATCGGCTGGCTTTATCAATTTTATATTTCCGAGAAGAAGGACGAAGTGATCGGCAAGACCGTCAAATCGGAAGATATTCCGGCGGCGACGCAGCTTTTCACGCCGAACTGGATTGTGAAATACATGACGCAGAACTCTCTGGGGCGTTTGTGGCTCGAAGCGAATCCGCATTCGCAGCTTTCCCAAAATATGGAGTTTTACATCAAACCGGCGGAAGAAAACCAGAGCGTGAGTTCCGGTTCAAACATCAATCCCGAAGAAATCAAAGTTCTCGATCCGGCGTGCGGTTCGGGACATATTCTGGTCGAGGCTTACGAGCTTTTGAAAGCGATTTACACCGAGCGCGGTTATAGTTCGCGCGATATTCCGCTGTTGATTTTGGAGAAAAATCTGTTCGGGCTGGACATTGACGAGCGGGCGGCGCAGATGGCGAGTTTCGCGCTTTTGATGAAGGCGCGGCGCGACGACCGGCGAATCTTTGAGCGGTTAAACTCGGGCGCGGAAGAAGGAAAACAAATCCCGAATATTCTCACCGTTCCCGACAGCTCGCAACTGCCGCATTCGGCGCGGGAAATCGCCGAAATGTTTTTTAGCCGCGAAGAGCAGCAAAGCGCGGCTGGAGTGCCGATTCGGGCGGACGGCAATTTTCTGTTTGACGAAATGCAGGTTCAGCGGTCGCTGACGATGACGGCAAGCGAGCCTGTCGCCGCGAGTTCCGGCTCTGTCGCGTCTGAACAAAACGTCGAAGACCTTTTGAGTCTTTTCGAGCAGGGCAAAACGCTCGGCTCGCTCATCCGCATTCCGCACGGTTTCGGCGCAGTCGTTGATAAATTGGAAAAGGCGGTTGAAGCGAAGCGCAGGGACGGAAATTTTTTAGAACAAATTGCCGCGCGTGAACTTGAGCCGTTTGTGCGCGCCGGCAAAATGCTGGCGCAAAAGTATGATTGCGTCATCGCCAATCCGCCGTATATGGGCGGCAAAGGAATGAACGCCGAACTGAAAGCGTTTGCCGCGAAGAATTTTCCCGACAGCAAATCAGACCTTTTTGCGATGTTCATCGAACGCAATTTGGAATTGACAAACGAACGCGGTCAACTTGGTTTTATGTCGCCGTTTGTTTGGATGTTTATTTCGTCTTATGAAAAAACGCGCGAAATGTTGATTGAAAAACATTCGATTACAACGCTTATTCAGCTTGAGTATTCAGGCTTTGACGGCGCAACCGTTCCGATTTGCACATTCACGTTAGCGAAAAAACATTATGCGAATTTTGTTGGTTCGTTTGTTCGACTTTCAGATTTTCGGGGCGCACAAAATCAAGCACCGAAAACACTTGAAGCAATTCAAAATAAAGATTGCAGTTGGTTTTATAACGCAAAGCCTGACAACTTCAAAAGGATTCCGGGAAGTCCGATTGCTTATTGGGTGAGCGACAAAGTGCGCGAAGTTTTTGACAAAGGCACACCTCTTGGCGAAATTGGTAACGCTCGGCAAGGTCTGATTACAAGTGACAATAACAAATTTCTGCGGTATTGGAGCGAGGTTAATCTTAGAAAAGTTGGGATTGGATTTGATAATAAAGAAGATGCTCAAAATTCAAAACTTAAATGGTTTCCTTATAATAAAGGCGGTGAGTTTCGTAAGTGGTATGGAAATAAAGATTTTGTTGTTAATTGGGAAAATGATGGCAATGAAATAAAAAACTTTTCAGATGAAAGCGGTTACATTCGTTCTCGTCCACAAAGTTTAAATTATTACTTCAAAAAGGGAATAACTTGGACTGACATAAGTTCCTCTTCGTTTGGAGTTAGACTTCACGACAAAGGTTCTTTATTCGATGCAACAGGTTCTTGTTTGTTTCTTAATCAAGTTGAAAGCATTTTGGCGTTTTTGATAACTCCGATTTGTTTTAATTTTTTAAGACTGTTAAATCCAACTATGCACTTCCAAGTTGGAAACGTCGCCGCTTTACCGATTCTTGAAAAAGAAGTTGAGCAAATTAAACCGCAAGTTGATGAAATTGTCGAAGAATGCGTGGCAATCGCCCGCGCGGATTGGGATTCGTTTGAAACATCGTGGGATTTCAAACGATTGCAGATTGTAGATTGTGGTTTGCGGAATGAAAGCAATTCGGTCGAAGAATGCTGGCTCAATTGGAAAAATCTGTGCGACGAGCGCGTCGCGCGGATGCAGTTGCTTGAAACCGAAAACAACCGCCTGTTTATCGAAGCCTACGGTTTAGAGGACGAACTCTCGCCCGAAGTGCCGCTCGCTCAAATCACCTTGATGCGCGCCGACGCCGAAAAAGACACGCGCCGCCTGCTGTCATATTTCGTCGCGTGTCTGATGGGCAGATACAGCCTCGATGAAGAAGGCTTGATCTACGCCGACGCGGGCGGCAAAGGCTTTGACCCGTCGCGCTACCAAACATTTCCGGCAGACGACGACGGCATCGTTCCCGTCACCGACATCGAATGGTTCCCGCAGGAAGCCGCCCGCCAGTTTGAAAAATTCGTCCGCCACGTCTGGGGCGAAGCGAATCTAAACCAAAACCTGCGTTGGATCGCCGAACAGCTCGGCGGCAAACAAAGCGAAACGCCAATCGAAACCGTCCGCCGCTATTTCTCGACCGCGTTTTTCAAAGACCATCTGCAAACCTACAAGAAACGCCCGATTTACTGGCTCTTTTCATCGGGCAAACAAAAAGCGTTTGAATGTCTGGTTTACCTGCACCGCTACAACGAAGCCACGCTGCCCAGAATGCGCCACGAATACGTCCTGCCGCTGATGTCGAAACTGACCGCCCAAATCGAAACGCTCGACAGCCTGAAAGATTCCGCCGCGACGACTTCAGAAAAAAGCAAACTGCAAAAACAGCTCGAAGTCTTGCAGAAAAAACAAACCGAACTCGCCCAATTCGACGAAAAACTCCGCCATTATTCCGATATGCGAATCAGTCTGGATTTAGACGACGGCGTAAAAGTGAACTACGGCAAATTCAGCGATTTATTGGCGGAAGTTAAACAAGTAGCAACGACGAAAGAATAGGAACAAGGTAAAGGATGAACGATTTACAGAAAGTTCTTTTTAACATTATCGTAAATATTGTGAATACTCCCGGTGTTTTTGATTACCGAAATGATATTGATAAACCGATTCGTAACTTTATTTCACGGTATTCTCTGGCAAACGATAGTTATTATGTTTCGGAAAGCGCTTATGAACTTTTCGACCAATTTAATTTAACTTTGCCGCTAAGACGAAGTAAATTAAGAAAACTAAAGGAGCATTTTACTTACGAGCATCCGGTTCCTTCTTGTGTGGTTTTAGGTTTAATAAAACAATCAAATCAAAAACCGGAAGAGGTAGAGCAATTTTTAAAAATTGCGGATTGCGTAACGTTGGTAACAAAGAAAGAAGATCGAGTTCTTAATGCGCACAGAGATAATATGCCTGAGGAATGGAACTATGTAACTTGTTCTCAATTCGCGAGGTATGATTTTCATGAATTGAATATTCGAAAAGAGAAAATCTCTGTCATAGGAGCTTTACAACTTTAATAATCAAACGAATGTTATGGATGGTTCATTACAAATTCTTAACCAAACCGGACGCTGGCGAGCCAGAAACGTAAATTATTGGGGCGGTCGTTGGGAACAAATACAAAAGTTAATTCCCAAATTTACTATTGAGGATTTTCGGATGGATGCCTCGACTCCAACTAATCCCTATCTTAAAACAATCGTTCGCCAACCGAATACAAAGGCTGAAATGCCAATTCCGGTTGGCGTAGTTTCTCATAGCTACTCGCTCGCTCAACACGCAGAAGTCGCCAATAAATGTTTTGAAGGTATAAATTCAGAAAACATAAAATTAGATAATCTCGATTGCGAAATCGGTCTCACCGATTTGGGCGAGTGGATGAATCTAAGAGTTTATTTTCCAAAAGACTTTGACCATACTCCTTCTGACGGAAAAACGATTCGCCTTCGTCTGGAATGTATGAACTCGGTTGATGGGTCGAGTCGGCTCGTCATCTTGCTCGGTTGGTTTAGATTTGTATGTTCAAACGGACTCGTAATCGGTGAAACAAAAAAGGAAATCCGCGCTGTTCACAATGAAAGTCTGGACTTAGAAAAGATACCTGAAGCTATCAGCGATGCGATGAAATTAGTAGAAAGCGATGTTATCCGGTTGAATAATTGGGAAGCAAAAACGGTTACAAATGACAAACTCAAAGACTGGGCAAACAATCCACTTTCAAAAAAGTGGGGAAAGAAAGCGGCTTGCCGCGTTTTTCACATTTGTGATTCCGGGTATGACGTTGATTTCGTAGATCCTTTTGCGCCCGGTGAGGCAACGGAAAAGCCGATTAAAAAACTACAACGCGTTCCGGGATCGCCGGAAAAAGCGGCTAATTTATATGATGTAAGTCAGGCAATGTCCTGGGTAGCGACATCCCGCAACAACACGGAAGAAAGACTCGACTGGCAATCGAGCATTTCTGAAATTATTAATAAGTTTGCAACCGTTTGAGCAAACAAAGCAGTTAGCGGTTAATTCGGTTATTTAATTAATTAAATCAAATAAAACTGCCAAAATTTACGGTCAATATAATATCCAAGAGCTGCACATCGAACACGAAAAGAATTTTGATATTGTTTCTTGTTTTGCGCAGATTTCGTGGATAATAATTTTAATTAAGTAAGTGGACAGAATAATTTTATAGATATTTGAAAATCTTGTATGCTGTTTCAATGAAAAAGAAATTCATTGAACTAGATGAAGTTCAAAAGAAAACTTTACAAGAAGGACACAAGAACAGCAAAGCCAAAACTTTTCAGATGCGCTGTCATTGTTTGGTTTTAAGTTCTGAAGGTTATGGGGTCAAAGAGTTGGCGCAGATTTTTCGGGTTTCCGAGATTTGTATTTACAGTTGGTTCAAGCGCTGGGAAAAAGGCGGTTTGGTTGGCTTAAGGGACAAAGCGGGACGCGGCAGAAAGTCAATTTTAAGAGATGAGGATTTGAGCATTATCAAAGAAAAAGTGCAGGAAAATGCCCAACGCCTGAAAATCGCCAGAGAGAAATTAAAAGCCGAATTAGGACGGGAGTTTTCGACCAAAACCTTAAAGCGTTTTTTAAAAAGTTTAATTGCCGATACAAAAGATGGCGCAAATGTTTGAAACGACGGCAATGTCCGATTGAGCAGGAAAGCAAAAAGGAGGCGTTAGCCGAAATATTAGCTTTGGCGGCGGTGGGCGTGATCGATGTGTATTTTGGAGATGAAAGCGGATTTTGGCAGAATCCGGTCGTGGCAAGAGCGTGGCAATTTGCGGGCGAAGAAATTCGAATCTTTCCCGAAAAAGGCAAAAGGGTTTCGGTTTTCGGGTTTTTGAATCTCGATTGTGAAGGACGTTTTTGGACAAATGAGAAAACGATCAAAAGCGAGTTTGTGATTGAGTGTCTTGAAGAATGGCTATTGGAAAAAGGCGAGAAGCTGACCGTTTTAGTTTTGGATAATGCACGGATTCATCGTTCCCAAAAGATGCAAGAGAAATTAGCGGAATGGGAAGAAAAAGGCTTTTACCTATTCAATTTGCCACCCTATTCGCCGCATTTGAACATTATTGAAATTTTATGGCGAAAGATGAAATATGAATGGCTCAAGCCGGAAGATTATGAGTCGTTTGAAAAACTGACGGAATCAATCAAGGAAATCTTGAACCAATTAGGAGCAGAATACAAGATTAACTTTACGGACAGAGCATTTACAAAATAATTCTGTCCACTTACTTAAACGAATAAACAATGAACATCTCGCAAATAACCGAAACTCTGCAAACATTTTTTGAGACGAGCCGCATTGTTTTCTGGAACGATGCGGAAGGGGAATTTACGGAAAGTTTGTCCGATATTGTTCCCGCAAGCGCAGAAGTCCTACGCATTGACCAAACCGGCGCGCTCGCCGCTAAAATTCGCATTGAACTTAAAGAACCCGAACAAAAATTTCTTGTTTATTCGCCGACCCCGCAAGATCCCGCCGAAACGGATTGGCTTTACGACATCAGACGATACTCGCGCACTTTCACGGCTGACTCGGCTTCGCTTTTATTAAATGAATTGGGTTTGCAGACGCAAGCCTTGCGCGACTTTTTAAAGACGCGAAAACAGTTTTTCAAAAGCCGCGACCGTCTGCAAAAACTCAAACGCGTCGTTCAGCCCGAAGACGGCGAAAGGGAACTCAATAAAAAAATGCTCGCCGTTACGGTTCGAGCGGAACAGCCGGAAACTTTTACAATTCTTTTGAAAATTTTCAGCGATTTTATCGGTGAAGCGGAAAAAAACGGACAGGATTTGAGCGGCGCGATACCTGAAGTTTGGAAGGACATCGAAAAATCTAATCTGTCCGAATACTTCTGGAATTTAACGGAAGAGGTTTTCGGCTATCGGGCAAGCGAGCCGCGACTTTTCGACTTGCTCGTTCATTTGTTTATAACTGATTTAGCAAATCACGCCCGCGAATCTTTGCCGAACCCTTTGAATCCTTTAGTTCTGGAAAAGCGCTCGGGAGCGTTCAACGCCTCGGTTTTTCTCGCTAATTGGCGGACGAATACCGCTCATAGTCAAAACTACCGCAGAATCTCGCTTGAAGTCGAAAGGGAAATAAAAGCTGCTGATTGGATTAAAATCGTTCCGGCGCAAACGTTAGCGGAATGCGAAACATTTGAAATCGTTGAAAGACGAATTATCGCCGATTTGCGCGACCGCCTCCTCGCGCCGCTTCCTTCGGAAACCGGAGCTCTCTCTGATTTGATAAATACGCGGCGCGATAGGTTTTGGTGCCGGGGCGCGGAAGGAAATTCTTATTTAGCGGCTTATGACGCGCTCGCCGCCGGGCTGGAATTTTACCGGCTGCGCGAAAAATACGAGGATGGCTTTAATTTTCCGAACGCGGCGGCGATTTTTACGGCTTACCGCGAAGAATTGTTTAAATTCGACCAGTATTACCGAAGGTTTTGCGAAGCCGCGAACGAAATGAAGTTTGAAGGTTGGAACGCCTTCAAACTTCTGACCGAAAACATCGAAAACGCTTACGGCAACTGGTTTGTGGAAAATCTGGCAATCGTCTGGGGAAAGGCTGTTGAACACGAAGAGCTGTTTAATAATTGGCGCGTCGAGGGCGCAACCAATCAATATAAATTTTTCCGGCAGTTCGTCAAACCGCTTGCCGGCGAGTCCGCGGAACGAAAAATCTACGTCATTATCAGTGACGCTTTCAGGTTTGAGTGCGCCGAAGAATTGACTCGTGAATTGAATACCGATGCCCGCAAAAGCGGCAAGGCTTTGCTCGAAGCGGACACGGGAGCGATGCTCGGCGTGGTGCCGAGCTACACCGCGCTCGGGATGGCATCTTTGCTTCCGCACGAAACATTAGATTACAAATCACCGAACCCGAACGCCGATACGCTTTATGCCGATGCGCAATCAACGGCGGGAGTTTCCGGTCGTGATGCCGTTTTGGGTAAATACAAGGGTACGGCTGTAAAGTTTGAAGATTTTATCAATCTGGGTAAAGAAGGAGGACGAGATTTTGTCCGCGACCTGCAAATAGTTTACGTTTATCACAATGTCATTGATGCTGTCGGCGACTCGCAAAGTACTGAAAGCGAAACCTTCAAAGCGGCGCGGCAGGCTGTTTCCGAGTTGCGAAACGCTGTTAATTACATTTTTAACAGCCTCAACGGAAGTCAGATTTTTATCACCGCCGATCACGGCTTTCTTTTTCAGGAAAATCCTCCCGAAGCTGTTGACCGGAGTTCGCTTGAAGTTAAATCTGGCGAAGTTTTAAAGCGCAAAAAAAGATATGTCATCAATCCGCAGATTGTCGCGCAGGAAAACGCCTGGCACGGGAAAATTAAAAATACGGCGGGCATTGCGGGCGAGATGGAGTTCATGATTCCGAAGGGCGTGAATCGTTTTCATTTTGCTGGTGGCTCGCGTTTTGTTCACGGCGGGGCGATGCCGCAGGAAATTTGCGTCCCGGTTATCACGATCAAAAAACTGCGCGGAAAAACGGCTGAGAAAATTCAAATCTCACGAGTCGGCGTGGCACTTCTCGGAAATCTAACGCGCATCTTCAACAACGTCCAGCGGTTTGAGTTTATTCAGACCGAAGCGGTTTCCGAACGAAATCTGCCGCGCACCCTGCAAATTTCTCTGCGTGACGAAAAGGACGCGCTTATCAGCAATGAAGCCGTTGTTACCTTTGACAGCCGTTCCGATTCGATGGAAGACCGGCGCCGCAATGCGTCACTTACTTTACGCGCGGGAAATTACGACCGAACTCGGCAATACTATCTGGTTTTAAGCGATAATGAATCTGTCGTTAAGGAATATTTGCGATTGCCCGTGGTAATTGACATTGCTTTTTCGAGCGATTTTTAGAAAGCGGAAACTATCGGCGAATCACACGCGCAGGATACTAAAAAGAAAACAATAAAATTAATTTTCTTTGATTTTATTTCGTGACTTGCGCGTATTATTCGCGGGCAAAATCTTAATTTATGACAGAAACCGAAACAATTAGTTTAAATAATTTACTTAACAAACATTTCGCCGGGCGCGTCGTGCGTAAGGATTTAACGAAACTCATTAAGGAAGGCGCGAATGTTCCGGTTTATGTTTTGGAGTATCTTCTCGGAATGTATTGCGCGTCCGATGACGAATCCACAATCAATGAAGGTTTAATACGAGTCAAAGATATTCTGGCGGAAAATTATGTTCGTCCCGACGAGTCGGAAAAAATCAAATCAAAAATACGCGAACTCGGACAATACAAGGTAATCGATAAGGTTTCAGTCAAACTCAACGAGAAAAAGGACATTTACGAAGCAACGCTGATCAATCTCAACCTTCGCGGCGTTCATATTCCGCCCGGAATGGTCAAAAAGTTTGAAAAACTCCTTGTCGGCGGCATCTGGTGTATCGTCACGCTCGCTTATTATTACGAAGAAAATCAGAAAGAATCGCCGTTTGTATTCCTGGAATTAAAACCTATTCAGATGCCGAATATGGATTTAAGCGAGTTGTTTGAAGGCAGACGGCATTTCAATAAAACGGAATGGATGGATGCGCTGCTTCGCTCGACCGGACTTGAACCGACGCATTTTGACGAGCGGACAAAATGGCATTTTTTAACCAGACTGATTCCGTTTGTCGAAAAAAACTATAACCTCTGCGAACTAGGTCCGCGGGGTACGGGCAAAAGTCATATTTACAAAGAAATAAGCCCGAACAGTATTCTTGTTTCGGGCGGGCAGACTACAGTCGCCAATCTTTTTTACAATATGTCCTCCCGGCTTGTCGGGCTGGTCGGCGTGTGGGATGTCGTCGCCTTTGACGAAGTAGCCGGAATGACTTTCAAGGATAAAGACGGCGTGCAGATAATGAAGGATTTTATGGCGTCAGGCAGTTTCTCGCGCGGACGGGATTCGATTAGTGCCGATGCGTCACTTGTCTTTGTCGGCAACATCAATCAATCGGTTGAAACTTTGGTAAAAACTTCGCATCTATTTGCGCCATTTCCCGACGCGATGGTTGACGCGGCGTTTTTCGACCGGATGCACGCTTATTTGCCCGGCTGGGAAATCCCGAAGATGCGCCCCGAATATTTAACCAATCAATACGGTTTTATTGTCGATTACCTGGCAGAATTCTTAAGAGAAATGCGGAAACGCAATTTTTCCGACGCCATCAATAAATATTTCAAATTAGGCAATAATCTTAATCAGCGTGACACAATTGCTGTTAAACGGACTGTTTCAGGACTTTTGAAATTGCTTTATCCGCACGGCGAATTTGATGCGGCGGCGGTTGCCGAATGTCTGCATTACGCGCTTGAAGCGCGTCGCCGTGTCAAAGAACAGCTCAAGAAAATCGGCGGTATGGAATTTTATGATGTGCATTTCAGCTACATCGAAAACGAAAATTTGAACGAAAATTTCGTCAGTTTACCCGAACAAGGTGGCGATAAGTTGATCCCGGAAGGACAATTAAATCCCGGCACTCTCTATACGGTTGCTTCGGGCAGCGAGAATTTATTAGGATTATATCGCCTTGAATTGCAGGTTACTGCCGGAAGCGGCAAACTTTCAATTTCCGGGGTCGGTTCAAGCTCGGCGGCAAAAGAATCAATCCGCGTCGCCTTTGATTATTTCAAAGCCAATCTCGGACAAATCACATCTTCTGCGAAAGCCGGCGATAATGATTATCATCTGCATCTTATCGAACTCAATAACACCGGCGCGACGAGCAATCTGACTCTGGCAACGCTCGTTTCACTTTGTTCGGGGCTGATGAAAAAACCAGTAGCAGCGCAGATGGTAGTTTTGGGCGGAATGAGTCTGGGCGGCAGTGTTATTCCCGTTTCTAATCTTGCCGAAACCTTACAGGTCGCATTTGATTCCGGGGCAAAGCGGATTCTGCTGCCGTTCAGCAGCGTCGGCGATATTGCGACAGTACCAGGGGAACTTTTTGCAAAGTTTCAAACGAGTTTTTATTCAACTCCTTCGGATGCTGTTTTCAAAGCTCTTGGTGTTGAATAACAAAAATCATTTTGTGAATTTTTCCGATTTTATTAGTTTTCACTCATTTATTAAACAGGAGAGTTTTGATGAACGCGCGTGATGCAGACTCGACCCGTATAAAAACATTAACAAGGCGAACAAGGCAGGGCGAACTTTATGTTAGGCGACCCGATGCCCAG
>JBBSUG010000073.1:0-12322 GCA_038235165.1 Pyrinomonadales bacterium
CAATGAAGCGGGTTATACGTTCAGCATCGCCTTTAATTCCGCTTTGCTGACCAATCCGAGTGTCGTCATCGGCAACAGCGGCGGCGATGTTCTGTTTAATGCGAACAATCCCGGTCAGATCGGTTTCTCGGTGACGACTTTCACGGGCGGCACCATCGCCGAGGGAAATAACAAAACCCTCGTCACTGTCACATTCACGGTGGCGGCGGGTGCAGCGGCGGGAACGACTCCGATCACGTTCACGGACACCCCGGCGCGACGGAAAGCCTCGCCGGTTGACCCGAACTTCCCGATCACACAGCCGACCTACACGGGCGGCACGATCACGATTGGCGGAGCGACGGCGGCGGGCGCGAATTTGAGCGGACGGGTTCTCTCCGGCAAAGGCAGAGGCGTTGCCAATGCTCGCGTGGTTGTGACAAACAGCGCAGGCAGTGTGGTAGCGACGGCGCGGACGAACGGATTCGGCTACTACCGAATCGCGGAAGTCGAGTCGGGCGCAGCATACGTCGTGAGAGTGGAATCGAAGCAGTACAAGTTCGATGTGCGAACGATTAACATCGCGCAAGACATAGACGGAATAGATTTCACGGCACAGCCGCGCTAGATAATCCGGGGGGAGAAAACCCCGTCAATCAAAAAAAGAGCCGACAAATTAATTTGTCGGCTCTTTTTTCATACTTCAAGCGATTTTATATGCAACAGAAGCCGCATCAAAAGATAAACGCTTCAACTCTGATTGAAGCTATTTTGCCGCCCGAAAAATGAGAAAATAATCCATTCCGTCAGGTTTTACAAAGTCATATTGGTCAGCCAGCGAAAAACCGGCTCGTTTTAATTCGTCTATCACGACATCTTTGTTGATTCCGTGATCTTCGCCGTTGCCGTTGCGGTCAATAATCCCGACGAGCGCGTCTTTTTTTAGCGACTTTCGCACATTTTCCAAAATCTTCACCGGCTGCCCGATTTCGTGGTAAGTTTTCAAGATCAGCACCGCGTCAACCGAATTTTCCGGCAGTTTCGGGTCGTCTTCCGTGCCGAGAATCGTCGTGATGTTGGAGAAATTTTCTTTTTTGGCGCGGTCGTCAATGTATTTTATCGCATCAGGATTGACTTCGACCGCAAACACTTTTCCTTTGCCGCCGACTCGTTTGGCGGCACGAACGGTGAACCAACCCGAGCCTGCGCCGAGGTCGGCGACGGTTTTGCCGTCCGTAATTTTCAAGATGTCCATCACACGGTCAATCTGTAAATTTTTTGCGCGGTCATTGTCCTCGAAAATCGAAAGATCGCCTTTGTAAGGTTCGCTGGTCGAACGATTGATGTTGTCATCAGCCGTGTTATTCGGAGTCGCCGTCGGTGAAACTTCCGCATTTTTTTCGAGCGGTGAAAGCTGTGCGCTCTGACACGCGGCAAACAAAAAAGCCGAGATTAAAATGATTTTTGCCAAAACCAAGCCGATTAAAAACTTTTTCATATAAAGAATTGATGAAGAAATTGTTCAATAGTTTGCAAGCGAATGCGTCGCCGGATTCTCCTCGATTTTATCAATCAAACCGATTTGCAGTGCTTCTTGCGCCGAAACTTTTTTCGCCGTCAAAAACATTTCGAGCGCGGCGGCTTCGCCGATCAGACGCGGCAAACGCTGCGTTCCGCCCCAGCCCGTAATAATTCCGAGATTTGCGCCCGGATGCGAAAATTGCGCGTTTGGCGCGGCGATGCGAACTCTGCACGCCAACGCCAAATCGAGCGCACCGCCAAAACAAAAACCGTTGATCGCCGCGACAGTGTGCGCTTCTGCGATTTTTTGCATCAAATTCTGCCCGCGCAGAGCGAATTCCCGCGCCGTGTCTTTGGTGATTCCGGCAATCTCGCGCAAATTCGCGCCGGACGCGAACACGTCTTTTGTTCCGGTGAAAATAATTGTTTTAGATTGTCGTTGGCTTGAGAGTTCGTCTAGAATTCGGTCGAGTCGTTCTAAAACGACAATTGAAAGCGGATTGCGAATTTCCGGGCGCGTAAAACGGATGACGATTTTGTTCTTGATAAATTCAACCGCGAGGCTGTCAGCGGCACTGGATTGGTCGGCATTCATTGGTAAGGTTGGAATTTAGAAAAAAATTGCCCACGTCGCAAAATCGGGCGAGAAATTTTCAAATTTATGCGAAACATTGGCAGGAACAAAAAAAGAGTCGCCGACTTCACAGTGAAATGTTGCATTTCCGATGATTAGTTCGCTTCGCCCGCAGGCGATGAAATAGAATTCGTCTTCTTCGTGAAAAGTTTGATAATCAATTCCGCGCGGGGCAAAGAATTCCAAACTCATATTTTTTTGTCTGAATGCGGTCGTAAAATAAATGCCGTCCTCCCATTTTTCGTTCGCGGGCAGCGGCAGTTTCGCCAGAAATTCTTCGGTTGTAAATTTCATAAGTGCTTACAATATATAATGTTTTTTGAGTTTCAGCGATCACACCACGATAATTTTACCGGTCGAAGGCGGAACCGTGCTGAAATCAAAAAGCAGAAGCGGGTCGGTCGCAATTTCAGAGCGCGGCATGTGTTCGCGTTTCCGGCAAATCGCAAAAAGTTCGCCGTCTCAATGACATTTACCAAATAATGAAAATCGGCGTAAAAAAATCGTTTGAATATTTTAACCGAACTCTATCTAAAATCGTTTGAACTTCGAAGTAAATTCAGGCAGCAAAACGGCAAGTCCGGCAGCCAAGAAAAGCGCAAACCGGCAATTATTCGTTTTTTCGGTAGAATCCTCGACCGATTTTTTCACGGTGCCGGCTTGACCTGATTTTGTATCTGCTGAATATAGTAATGTTCCCTCAGATGGCAAGCCGGTCTTGATGTCGAAAAGAAATCTTTTTTTGGCGGCGGTATTGACCTCAAAAATCTGTTTATTGTTTAATCCGTGAGTGCTTACCCATTTGTAGTGCGACACTGTTCTTTCAAGATTTTCAGGAACAGGATTTTTAATCAATTGATTGAGACGAATTTCGTTCAACAATTTCCCTTGCTGATAAAAACTAATCATTACCTGATTCACTTTATAATCGAGTTCGAGCAGATTTGCGCCATCATAGACGGCAATCGAATTTTCGCCGTCATTCGAAAGAAACGCGTTGCGATACCAACCCGGCATTTCCCAGAGTTTTGTTTTTGTGACTTTTCGCTTTACTTTTTCAATTTTATAAACGAATGTGAAATCATTTTTGACATCAAAAAAAGCCTCAAATTTATTATTTTGTGATGAAATCGAATAATCGGCTGGCGGCGGCAGCGGCTCATCAGCTTTTGTAATTAAATGCGAATTGACCAGAAAAATTATAATAAACGCTATATTTACAATAATTTTCAATTTCATAAGACCTCTCAAATCGCGTTTTTCTTGTGGTTATTCGCAAATGGTTAACAAAAAACATTTTCGTTTATTTGTCCCTCCATCTTTCACCCTTTCCGAATTATGCACAAATTTCAATTCAATGAAGATTACCCGGCAAAACAAATGCGCCTAAATGCGGTTTGTCAGTATTCAAAGTAGTTTCAAGTGCAATTTGCAGCGCGGAACGCAAATTCTCCGGCGTGACAATCGCATCTACAAAACCACGCGCCGCCGCGTATTTCGCATCCAATTCGCGGTCATAAGTTTCACGCACTTCGTCCATTTCAGCAAGCATTTCCGCGCCGGGTTCTTTGCCTTCTTTTTTAAGTCTTTCGATTTGCGTTCCGTAAATCGCCACGGCGGCGGAATCGCCTTCCATTACGCCCATTCTGCCGGTGGGCAGCGAAAAAATAAAGTCCGGGTCGAAACCCTGTCCCGCCATCGCGTAATAACCCGCGCCGGATGCGTGGTTGATCGTCAAAACGAGCTTCGGAACGGCGGCGCAAGCCATCGCTTCGACAAAATGCGCCCCGGCGCGAATAATGCCCGAATGTTCGGCTTCCGCGCCGACCATAAACCCGGAAACGTCCTGCACAAACAAAATCGGTGTGCCGTGACGGTTGCAGTTTTCGATAAAATACGCCGCCTTTTCCGCCGATTCGGTATAGACAATGCCGCCGAATTTGGGTGGTTTTCCCGTTTGTTTGACCATTCCGCGATGGTTGGCGAGAACGCCGATTTGAATGCCGCCGATTCGCGCCGTGCCGCAGATCATCTCTTTGGCGTAATCGGCTTGAAATTCGTCGAGTTCCCCGCCGTCTAAAATACTGCCTAAAACCTCGCGCATTTCGTAACCGGCGCGGTGGTCTTCGGGGATTATTTCGTACAGTTTCTCCGCCGCAAATTTAGGTTTTGTCGCTTTTTCAATCGAAACATTTGTCTGAAACTTATTCGGCAGTTCGGAAACGAGTTTGCGAATTTTTTCGAGACATTCTTCCTCATTTTTCGTGTGATAATGCGCCACACCGGAAACCGCGTTGTGCGTCATCGCGCCGCCGAGAGTTTCGTTGTCAATCGTCTGTCCGGTCGCGCCTTTAACCAGATTCGCGCCGCCGAGTCCCATAAACGACGTGCCTTCGACCATCAAAATCACGTCCGACAGAGCAGGCAGATACGCGCCGCCCGCGACACACATTCCCATCACGGCAGAAATTTGCGGCACTTTCAAATATCGCCGCATAATCGAATTGTAATAAAAAATCCGCGCCGCGCCGTACTGACCGGGGAAAACGCCGCCCTGATACGGCAGATTGACACCCGCCGAATCAACCAGATAAATGATCGGCACACGACAGCGCATCGCAACTTCCTGCGCGCGCAGAATTTTCTTAATCGTTTCCGGGTACCACGCACCCGCTTTAATCGTCGCATCATTCGCCACGACGACACATTCGCGCCCGTGAATTTTGCCGATGCTCGTGACGACTGCCGCCGCCGGTGCCTGCCCGCCGTATTCGTCGTAGGCAACAAGCAAGCCGATTTCCTGTTGATAAGCGTCTTTATCAAACAGCAAATCAACCCGTTCACGCGCCGTCAATTTGCCCTGTTTATGAATCTTTTCGATTTTCGCTGCGCCGCCGCCGAGTTTTAATTTGCGTTCGAGCCGTTCAAATTCTTCGGTCAATTCACGCAGGCGTGTTTTTTGTTTTGAAGTTTTCATTCCAGTTATTGTTTGGTTTTTCGTATAGAAAGTTTCTTGAATTCTGCGCCGCCTGCTGTGCCGCCGCCCCAAAATGAGCCATTTAATGTTTCACTTTTACGTCTTGGAAAAACAATAATAGGCGATTCAGTTTGAGTTTTAGGTAAAACGACGGGAATATCATTAGACAATTTCAGCGAACCGTTCATCATAAAAACACTCGCCAAACCAAGCGCGAATGTTATCAAACCAATTCTAAATTTCGAGTAAAATTTTTTCATCTGATTCTCCGTCTTTAGAAATCTTGTCAGCACTTCTTCGCAAATCAGTTTCTTTTTTGGCTTTTCCCAATGAAACGCTTAAATGCCGGAGTTGGGAAACCAATTTGAGCCGATTTTTAACCGCTTTTGGAGACATATCAACTTTCATAAAATTTCGAGTATATTTTCAACGCCCGTAAAAGTTTAACGTCAAAGTTTGATTTTATAAATTTGGGTAAAATTACCGATAGATTTTGGGTAAAGTCTATCTATCTAAACATACCACAAGATTTTTCCCCGCGCCAAAATGCTGATAAAATCGGTTGGCGATATTTTACAGTTCGATTATTTACAAATGTCATTTCTCAACACGCTTTTGCGGCGGTTAATCAGTTTTTTCGGCAGCGTGCGGCTCGCGCTCGGTTCTGTTTTGTTTTTCGGGATCGGATTGGCAATCGCCGCCCTGTTTTTTTTCGGCTGGTTGGCGGACGAAATGCTCGAAGGCGACACGCGCCGGTTTGATGAAGTTGTCAGAAATTTCGTTCACGGATTAGCGTTCCCGGCGTTGACTTCCGCGATGCAGTTGGCGAGTTTTCTCGGCTCGACGTTATTTCTGGTAATTTTCGGCGTGATTGTCGTCATCACGCTGTATTTGAAAAAACATCGCCACGGCGCGTTAATTTTCACCATTACGACCATCGGTTCGAGCGTTTTGATGCTTATGTTAAAATTGTCTTTCAAACGCCCGCGCCCCCAACCGTTTTTCGATACGATTCTGCCCGCCTCATACAGTTTCCCCAGCGGTCATTCGCTCGCCTCATTTTGTTTTTACGGCGCATTAGCCGCAATTCTAATCGCCCGCACCGATAAATTATGGCTGCAAATAACCGTTTGGATTTCAGCCGCGGCGATGGTTCTGCTAATTGGCATTTCGCGCATTTATCTCGGCGTTCACTACCCCAGCGATGTCGTCGCGGGTTTCGCCGTCGGATTGATCTGGGTGGTCACAATTGCGATTGGCGACAAATTGATTCACGCGAGAAGGAAAAATGGGCGCGATTCGGCGGAAATTCGGTGATGACCGAAAACACATTAAATATTAATGACATAATTATCAAAAACTAATGGCGAAAATAATCCGTTAATCTTGATCTTCGCCCGAAATACTAATACTCGGCGGCTTCGGTTTAAGACTGGAATATAAAAGAAACGCGCCGACAATAAAGAAAAATATCGTTACGGTCATATATCCGATAAGCTAGAATATAGGCATCCTGCCTATATCGAACAAATTCCTCAAAGCTCCTAACACCAACAAAATTCCGAGAATTATTTTAATTGCCTTCATAAGTTTACAGTTATCTCCTTTATAAATCCGACCGATTAAATAATCAATCAGCGCAATTTACCGAAGCAATCAACTTTCAAAATTCAGTCCAACTTTAAGTATAAATTTTTAATAAGGCTATTCAAATAATTTTTGAAAACCGTTGATTCATATTTCCAGAAAGTCGGATTCTTGAAAATCCGGCATCACAAAATCTGCTTTCTTACTCTCTTCCATAAATGACAAAGTTTTTCTGTATTCTTCCGCCTCTGCCAAAAGTGTGAATTCAATTTGTCCGTGAAATTCATGAACGGCTTCGGCGATTTCTTTCAACGATGCTTGGAAAAATTCACGGCGATAATTTACTTGATTGACTCGTCGGTAGTGAAATTTTCGATGCAGTTTATTTTCGAGTGCTGGCGCATCTTCACAAAAAATTATAGCGTGAACATCGAATTTGAATGGTACCGAAGCGTCGCCAAGTTCTTTGACTCTATCCATTGGGTCAAGTCTTCGCGTCATGCCGATTTTGTAAATGTTTTCGCCAAATGAACCAACATTTGAAATAACGTAGACGTGACCGGAACGAGTCATCTGAGCGCGAGAGATAGCACGTTCTCGATTAGATTGCGCTTCGACTAATCTTTGCTGCAACAATTCAATTTGTGCCAACAATTTATCTTGTTTTTCACCGCTGACTTTTTCAACTTCTTCACGCGCTTTACGCAAAGCCTCTTCATAACGAGTTTCTTCACGCACTGCATCCTGCAAGGCTTTTTCAATTTCCCGCCGCGCAATTTCCTCTTCACGTATTTCTTCGCGGATACGACGCTGTTCTTCTTTTTCCTCTTGGATTTTCTCCTGATATTCGTGGGCTAAATAAAGCTCTTCCAATTTAAGATTGAGATATTCTTGGCTGATATATGCTTGTTGAGTGGTAACTAATTTATTTATCAATTCAAAAGTTTTTTTAATGCGTTTTTCCGCTTCAGCAACATTGTTGTATTTAACTTTTGCGATTGCCACGTCGGATTCGCCATTGAAAGCAAACAGCATCAATTTTAATGTGTCATTAATTTGTTTTCGTCCTTCGACGCGACTATTGTTTACTGTCCATTCAGCCATACAAATTGCCGCTTTCTTTGTTTTAATAAGTTGTTTTTGCTGTTCTCTAATTTGGTTAAGACGCAACCGATAAACATCAGAAGATTCAAATCTGTAACGAGATTCATAAAATCATAAATCAAAAACTGCTGTTTCAGCCTGTAAGTTATCTAATTTGTTAGATTGTTCTTCCAAATAAGGTTTGATTATGACAATTTCACTTTTAATGTAATCTTTCTCTAACTCTAATTGATTTTCAAGTGATTCTTTTTCGCTTTTAAGTCTTTGATAAATTTCATTTAGATTGGAAACATCAGCGTGTAATTGTTTTTTCTGGAGAATAATTTCACGAGCAGATTGCACAATTGTATTTATATAATCGGATTGCAAAGTCGGTAACTTAAGACCGCAGCTTCCACAAAATTCGCTGCCGATTGCGTTTTGGTTGTAACAGCGAGGACAAAAGAGGATTTTTTTATCGAAAAATGGCATTTTTTTACTCTATATAAAAAATTCAGCTTTTGCTAATTCCTTATCTGTAACACGTCCACGCATCAACAAACGCCTGCGCCGTGCCTCGATCTTCGCCGCCAATGTTGTTGTAAATCTGATTGTAATTGCGCTTTGAATTAAACGGGGGTGAACTATAACAAAGATCAACCGTTTCATCGCGGACGAATTTGCGTAGGATGTCGAGCGAGATTGTCGCCATATGAATTCAACGCACGACGAAACTATGCGCGTATTCGCCGAAAGTGTTTGATGTGATGCCGTTGCGTTCGGTGCTGCCGTAAGTTTGGCGACCGGGACGAAATTCGATGGTCACAACGCCGCCGTCGGCGAGGCTGAATAATCCGGCGTGGACGGCAGCGGTGCAAATCGAGGAATCCTGCGTGTAGATGCCGCTTCCCCAAATCGAACCCGCCGTGCCGTTTGCAGGACAGCGGAATCTGTAAGTTTGACCGTCAATTTCTTTGAAGCTGACTGCCGACGTTTTCCATTGAATCGGCGTGATTTCCTCCGCATCGTCACTGTTCGGGGTCGGTTTTTGTAATTCGGTTTTCGGCGAAGATTCCGCCGTCGGCGAACTTTCGGGTGTGATGCCCGGTATCGGTGTAACTTTCGGTGTCGAAGGCGTAATCGAAGGTGATGTCGAGTTTTTCGGAACGCTGACATTGGTTTGGCGTTTCGTCCGCGCTGCTTCGTCGGCTTTAAAGTAAGTGTAAAACACGAGTGCGGCGACGACCGCGCCAGCTAAAATCACTAAACCGGTCAACCCCAGCCACAGCAGAAATTTGCCTTTTTTCTTGGGCGCGGGCGGTTGCCGCACTACCGTTTCCTGTTCACTTTCAATCATCAGGGGCGTTCCGTCCATTAGACAAAACGATTGCGAATCATCATAAGTGCGATTACATTGCGGACATTGTTTCATCGTCAAACCTCAATCAATTAAATATCAAAAATAAGCATAAAGTAAATAACGAACTTATTTTTACTCTCATTAAAATCGCAAGTCAAGAAAGATAATCGGCGTTAAATATATAAAAGTTGGAGTTTAAAACCGTTGACCGCTAATTAGACGAATGAGTGAACTATTGTTAGAATCTCAATGGATTTAACGACATTTTAAATAAAAAGAGGACAAATAATTTGCGAGTAGCGGTTTTAGCTGCGGAAGCAGTTCCATATTCAAAAACGGGTGGACTCGGCGATGTTGCCGGTGCGCTGCCGAAGGCTTTGCGGCGCGTCGGCGTTGATGCTTTTTTGATTACGCCGCTGTATTTGCAGACGAAAGGCAAAGACATCGGGCATTTGGCGATTGACGATTTGAATGTCGAATGGCGCGGCGGAACGGTTCGGACGAAGGCTTTTTATTCGGAAGCGAACGGGTCGCCGACGTTTTTGATTGACGCGCCGGAGTATTTTCACCGGTCTTCGATTTACGGTTTTCGTGAAGATTACGAACGGTTCGCATTTTTTAATCAAGCCGCATTAGCTTTGATAAAGCGCGTCGGTGCGCCGCCGGACATCGTGCATCTGAACGATTGGCACTGCGGATTTGCAACGGTGAAAATCGCGCATTTGCGATTTTGGGATTCTTATTGGGCAAAGACGCGAACGGTTTTTTCGATTCATAATCTCGCGTACCAAGGCGTTTTCGATTCGGGCGAACTATGGAAAATGGGTTTCGGCAGCGATTTCGAGCGCAACGCTTTTATGGCTGACGGCGCAGCTTCGGCACTCAAAGCCGGTTTAGCGACCGCCGATATGATTTCGACCGTTTCGCGCACTTACGCCCAAGAAGTACAGCGACCCGAAAACGGTTACGGACTCGATTGGCTTTTGCGGCAGCGCAGCGACAAGTTTTTCGGCATCGTCAACGGCGTTGATTACGACGAATGGAATCCGGCGACGGATAAGGTTTTGCCCGCTCATTACAACGCGCAGCATTTCGACGGCAAAGAGATGTGCAAACGCGCCCTGCTCGAACATTTTTTCCTGCCGGTTAATCTCGACCGCCCGGTGTTCGCCAGCGTCACACGACTGACGGCGCAGAAGGGTTTTGAACTTATTCAGCAGACGGCGGGCGAAATTTTAGCGACCGGCGCATATTTTATCGCGCTCGGTTCGGGCGACAGCCGTTACGAAGATTTTCTGCAAAAATTAAGAGATTACGCGCCGCAGCAAGTCGGTATTTTTAAAGGCTACAATGAAGATTTAGCGCACTTGATCGAAGCTGGTGCGGATATGTTTTTGATGCCGTCGAAATTCGAGCCGTGCGGACTCAATCAAATGTATTCACTGCGTTACGGAACCGTGCCGATTGTTCGCGCCGTCGGCGGTTTGGAAGACACGGTGCAAAACTTTGATGTCGTGGGCGGCAAAGGCAACGGTTTCAAATTCGCAGATTTCAGCGCGGACAAATTTCTCGAAAAAATCTACGAAGCACTGTTCGTATATTACGAACCGGAAGCGTGGCGCAAACTGCAATTAAACGGGATGACCGAAGACAATTCGTGGGAGAACGCGGCACGAAATTACGTTCAATTATATCAACTGACGAAAACATTTTAGTTTATGATTATTGTTATCATCGGCGCACAATGGGGCGACGAAGGAAAAGGAAAAGTTGTTGATTTGCTGGCTGACAGATTCGATATTGTCGCCCGCTATCAGGGCGGACACAATGCCGGACACTCGGTTTACGTCGGCGATAAAGCATTTGTTTTGAGGCTTTTGCCGTCGGGAATCATTCACGAGGGGAAAACCTGTGTTCTCGGTAACGGGATGGTCATTGACCCGAAAGCATTTTTCGAGGAAGTTGACCAGATGGAAGCGCAGGGCATTTCGGTTGCGCCGGAACGTCTGAAAGTTTCGAGCCGCGCTCATTTGATAATGCCTTATCACCGCGCTTTGGATCACACTTCGGAAGAACGGCTGGGCAACGAAAAAATCGGCACGACGTTGCGCGGCATCGGTCCGGCGTATGAAGACAAAGCCGGACGGCGCGGGATTCGCGTGTCCGACGCGCTCGTTCCCGAACTCTTAAAATCACGGATCGAAAGAAATTTGGCAGAGGCAAACCGTGTCATCGTTTTATACGGACGCGAACCGCTTCGTTCGGATGAGATTTACGAGGAAATCTCCATTCTTGCTGAACGACTGCGCCCGTATGTCTGCGAAACGTCACACTTTCTGTCGGAAGCCGGTAAACAAAACAAAAAAATCCTGCTCGAAGGCGCACAGGCGACTCTTTTGGACGTTGATCACGGAACTTATCCGTTCGTTACGTCGTCAAATCCGACGGCGGGCGGCGCAGCAGTCGGCGCGGGCATTCCGCCGCACCATATTTCCGGCGTTCTCGGCATCGTCAGAACTTACACGACCCGCGTCGGCGAAGGACCTTTTCCGACCGAAATGCTCGACGACGAGGAAGATGTCGCCAATTTAATCAGACAGCGCGGCAACGAATACGGTTCGGTCACGAAACGTCCGCGACGTTGCGGTTGGTTTGACGCGGTGGCGACCAAATACGCCGCCGAATTAAACGGATTTAACTCCGTCGCGTTGACAAAACTGGACGTTCTCGACGCTTTGGAGGAAATAAAAGTTTGTGTCGGCTACGAAATTAACGGCGAAAAAGTTGATACTTTCCCGGCAGTTTCGCTTGATTTGCGGCAGATCAAACCGATTTACGAAACGCTTGAAGGTTGGCAAAGCGAAACGCTTGGAATGACCAAAATCGAGCAGTTACCGACTAAAGCGCGTGAATATGTTGATTTCCTGTCAAACTCAATCGGCGTAGAAATCGGTCTGATCTCGACCGGACCGGAACGTGACCAAACAGTGATTTTGCAGGACTCAATAATGGAGAGTTGGTTTAAAAATTAAAAAACTTGAGAAAAGTTTCACACGAAACTTGCCAACTCCGTTCAAGATATGTAGAATCATAAATTCGGTTGGTAGTTACAAAAAATTATCAGCCCGTGTGGTCCGATAGCTCAGTTGGTAGAGCAAGTGGCTTTTAACCACTGGGTCGC
>JBBSUG010000074.1:0-11990 GCA_038235165.1 Pyrinomonadales bacterium
AAAATTTGCAAAGAACAATATCGAGGCAAGCATAAAAACTATGAGAAGCACTGGAAGGTAGTATCAGCCATCGTCAACTTGAAACTTTCAACTCATCATCTTAAATATGCTTCTCCATAAACTATTTAGGAAAGATGTCTATTATATATTTTGTTCCAGAGTAGTGCACAATTTTCGTCCAGGTCGAAGCCGCCCCTCCGGTAACGGCGTTGGTCGAACGGTAAACACCACTGAACTGTTGTTGTTCATCCCGCACTCCGACAACTACCGTGTTGGACGTTCCCGGCTCCATCACAATATCCGTAATGCCCCCGATTGCGCCGCTGCCCGGAAGCCCGGTGACACTGACGAAATTCGGGTTCCCCGCCTGCGCGTTGTTCGATAAATACAGACCGAGGAGACCGGAAGTATTTGGATTGGCGCAACAAACTCCGTTGCTGCCAACTCCGCCTACGCCGTATGAATTGCCGACCAAAATATTATTGTGGCTGCTCGGGTCAACGATGATTTTGGTAATCGAAGTGCCGATGAAATCGTGTGAGCGGTCACCGTTAATGCGCGTTTCAAACGGACCTTTGACAACAGGAGCCGCGCTCAGAGCATTCTCGATGCGGTATAAACCGACCCCGAAAAAACTATCCTGTACAAAATTGCCTTCGCCCGTGCTGTCGGAAACAATTGTCGGGTCAGTCGGGTCAATCGTCACCGCTCCGATGGCGAGCGAAGCCGCCGCATCCATCAACGATGTCCACGTCGTGACCGTCGTCAGTCGTTCGATACAAACCGCCTTGCGCGGTGCCGACAAACGCGATGCTCGGATTGGTCGGATGCACGGCGACTGACGTGACGCGACCGGAAACGGCGGTTGATACGCCCACTGTTTGTCCGTTCGGAATCGGTGCGGGACCAATCGGTGTCCACGCCGCCGTGACCGCTTTGGGAGCATCGCCCTGCAGCCGAGATTTTTCCTGTTTGTCCATTTTCGCAATCGCCTTCGGGCGGAGCGTCGGGTCAAACGGCTTATCTTTTTCGATGCCGCGTTTGAAGCCGACAGCCTCGGCGCGGGCGAGCAAATATTCTTCCTGCGTCATCCCGGTTTGGAATTGCGAAGGCATATCGGGATCACCGCCCTCAAATTCTTCCTGCACGCCGGCGAGATGATCGCTAAAAAAGTAGGTTCCGACGGAGATACTTCCGACCAACATCAACAGCACGATTAATAAGATAATTTTTTTCACTTGATTTTCACTCCTTCAATTTTCAGCTTTTAATTACTAGCTGCCGACGTTTTTGATATTTTGCTTGCTGACCGGCAAATGCGGTCAGCAACATTAATAGTTCAGTAGTAAATAAAATATAAATAAATCGAAATGAAATTGAAATACCCCCTTGTGGGTATTTCTTCTAGCTACTTGTAGGTATTTTTTCGATTTGAAGCGGTAACTTTGATGATTTGAGAATACGGCTAGTATTAGAAATCAAAAACAAAGTAACTCATTTAATTTTTGTGATGTGGCAGAACCACCTGCCGCAAACGAATGGTTTAAGCTGATAAACTGATTTGTTTTACTATCAGCGTTCAAGTTAATGACGTTCAACCGTCCGCCACCGCAGATGGTTCTGACTTGGCGATATGCTTTATCAAATTGAAACGGGTCACTTTATTTTGGCTTTGTTACTTGGGAATATTTAACTGGTGATGATTAATTATGCAAATTGTTGCTGATAAGAGTTGTAAACTGTTGTTGTGCAAGTAACGAAAAGTGGAGAGTGGTCATTCGTTCTAAACTTGCCTCGGAATGCTTTATCGGAAAAGAAATAAATATCTGTTTTCGAGCTTATAATTTAATTGGAATTCAGTGCATTTCTGCAAATACCAGGAGAGAAAATTAATTGCCTTACCGAATCGTGCGGCATCTGGAAAGTAACGTCTAACATTGAATCAAGGTGAAATTTGCAAAACAATCTTACCCGATGCTTTGCTCTCATTGATTTCGCGGTGCGTTTCGGATGCGTCTTTCAAGTCGTAAGTTTTACCGACAATCGGATTCAAAAAACCTTCGCTCAAACCGCTAAAAATCGCCGTGTAAATCTCGTTCATTTCCACATCAGACGCGTTGAACAGCGACATTCCGAAAATATCAGCATCTTTTCTCATCGCCAGTCTTGGCGCGAAATCGAGGGAACCGCGACTGCCGATGATGACGATTCTGCCGAATGTTGCCAGCACGTCGAAATCTTTGACGAGATTTTCGTTGGCGAGCATTTCTAAGATGATGTTGACACCGCTGCCGCCGGTCGCGTCGAGAATTTCGTCGAGATAATTTTCTTTTGAATGATCGAAAACAAAATCTGCCCCCTGTTCTCTAACAAGATTTTTTCCGCTCTCGGAACTCGCCGTGCCGATTATTTTCAATCCGGCGTTTTTCGCCCATTGAATCGCCGCAATGCCGACTCCGCCGGACGCGCCGTGAATCAAAACGGTTTCGCCTGACTTTCCGTCTGCTTTTTGAAAAAGTGCGCGAAAGGCGGTGGAATACGGCACGAAAACGCCCGCGCCTTGTTCAAACGAAACATTTTCAGGCAAATTGATGAGCTGATTTTCATCGCATAAACAATATTCGGCGTAAGTTCCCGACACCGAACCGGTCGTCAAAACTCGGTCGCCGACTTTGAATTTTGTGATGTTTGCGCCGATTTTTGCGACAATTCCCGCTGCATCTTTGCCGGGTGTGTAGGGCAATTCGGGTTTTTGCGCGTGAGTTCCCGAACGAATATAAGTATCAACCGGATTAACCCCCGCCGCTTTGACGCGAACGAGTATTTGACTTTGACCGGGTGTTAGATCTGTTACGTCTTCGATTTTCATTACGTCCGGTGTGCCGAACTCTCTAACGGTTATTGCTTTCATATTATTCAAAATTAAAAAAAGGAATGACCGGAACAAGTTTCCGATTCATTCCTCATTTCTCAGTATTTATCCTTGAACTAGATGTATTTATCAATCACTTTCGCAATCGCTTCACGCGTCACCGCGCCGACGATGCGTTCCTGCTCTTGACCGCCTTTGAAAACGATCAGCGTCGGAATGCCGCGAATGCCGAAACGCTGCGGCACGTTCATATTTTCGTCCACATTCATTTTGTAAACGCCCGCTTTATCGCCGTATTCTTCGGCAATCGCTTCGACCGACGGCGCGATCATCCGGCACGGTCCGCACCATTCAGCCCAAAAATCAACGAGGACCGGTTTGTCCGAACCTAATACATCCGTTTCAAAATTTGAATCGGTCGCTTGTTTTGCAAAATCTCCCATTTTTATCTCCTTGTCTAACCTTTTATACTTTAACAATATATCCCAACTGCCAAATAAACTCGATTATAGCTTAACCGGCAAATGAACCGCAAAGCCGAATTTAAATCAATCAACAGATTCTCGTTCGAGCGGAATCAGTTCAATTCCGTAAACTGACATTCTTCTAATTACTTTAATGCCGCACTTTATTCCAACCGTTATCATTACCTGAATTGTAACAAACATAGTTACAATTAACAAGTAGAAATGTAATAGAATTAAGGTGAAAGAACGCAGAAGTTTAGAATCTGAGTTTTCTACAGCAGACAATTCTTGATCTGATTCAATACTTTAAAAATGATGAATTCCGATGCAACCGGTCGAAAGTCCTCTTCAAATTTTTAGTTTTTCCAACCTCTTCTGGCACAAGACGTGCAATAGACAGTTTTACGTTTTATTAGTGAAACAATTTAATACAAGCAAGGAGTAAATGGAAATGACCGATAAAAAGACACCGCAAAATGCCGACGAGAGCAACACGATTAAAGACCCGGACAATTGGACGACCGGCGATGAAAAGATGACCGGCGCACAAGCGTCGTATTTGCAGACACTTTCGGAAGAAGCGCACGAAGAATTCGACGAAACCCTGACAAAAGCCGAAGCGTCAAAACGAATTGACGAATTACAGCATAAAACCGGGCGCGGGCTTGATGATGAAAAATCCAAAGCGCAGAACAAATAATCAAAAAAGTATTACTCGCGAAATACGCGAAACACGCTAAATCAAAAAAGAGAAAGTTTCAATTGACTTTCTCTTTTTTTCGCGTCCTTTCGCATATTTCGCGAGCAAATTCTTAAATATCTGCAATTATTTCAAAGTTGCCTTCAAACTAATTTCCGCACCGCTCAAAACCTGCGAAACCGGACAAGTTTTCTTCGTTTCTTCCGCAATTTTCTGGAATTCTTCATCTTCGATTCCGTCAACTTCCGCTTCGGTCGTCAGATCAATATTCGGAATCACAAAACCGTCGCCTTGCTTTTCGATTTTGACATTCGCTGTCGTGTGAATACTTTTCGGTTCATATCCGGCTTTGCCCAAATTCCCCGAAAGTGCCATCGTGTAACAACCGGCGTGTGCAGCGGCGATCAATTCTTCGGGATTCGTCGCTTTTTGTTCCTCGTCTTCCGAAAAACGTGACTTGAAAGAATACGCGCCTTCAAACGCGCTGCTTCCGAGTTTCACTTTTCCCTTGCCTTCCATAATTGAGCCGTTCCATTCGGCTTCCGCTTTTCTTGTAAATTTCATAATTTTATTCTCCTTTATTCGTAAATTTCTAATCTTTTTCAGTAATCATCTTCGTCAAAGTGATTTGCGGCGGTTCAACAGCGATTTTTTCGACTGTCGCGGCAAAATTCTTAAAAAAATCAGTTGCAAAATGCTCCTCAATCGCGGCTTTATTTGCCCACGTTTCGTGCCAGACGAAAACCGTCGGATCATCAATCGCCTGATGAATATCGTAATTAACATTTCCCGCTTCCGCCCGCGAATCCGCGACGATTGCGAGAGCCGCCTTTTTGGTTTCTTCGATTTTGGCTTCCTTAACTTTCAAACGCGCCACCAAAACTATTTTTTCATCATTCATATCTTTATATTACTTAAAAATCGTTTTCCAAAACAATTCTGTAACGCGCTTTACCGCTTTCGAGATGCTCAAACGCTTCGTTGATTTCCGACATCTTGTAGTTTTCCGTGACGGTTTCGATATTGTGTCTGGCACAAAATTCTACCATTTTTCTAACGACATACGGACTTCCGGTTGCCGTTCCCGTCACGATTTTTTGTTTGGAAATCAGATCGAACGCGCCGACCGGAATCGGCTGTAAAACTGCGCCGACGAGATGCAGTTTTCCTTTCGGCGCGAGCGCGTTCAGATAACCTTTCCAGTTGAGCGGAACATTGACGGTCGAAAGAATCATATCAAATTTCCCTTTCAATTTTTCCAGTTCCGCATCGTCGCGCGAATTAACGACGTAATCCGCGCCCATCGCCTTTAATTCGTCGGTTTTCGACAAATCGGACGTAAACGCCGTCACTTCACAGCCCCATTTATCGGCAAACTGTAACGCGAGATGTCCCAAACCGCCGATGCCGATCACGCCGACTTTATCGGTCGGTAAAATATTGCTCTGCACAAACGGATTAAAAACCGTGATGCCGCCGCAAAACAACGGTCCGGCTTTTGAAGCGTCCATTTCATCCGGCAATTTCACCGCCCAATCCCAATTACAGCGCACTTTCTCGGCAAATCCGCCGTGATGTTTGACAATCGTGCCGACAAGTTCAGGACAATTTATCTGAAAACCCGAAATACAATTGTCGCAATGCCCGCAAGTTTCCGCGTTCCAACCCAAACCGACCGTATCGCCGACGCTCAAACCTTTAACATTTTCGCCCGTCTTTGCGACTTTCCCGACGACTTCGTGACCGCCGACAAACGGAAATTCGGTCATTCGCCATTCATTATTCAACATCGAAAGATCGGAATGGCAAATGCCGCAAAAATCAACATCAATCTCGATTTCCTCACTTCCGAGTTCGCTCGCTTCATATTCGTATTTTTCTAATTTCCCACCGGCTTCCATCGCCGCGTAACTTTTTATTTTTTCACTCATAATTCTTTTATTTTTGCCGCAGATGAACGCGGATAAACGCAGATTTTCTACATAATTTATCTTATTTTTAATCCGCGTTCATCTGCGTAAATCTGCGGCTAAATTTCTTTTCTCACCTTGTAAAATCGTAAATCAAATTTCCGCTCGTATATTTTTCACTTTCAAAAATATGCGGATAATGTTTCTGCAACTCGCTCAAATATAATTCATACGGCAAATCGTCAAACGCACCGTAATCCTGCAGATATTCCATAAAAACATTGCCCGATTTATCATATTCTTGAAATATCGAATCAGTTTCGCCGTCAAATTCCAATGGTTCGACTTTGAGAAAATCACACAATCTTTTGTTGAACGCCGGAGTCGTTTTCAGCCATTTCCCGTCCAGAAACATTTCCGCCGCGCCGTGAAAAACCAGATAATTTTTTCGCAAAAGTTTTTCAAGCTTATCGGTCGCAATGTGATTTCTGACGATATAAAAACTCAAACGACTCGGAATATCAACAGCTCTTGCAACTGCCGCCAGCAAAACCGCTTTTTCGACGCAGTAACCACGATTTCTTTTCAGCAAATCGCTCGCCGTTAAGCCTTTGCGACTCAAGTCCAAAACATTCGGATTATACTGAAAACCGTCGCGCACGGCGTAATAAAGTTTGACTGCTTTTTCCTTATTTGTTGTTGCGCCGTCGGAATTTCGCTCCGCAAATTCGCGCACGGATTCATTGTCGTAATTCAAAAATTCGGTCGGCTGTAAGTAATTTTCCATTTGAAAATTGTAGGAGCGATTCCTTGTGGTCGCCCGACGTTAATACATATCAAAGATGCGGGCGAGGACAAGACATCGCCCTTATATTTTCTTATCCGTTGACCGATTTCATCATCGCTTCAGGATAGCGAGAACCCGAAGCCGCATCTTTCGGGAAAACATCTTCGATTACCGCTAGGTCTTCCTGACTCAAAACAACATCGGCGGCAGCAGCATTTTGTTCGAGATATGTGCGTCGTTTTGTTCCCGGAATCGGCACGATGTCCTGACCTTGCGCCAAAACCCACGCGAGCGCAAGCTGCGAAGCCGTAATGTTTTTTGAAGCGGCAACTTCCTTAATTTTCTCGACAAGCTGTAAATTTTTATAAAAATTTTCGCCTTGAAAACGCGGTGAATGCCGACGATAATCGTCTTCCGCCAAGTCTTCAAACTTCTTGATTTCCCCCGACAAAAACCCGCGTCCGAGCGGCGAATAGGCGACAAAACCGATTCCCAATTCGCGGCACGTCGCCAACACATCATTGTCTTCCGGGTCGCACGTCCACAGCGAATATTCCGACTGCAACGCCGTGATCGGATGAACTTTTGAAGCGCGTCTTAAAGTTTCCGGCGACGCTTCCGATAATCCCAAATATTTTACTTTCCCTTCTTCAACCAATTTCGCCATCGCGCCGACCGTTTCTTCAATCGGCGTATTCGGATCAACGCGGTGCTGATAATAAAGGTCAATCGTTTCGATTCCGAGCCGTTTCAAACTTCCCTCGACCGCTTCGCGCACAGTTTCCGGTTTGCCCGAAATAATGCGTTTGTTCGCATCGTTCGGGTCCGGGTAAATCCCGAATTTCGTCGCAATCACAAACTGTTCGCGCTTTCCTTTGATTGCTTTCCCGACCAATTCCTCATTCGTATATGGACCATACATTTCCGCCGTATCGAGAAAATTCACGCCCAATTCCAGAGCGCGATGAATCGTCTTGACCGATTCTTCATCGTCGCGCCCCGAATAAAACGCCGACATTCCCATACAGCCCAAACCGATTTCCGATACTTCCAATTCATTTCCCAGTTTTCGTTTATTCATTTTTTACCTTTTATTTTTGCCGCGAACAAACACGAAAATTCACGAAATAAGAAAAGAAGTTTAGCCACAGATTTTCACAGATTAACACGGATAAGAAAAAGATAAAATCACTTTAAATTTATCTTTCTTATCTCTTAAAAATCTGTGTCCATCTGCGTCCATCTGCGGTTAAAAATTTCTTGATTCCGTGTTTTTTCGTGTCTGTTCGTGGTTAATTTCTTATGCTCCTGCCGTTTCCGTTTCCGGGAAATCCGCGCCTTCCGAAGTTTCCGCCCAAGCGTCAAACTCTTCTTTTAAGTTTTCCAATTTCAAACGCGCACCTTTTAAAGCGGCTTTACCTAAAAGTAAATTTTTCGGCGGATTTTTCGCCTCGACGGCGGCAACAATCGCTTTTGCCGCACGAACCGGATCGCCTGCTTGGTTGCCGCTGTAACCGCGAATCGTCGCTTGATTTGCGCCCGCAGTTCCAGCGTAATCTTCAATCGTTTTCGTCGCATCGTTCGCCGAACGTCCCGCCCAATCGGTGCGAAAACCCGACGGCTCGACGATCATTACACTAATTCCGAGCGGTTCGAGTTCTTTTTGCAAGGCTTCGGAAAAACCGTTGACGGCAAATTTCGTCGCGTTGTAATAACCGACTCCGGGAAAACCGACCAAGCCGCCGATTGATGAAATATTGACGATTGTGCCGCTTTTCTGTTCACGCATTTTCGGCAAAACGGCGCGTGCCATTTCCGCCAGACCCCAGAAATTAGCTTCAAACATCGCACGAACCTCGTCTTCATCAGATTCTTCAATCGCACCGAAGTAACCGAATCCGGCGTTATTGACTAAAACATCAATCTGTCCAAAGAAATTTTCAGCTTCAGCTACTGCTTCAGCCACTTGTGCTTTGTCAGTTACATCCAACGCCAGCGCAATTGCATTTTCCTTATTTATTTCCACCAAATCCTGAATTTGGTCGGTATTTCGCGCGGTTACCGCAACGCGATAACCGTTTTCAAGCAATTGTTTCGATAGTTCGCGCCCGAAACCTGTCGAACAACCAGTAATAAACCAAACTTTTTTCTCGCTCATATTTCTGTTACTCCTTATGTTTTCTGTAAGAACCGTTTTCGACGTCTTCTAAAATGTTTGTAAATGAATGCGCCGACCAGTCCAAATCACGCTTGATTTTTGCCGCATCGATTCGGCTGTTTATCGAAAACAATTCGCCCATTTTGCCGAATTGCTCATCGCCTTTTTCAGCCGAAATGCTTTTCGTTTCGATGTCCAAAAGTCCGGCAATCGCCAAATTCAAATCCTTCATCGAAACGCTTTCCGCCGCCACATTATAAACGCCTTTCGCCGTGCTTTTTTCCAGTGCTTCGACAAATAAATCAGCCGCATCTTCGACATGAATCGCCGAAACTTTCTGTTCGCCCGAACCGATATAATTTGCCGAATTCGCCTTTTTCGCCTGCTCGATCATAAATGTCACAAACGCGCTCCCGCCGCGTCCGTAGATAAAAAGCGGCATTCGCAAAACGACGGCACGAACTCCGCGCGACGGCATTTGCTCCATATCGCGTTCGGTTTCGCCGCGAATCAGACGTTTTGAATTTTGATCGAACGGGAAATTTTCATCCGCTTCAAATTTTCGCGTGTCGCCCAAGATCGCCGCCGTCGAAGAAATAATCAAAGGCTTGTTCGTTCCCGCCAATGCTTCGCCAAACGCATTAACGACATCGCGGTCGAGTTGCGCCGATTTTTCATAACTGTCCGAGCCGTGCCGAAAAGCCGTGTGAATTACGCCGTCAGACGCGGCGGCGGCTTTTTTCAAAACCTCGAAATCTTCCAGATTTCCCAACACCGCTTCGATATTTTTCTCAGCTAATTTCGCCGCCGATTCGTCGCTTCTCGCCAAGCTGACGACTTTATACCCGCGTCCTTTCAACTTTTCGGCAATGGTCGAGCCGACATATCCGGTTGCGCCGGTCAAAAATATTTTCATTCGTCTTTACTTTAACATCAATTTTTTTGCTACAGATGGACACAGATCAAAGAAGATAAATACGGGATAAAACAATTGGATTTATTTTCTCTTCATCCGATTTTATCTGATTTCATCCGTGTTTATCTGTGGCAAAAACTTCTTCCCGTTTTACTTCAATTTCTTCAGATCATCAACCGTTTTCGACGGCTCGGGTCGCTTCGTGTAATCGGGATGCACATCCGCCGCTTTGATAATGCCATCCTGCCCGACGACATATCTTGCAGGCATCGGCAGCGTCCAAGAATCATCGCCGTTATAGCGATCCAAATCCGCGCCGAAACCTTTATAAACTTCGATCAGATAATCGGGATAAGCGAATTTCAAACCGAAATCATCGGCGATTTTGTTGCCTTCATCGCTCAAAATATCGAATTCGAGATCGTGTTTGCTTTTCATCTGCTTTGAATATTTCACGAGCTGCGGCGAAACCGCCACCAAATTCGCGCCTTGTTCCTTTATTTCCGCGTAACTTTCGTGCAGAGCTTCCAGCTCCGCGTTGCAGTACGGTCACCAAACTCCGCGATAAAATGTCACGACCAGATTCCCGTTTTTCAACAAATCCGTCGAACTTATCATCTCGCCTTTTGTATTCGGCAGCGAAAACGCGGGCATTTTATCGCCCACGCCGAGCGCGCGTTCGGCTTGCCCGGAATCTTTCAATTCCTGCGTCGCTTTCGCCATTTTGTACCGAACATCGTCCGGTGTCTTTTCGCCGCTCTGTTTGCTTATTTCTTGTAATTTTTCTTTTAATGACATAGTTTTCCTCCAAAATTTTGCCGCGAACAAACACGAATTTTCACGAAATTAAGAAAGGAGTTTTTAGCCACAGATTTTCACGGATTAACACCGATAAGAGAAGATAAATCCAATGAAATAATTTCAAAGTATTTCTTATCCGTTTTAAAAAATTTGGGTTTACCCGTGTCCATCTGTGGTTAAAATATTTCTCTCTTTTGTTGTGTTTGTTCGCGGCAAATACTTACGCCGCTTTCGCTTCTTCCAAAGTCGGATAATCCGTGTAACCTTTTTCACCCGGCGTGTAAAACGTCGAAGCGTCCCAATCGTTTAGTTCCGCGTTCGTCTTAAAACGCTTCGGCAAATCGGGATTTGCCAGAAATAATTTGCCGTAAACAATCGCGTCAGCGTTATTTTCCGCCAGAAACTTTTCGCCCGAATCTTTGTCAAAACCGCCGTTGGCGAAATACAGATTCTTGAAAAGTGGTCGCAGAAGTTTGTGCCAGCCGATTTCGTTTTCCGAAGTGTCCTGAAAACCGATGTGCAGATAAGCGACATTTCGCTCGTTCAATTTTTCGATCAAATACGGGTAAAATTTTTTGGCGTTCGCGTCTTCCATATCGTTAAATGAAACGGTCGGTGACATCTTGACGCCGAGCCTGTCTGCGCCGATTTCCGCCGCCATCGCGTCAATCGTTTCCAACAAAAACTTCGCCCGATTTTCATCCGAGCCGCCGTACTCATCCGTTCTTTTATTCGTGTTCGTTCCTAAAAACTGATGAACCAGATAACCGTTCGCCGCGTGCAGTTCAACGCCATCAAAACCCGCGTCAATCGCATTTTTCGCCGCCTTTGCAAAAGCCTGAACGGTTTGTTTGACTTCTGCGGTCGAGAGTTCTCGCGGCTCGGCAAATTCCTTCATTCCGTCATCGGTATAATTTTGCCCGTTTGCTTTAACGGCGGAAGGCGCGACCGGCGATTGGTTTTCCGGCAGAAAATCCGGCAGAGCGATTCTGCCCGTATGAAAAATCTGCATAAAAATTTTCCCGCCTTTCGCGTGAACCGCGTCCGTCACTTTGCGCCACGATTCGATTTGTTCCGGCGCATAAATTCCCGGCGTGCGAACATAACCTTTCGCCATCGGCGAAACATTCGTCGCCTCCGTAATTAACAAACCGCCGCTCGCCCTCTGCGCGTAATACTCCGCCGCAAAGTCCGGCTGAACGCCCGCGTCATCAGCGCGGCTGCGCGTCAGCGGCGAATAGATGATTCGATTTTCCAACTCTAGATTTCCGACTTTTAATTTTTCAAATAATTTACTCATAATAATTCCTAACCCTTTTTTTCCTTAAATTTAATAGCTCGAATACAAAACTCCGTCAACTTCCGCGACCGTCAAATCC
>JBBSUG010000075.1:0-11836 GCA_038235165.1 Pyrinomonadales bacterium
AAAATATCGAGAAAAAATGGACAATGCCCATTCAGAACTGGAGTTTGGCGATGAATCAAATGGCAATCATTTTTGAAGGACGGCTCCCAATTGCCGGACTGACAGAAAACTCAATTACACAAAATATCTGACACCCTCCAATAATCCGCCTTCCATGCGCGGCTCGTTTTCTTCTCCTTAAAAGTTGACAAATAGTGTTCAAATTTTATCCTTTGATAAAATCAGAAACCGCTTTTGCTTGTTTATCAGAGGTTTTGACTCTATTCACATAAATTTCAGCAGCCATCTGGGCTTGGCGGGCGGTGTTCATTCTTGCTGCTTGATTGCTTTGAGACAGTTCGATGATGGCACTCTTGATCTCCTGAATAGCGATAAATGAATTTGTGAAAGGCGGCGGACTGCGTTTCAACATAGAAAAAGTTGTATTGCGAATGTCCTTTAATTTGTCTGTAATGTGTAAGAGCAAGAGTTTATTAAGAACCGCTTGAAGTTCGCCGGTAGTTAATAAATCCGGGTTGACTAAAACTCTGTTTAAAAAAGCATAGTAATCTGTTTCAATTTTAGTATTTTGATTGTTTGCCATTTTTTCTCCTTAATTTTGCTTTGTTAAGCATTCTTTACACTTATCTTTTTGGCTTTTTTCGCTTTTTACATGTTGTATTTTAATTTACGGCGCGACGAAACCTTTCAGCAGATTGCCGTAAAAAGTCCGCATCAACAAACTTTCAAGCTTCATCCAAATACATTGTTCCTTTGGTTTTGAAGGCGGAAAGTTCCAAATGATAACCTGCACCCGGAATGTCAAAGGTAATATTAGGATGCTGATCTCTAATAGCGTCAAAATCAGTGGCATTGTAAATGCCGCTGACAGCGTCGCGTATTTCATCCAGATGCGTCACAATATTCCAAACTTTCGCAGCAAACTTTACATTCTTAATGAAATTCTTAGTATTTAGAAATTCGGCGACTTCTTTCCAATTCTTGCCAAGCGCGGCGTTCACTGCCCAGTCGTTAATGGTTCTTCCATTTAACCAGTAGAGTTCGTAGGTATTAAAATAAATACTGACAAAAAGGTTGCCGCCGCCGCCGAGACCTAATCCCCAACGACTGCTTACCATAGAAAAGTCGCGCTGCATGTGATTACCGAGATTATAAAATCTTCCGGTTATACTTTCGATTCCACCGAAACCTAACTGCCCGCCGGATTTCACCCCGATACCTAACCATATCGCATCAAAATCTATATCTTTTTTCATCTCTACTCCTTAAGTTGAATTTTTAAAACTCTAAATTTTATGGAACGACGAAGCCTTTCAGCGGATTGCTTTTTCTACTTCATTAACAAACGGCGCAAGCCGAAGAGCTGACGAAAGAGTGAACTCTTCGGCTTGTGATGCGCCGCTTGCTACATTTATTGAGCATTGGCAGCGGCGACGGGAATATCGTCGGGTGCGCCGAATTGCTGCGCCGCCAATTGTCCGTTTGAGCTTTGCAGCACATACCAAGTTCCGCCGCGATAAACGGCGATGTCGGTTTTGCCGTCGCCGTCATAATCGCCCGGCACAGGTTTGTCCGTGTTCAAGCCCCACTGAACTGTCTGAAAAACATTGTCCGAACTCCGCAAGACATACCAAAAGCCGTTTTGCGGAGTTTGACGAAAAACGGCAAAGTCGGTGCGCCCGTCGCCGTCGTAATCGCCGGGAACAATTTTGTCTCCGTTTGTACCGAACTGTTGCGCCCGGAAAGTGTTGTTGCTGCCGCTTTCCTTTATATACCAAGTTCCGTTTGAGGGACGGAAAACGCTGAAGTCAGTGCGACCGTCGCCGTCAAAGTCGCCGACCGTCGGCGTGGGCGTTCTCAGTTTTTCGCGGTTTGTTACATAAACGTCGTTTGACGGAACTCCGTTGGAATCGAGTTCGCTGCCCGGACGAGTTGAACCGAAGACCATCGTCAAACCGTCCCACGACAATGATGCCCGCGTTTCACTCGCCGCGCTGTTGAGCGGCGCGGCAAAGTGGAATGGCGCAGACCAATCGTTGTTAGTGCTGTCGCGGCTCGCCGTCCAAATGTCGTTTCCGCCCAGTGTTCCCGGACGGTTCGAGTCGAAGACTATCTCGCGTCCGTCCTTCCGCACATTCGGGCGTGAATCTTCGCTCGCGGTGTTCAGATTCGGAGCAAGCTGCGCCGGACCGAAGTTCACGCTGTAGTAAATGTCGGAGTCGGTTCCGCCAGGTTCGAATCCACCGGGGCGCGTGCTTGAGAAATAGAGAATTGACCGCCCGCTCTCATCCTCGAAGTATGACGGGCTTGCTTCGGCGGCAGCACTATTGATGTCACAGCCGAGATTTTCCGGTTCAGTCCAAACATTGTTTCTAAAACGAGTGAAATAAATATCGGGACCGCCGCACGCGCCTGCCTGTGTACGGGAGCTGACAAAATACAATCCGTTTCCGGGAACTGGCGTGGGGCAGAAGTCGTCAGCCGCGCTGTTGACGGGCGCGCCCAGATTTTGCGGCGCGCCATACGGAGCGTTCCGACTCGTCCGATACGCGACCCAGATGTCCTGTCCGCCCAATCCGCCGGGACGATTCGAGGCGATATACAAACTCAGACCATCCGGCGCTTGAATCGGGCAGCCGTCGTTAAATGGCGTGTTAAGTTCCGAACTCGTGCCGGGAATTGATTCGAGGTTGACGGGTGCTGACCAGTCGGAGAAACGCTGCCCGAAGGCAGTCATTCCCAGCGACAAAACAGCAAGCAATGTCCAGATTGCAGTGAATATTTTTTGATTGTTTAAGTAATTCATATTTTCTCCTTCTAAATTTTGAAATGACAAGCCTTTTATTTTTGATTGAAAGAAAAATTCGCTCTATTTATTAGCGCGACAGTTTTTGAAAACAGAGGTCAAAATAATTTGAAAAGTTTGACTTTATTGGTTAAAAGGGTGTATTTTCGTGAATAAAAAATAAGTTGCTTTCGACATCAACGAGGTTTGATAATGGAGAATAATGAGCGTCTGGCAAGCGAGATAACGGAAATGTTACGCGATTGGAGCGACAATCATCACGCTGATTCGGCGGACGCTTTGCTCAAACTCGTTTATGGCGAACTGCGTCGTCAGGCGCATCGTTATTTGCAAAAAGAGCGTAGCGGACACACTCTTCAAACCACTGCTCTGGTCCACGAGGCATATCTCAAACTCATTAAACAAAAAGATGTTTCATGGGAAAGCCGTTCTCACTTTTTCGCCATTGCCGCAACAATGATGCGGCGCATTTTGATTGATTACGCCAAAACCAAACATCGCATCCGGCGCGGCGGCGTTCACAGCGATGTGCCGCTTGAGAATGCTTTGACGATCAGCGTTAGTGAAACAGACTTCGATTTGCTGGCGCTCGACGAAGCCTTAAACCGGCTCGCCGAGAAGGAAGAACATCTGGCAAAGATTGTCGAGTTGAGGTTTTTCAGCGGCTTGGACGTGGCGGAAACGGCGGAAGTTCTGGGCATTTCCGAATCAACCGTCAAACGCGATTGGCAAATGGCAAAGGCTTGGCTGCACCGTGAATTGACAAGATAAAAGGTCCAAAGTTATTCAGAAGGTCAAAGTTCGGTTACAGTTTCAAACTCTATTGAGTCTTTGGACTTTAAACTAAAAGGTATGGCTGAGGAGAAGTGGCTAAAGGTAAGAGAAATTTTTGATTCGGCTTTGCAGCAAAAGCCGGATGAACGCCGAGGATTTGTCAACGATGTTTGCGGCGGTGATAAAACTCTCCTTGCGGAGATCGAATCGCTTTTATCATCGCTCGACGGCGCGGAAAGTTTTATGGAAACGCCCGCCGTCGCCAAAGTTGCCGGCGCGTTTGAGGCTGAAGCGAAAGTATTAGAAAAAGGAAAATGTTTCGGGCATTATGAAATCATCGAACAAATCGGCGCGGGCGGTATGGGCGAGGTTTATTTGGCTCAAGATAAAAAACTCGATAGAAAAGTCGCCGTTAAAATCCTCAACGAGCGATTCAGCCGCGACGAATCAAATTTGCAAAGATTCATCCGCGAAGCCAAATCTGCGTCCGGTTTAAATCATCCGAATATTCTGGTCATTCACGAAATCGGCGAATCTGGCGACGCGCATTACATCGTCAGCGAACATATCAAAGGCAAAACCTTGCGCGCGATTTTCAATGAAAAAACTTTGAAATTGTCCGAAGTTTTCGACATCGCCATTCAAAGCGCGGGCGCGCTCTGCGCCGCGCACGAAGCGCATTTAATTCACCGCGACATCAAGCCGGAAAACATAATGATTCGTCCCGACGGATTTGTAAAAATTCTCGATTTCGGTCTGGCAAAGCTCGTCGAGCAGCAAGCCATCGGTTTGGAAAAAGCAACCGCAAAGCAAAACGAAACGGCGAAAGGCGTGATTTTGGGAACAATCAATTATATGTCGCCCGAACAAGCCAAAGGCGAACGGGTTGACGAGCGGACGGATATTTTCAGCCTCGGTGTGCTAATTTATGAAATGCTGGCGGGTAGAACGCCGTTTACGGGCGATTCAGTCTCGGAGACTTTCGCCAACCTGATAAATCAAGAACCGCAGCCGCTCGCGCGTTTCGCCGCAAATGTGCCGGACGAATTGCAGCGCATCGTCTCGAAAATGATTGGTAAAAATAAAAACGAGCGTTTTCAAACGATGAGAGATGTCGTTACGGATTTGAAAGATTTGCGGGAAAATCTCTCGCTCAACGAAAAATTGGAACGCGTAGCTTCGTCCGGCACTCAAGCAACAGCCGTTTTGCCGGCGACGACAGGCGATGCAAACATACTAACGGCTGAAACACAGTATAGTTTTTCGCTTGCAGTTAAACGACATAAACCGCTTGCCGCGTTGGCATCTGCGGTCTTGCTCATCAGCGCACTCGCTCTCAGCTATTATTTTTATGCGGCAAAAAACACACCCGTCGGCAATAAGAAATCAATCGCCGTTTTGCCTCTGAAATCAATCAACACGGCAAGCCGTGACGAAATTTACGAAGTCGGAATTGCCGATTCCTTGATTTACCGGCTCGCTTCGATAAAAGGTTTTATCGTGCGTCCTTTGAGCGCGATTCGCAAATACACCGACATCGAACAAGACCCGCTCGCCGCCGGACGAGAACAGCAGGTTGATTACGTTCTCGCTTCAAATTACCAAATCGCGGGCGGAAAAATCCGTGTAACCTCGCAGCTTTTCAATGTCGAAAGCGGACAAATTGAAGAAACATACAAAGGCGAGAAGGATACAAACGATGTTTTTGCCATGCAGGACGCAGTTGCAGATGAGTTTGGGAAACTTTTGCAGTCTCATTTTGCCCTGACTTCAGGAACTCCATCGGCGAAGCGCGGAACAGAAAATGAAGAAGCCTACCGACTTTATCTGCAAGGATTGTATTTTAATGACAAACGAACCGAGCCTGACGCATTAAAGGCGATTGAGGCTTTTGAGCAAGCCGTCCGGCTTGATCCCAATTACGCGCGGGCTTGGGCGGGCATCGCAACTGCGCGCCGCTCGATTGCCAACGGTTTGGCACCAGCATCAAATTTTGGTCGAGACACCGTTATTCACGAGCAGCATCGAATATCAATGGAAGCAGTCAATAAGGCACTCGAACTCGATCCGAATCTGTCCGAAGCCTACAGCGCGCTCTGCGAAAACAAATTGAATTACGAATATGATTTCGCCGCAGCGGAAACAGCGTGTAAACGCGCCATCGAGTTAGATCCTAATTCTCCGCTGGCGCATACTACTTACGCGCGTTTTCTGTTCGGTCCGGGCAGACGTTTTGATGATGCAATTGCCGAAATTAAGACTGCCATTGATCTCGACCCAACATCGCTTCTCCCTCAGATTGTATATACGGTTTGTTTGACATATGCCCGACGCTACGACGAGGCTGCCCGGCAATTAGAGAGACTCGCTCAAAGGAATCCGAAAGGCGCTGTCGTCCACTTTTGGCTTGTCGGCGGAGGAGCGATGCCGGGCAATGATGCGGAAGCATTTGAACGGCTGAAGAGATTTCAAATATTGGCGGGAACAAACGAGGAAACCATCCGAATTTTTAAGACCGCCTACCAAGCCGCGGGCTGGCAGGGAGTTTTGCGCGAGCAGGCAAAAATAAGTGATAACTACAATTCAGCTTTATTCTTACGCGCGTGTATTTATGCTCAAATAGGCGACAAGAAAAAAGCGTTTGAATATCTGGAAAAAGCATACGAGCGGCGCGAACACTGGATGGCTTATTTGCAGACTGATCCGCGTCTCGACCCGCTACGCGACGACCCGCGCTTTGATGAAATGGTCAAGTGCGTCGGTATTCTACAATGACGTTTGGAATCTTTATTAAGTTTCGCGCTCGATCAAACAACAAAAGCAACTGACGAATTACACGAAGCTGAATTCTTACGTTCGCTATCCGACGTGGTCGCCGCTCGGAACTCAAATCGCTTTTGAATATTCGGAAACGACGGGCAGCATTTGGATTGCGGATTTGAAATGAAAAGTTGATTTGCAGCAAGACAACATATTGCCACTAACTTATCTTTACGCCACGCCGCCGCCCAACAAGTCATTGGACGTGAGGGCGAAACAGCCACTCTTTATGAACGTCATTTGTTTCCCTGACGTTGCTCGTATTCGGTTTCGCCCCACGTCATCTCAATCGTTCGGCATCTTCTCGTTGCTGTAACGGTTTGCTCTTTGAAGATGTTACAATCGTTTTGTGAATTTTGAGTGGAACGAGGAAAAAGCGAAAGCGAATCTGAAGAAACACGACGTTTCATTTGACGAGGCGGAAACAGTTTTTGACGATCCGTTATTTGTTATCTTTGCTGATCCTGACCATTCGTTTGAAGCAAATCGTTTTATTATTATGATGGGCGAGTCAAACCAAAGTCGGTTGCTTGTCCTTTCCCATACGGAACGTTCGCCGAAAACTCGTTTGATTAGCGCACGAGAAGCGACCCGCCTGGAGCCTAAGAAATATGAAGAAGACATCTGTAGTGGACGACGAATTGCGACCCGAATACGATTTCAGCCAATTAACAGTTGTCGCTCGCGGTGCGGGCAGACGCAAGCCTGCTGAAACAACCGTAACTTTAGCTCCCGATGTGGCAAAACTATTCCCGACAGCGGAAGCAGTCAACGAAGCCTTGCGCCTGTTAGCGAGAGTTGCGAAAGAGTCAGAAATGCGTCTCGGACAATAACGCAATGCCGAAAAAATCAATTGACGTGAGGGCGAAACAGCAACTTTGTTTGGGCGTTGTCAGCTAAATTAAAACTTTCGTGTTGGCGGTTTCAATTCGCTCCATCTCAACCGTGCGGTAATGCCGCCGAACTTTTTATTATTCACACACACGCGAGAAAAAGCCGCGCATTATGCGCGGCTTTTCAAATAAATAATAAATAGGAAAGAAAAAAAGATCAAACCAAATACGAACCTTTCGCGCGGGAAATCTCGGCGATGTTCTCGGAAGCGTTCTGTTCTTTGAATTCAGCAACGGCAGCAACATACGCCGGAGCGATTCGCGCGGCTTCGAGTGCCTGTCTTGCTTCGTCAAAAGCGATGTCGTTTGCCAACGCTTCGGCTAAATTCTCACGCGCGGCGGCAGAAGCATCAATCAAAGTTTGATGGACTGCGCGGGTTGTTTTGTAATCTTCCCGCAACAATGAAAGCGGCGTGTTCTGTGTTGAATAAGCATCAGCCGCAGTTTTCAAAACGTCCACGAACGCCTGAACCGTCGCCAGTTGCGCGGCATTAACCACGCCAGCCGAATTGCTCGACAAAACAAGAACATTGCTCGAATTGTCCGCATTACGGAACATAAATTCCACCGATTGACCTTTGCCCTTCGTCTGCAAGTCAGTGACGACTGCATCTAAATTTGCCTGAATATCTAAACCGTTCATAATAAAATTCTCCTCGAAAGTAAGTTGGGCGCGACATTACGCCAAGTTTGCCGAGTTATTCGGCGTATTTCAATCAACGCAAATTATGCGGTATGAATCCGCGCATAAAAATCACGAAGCTGTCCGACGATCACTTTCCGGTCATTATTTTTATATGTCCGATAGTTTCGATAGTCGGCGTTGGCGTTCGTCTGCACGACGCGCTGATCGACATAATCCTGCTTTTTCTGGATTGTCGTCGCCTTTGCCGTGTCGAGAATCGCCGAACGAATATTCGTGGCGTTGAGATTGTTGCGATAACTCGCAATGCCTGCTTGAAACTGTGAAATCTCGCCGCCGGTCGCCACGCCGGAGCTTTGCAATTCCGTCACAAAACCGTCGAGAAATTGTTGGAACTCGGCTTCGTCGCCCGATGGAACGTGAACACTCATAAATTTTCTCCTAAATTCAAAAAATAATGTGAAAACTCACATCAGGACAGCTAATTTATTTTGCAGGTTTATTATAAGTTATGTTAATATATTTGTTCAAGTTAAATGCTTATTTTATAGGGGGTTTTTGTTTTATGGCGCAACATTTATCGGAAGTAAATTGGTTCAAATTCGTTCTCGTCGTTTTTATGGCAATGGCGACATCAATGCTTTTTAATTTGGAAGACGGAAAACTGGAAACTGTCGAAGCGATGCGGACAGTTGTTCAAGCCTTGATCGCCGGATTCGCATTTTTGCAATGTCCGGGAAATGTCGGAACGAAAAGGAAACCGACAAACGACGGAGGAAATTGCTGATGAAAAACTGGAAAGATTTGAAATTATTCGCGGAAACCTGCGGATTCGTCGTAACTTCGACAACCGGAGGAACGCACAACGTCGGTTCTAAACACGCTTTAGGTTTGGCGATAGATATTCGGACACGTGATAAGTCAAACGCCGAAATAGAAGCGTTTCTGATTAAATGCAATATGCTCGGCGTTCGCGTTCGAGACGAAAGAAATCGTCCGACGAATCAAAAGGTTTGGTCTGGTTCGCATCTGCATCTGGAAATTATGCCAAACACAACGGAAAAAGTGCGAGGTTTTCAGGCGCGAAACAATTTGAAAGTTGACGGCATCGCAGGTAAGGAAACCGTTTCGGCGATTTCCCGCTGGACTTCATAAATTTTGAAGTGTTTCGTTATTCAGTAAACCGTTCAATGTCTTTAATCGGCACGGTTCGCATATCAAATAAATGCGCTCATCATCTTCTGCAAATAATTCCAAATTTTCGGGTAGTGGGTCAATTTGAAAATGATAGACATTTAAGCTTAGCCAACCACATAGATAGAACGCCTTGCCGCTGTTTTTTAGTTTAATGTTTTTACCGAACGACAATTCAATCTCGATAGCATTCCGATTGAAATAAAGTCCTGTGAAACGTTTCAAATTGTTTTTCCTATCAGCTAAAAGCCGTCAGCGTAATTGATTGCGGCTCTAAACATATTTGCTTGACTTTGCACAGTTATTACGATCATCGTCAACGGCGACGGCGTTAGGTGCAGTAGTGACGGAACATCTGTTGCGCCGACCGCCGCAACAGTTTCAATCAGCGGGCGAGTGTTGACGATGCGCGGGCGCGGAATTATGAACGTGCGTCTGACTTTGACTGATTCAAGCGGACAAACTAAAACGGCGACGACTTCGGCATTCGGCTATTACCATTTTGAAGATGTGACAGCGGGCGCAACATATATCATCAGCGCGGCGGCAAAACGCTTTGTGTTTAGTCAGCCGGTGCAAGTGTTGAAACATCAACGAGGAAACAACGGAAGTAAATTTCATCGCCGCTTCAAGATAGAGCGTGAGAGATTTTTAATCGGGATTCAGTGAGATAGAAACAAAGAGCCGTGAGCGTCAAAATTTGCGGCTTTTTGTTTTAATCTAACAAATCAACTATATTTAATTTCAAACTGACCAACCACCCACCGTTTCGCTCTGAAATCACGAAAAACATTTGCGCGGCTTTGCCGTCGAAACTCGAATATCGCGGAGATGAAAGCGTCAGAAACCCTATCTAAACCAAAGCCGAGCGCGGCGGCGAAACCGCGCAAACCGAAGGAGAAAACGAAAACGCTCAACATCACAAATTACAAAATAACGCCGCTTCAACTTGCGGAAATTGAAACACATTTAGAATTAGCAAGTTACATTTTGAACAACGAGAATCTGCCGAATTGGGAAGATTTGAACACGGCTTGCGGACAGATCGCCGACGCGCAGGAAGATTTGAAAATAATCCGCGAGAAAAGCAGAAACGAAATCAGCGTCTTTTAACTTCGGACGTTTCGCAGAGTTCGGATAAACCGCGACAACCAAAAACGACAGCGAAGCGTTTAGAGAACGCGACGCGCAAAAGTTTCGAGTCCAAACCGAGTCCCAAGACAGGCGATAAACCACGTTCGGCGCGATAATCCGCAAAATTTAAAAACAGAAAAATGCCCGAATTTGTTGAACTCCAACAGATTCGGGCGTTTCGCTATTTCTTTGTTGGTGCTTAGGGCGGGAATCGAACCCGCACGTCCACAAGGGACACAGGATATTAAGTCTCGCTAAACTCCTTGTTTTCTTTTGTTTAACCTTCCTTTTCCTTATTTTAATTACTTTTCTTTTTAATCAATTTTAGAATTTTTCTTCTCATTTCTTTCCTTTTCAGCACACTTGGCACACCAACGGCACACCAAATTTTATTTCACCATCTCAATCAGTGCGGGCGAATCGTTAATTGGACTGTTCACCGATTTGCTGATCTTTATACGCATTCATTTCGGCGGACGGATACGGCACAAGTAATTTTTGCAGTTTGCCGGTGTCTTTTTCTTTTGCGTCAAGCCATTGTTCGTAATCTTGCGGTTTAAGAATGACGGGCATTCTATCGTGTATCGGTTCTAATACCTTGTTCGCTTCGGTTGTAATGATCGTGCAGGTTTCGATTTGTTCGCCGGTTTCGCGGTCAAGCCAGTGTTCGTAAAGACCGGCAAAGCCGAAAACATCTTTGTCTTCGAGATGAAAATAAAACGGCTGTTTTGCGCCTTTGCTTTCTTTCTGCCATTCGTAAAAACCGCTTGCCGGAATGATGCAGCGTCTGTGTTTGAAGGCATCTCGGAACGATGCTTTTTCGGCTAAGGTTTCGGCACGGGCGTTTATCAATTTGCTTGCAAAAGAAACGTCTTTTGACCAACTCGGAATCAATCCCCAACGCAAACCTTCGATGATTCTTACGCCGTCGGATTCGAGAACGGCGGCAATCGTTTGCGACGGCGCAATGTTAAAACGCGGAGTAAATAGTTTTTCATCTGAAACTTTCGCGTCAAATTCCTGTTCCACTTGTTTCGAGTCAGTATTGTTTGAAAATCTTCCGCACATATTCCTAAATTATTACAAAAATAAATTATTTATAAAAATATAATTGAATTGATAATTTAAATAAATAGTAAGCAGTAAAATCATTGCTTTATTTTAGCTTCAATTAGGCTTTCACGAATTAGACAATAATCTAAAATCCAAAAATAGTTTTGCAAGTAAAACTTTATAGCCGATCTTAACCCAAAAGGAATAAAACAATATGTTTGATATAGAAAATATGTTTGAAATAGAAAGAAATGTAAAAATGCCGGGCAAAGGCGCAAGTGAATTTATTTCTGTTATGCAAAAAATGGAAGTTGGTGATTCTTTCTTGGTAAATGACAGAGAGATTTCGCCAAGATTGAGAAGCAATGTCTATGCAGCCGGAGGGTGTCAGATATTTTGTGTAATTGAGTTTTCTGTCAGTCCGGCAATTGGGAGCCGTCCTTCAAAAATGATTGCCATTTGATTCATCGCCAAACTCCAGTTCTGAATGGGCATTGTCCATTTTTTCTCGATATTTTG
>JBBSUG010000076.1:0-11476 GCA_038235165.1 Pyrinomonadales bacterium
ATTTTTGTTTATCGCGCTCGCCGACATCTTTGGTCAGCGCACCCGCCGCAAAAAAATTAATCGTAAAATTCGGACGAACAATTACGCTGCGTCCCGGTTCGGCAATCAGCGGTTTTGCCGGGTCGCGGAGACTGGAGACTTCGACCGCACCTTCGGAAACAACCACTTTGGTTTCACCGAAAGCGGCGACGCTGACTTCAAAGACAGTTCCGCGCACGGCAATCGAAGCCGTCGGACTTTTAATACGATACGGATTCGGTTTTCCTTTGTAATGATTGATCTTGACGCGGATTCTTCCAAGCGTGATTTGCAGTAATTCGCGCAGAGAAGCGGCGTTTTGGTAACTGCCGATAACGACAAGCGAGCCGGGTAAAACGACGACTTGACTGCCGTCGGTCAAATCAATCACGACGCGCCCGCTGCCTCTGGTATCAATCTCATCACCGGGCGCGAGCGTCGCGCCGTTATTCAATCGCGCATTATTTCGTCCATTGCCGGAAAGCGTCACCGCACCTTTGACACTCGTTACGCGGGCTTCAACCGTCGAACCTTGAGCGCAAATTGTCAACGGCATCGCCGATGCGACAAACGCCGCCGTCGTCAACCATAAGCCGAACAAATACCAAATTTTTCTCGAATTATTTCGCATTGTTTCGAGGCTAAAAAACTCCAATTTAAAAACGATTTATTATATTGCCGAATCATTTCGCTGAATTCGCTCATTCGATTGTATTCGATTGCTCATCATCAATCGAATACAAATCATAGCGGGCGATCAAACGCTGGATCGTGCGGCGGTCAACGCCGAGTTTTTCTGCAGTTTTGCGCCGGTTGCCGCCGTTTTCCGTGAGCGTTAAAATCAGATAACGCCGCTGTAACTCTTCGAGCGTCGGACGGTCGGCGAAAATCTCGCGCAGATTTCCCGTCAAATTTCCGCTGTCTTGTTTGCTCGCCGCGCCAATCACCGACGGCAGACAATCGAGCGTGATGACGTTTCCGGTCGAAAGCGCGACGGCGCGAACAAGGGCGTTTTCCAGTTCGCGGACGTTGCCGGGAAATTTATAATTTTCTAGCGCGTCCCGAATCTCAGCGGTCAAATGCGGCACAGATTCGCCGTCGCTAATCTTTTGCAGAAAATGACTGACGAGCAACGGAACGTCGCCAAATCTTTCGCGGAGCGGCGGCAGTTCGACGGTTAAAACACTCAGGCGATAAAAAAGATCGGCTCGAAATTCACCGGTTTCGCTCAACTTTCGCAAATCGGCGTTGCTCGCGCCGATCACGCGAACATCAACTTTGCGCGTCTCGGTCGCGCCGACGCGCCGGATTTCGCCCGATTGCAAAACGCGCAAAAGCGATGACTGAAAACCCGCGCTCGTCGAAGCGAGTTCGTCTAAAAAAATCGTCCCGCCGTTTGCCGCTTCAAAAAGTCCGGCGCGTGTCGAATTCGCGCCCGTGAACGCTCCCTTTTCGTAGCCGAAAAGCTCGGCTTCGAGCAGAGTGTCGGTCAAACCGGAACAATTGACGGACACGAATTTTTGCTTTGAACGCTCGCCCAAATCGTGGACGGCGCGGGCGACCAATTCTTTGCCCGTTCCCGATTCGCCCGTGATTAAAACCGTCGCCGTCGTGCGGGCGGCAAAAGCGATCAGTTTATAAACCGTGACCATTTGCGGACTGCGCCCGACAAGACCGGATTCGGAAAATTTTTCGCTCAAATTTTCATCGCGTGGTCCGGTTTTTTTTCGCCTTTCGCGTCCGGCTTCGAGATGCCTTTGAAGCAAAGCGGCGACGGCGGAAATCTCGAACGGTTTGGCGATAAAATCGTTCGCGCCGAGTCCGATTGATTCAAAAGCCGTTTCGACCGAACCCTGCGCCGTCATCAAAATAACAGGCAAGTCGGCGGCAAATTCGCGCACCGCTTTAACGACCGAAAAACCGTCGCCATCCGGCATCAAAACGTCGCACAAAACGGCATCGAATTCACCTTTCGGCAAAAGCGCGCAGGCTTCGCTTCCCGATTCCGCACTCGACACGCGAAAGCCTTTGAGCGATAAACCCGTCTCCAGCGTCAGCCGAATTGCCGGTTCGTCGTCAACAATTAATATGTGCGCTTTTTCCGTCATTCTATATTAAAGATTTATTTGCCCGCTAATTGCGCGGAAAGACGCGGAAATCTTATCATTTATTTCTTTTTCCGCGTCTTTCCGCGTATTCAGCGGGCAAAACATTATCCTTTTCCGTTAAGCTATCGCCGGATAATCCACGCGATATTCCTGCACGGATGTATAAACAATAAAGCCGATCAAAAGCGTCCCCAAAATTATGGAAGCACCGATTGTTCCGAAATCATAGCCGCCTTTTTCCGCCGATTTGGTCAGCAAGTCGCCGAATGTTGCTCCGAACGGACGGGTTAAAACAAAGGCGATCCAGAATAAAGCGACTTTGGAAATTTTCGTGTAATAGTGCAGCAGAATAACGACTAACAAAAGTGCCGTAATCAAAGCCGCGCCGCCGCCGAAACCGAGTCCCGAATCGTCCGCCAGATAATCGCCCAACGCCGTTCCCAAAGTGTTTGAAGTTAAAATCGCCATCCAGTAAAGCAGTTCGACTTTGAATGTTTTGATGTTTTCAACTGACAGCGAACCGATTTTAAATTTCCAGAACGCGAGAATCGAAACTAAAATCCCGACTAAAATCAGCGAACCGAGCGCGTAACCGAGTCCTAAAGTTCTGTCCATATAATCGGACATCGTTGTTCCGGCGGTGCTGGTCGCCACGATGACGAGCCAATAAACTATCGGATGGTATTTCTTTGTAAAAAATTGAATTATCAGTGTTACGAAAAAGAAACCGAGTAAAATTAATGAACTCGTACCGTAACCGATTTTCATCGTTTGCGCCAAAAGATCGCCGCCTGTTTCGCCCAAAGTCGTGGCGATAATCTTCATTATCCAGAAAACAAGCGTAATCGCCGGTATTTTGCTCAGATGCGAATCATTCATAATGTTTCTCTTAACTCCTATATTAGTAAAAGTAGGTTTTTATCACTAATTTCTGAGTAGTGTTCCGAATTGATCTTTAATTTAAATCTACGAGCAACGCTTCCAGAGCGGATTTGGAACTTTGCGCGTTCGGATTGACCGCACGCACATCACGCAAAACTTTGTCAATCGCATTATCAATCTCAGTCCATTTTGCGCCGTTCATCGGTCTCAGCCGCGCTTGGGCATTGTCCCATTCATATTCGAGATCGCCGACGCGGTTTTTTGCTCCGGCAAAATCATTTTTATTTACGAAATCTAAAGTATCCTGGGTGATTGTCCTGAACGATGACAGATCGCCAAGCGGCGATGTCGGTGCTTTGGCGGCAGTTGTCGAACTGTTGGAATTTGCTGAACCTGTCGAATTGGCGGATTGATCCGGCGGAGAAGTTTGCAGCGCGCTTTGCCGCCAGTAATATCCTCCGACCGATACCGCGACTAAAAGCCCTACTACGACTGCTGTTTGCACAAGTCCGTGGCGACCATTTTCAACGGATTTCTCATCATTAACTTCAGGATCGGAAATGACATCCCATTTGGTAATTATCAGGAATACGACGGTAATTATAATAGCGGCAATAAAGATAACGCTCGTAATGGTCGCGCCGAGTCCCAATCCGCCGTGTGCCTGCGTTTGCGAAAGATAATCGCCGAGCGACGCGCCGAGCGGTCGCGTCATAATGTAAATCAGCCAGAACGCGAGAATCGAGTTGAGTCCGAGTTTCCACGCAATCGCAAAAACAGCGATTACGCCGCAGATAATCAAGCCGGTTGTCGAATATCCCAAACCGAGACTTTCCGCCATCAAATCACCCGAAGCCGTTCCCAAAGCAAAGGTGAAAAGAATCGCCGTCCAATAAAATATTTCCCGCTGTGTCGTAAAAATCGAATGAATGGAAAGCGTTTTTTCCTTGGCATACCAAACCGCAAAAGTGATCGCTAGCAGAACGCTGAACAAAATAGTGCTGTATTCCAGCGGCACACCCAAACTGTCAGTCAAGATGTCGGTAACGAGTGTTCCGAAAATACTGATTAAAACCACCGTCAGCCAGTAAATGACCGGAACATATTTTCTTGTCCTGATTTGGACGACGAGCGCGATGAGCAATAAAACGCCCATCACGACCGATGTGCCGGTTAACCCAAAATTCAAATTAACATTCAGGAAATCGGAAGCCGTTTCGCCGACCGTCGTGCATAAAACCTTGATAATCCAAAAAAACAGGGTTATTTGCGGGACTTTATTCAACATTTCGCCGGCAAAAGCAGTTGTTTCACTTTGTTCACTTTTTGATGTGTTCATATTTTTTCACCAATTTTATTGAATCTGACTTTGCGCCTTAATTATTGATAAAGTTAGATTTAATAATTTATATCGCTCTTTTTTATGTTGGCGAAAGAAATTTTTCGCCATTCAATCAGCAATTTAAACTATCGTAGATAAACACAGGATTAATTTCTTCACCTTTTCGCCGTAAGCGGTAGAAAAATTGTAAAAACCGAACCTTTTTTTAGTTCGCTTTCAACCGTGATGCGCCCGCCGTGCATTTCGATAATTTCCTGAGTCAACGCCAAACCGAGTCCCGTTCCGACGGTTTCCGCGCCGGCGCGTTTTTGCGGAACGCGGTAGAATTTCTCAAAAATGAGCGGCAGTTGTTCTTTGGAAATTCCAAAACCTTCGTCGCTGACGATTATTTTCAATTGGTCGCCTTCGCCGCTTGTTTCAATCGTAATCGTCGTTTTATCGGGACTGTATTTTATCGCGTTGGCGATGATGTTGGTCACGGCTCGCGCCAAAAGTTCCGCGTCGGCATTAATACTCGGCTGCGTGGCTTGGAAACGGCGGACAATTTTTATTTCGCGTTTTACGGCGAGCGGTTCGAGCAGAAGAAGCGTTTGTTCGATAACGGCTTCTATATCAACCGGCGCGAAACGTGCTTTTTGCGCTCCCGATTCGAGTCTGGTGATGTCGAGATATTCGTTGACCATCCGCGCTAGCCGCTTCGATTCGCTGTTAATCGTCGCAAGCATTTTGTTTTGTGACGTGGGTTCGATTTCGTGTTCGGTTAAAAGCTCGCTCATTCCCTGAATCGCCGTCAAAGGCGTGCGAAGTTCGTGCGTGACAAGCGCGAGAAAGTCATTTTTCGTCTGCTGCAATTCGCGGTGCTGACTGACATCAGACAGCGCGGCGACGATGCCCAATGTTTCGTTAAGACCGTTTTCGTCCGACACGACTGCCGAAAGCCGCAAAATATAGTAGCGCGGCGTATTTTGCCCAATAGAGATTTCGCGTTCGATGGTTTTTTGGTCGTCGAATAAATCGTTAATTGTTTGATTATTTAGAAAATCGGTTGTTTCCGTTTCCGAAAGTCTTGAAAATAAATCGCTGCCGATCAATTTGCGCTCGGACAAACCGAGAATATTCGCCGCACTTCGGTTGGCGAAAGTGATGCGTCCGGCGGCATCGGCGATGAGCAAACCTTCTTCGAGCGAACGCAGAGCGCGGTCAACAAACAAGGAGCGCGCAATCAAATCGCGCGACAAATTTCCAAGCGTTTCGGTTTTCCATTCCAAACCGCGCGGCAGTAATTTATCGGGAGCAAAGGATTTTTTCGCGCCCGCGTCTTCTGCCGAATTTGCATCGTAAGGCATTACGAAACTATTTTCTCCATTTGTCAAAAGACGTTTTTCAGCAGCGGCAAGTTCGGCAATTCGCTCGTCCAGATTGACGCTTGCCGACAGCGAACGTCGAAGCAGTGCAAGCGGTGTCGCCACAACAAAAGACGCGAGCATCGGCACAATCGGCAGCACGATAAATGCGTGTGTAAATGCAAAATAAGAACCGACGAGAATCAGCAAACACAATGCGCCCAAACCGCCGATTTGTTTTGCCGCTTCAAATTTACCTTCGGCAATGCTGGTCAATAAAATAACGAAAATCGCAATAAAAGCCGCGCATAAGGCAACCGTCCAATCGGAGACATTTCGGTAAAACCGCCCGCGCAAAATCGTGTTTATTTCATTCGCCAAAATCTCCACGCCCGGCATCAAATCGCCGTGCTGGTCGCCTTCCGCGTTTTCCGTGTGAACGAACGGCGTGGCGATTCTGTCGCCCAAAGTGGCGGCGGTCGCACCGATTAAAACATATTTGCCGCGAAATCTTCCGGGTGAAATTTTCCCGTCCAGAACATCCGCGAAACTCACCGTTTGAGCCGCGAAAGAACCGCTCGCGCCGATATAATCAATCAGCATTCTGAACGGCTGAACGGTTGATATTCGGCTGTTCGCGTCTTCTTTTTTAAAAATCAAATTCCGCTCCGTCGCATCAAACGGAATTTTCCGAGTTCCGACGCGAACAAAATTTGATGTTTCAGAAATTTCACCGGCGTTCAAATGATCGCTGACGCGCACCGTTTCGAGTGCCAACGCCCAACGCGGATTTCCTTCATCGTCAGCAAGTTTTAAAAGAAGTTCGCGCGCTGCGCCGTCGCGTTCGGTTTCGACATTGACGTGACCTGCGCCCGCCGCCGAATTTTCGATTTCCGGCAGCGAGCGCAGCCATTCCGATTTTGAAAGTTCTGGTGTGTCGCGGTTTTCGATTAACTGTTCGCTGATCACGACGTTTCCGGCGCGTCTTATCGAAGCGGCTAACTGATTGTCTTCGGTTTCATCGGTCGGCTCGCTGTATAAAACATCGAGCGCAATCGCTTTTGGCTGTCCCGCCGAGATTTTATCTAAAACACTCGCCGTCAAATCACGCTTCCATGGAAATTGTCCGAGTTTTGAGATGCTCGCTTCATCAATCGCCACGATGATAATATCGTCGGGTTCGGACAAATCACCGCGCGTTCGCATCAATTGATCTTGCGCGTAAAGATTCAAGTTCGGAGTGCGCCACCACGCAAACATTCCCGCCGCCGCGCCCAAAGCGACAATCAGGACAAACCACATCGCTTTCGCCCGGCGGCGCGTGTTATGTTTGGCGCGACTTGTATTCATTTTCTTTAGTTTAATCCAAATTTCTTTTTCCCGCTAAAAATGTGTTTTGGGCAAAAAGGCACTAAAAGACTTCGGGCAATTTTCATTCCCATAACAAAAACTCATTTTCACGGAGTTTATTGCTAAATTAAGAAATTTTATTGCGCCATCGCGCCGCCGTTCAACGAGAAAAACGGCGACAAATTGCCGCCTCTATAATAATCAAGAAAGGCAATTTACAGCCACTGCCGTAAATTGCCTTTCTTCTGTTCGGTATTCAACTTTTTGAAAAGCCGGGTGAATTAATCATTTTCGCCGTCGTTTTCCGAATCGCTTTCTGCAGGCAGAACTTGCCCGTTGCCCGCGTCAACAGTGACTTCGCGGATACCGCCGTCGGCAATTTGTATTTCGACCGCATAGATGATACTACCTTCTTCGTTTTCGAGTTGAATGTTCTTCACCGTGCCGGAAATTTGAGCGAGCGCGGCGGACTTCGCCTGTTCAGGCGTGATTTTCGCCGACGATTGAAGTTGCGCGCTATTAGCGGTTTCGGCTTGTTCTCCGGTGTTTGTTTCGGCGGTTTCGCCAGCTTCATTTTCTTCCGAAGTTTCATTTGCCTCGCCCGCTTCGTTTTCTTGTGAAGTTTCGTTCGCTTCAGCTTTTTCGCCTTGCTCATTTGCTTCGTTTTCTTCCGAAGTTTCATTTGCCTCGTTCGCTTCTTCGCTTTCGTTTTGTTCGTTTTGCACTTGAACGCCTGAGCGGTTGGCTTTTTCAACGCTGCTGTTTTGCGCCGTGATTCCGATTGCCGCGCCCGTGCCGATTACAAATGCCAATAATCCGATTAAAATTGCTTTTACTTTTTTAGTCATTAAATTTTACTCCTTGTCCTATATTTTTTTATCGGTTTCGCAAAAGTATTTGCTCCGACTTTTAACATTTTATAAAAAGAAAGATAAATGTAAGATTAATAAGCAAATTTTTTTAAGTTTATCTAACTTTACTGCAAAAACTTTATAAAAAACCGCGCCGCCCAAAATTTGAGCGGCGCGGATTTGCTTTTGTTTTCAAAATTATTTCTCAAAAACATTTTCAAGATTATCAACTTCATCCAAAATCGGCGTGGCAACTTTCGCGTAATCGGCAACCGACACGGCTTTTTCCGTCTGCGCGACGAGCGATTCAAATTTCGCGGCTACTTTGCTCGCGCCTTTGGCTTCGACTTTCAATTTGACGGCGTTCCACGTCTGGCGCATCTCTGCCGTCGTAGATTTTAATTTGGCTTCGTCTTTGAGCATCGCCAACCGTTCGATTTCGCGCCCGTAATAATCGAGTTTGATGACTTCAACCGGAACTTTCAAATTAAATTTCGCCGTCTGCTCGGCGATTAAAAACGTCGCTTGATTGGATTCGCGCATCGCGTCCATTTCGTTTTTTGCCTTTACCGCCGTCGAGAGCAAACTCGTTGTTTCGGTAATTTGCGCCGTCGAAAGATTTTGGGTTTTCAGATCGGCAACCGCTTTTTCCAAACGCGCTAATCTTTCGTCCGCCTTCGCCCAATTCTTCGCTTTAGCAAAATCATAGATGTTTTCGGCGAATTCGCCCGCGTCAACCAAAACTCTCGGAGGCGCGGCATTGGTTTGCGGCGTTTCGACGGTTGATGTTTTATCCGGCAGATTAGCCAGTTGTTCTTTTACGACTGCCGTATTCGGCGAACTTGCCGCCGTATTCGTTGCCGTATTTGACACTCCACACGCGCTGACACCGATTGCTCCGATGAGAGCCGCCGAGCCGATGGCGAGCATAAATTTACCGTAATTCGATTTATTGTTTTTTTCGTCTTTTATCATTGTATTTTTCATAGTTCCACCTTTCCCAACCAAATTTATGACTGCCCGTTTTTAATCGCGGGCGGTTTTAGAATTAAGCCGAAAATTCGGCATATTTTCCTCGACTGTCTGTTCAATTTAACAAAGCGAAAATAAACACAGGATTAATACGCAAAACTTTTTTAGTTTTTCGCAAATAAAGTGGCAATTTTTTAATTATTTGTTGAAGCCGGAACGAATCAAATTGAAAAGACGACGCTGAATACGCTTCCCGTTTCATCCGAGCGAAGGAGTTCGAGTTCGGCGTGGTGAGTTTTAGCAATCCATTGGGCGATTGAAAGTCCGAGTCCCGCGCCGCTCGTCGTGGTTTCCGAACTGCGGCTTCGGGCTTTGTCGGCGCGGTAAAATCGCTCGAAAATTTTCGTTTGCTCATCCGCTGGAATTCCCGCGCCGGAGTCCGTAATTGTAATTTGATATTTTCCGTCGGTTTTTTCCGCCGCGACCGAAACGCTGCCGCCGCTTCGATTGTATTTGATCGCGTTGTCGAGCAGATTGACAAACAAACGCTGCAAAAGCTGTTCGTCGCCGCGCATCGGCAGTTCTTCGGGCGCGGACAAATCGAGCGACACATTTCTTTTTTCCGCCAGCACGCGCACTTTCCGCACGCAATCCGCGAGCAATTCGTCCAGATAAATTTCGCTGATATTCGCCTGAAGCTGTCCTGAATCAACGCGGGCGAGCGTAAAAATGTCTTCAACAATGCGCGTCAGACGCTTGCCCTCGTCCTCGACAATGCCCAGCGATTCACGCAGTTCGGCGTTCGGACGATCTTCTTTCGAGAGAGCAACTTCCGCTTCGCCGCGCACGATTGCCAGCGGCGTGCGAAGTTCGTGCGAAGCGTCTGCCATAAATCTTTTCTGCTGCTCAAATGATTCGTCGAGCCGCGTGAGCAGCGAATTAAAAACCGTCGCCAAACTGCCGAGTTCGTCTTTTTTATTTTTGACGGGCAACCGCGCGTGCAGATTCGTCGCGCTGATTTTGGAAGCCGTTTCAGACATCTGCGCGACCGGCGACAATGTTTTTCTGGCTAAAAAATAACCGCCGAAACCTGCCAGAATCAAGACGAGCGGCACGCATATAAATAAAATAGTTTGAAAATTGTCGAGCAGTTCGTCTTCGTCATCGAGCGGATGCGCGATGATTACGGCGAAATTTTGCCCGTCAAACTTTTTTTTGGCGAATATGCGGAACTCTGATTCTTTAACGGTCAAAGTAGAAAAAGGTGATTCGGGCGGTGAATTTGAAAAATCAGCGGCTAATTCGGTCGCTCGTTCGTCTGTCAAACCGTTTTCGGCGGGCGTTTGATTATCGGCGGCAAGCAACTTCCCTTGCGTGTCGAAAACGAAAATCTGATAGTTGCGAAACCGCAGATTGTCCAACGCTTCGCGGATCGCGTCAATATTTACTCGGTCGGAGATGTTTTTTTCACCATCCGAATCCGCTTGTTCGCTCTGAATGCCGCTAATCAGTATGTTCGATATTTCCAGCAGTGTTTGATCGGTTTGGAGGCGAATCGTATAGCCTAAAAAAAGATACGCGGCAATCGCAAAAACGATTAAAACGAAGGCGAGAACGCCCGTGAACCACAACGTCAGTTGAGTGCGAATAGAATCGAACATACTATTTTGGATTTGCTTTTCTAAGGATTTTCTTTTCCGTCGTCCAGAATATAACCCGCGCCGCGTCTGGTGTGAATAAGCTGGACATTAAAACCTTCGTCCATTTTCGAGCGCAGACGATTGACATAAACCTCGATTAAATTAGAAAACACATCGAAATTTTCGTCCCAGACGTGTTCGGCAATATCGCTGCGTCCGACGACTTTACCTTTTTCCCGCGCCAGATATTCGAGCAAAGTGTATTCTTTGGTCGTCAAAGATATTTCGCGTCCGCCGCGCCTGACGGTTTGCGCCGTCGTGTCAATCTCTAAATCTTCAATGATAATTTTCGGCGGGCGAATTTCGCCGCTCCGCCGAAGCAGAGCGCGAAGCCGCGCCAGCAGTTCACCAAATTCAAAAGGTTTTGTCAGATAATCGTCCGCTCCGTCATCAAGCCCGGAAATTCTATCTTCGACCGCATCACGCGCCGTTAACATCAAAACGGGCGTTTTAACGCCTTCTTTCCGCAGTTCACGGCACACTTCAAAACCATCTTTGACAGGCATCATCACATCGAGAATTATCACATCGTAATGGTTAATCGCCGCCTGATAAAGCGCGTCTTCGCCGTCCGCCGTCGCATCAACCGCGTAAGCGTTTTCGCGCAAGCCTTTAATGATAAAATTTGCAATTCTCCGGTCGTCTTCGGCAAGCAGAATTCTCATAACAAGACGAATTTTACCAGAAGAAAGATAAACGAGAGATTAATAAGCCGATTTTGATGCAACTAAGTAGTCGTTCACAATTAAACTGAACTATGTTTGAAGCCTGAGAATCTGATTTTCAGGCTTCTTCCAAATGCTGAAAGTGCAAGGCTGACCGCATATTGCAAATGCCCTTTTGACTCGTAATCTGCCGCCGCCAGCCATTCGTATTTGAGTTTCCGCCAGAGCGTTTCGGCAATGTTCAA
>JBBSUG010000077.1:0-11001 GCA_038235165.1 Pyrinomonadales bacterium
CGGCGCGAGCTTGCCGAAATGCAGCGAGCTTCAACCGCTCGATCTAGCGACTGGAATAAGCAATGAAGCGGTTCTCTTAAAATGGAAAAAAGTTCCGAAAGCGGCAAAATATCATATATACGTTTCGGACGACGAGGAAATTCTGGTTGACGAATTCGAGACCGAACAGGAAACGACTTACGCTCTCAAAAAGCCGCTCGCGCCGCAGAAAACATATCAATGGAAAGTCGTCATAACTCTTGAAGACGGCAAAACGATAATCGGCGATTCACAGAAATTTACAGTTAAAGATTTACAATCTAATCAAAAAAAGTCCGAAAGACGTGAAAAGTCTCTAATTCGTTGTTCGGAAAGCAAATTAAATCGGTGAGGTAAAGTTTATGTTTTCGTTAAAACAGGAAAGTATTTTTTATAACGCGCTATCGCCTAAAATTTTGGCAAGCCTTGGCTGTTTGTTTCTTCTGTCGCTCGCCGGCGCAGTTTCCATCGCGTTAGCACAAACTAGCGACGACAATTTTCCCATTCCCGATACATACAAAACGGAAGGTATTCCCCAGATTAAAAAATCCGAAGTCGAAAATCTGTTTTACGACCCGGCTTCCATTAAAAGCAATTTAATTTGGGATGCCGACTGGAAAAACAGAAGGCTGCTTGTGACGGACGAAAAAAACAGCGTCTATCTGCTTGATCAGCCAATGTCGCAGCCCGTCAGATTAACGCAAGGATTCGTTCCGAGCAAAGTCAAAATGCGTACCGACGGGGCTAGTTTTGCTTACAACTCCGACCAAGAAGACGAAGATAATTATCAGCTTTACTTTTACGACTTCAAAGAAAAAACGCCGAAAAAACTGACGACACTCACCGGCAAAGACGAATCCGTCGAATCGTTCACATGGACGAAAGCGGGCGACGCGCTCCTTTACACGAAAGTAGATTACGACACGAAAGCGAGCAAATTGTGCCGGAGCGATTTAAAGGCAGAAGCGTGTTTTCCGGTTGACCTGAAAGGCGTTTGGACTGTGGTCGAGGCGGACGGCAATTACGTTCTGCTCAGGTATGCGAGGGCTTCAAGCAGTCATTTTCTTTACGCTTACGACACAAAAGCAAAAAAACTTACGCCTATTGACGAGCAGGGCGACGTTGCGAAGGCGTTTTTGGTTGAAACACGAGTTTTTTGGTTAAGTGACGGCAACAACGCTTGCGGTGAATTGAAGCAGTGCATTCTCGTTTCGAATTTGAAAAACGTCCAGGCGAAACGTTTTGACTTACCGAAAAATCTTGCGGATTTTGACGATGCCAGATTTTCTCCGGCGGGAAATAATTTGCTGATTCAGGAATCGAGAAACGGGGTTGATAATTTGCGCGTTTTCCGGCTTAAAAAAGACAAAATCGTAAAAGAGATGCCGCCCTTCGTTTCCGGTAATTACGTCATCTGGAACACACGCTGGCTGACCGAAACGGAAATCGCTTACACCCTGGAAAACAACGGTAAACCGGCTTCGATTCAGTCTTACGATATTGATTCCAAGAAAAAGACCGATTGGACAAAAGAGAAACTGCCACCGCAACTAGAAGGAAAAGTTAAATCGCCCGAAGTTATCAAATGGAAATCCTTCGACGGGAAAGAAATTTCCGGTTACATCGTGCGTCCTTCCGCCGCAGTTCAAGGGAAGAAATCGCCGGTTTTGATTTACGTTCACGGCGGACCGCAGATCCTCGACAAACCCGTTTTCAGCTCGCAGGACATCAGGCTTGCTTCAAATCTCGGTCTAACGATTATTCACACGAACATTCGCGGCTCAACGGGTTTCGGCAAAGATTTTGAGGATGCGGACAGCCGGGAAAAGCGCGGCGATGCGGTGAAAGATATTCAGGCTTTGATTGATTGGGTTGGGAAACAGACGGACTTAGATGCCGGGCATATTTACCTGCGCGGCGAAAGTTACGGCGGCTTTGTCGTGCTTTCGACTGCTTTGCAAGAGTCTTCGAGAATCAAGGGCGTGATTGCTGAATACCCTCTCGTTTCCATCCGCGGGTTTTTGTCGCAAAGCTGGATTGACGAGTTCGCCCGCAATGAATACGGCGACCCGAAAGATGAAAATTTAATGAAAAAATTAGACGAGCTTTCGCCGCTTAACAATGTAAGCCGGTGGAATAGTATTCCGCTGTTTTTAACGCGCGGAAAACTCGACCAACGAAATCCTGAAAAGGACGTAACTGACCTTAAAACTCAGTTGCAAAACAAGAACTCGCCGGTGTGGTTCATATATTCCAACGAAGACGGACACGGCTTCAGCGGAAGATATGTTACCGCCGCGATGTTCAAATTTCTAAAAACACAAATTAATGAGGACTTAAAAAAATGATAAAAAAAAGAAAATCAATTTTGGGCGCGGTGTTGTTGTCAACCGTTTTGGTAGGCAATGTGTTCGCCGGTGATTTCACCGGCGTTGGGGTTTATAGCTTTTTCGGCAGTATTTATGATGCCGTTGTTTCGTTTGCGACCAGCTCGCCTTGCGAAACTCGGCAGTGTCAAACATGCAGACCGACCGAAAGCAGAGACGGAGAAGGAAATTGCAGACCGACTCAGTAAAAAAGGTCGAATGTTTTCTTTTCCGAGAGGCGACAAGCCGGTTTATCAAAGCCGGCTTGTTGCTTTGTCTTGCCTTTTTTTCGCCTGTTCTCGCTCAACTCGATTCAGGGCGGGCGGAAATTAAACAGGCTCAAATCGAATTTGATAACGGAAATCATTCTAAAGTTTTAGAGCTTATAAACACGGGGGTTGAAAAAGCAAAGAAAACCAAAAATTCGCTTCTGATTTCCGAAGGATTGGATATCAAAGGCAGTTCCGAAATTTCTTTACAAAAATACGATGAAGCCGCAAAAACTCTTGATGCAGCACTTGAGGCGATTTCCGAAGACAAACCTACGGCGAATCAAAAGGCTCTGATTTACATTCATTACGCATGGCTTTTCAGAGCGCAGCGTAAATTTTCAGATTCTCTCGCTTACTCGAAAAAAGCGGTCGCCGCCGCGCCCGAAAACCATTATATTTTAGCAGCGCATTATCTCAACACGGGGAGAAGTTTGTTTGCATCAGGTTACGACATTTCAGCCATAGTTTGGCTGGAGAAAGCGGAAAAACTGCTCGAATCGGAAAACGTCAGTTCCGTCAAAATCGAAACCAACCGATTTTTATCGCTCGCCTGGGTGTCGAAACTGAATTATCAAATGGCTCTCAAATACGCCGAAAAGTGTGTTTCGTTAGCCGAAAAATCTTCATTTAAATACAAACATCGGCAAGCGTTGTTCGATTTGCAAACCGTCTTAAGCGACAGCGGTCAGGAAAAACGCGCGTCGCAGATACTAGAGAAGGGATTGAAACTTTCCGAAATAGAAAACGATTCGTATCAAGCTGGTATTTTCCTGAGTTCACTGCTTCTTCACGCTTTGGACATTGGAGACGTAACGCGCGCTTCCGATTATTTAAATAGGCTTGAAAAGGTTGACGAAAAAAGGCAGTTTACCTTTGAAATTAAAATCGGACGGGCAATCATCGCCGCTTTTCAAAATCAGCCGGTCGTTTCAGAGAGAATTTTCGCCGAGATTGAAAAAGAGGAAAAGCCTTCGGATTATCCGCCGCTCTACTGGAAGATAGCTATTGCCGAGAAAAATCAGGATTGGAATCAGTTCATCAAAATCAATCAAGAGTTATTAGACTTAACTACTAAAGATAACTTTCGGAGCGGGCTTCCCAAAATTTACTTGAATTTTGCCAAAGGGTTTTTTCGTCTGAATCAACCGCAGAAGTCCGCCGAGTATCTGCAAAAATCTCTGGCATACATCGAGGAAATCCGAAAGTCGGAAAATTACAATCTGTCGCTCGGTCTCTCAGAAAACTATCACGATGCTTACCGCTTGCTTACTCAAATTAAATTTAATAATCCGGTAGAATCATTTGAGTTAAGTGATTTCTTAAAGGCTCGCATTCTCAGAGACCGAATTAATAAAGAGGCATCGAAAACGCAGGTCACCGTTTCGTCTTCGGTCAGACGGACGCTGGAAGAATTATCGCTAAAATACATTGACGACCAGAGTCTTGCTGCCGAAATTGAAAAGAATGAAAAGCTCGTTACAAACACAGTTTCAGAATTGAATATTTCCAAACCGGATTTGACCGAGATTGATAAAATTCCTGATCTCGACAATTCGGCAATCGTTTCTTATTTTTTTACGCTCGACAAAAAACTCACAGCGTTTGTGCGTGAAAAGGGTAAGCCGATCCAGATTAGTAATCTCCCCGTTTCCGAAATTGAAGTTGATGCTCTGGCGAAGACGACCGAACAGAAAATCAAAAACTTTATTTTCTTCAAAAGAGACGGCAAAGAAATTTACGACAAGTTGCTCAAACCGCTGAATCTTACTGCAAATCACTTAATAATCGTTCCCGACAAATCGCTCTGGAAAATTCCGTTTCAGGCGTTGAGCGCTGATGGAGAAAAGTATTTGATTGAAGATAAGCTAATCAGCTATGCCCCCTCGGTATCGGTTCTGCTTGAACAGATGAAAAATCCCAAACTTACCCGACAAACCTTGCAAGCCTTCGCTAATCCGTCTTACAACAACCAGTTTTTGCAGTATGTCAATGCCGAAGCTACACAAGTTGCAGCGGTTTACAATTCAAAACCCGTTCAAAACGCGACGGTCGCCGATTTCGAGCGGAATTCGGAAAAGGCAGACATTCTTCACTTTTCAATGCACGCGCAGGTCGACAGCGAACAACCATTGGAATCATTTTTAGCCTTTAGAAAAGATGGCACGGATAACGACGGACGGTTGACTGTCGATGACCTTTTGAAGATTAAATTGAAGAAGGGAAGTCTTGTCTTTTTAGCTTCGTGCGATACAAACAACGTCATGAGCGGCGAAGGATTAGTCAGCATTGCGTGGGCGATGATGGGTTCGGGCGCGACAACTATTGTTTCCGCGCAATGGGAAGCGAACGATAAATCAACAGAGATTTTTACCAAAAATTTTTACGTTTATTACAAACAGGGAAGTTCGTCCGCTGAAGCCTTGCAAAAAGCCTCGCTCGAACTGATTAAAAACAAATCAAATAAAATGCACGAACCTTACTATTGGGCTGATTTTACGTTGAACGGCGATTATCGATAATCGGGCTATGACCGTTATAAAGTTTAATTAAAATACTCGCTTTTATCAGAGCTTGAGAGGAACAGCCAGATCCTTGTCTAAAATTCGCCTTTAAAACCCTTCACATAGACCGTTGCAGAAAAACCCGCAACTTATCTAAAAACTTTTAACTTGCCCGTTCATCTTGCTAACTTTAAATAAATCATTTGTAGTGCTTATACGATTTGCTTCTGACGCACTTTGGCGTATAATTATTAGCCAGATGGCTTTCATTTTATGTAAGCCAGAAGGAGTTTTCGCAAATGTCAGTTACGACGGGGAAAGAAAAGTCTTCGGACAAAAGCGCTTATTCAATCGAAAAACTACTCGGTATTAAAATCGTTGATAATCTGAAACTGGCGAAAAAAGTCGAAGCCGGTTTTTCTTTCGACGCATTGGAGAGACTAGGGAAAACGACGGGTCTTTCATTGGAAAGACTTCGCGTAGCAGTAAGAATCACTCCACGCACTTTAACGCGGCGCAGAAAGGAAAAAAAACTCTCGCCTGAGGAATCTGACCGTCTGGTTTCCGTCTCGCGCCTGTTGGCGCAAACTTTTGAACTTTTTGAAGGCAATACCGAAGCTGGTATGCGCTGGTTTCAAAGTCCGAACCGGGCGTTGAACGGTCAATCGCCGATTGAAGTCGCAGCGACCGAAACCGGCGCGCGAGAAGTCGAGAATCTTATCGGTAGGCTCGAACACGGCGTTTTCACCTAAAAGAAGTGCTGACTACTTACCGGATTTGCAAAACAAAGTACGCCTCAACCATGTTTGACGGTGAGGGTGCATTTCGTTTTGGTGGTCGCTGGAATTCGCGCGGGATAAGAATATTATACACGGCGGGAAGTCTGTCACTTGCAGCTTTGGAAATGTTGGTTCAATTGAACGATGAGGAAATTCTACTTTCCTATTCCTTTGCATCTGCCGAGTTTGATGAAAGCTTGATTTTGCCGATAGAAGAATTTCAAACTTTGCCGGATGACTGGAACGTTTCACCTCCGCCCCTTGAAATTCAAAGAATTGGCGACGCATGGGCAGAGACGCAGGCTTCAGTTGTTTTGAAGGTTTCAACCTCTATTTTGCCGGTTGAGTTTAATTATTTAATCAACATCCGGCATCCCGAATTTACAAAAACAAAATTAGGCAAGCCGCAACCATTTACCTTTGACAAACGACTTTACAAACGAGAATAAAACGCGAGTTAATTAATGGGGAAAACACATACAAGATACAATGCCGAAATTGTCGCTGGGGCTTTGATTCCGAGTGAAAGCCGCATAATTGCTCAATTGACTTTGGATGGTGTTTCAAAAGAGAAATTAAAGCATTTACTGACCATCGAAAACATTTTGCAGAAACGAAGCCCGGCAACTGCCATCAGAGCAGCAGAATTAATAAAGAAAAGATTCGCCCTTGTAAATGAAGATTTGCTGCGACTTATTGCCACAGGTAGCCGCCAAGCGTTAATGCAAGCATTATTGGTTGCAGCTATCAAACACAACAAACTTATTGGAGATTTCCTGCTCCGCGTGGTTAAGGAAAAATGGCGACTTTTTGAAACGAAATTAAAACCCTCTGATTGGGAAAACTTTTTGCGCGAATGCGAACAAACTGATGAAACAGTATTACAGTGGAAAATAACAACCCGGGAAAAACTAGGACAGGTTGTTAAAAAATGTCTCGTCGAAGCAGGTTTTCTCGAAAGCGCGACCGATCCAACCATTACACCGGTCTTGCTTTTGCCGGAAATTAAAACATATCTGCTTGAAAACAATGAAGATTACGTTTTAGAGTGTATGAGTGTTTTCACATGAAAGAAAATTTTTACGAACGCCTAAATCTTATTAAACCTCGACTCGCTTCGACGGAGCTGCTCAATAATTCTGGCTTGGGTAATGAAATCGGCTTTTATATTTTTGATTATCCCCCTGAACAAGAACTGGTGGTGCGCAATCATCTAGAAAAAATTCTGCCGGATGTGCCGCGTAAAATATCAGTAGTAAATCTGTTTGAGTTGGTAATCGGTTATTTTGAAAAGCGTAAGATTCTGGATTCTTCTATCAGAGCGCAAATTCAAAAAGGCGACGCTGAAATTCTGCGCGTCGTCAAAGGCGCACTTGACGAAGAAAAACGTATCGCGCCTGAGTTTATCGCCGCCGCCCGCCCGCATGAACATGATTTGGTAATAATGACCGGAGTCGGCAGCGTTTACCCGCTGCTCAGAACTCATCGCTTGATTAACTGTCTGCATCCTTTGATGCAGGATACGCCTCTGATTGTTTTTTATCCCGGCAGTTATACGGGACAAACATTAAGTCTGTTCAGCGAATTGAAAGACGAAAATTATTACCGCGCTTTCCGATTAGTCTCCTGACCGGTCATTTATAATTTGTATGCATATTAAAAACATTTTTAGCAAAGATATTTTTCGCCCGATTAACGGAGTCATCAAAGTCAATGACGAATCCGCCGCCGCCGTCTGGCAGGAACTGGACGAATATGTCGTCACGAACGAGCTTCACAAGCATTTCCTCAAATTTTTTGGTGTTTATCTAGAAGCCGTAGATAATCCGAAAAACAGCGATGCTCGCAATCGTATCGGCGTTTGGGTCTCCGGCTTTTTCGGCTCCGGCAAATCGCATTTTATTAAAATCATCTCGCACCTTTTGCAAAACAAACCAGTATCCGATCCGGGAAGCGGCGAAACCAAGCTGCCGATTGAGTTTTTTGAAAACAAAATTACCGACAAACTATTTTTCGGCGACCTTAAACGCGCGGTTGAAACTCCAGCGGACGTTCTGCTTTTCAATATTGACAGCAAAGCCGAAGACAGCAGCGGCAGAGACGCTATTTTGCGGGTTTTTATGCGTGTGCTGAATGAATTGCAGGATTACTGCGTCGAGTATCCGTATCTGGCGGATGTCGAGCGGCAGCTTGAAAAAGACGGCAAATACGAATCGTTCAAATCTTCGTTTTTGAGAATTTACGGTTCAAGCTGGCAGGAAGAGCGCGACGCTTACGAGCATCGGCGCGATGAAACCATACAGGCTCTTTCCGAATCAACCGGGATGAGCGCGGATGCCGCGCAAAAACTAATTGACGACGCGGAGAAAAATTATAGTTTAAGTGTGGAAAAATTCGCTCATCGGGTGCGCGATTATCTTGACCGCAAAGGCAAAAATCATCGCATTATTTTTGTCGCCGACGAGGTTGGACAGTTTATCGGAACCGACACTCATTTAATGCTTAATCTGCAAACGATTGTTGAAAACCTGGGGACTATATGCGAAGGACGCGCGTGGGTGGTCGTCACTTCGCAGGAAGATATGGACTCGGTTTTAGGCAATGTCGTGGGCGCAAAATCTAACGACTTTTCTAAAATTCAGGGTCGTTTTCCGACCAGGCTTTCTCTTTCGTCTTCGAATACTGACGAAGTTATCCAAGCCAGGCTTCTGGAGAAAACAGATGATGCCGAAACCGAGTTAAAAACGCTTTTTGCGGAAAAAGGCGATGTCCTGCGAAACCAGTTGAGTTTTTCGGGCGGGGCGACCCTGAAAAATTTTAAGTCGGCGGAAGATTTTACGAAAAATTACCCATTCGCTCCCTATCATTATCAGCTTGTGCAAGCAGTTTTTGAGTCAATTCGCAAAGCGGGAGCGACCGGACTTCATTTAGCGCGCGGGGAACGCTCAATGCTTGACGCTTTTCAAATGGGGGCGAAATCCATCGCTCATTCAGAAATCGGAAAGCTCGTACCGTTTTACTCTTTTTATCCGTCAGTCGAAAGTTTTCTTGATACGGCGGTTGCTAAAACTATTAACCACGCGAGCGAGAATCAAGGACTTGAGGAATTCGACACAGAAGTACTGCGACTTTTATTTTTGATTCGCTATGTGGAAATTGTTAAATCGACCGTCGAAAATTTAGTTACGCTTTGCATACGGCAAGTTGATGACGACCGAATAGCTTTAAAGAAACAGATAGAAGAGAGTTTGACGAGGCTCGAAAAACAAACGCTCGTCAGCCGCAACGGTGACCACTTTTACTTTTTGACCAATGAAGAGCGTGATATCGGGCGGGAGATTAAATCGGTTGATGTTTCGCTCGACGAAAGATCTCGCCTACTCGCCGAATTAGCATTTGAGATTCCGACTGGTCTTTTGGCGGAAAACACTAAGTTTCGTTATCCAGTTAATAAAAGGGATTTCACATTTAACCGGCTGATGGACGGCAAAGCCTTTCAAGGAGCTTTTAACGAACAGAATCTATCTTTGGAAATGATTACGCCGCTCAACTTTGAACTCGAAGCGTTTACGGCTCAAAGATGCGTTTTGGCGAGTGACGGGAAAATTTTGCTGAAGCTGGGCGAATATAAAACGCTGGATAATGAATTACATGAGTATTTGCAGACCAAAAAATATATTCAGCAAAAATCCGACGCTTCCGCGCCCGAAAATACGCAGCGAATTTTGCGTGAGAAATCACGCGAAAATCAAGCGCGAATCAAGCGCATCGCTGACATTCTGCAAGACCTTATCGACGAAGCTGACATCTACGCAGCGGGACAGCAATTAACCGTTGGTAAAAAGATTTCAATTCTCGACGCGCAAAATTATCTTGTAAAAAACATTTTCACCAAACTGGAATATCTTGATTCTCCGGCGGCTGACGCATTTGGAGAAATTAAAGCTGTTTTGCTCGCCGATGATGTTGGTCAGCAAACTCTAAATCTCGATGCCGGACAGCCGAACGCCAACGCTCTGGACGAAATTCGCAATTATATAAATTTGCGGGCGAATAATAATCTGCGCGTAACTCTCGAAGAAATCACACAGCAATTTAAAGGTCAGCCTTACGGCTGGCGCGACGAAGATACGGCACTGCTCGTCGCCAAAATTTTTGCTGCCGGTGAAATCGCCGCGAAAATCGAAGGTGCAAGCGTCGAGCCGCGAGCGGCGGTTGATTCTTTTACCAAACCGGGACGCTGGAAATTGGTCCAAATTGTCAAACGCCAAATTACCGGCGCGGCTGACTTGGGCAGAGCGCGAGCCTTAGCCCACGAAGTTTTCGGCAAACTAAGCCCGGAAACAAAAGAAGACACGCTCGCCGGGTTCATCAGGGATTTGATAAAAGATTGGCAGGAAAAACTTCGAGTTTATCGAACGCAGGCGGAAACCCGAGATTTTCCCGGTTTCGATCAAATAAAGCACGCGCTCGATTTGGCGAATGAACAGAACGGCATTGCCGATACGTTTGAATTTTTCCGCATCTTTAATGAAAAGCGTGAAGATTGGATTGAAGCCAGCGAAGATTACCACAAACTTTACGATTTCTATGAAAATCAGATTGGCATTTGGCGGCGGTTACGCGCGAAACTCAGTAATTCCTATAAGGACAACCGCTCTTTGCTTGATTTGAACAGCGAGGCACGCGCCGCGCTTGCGCGGATGGAAGAAATTCTGGGTGCTTCCGAACCCTACGGATTGATAAGGGAAATTGAAGGCTTGATTGGAACGGTTGACGAAGCGAACAATCAAATCTTAAATCAGCGGCGGGAGCAAGCCGCGCAGTCAATCGAGACGCGCATCAATCAAATTAAAGGCGAACTTGATTCGATAAGCGCCGATTCACACACGAGAAACGCCGTTCTCACTCCGTTTCAACAGACGAAAACGGCGATTGAAAGAGAAGAAAGTATCCCGCGCATCGCCTTCCAGCAGGGCGAACACGCTGAAGATTTATTTCAAAACGCCCTCGACGCGATTGAAGCAAAACGCCCGAAACCTTCCGGCGGCGAAACTATCGCGCA
>JBBSUG010000078.1:0-10362 GCA_038235165.1 Pyrinomonadales bacterium
CAAGCGTTGCTGATTTAACGCCGATTGCGTATCGTAGAGTTGGCAGATAAGACAATAAAGTTCGATAAGTTTGATTTCCATAATAACTTCATCTTATCGAATTTATGTCTATCTGCTAAATTTCTACTCTTGATTCGCATAAAGGATGTTAATTATTTATTAAATGAAGATAACCTTTTATTGTTTGAAGACGAAAATTTGATAAATGAATTTGTCTTTTATCACAAATCAAAAGCAAATTTAAGAATTGTGAGAAAAGAAGTAAATTTGAGCAGAACAGGATTGGCAAGAATAAAACAGACAAGTAACGATCTCAAAATAAAATAATCTGCAATGTTAGTGTTGATTTTGTAATGGCAACTGATTCAGTCGAGGGGACGAATAGTTACAGTGATTTGATTGGAAAGAGAAAAGAAAACAATAGTGTTGAAACAAATTAATTTTTTGAAAAATAATAGTTGTCTTCCTTTTAAAGTGATTGGCATTTCTACACTGTTGATATGGCAGATTGTCTGTTTTTCCGGCGAAGGCAATAAAGCGGTTGTATTAGCTGCTCCGACGGAAGAGCCTTTACCCGAACAAAATAGAGAACCGGCAAAACACACGGATAAATATTTGACTCAGGATCAGGTGAACGACATTCCAAAACTGATCGAGCGGTATCAGAGAGCTACCAAAGAAGAGAAGGAAACTGCTCGACAAACTTTTGATGCGTCTCAGGAAGAGTACCAAAAAGAAAGGTTTATCGTCTCGGGCGAGGGATTTGTAGAATCAGTGATTGTTTATCCGACCGTCGAAGCCTTGATAATGGCAGGCGAATCGCTCGCCCGTCCGAATATTACAGATCAGTCGGAGAATGAACGTCGCAGAATCAAACAAAATCAACTTAAAGATGCTGTAGTTTTTTTTGCAACGGCGAAAGAATTTGCCGTAAAAACATCTCAAACCGATAATTTGAAAAAATATCCCGCGTTGGATGAAAGAATAAATTGTTTGAAATCGTTTTTAGAATTAAAAGCAGATCGGGGTAAAGTCTGCGAATATGTGAAAGACATTTTGCAGAAAAACAACATCAAGTAAATTTGACTGAGTAATTGGTGAAGAATGGAATTATTCTTGAGAATCAGCTAATGCTGAAGCAAAATTAGCTTCCGACAACACTTGCCAATCAAATCCGGCAGCGCGGCTTTGATTTTCGAGAAGTTCTAAAAATGTATGGCGAAAAGCGTCCGTCAAGAACAAAATTCCCGCAATGCAACCGTCCACACCGGGACGCACAACGGCTTGCACACCAATGCTTTGGAGCCGTGAACCGTGCAGAAGCCAGTCATCCTCGAATAATGAAAGCAAAGTTTGCCAATCAATCTCCGGCAACACTTGTTCGGGTTCGTTCAAAAGAATTATTTGCGTCTCCCACGACCACATACTATCATCCAACGACTGCTCGACTTGCTGTGGTGTGCGTGTTGCTATCAGGTTGATGTGTGTTGCTCTGCCGAACAAAAAGCCCGTCAATTGCTTTAGCGGATTTGGTTCTTTCAAGACACTAATCGTTTTATCACCGGAAGATTTCCATTCGTTCACGTTACCAGTTTGTGCCAAATCAGAGTTCAGAAAAATCACTTGTGCCAACGATGTCATTGCTGATGCCAAAACTTTACCGACCGCATCCGGCATCCCGTCATCAAATGGTTTTGGATGTGTTCGCCATCCGAGCAACACAAAATTGTCGCCTCTTTTTGATATTTGACCAAGTTGCCAAAATGTTTCAACCGGATTCAGACAAATGAAGATTGAATTTTTCATCAAAATTTCTGCGATTCAATGAGCATTTTTTCGTTTCCCAAAAATTGCGCTTAAATTTCATAAGGAATTATCAATCAACCTCATCAATAAAATAATTCACGCGGCTTTCGACTGTCTCCCGAATCTGCCGCAAATGTTCTTCCGTGTCGGCTTCAAAACGTAAAACTAAAATCGCCTGTGTGTTCGAGGCGCGGACCAAGCCCCAGCCGTGTTCAAAGATGATTCGTGCGCCGTCAATCGTGACTACTTCGTTGGTCTGCTCAAATTCAGCGGCGATTTTCTCGACTATTTCAAATTTTCGCTCGTCGGCGCAGTCAGTTCGCAGTTCGGGCGTGGAAAAGGTTTTCGGCACATCACTTAACAATTCGGACAAAGTTTTATCGGTTTTCGACAATATTTCCAACACTCGCGCTCCGGCGTAAGTCGCATCGTCAAAGCCGTAAAAGCGGTCGGCAAAGAAGATATGCCCGCTCATTTCACCGGCGAGTGCCGCACCGGTTTCCTTCATTTTCGCTTTGATAATCGAATGTCCGGCTTTCCACATTATCGCCGTGCCGCCGTGTTTTTCGATGTCGTCGAACAGATTTTGCGAACATTTTACTTCGGCGATAATCGTCGAATTCGGCTTTTCCTTTAATATTTCACGCGACAGCAAAATCATCAGTTCGTCACCCCAGATGATGCGCCCGGTTTCGTCAACGATTCCGATGCGGTCGCCGTCGCCGTCAAACGCGATGCCCAAATCCGCGTTTGATTCTCTGACCGCTTTGATCGTGTCCTGCAAATTTTCGGTGACGGTCGGATCGGGATGATGATTCGGGAAATTGCTGTCCGGTTCGGTGAAAAGTTTGACCAGTTCAACCCCGAGTTTTTCGTAAACCGGCACGCCCGTTACGCCGCCCATCCCGTTGCCGCCGTCAACAACTGCTTTTAAACGGCGGTTGCCGAGATTTATTTTCGACAAAATATCTGCTTCATAACCGGCTAAAACATCAAGCTGTTCACTCGTCCCGCCGCCGCTTGAAAATTCGCCGGACAGTGCGATTGCTTTAATCTCCTGAATTTGTGAACCGTAGAGCGTTTGTTTTCCCAAACAAATCTTGAAACCATTATATTCCGGCGGATTGTGCGAACCGGTAATCATTACGCCACCGTCAACATCTTTGGTAAAAACCGTGTGATATAAAACCGGTGTCGGAACTCTGCCGATTAAAACCGCATCGCAGCCCATTTCGTTAAATCCGGCGACGAGCAGATCACGAAATCGCGTCCCGCTTTCCCGCGCATCATAGCCGAGGGCGATGCGTTTCGCGCCGTTCCGGTTGAAAAACGTACCGATTGCCTTTCCGATAATCGTCACCGTTTCGTCGCTCAAATCTGCCCCGACAATCCCGCGAATGTCATATTCTCTGAAAATGTTTTCATTCATAATTTTGAAGAACGTCAATCGTCAATCGTAAATCGTCAATCGTTTTTCGGCAAATCGCCGTCTCGATTCAAATTGTAATTCATATCTCTCAACCGTATGATTAGCAAACTGCGCCGGAAGTTCAGCGAGGCTCACAAACGCATAACGATTTACGATTGACGATTTACAATTTATGATGAAGAGGCAACAATTAATTGACCAGGCGCATCGAAACTGTTGCCCGGTTCGGATAATTCAAACACACAAGTCGGTTATGAAAAAATTATATTACTTCGGTATTTTTGCAATTTTACTTTTTACATTCAGTTCGGCGGTTTCGGCGCAAACTCCGCGCACGAGTCCGACACCGCCGGTCGTTGAAGATCAGGGACCAATAAAAATTTTCGAGGTGCGGCTGCCGGTGACGGTCAGCGACAAAAAGAAGAAAAAGGATTTGGTCAGTGGGCTTTCGCGCGGCGATTTTTCTGTTTTTGAAGACGGCGTTCCGCAGGAAGTGACGTTTTTTACCGACGAAAAAACGAATCCGCCGATTTACGTCGGCGTTTTGATGGATACCTCGCCTTCGACCGCCGGAAAATTAAGATTTTCTAAAGAAGCCGCGAAAAATTTTATCTATACCGTCACGCGGCTTCGCAAAGACAAAGCTGCGTTTATGACGTTCGATAACGAGATCAAACTGCGGCAGGATTTTACCGACAAACTCGATTTGCTCGATAAAGCGGTTGAAAAAGTTGATAAACCCGGTTCGCAAACTGCGCTTTACGATGCGGTGTGGCAGTTTTCCGATGAAAAACTTCGCAGCGCACCCGGCAGACGGGTGATCGTGATTATCACCGACGGTGACGATACTTTCAGCCGCGCCGACATCAAAGATGCGATAGACATCGCCCAACGCACCGAGACGACCGTGTTCGGTATTTCGACCAAGGGCGGTTTTCTCGGCACGGTTCCGGGCGTTGAAGCCGGAACGGTCAAAGACCGGGGCGACAAATATCTGACGCAGTTATGCGAAGAAACCGGCGGCGAAGCGTTTTTCACCGGCGATATGCTCGAACTCGAAAAAGCATTTACGAAAATCTCGAAGGAACTCAGTTCGCAATACATCATCACTTATCGTCCGGCAAATCAAAATTACGACGGGAAACTGCGGAAAGTCGAAGTCCGTTTTAACGATAAAGAAAAAGACGACCGATACAAAATTCGCACCAAATCAAATTATCGCGCGGTCAAAGACGAGTTAAAATAGATGTAGGCAGTATAAGCGAAGGCAAAAAGCAGTCAAATATAGGAAATTGAAATGAAAAACTACAGAAAATTGGCGGTTACAAGCGTCGCTTTATTGTTTATCAGCGCCGGGTTTTACGGTCTGAATAATTCAAATGCACAACAGATGCCGCAACAAGGTGCAGCGGTGCTGATAAATGCGACCCCGACTCCGACACCGACACCGCCCGTGGCGGAAGAAGAAGAAGTTATCAAAATTGATTCGGAAGTCGTCAATCTTTTGTTCACCGCGCAAGACCGCAACCGCCGCCTGCTCACCGATTTGAAACAGCAGGATGTGCGCCTAATCGAGGACGGACAGCCGCAGGAAATTACTTACTTCGGGCGGCAGGTTGATCTGCCGATTAGTTTAGCGATTTTAATTGACACCAGCGCGTCGCAGGAACGTACTCTGCCCGAAGAAAAAGATGCGGCAAAGGCTTTTGTTCAATCGGTCGTTCGACCATCCAAAGATGAGGTTTCGATTATTTCGTTCACGGGCGAAACAACGCTCGAACAGGGAATGACAAATAATGTCGCCCGTTTGAGCCGCGCCGTTGACCGCGTGCAGTTCGTGCCGCCGTCCGGGTATATTGGCGGCGGAGTAGTCGCCGGCGGCACTCCGCCGATTTCCGGTTCAAATCAAACGACGCAGGGTTCGACCGCGATTTGGGATGCGATCTGGGTGACATCCGAAGAAGTTTTAAAACTCTCACCGGACAAAACCCGCCGCGCCATCATTCTGCTGACCGACGGGGTGAATACTTACGGCACTAAAAAATTGGACGATGCGGTACAGGCGGCACTAAAAAACGAAGCGATCATCTATTCCATCGGAATCGGCGATAATTTTTACGACGGCGTTGATGAAGGAGTCTTAAAGAAAGTATCGGAAAGAACTGGCGGACGTGCGTTTTTCCCGCGCAGCGAATCGGAACTGCGTCAGGTTTTCAAACAGATTCAGGAAGAAATGCGCTCGCAGTATCTGATCGCTTACGAACCGACCAACCAGAAACGCGACGGATCTTATCGTAAAATTGAAATTCAAATGACTAACCCGGAATTGACCAAACAAAAAGTTGTTCTCACACATCGGCAGGGTTATTTTTCAAAAACCGGACAAATCAAATAGATATTCAGTTTTTATTATTGAAAAAGGAGAAAGGATAAAAATTTGGAAGTGATCTATGCTTTCTCCTTTTATTCTTCTCCGTTACTCACGCGCAGGCTTTTGCCTTCTAAAAACTGCCTAATTTTTCCTTATTAAACATTCTTCTGTAAGTGTCGTAAACAAACCTCAATTTTTTGTTATCGTTCGGATAATCCCAATACCATTTTGTCGGCAAGTCTAAGATACGTTCAAATTCGTCTTCGGAAATCTGCAATTTTTTTGAAATATATTGTTTTTCCCGTTCTACTTTAGCGAGTTCATACGGCTTGCTTTTCAATTGTACGAGAGCCTCATCGCGGTTGACATTGCCCAGACAAATTTGTGATGAAAGAGTCGCCCGCCGGTAATCAATACCGAATTTTTCAAATAGGTAATAGGACTGAATAAATCCGGTGTAAGTATTTTCGTAATGTTTTCCGCCATAAAATTTCCAATCCAATTTCTCTTTGAGCAAGTCCATTACATTTTCTTTGACGTAATTTACATAATTGAGCAGATAAATCATTTTTATTCCCTTGACCAACTTGTAATACATCTCTTTTTTGAAGCCGAAGGTCGGGAAAGTTTTTAACTTTTTTTGCCCGAAAGTTTTTTGAATATAATTGAAATACTTCATATCCTTGGCATTGTAGTGCCAGGCAGCGGGAAGAATTCCTTCGGTTGAAAAGTTACCGCCGACGAGAACATACTTAACGCCGTATTTTGCTGCGAAACGATGGATGACGGCGGGAATAGCGATGTCAGTCGGCGTATCTGCTTCGGGAATCGAGGCTTTCAAAAAAGCGAGTTGTAAGTCTCTGAATTCTTCCCAGTCAAGCACGTAACTTTCGTAATCAATATTTAGTTTTTTTGTGACATTTTTGATATTCAGGACGGCTTCTTCAGAATTCCAGCCAGTATCGAGATGAACAGCTAAAACGCGCAAGCCCTTCTGCTGCGCGATATACGCCAGATAACAGCTGTCAATTCCGCCGCTGATGCCGCTGATACAGTCATATTCCTGACCTTTTCCGGCACGTTTCATTTCTTCGACGACGCGGTCAAGCGCATCATTATTGTCTTCTTCTTGAAATTGATGTTTGGCTCGTTGGTTGAGGAATTCCGTGCAGTGATTACAGTGACCTTGACCGTCGAAAATTATCAACGGGTCGGTCGTGTCCATCACACACCGATTACATTGTTGATAACGTCTTATCTTCATAGAGGGCATTTTCTACATTTGAAACTGTTGAGTTTTTTCGGCAGTTCGGCGATTTTGCCGAGTGAAATGTCTGTCTTGTTATTTAGATTTAACAACAAAAAGGGTGGTTTTGGCAAATTATCTCTCGAATTACTCGAAAACTAACTTGTGTTTGTCGGGATAGTTGATTAAAACTCCGTGCTTTTTGCTCTGGTAAACAAAAATGCTTCCGCCGGCTAAACCGTTGGCATACCCGTTTTTGTAAGCCCCGATTAAATCTTCTTCCGCACCGGCACCGCCGAGAGCAACGACGGGAACGCCGACTGATGTCGAGATAGATTTTATCAGATTAATGTCGTATCCCTGCATCATTCCGTCCTGTTCGATGGATTGAATTATTATTTCCCCGGCTCCTTTTTGTTCCATCAGCCGCGCAAATTCTAGCGGCGTGTATGGTGTTGATTTGCTGCCGCTCATAATCCACGTTCTTTGACCTTTAAACAATTTCTTTTTTACATCAATGCAGACGACGATGGTCGAAGACCCGAAAGTTTCCGCCGCTTCTTTGATAAAATCCGGCTTTTGCGCTGCTGCCGTGTTGATAATTACTTTTTCCGCACCGGCGTTGATAATATTTTTTATATCCTCGATTGTCTTGATTCCGCCGCCGACGGCAAACGGCATATTCGCTTCTTCGCCGACATTTTTCACGAAACTTAAATCAATCAATCTATTTTTCTGCGACGCTTCGATGTCGAGAAACACCAGTTCATCAACTTTAAGATCATTAAAAATCCTGACGGCGTTGATCGGGTCGCCGATATATTTGTGCTTTTTAAATTGAATTGATTTGACCAAAGCCAAATTTTTCAAAAGCAGCACAGGTATTATTCTGGGTCGGAACATTACAATTCGATAAAGTTTTTTAGTACTCGCGCTCCCGCATCGTGACTTTTTTCAGGATGATACTGCACGCCGAATATATTATTTTTCGATATTGCTGATATAAATGTATTTTCGTAGTGTGTTTCGTTTAATATATCGGATTGGCAGTGAGTTTTCAAATGAAAGGAATGAACAAAGTAAAACTCCGACAGTTCGGGGATGTCACACATTAACGGGCATTTCTTTTTAATTTTTATTTTGTTCCACCCGATATGCGGAATTTTGTATTTTATTTTATCCGCCGACTTAAATTTTACAACTTCCGCATCAAACCAACCCAATCCTTCCGCATCGCCTTCGTCACTCTTCGCCGCCATTAACTGCATACCGAGACAAATTCCGAGAACGGGTATTTTCCCGACCAGAACCGCCTCGTTCAAAGCGTCCGTCAGACTCAGTTTTTTCAAATTGGACATCGCTTTTCCGAAATGCCCGACACCCGGAAGAATTAACTTTCGGGCGTTGATAATATCCTGCGGATTTGACGAAATCGCCGCGTCAACCTTCATTCTGTCCAGAATGCGTTTGACGGAATTCAGATTTCCCATTCCGTAATTAACGATAATTAGTTTCGACATCGTTTCACATTTGAATCGTTCAAGTAAGTGACTATAAGTCTTTGGTAAAACATTAAAGAAGTAAAGTGCTGTAAATTTCAGAAAGATGTGAACCCGTAAGTTGCGGCGTGTGAATTTTCGCTTTCAACTGCCGACAGCATTTTAACAATAGCTAAAAACGGGAATTAGAAATAGCTTCACTTTTCTAGTTCGCCCTGTGGAGCTGAATAGATTCGCCATTTGCGGTGTCAAAACTTGCAGAGAAAATTTTGTTTGCTTTTAACTTGTTTCTTGAGTCCTGGCGGGACGATTTGTAAATAGTTTATCGCTGAGAACTCTGTATTATTCGTCAAAGTTTCTCAAGTGACGAGAGAATCAAGCGGCGGCAAAAGTATCTTTCGTTCCGCCGGAAATGAGATCAAAATTAACTGATCCGACGATAAATCGCCAGGGCTGTCGTAAATTTTCTCCAGCTTCGTCCTTTTTTAAATAGTTTAATCTTTCTTTTCCAAATATGTTAATATCATTTACCAAAAATGATTTGTCCGACAGGCTCATTTTCTATCAGCGGGTCAAACTAATCTCTCGTTGTTCACAATAAACTTTCGTTTTTCGGCGATAAAACAAATATCCCGGATAAACTCACAGGAGAAAAACACATGTGTTGAGCTTTCACCACTGCGCGTCAATCGCTTTTCAGCAGCGTGAATTGATTCCATTTCTAAAGAGATACTTAAACGCTCTCGTCATTCCGAGTCCGAATCTGCCGATTGATAATGTCTATGATCTGCCGACCGAAAAAGCGATCAAAAACTTTAAAATTCAATTGAATCGTCGGAATCGAAAATTTCGCTTACACACCGGAGATGAGAGCGTGTGATAAAAAGTTAGCCGATCTGTTTGGCGGCGAAGGCGCGGTCGTGATGTCCGTATTCGAGCCGGAAGATTTGAAACAAAGAGTCGGTTCGTCAAAATCAGGCGCGGGATTACCCAGACCTCAACCGCACAATGCCGTTCCCGCCAATGAATTGATTGGAACATACGATAGAGGCGGCATTATTCACATCTATATGAATCAGCAGGGTTTGCCAAATAAAGACAATCATCACACGGGCGTTTATGTTCTAGCCGGATTCAAACAGATTTACGAGGTCAAATCTGGAAAACAAATCGTTAAACTAACGCTCGGTATAAACAACACGCAGTATTTTTACAACGCCACGTTAAAAATTTATGCAGTATTCGCCCATGTGGAAACATCAAAAGTGGCGGGCATCGGCGAAAAGAAAGCGAACGGTTCGGTGAAGATCGGCAACATCGGCGGTCCCGAAGGCGGCATAGCAGTTGGCGAATATACTCACGTCCACATTGCGTTTTATTCAAAATTTCTCGGCAACCATATGACTGGAACGCGCGTTGATCCACGAGATTATTTTTGTAAATAGGAGACTGAATTATGTTCGATATAGTTAGAGGAGTTGGTTTAGTGTTTGTCGTTTTGATTTTGTTGGTTACAGCTAATACCTTTGGACAATCGGGATCCACAGCCAGTGCGTGCGGCATCAACAGAATCAATCTTGAAGATAATATCAAGCGTCCGTATTTCGACTCGGTGGGAAATCCGAAAGGCTCGCAGTTCACACAAGAGACGATGATTATCGTCATTGCGAGTCTAGGTTCCAGAGAGACGAGTCGCAAATATAATATTCAAAGAGCCAAGCAAGTCAAAGAATATATTACTCTGAATTTTGCATTCCCTGACAAACTAATCGTCCTCGCACAGGGAGAAAAGAAAAAAGACGAAGGCAGAGTTGACATATATTATGGCGGAACACTGCAAATGTACATTACTTTCAAACCGAATGAGCGATGAGGGTGTAAGAAATTTTGTGTAATTCCAAATTTATAAATTAAAGGAGAATTACACATTATGACAATTAGCAAAGAAGTTTTAGATGAATTGATTAAAGATTATCAGAACCCGGAAGATTTGTTGGGTGAGAACGGGTTA
>JBBSUG010000079.1:0-9859 GCA_038235165.1 Pyrinomonadales bacterium
CCCGTTCTCACCCAACAAATCTTCCGGGTTCTGATAATCTTTAATCAATTCATCTAAAACTTCTTTGCTAATTGTCATAATGTGTAATTCTCCTTTAATTTATAAATTTGGAATTACACAAAATTTCTTACACCCTCGATTATTGCCGCTCTGCCTCTTCCGCTCGGTTTATTTCAACAACAAAAGCAACTATGTCATCTTCAACGCACGTCCACGTAAATAAGCGCATTTACTTTTGAAACAAGGATTATCTATTTTTCTTCACAATCAATCACCTTCAAGCGTGTTATCCAATGACAGCCGCCCAACGATTGAGATGACGTGGGGCGAAACCGCCACCACACAACTCCGAGTTAAACAAAATATGTTGATAAGAAAGCCGCTGTTTCGCCCTCACGTCCATTGATTTGTTGGGCGGCGCGTTGATTTTTACGACGTTACTTTAAGAGCATTTCTTATTCTTTCTGCAACCTCATTCAACTTTTCTCTTTCCGGTTTCTGATAATATGTCGGCGCAAACTTCAACCCGAAACCATCTCCGTCGTAACGCGGGAAAACGTGCAAATGAACGTGAAAAACTTCCTGCATTGCTGCCTCGCCGTCAGCCAAAAAGAAATTAACCCCTTCACATTTCACGCCGCTTTCACGCAATGCCGCAGAAAGCCGTTGCGCGACACGGAAAATTTGTGCGCCTTCTTCCTCTTTCAAGTCAGCCAGATAAGGAGCGTGTCTATTCGGGATAATGAGCAGATGACCGGAATTGACAGGTTGAGTGTCCATAAACGCCGAACAAACCTCGTCCTGATAAATGAAACTAACTTCCAACTCAGCCGCTAGAATCTTACAGAATATGCAATCTTTTTGGTCAGTCATAGATATTCAAGGGAAGCAGCCCAACGGTTGAGATGACGTGGGGCGAAACCGCTAGAAAGCCCGCCGAAAGTAACCAAAGCCCGTTGATAACAAAGTAGCTGTTTCGCCCTCACGTCCATTGAATTGTTCGATGCGACGTTGATTGGAATATGTTTCTTTCATTACTTAATCTTTTGACCTGTCATGAGTTCATATGACGTGTTGTCGCTTTGATGCACAATCCGAATTGCATTAAGGCTTCTGTTAGTGGTTTATTTTAGCGTCCTTTAATGTCAGAGCATGCTTCCAAAGTTCCTCAAATATAGCGTAGTAATCATTATACATTTTCTCATCACTAAGACCTGTATTCGTAAACAATATGACACCTGCTTTTTGCGAAGGGTCATAAAGCATTTCCGTTTTTACTCCGGGGTCGGCTCCACCGTGACCGATTCTGGTTGTATTTGATTTAGCAACCCAAAAAATGCCGGAGTTTGTTTCGTTTAATTTTATATTTTCAGGTTTATTTAACGACGTATATTGAAACTTCAGCATTTCCTCAACGGATTGCTTCTTTAGAATTCTAGCTCCTTTATATTTTCCTGAATTCAATAAACAGATAAAGAACTTCGATAAATCCGAGACCGATGTGCGAACTCCGCCGTCAGGATAGGTTGTTAGACCATACAACTGAATAGGTTTAAAAGCATCTCCTTCTTTTTCGTAAAGCTTTGAGTGATTTGCCAATTTAATTTCGGAAAAAAACCAACCCGTATTGTCCATCTTTAACGGTTTGAAAATATATTGTTTACTATACGCATTCAATTTCTTGCCGGTTGTGATTTCAACAATGTAGCCTGCCAATCCTGCGGCAATGTTGGAATACTCCCGATAAGCTCCCGGTTTTTGTTTCAAAAAATTATCCTTCGAGTAGTATTTACCATTCGGTTCAAAATAGTTTTTTAAAAACTCTCCGAGCGGTTCCGGCGAATCAACGCCGTAATGGTATGAAGTCCTGTAGATTGAAGATCGGTCTGTAATTCCTGAAGTGTGCGTCGCCAGATTTCTCAATGTAATCTTTTCATTTGGAAAAAACGGATTAATCACTTTGAAAGGCAGATAGTTGTTAATGTCTTCGTCAAGAGATACTTTTCTGTCTTCAACCGCGTGCATCAAAGCAGCTCCGGTAAAGGTCTTGCTGATTGATCCGATATTCATAATTGTATTCGGAGTGAACGGCGTTTTGTTATCTTTGTCGGCGTATCCATATCCTTTAATCCAGACTAATTTTTTGTTGACGATTACCGCCGCTCCAAGCCCGACCAATCCCGATTCGCTCATTTTTTTCTCAATAAAGCTATCAACCGAACTCTTATTCACGGTCGGAGCCTGCCCCGCAACAAATTGCGCGGCGAGCAAATACAACGCCAAGAGAGCTAAAAAACGATTAGACCGAACAAGATTCACACGCATAGAAATTTTCCCCTTAAATAAAAAAGGCATCGAACAATTGAGATGACGTGGGGCGAAACCGCCGCCACGCAAGTTTGGGTTCACCAAAAAACTTCGATAAGAAAGCCGCTGTTTCGCCCTCACGTCCATTGATTTGTTCGGCATTCCGTCGCACACATTCAAGCCGTCTTTTGTGTTTGCCGACGGGCAACTTTCATTAACATTCGCAACGCCTCATTGACGGCTTCCGCGTCGGGAAACGCGGCTTGCACGTCAGACTCAAGCAACACTAAATTCGTGCCTGCCCGATAACGCTCGACATATTTGCCGCGCACTCTGCCCGTCAGTTTTGACAAATCATATTCGGGGCGCATTTCGTCTTCTGGTGGTTCAACTTTGTTCTTGTTCATATTCTTCTCGCTCGGTGCGTGTCGGTTCTCGCGCACTGATGATGCGAACCGTTTCGCCGTCGTCCGTGTGCGACACAAACAACAATTTGCCTCGTTCAGAATGTCCGAGTATCAAAAGCCGCCGTTCTTCGGCAGAATGGTCAGGATCGTCAAAGGTATCTGAAAGCGGATCGCCGAAAACGGTTGCCGCTTCCTCGAAGGAAACTCTGTGTTTGACGAGATTGCTCGCCGCTTTGTTTTTGTCCCAATCAAACCGCACGAGTAAAATATAATTGTTTTCGGCTTATTTTCCTAACCGTTTCGATATTACGAGCAGATGCCGAACGATTGAGATGACGTGGGGGGAAACCGCCAACACACAACTCCGAGTTAAAGAAAAGCCTTTGAGTAAGAAAGTCGCTGTTTCGCCCTCACGTCCAATGATTTGTTCGACGTGCCGTTATAATAAAGAGTCTGCTTTTGCTGCGTCAAAATCGTCAGCCTCAATTTCAAAAAGCATTTTCGCTTCGTTCTCCGACGAATATTCTACGTCAATTACAACTTTGTCGCCAACAGAAGCGTTCTCAAGTTTTTGTCGCGTTAGTTTCGACAACCTTCGGAAGTCTTCAAATGTGCCGCGAATGTCGTGCGGCGTGATTATTGGTTCAGTCCAAGTTATAAGTTTCAAATACCAATAAGGTCCGAAATGTTCGTGTTCGGAAAGCGGAGCGTTTCGTTCATCAGAAGCATATCCGTTTAGAATGTCGCAAAACTTCAACAAGCCTTGTCGAGAACCAACGAACCGCCAGCAAGAAGCGTTTTCGTCGTAGTCATAGAAGAAGCCAAGTTCTTGCCATTCGTCTTTGGTTTGTTCGTTTAATTCTGCGCTTGTCATTTGTTAAAGGAAAACGTCGAACGATTGAGATGACGTGGGGCGAAACCGAATACACGCAACTCCGAGTTTAACGAGAGCGATTGATAACAAAGTCGCTGTGCGCGCCCTCACGTCCATTGATTTGTTATGTCCCGCCGATGATTTCATTCAAGCCCTCGATTATTGTTTCCAGTTCTTCGTCGGATACTGTGCCGATCTTCTTGCCAAGCCGTTGAGTCGAAAGCGTCCGAATCTGGCTGATTTTCACCCAAGACTTTTTTGGCAAACTCGGGTCGGAAAGTTCAAACGTCAAGGGAAACTTCGCGCTCGGCGATTGGCTCGTCAACACGACGGCGATAACTGTTCCCGAACGGTCATTAAAAATGTCTTCGCTCAAAACCAGCACCGGACGCGAACCAGCCTGTTCGTGTCCAAGCGTCGGGTCAAGGTCAGCCCAAACAATGTCGCCTCTTAATATTCGAGCCATTCTTCCGCCTCACTTGCCAAACCTAAATCGGCTAAGGATTGTTCTTCCGTTTTGTTTAGCTTGGCACATTCACGCGCCAGCCGATTGCTGTCCAGACGCGAAACCTTTTCTTCAACGGCAGACTGAACGGCTTGGCTGCGATTTGAGAAAACACGCTCTTTCACGAGACGGTCAACTTTTTTCAGAAGATTTGATTCGATAGAAATTGTAACTTTTGCAACACTCATAACAAAAGTAATACTATTGTTCATACCAAAAGTCAATTTCGATTTCAAAGAACAGTGACATAACGATTGAGATGACATGGGGCGAAACCGCCGCCATAACCGTTCAAATTTAACGGACAAGATAAGAAAGTCGCTGTTTCGCCCTCACGTCCATTGATTTGTTATATGGCGCGGTTATTATGACCATTCGTTTCAAGTTCCTTTCTTCTTCGGCAACTGTGCGCCGTCGTGAGTCTGCCGGATTTGTTCTTTGTAAGTTTTGACATCACAAGCACCGATTATTTCCGCGATTGTTTCAAGCGGCAAATCGTCGGCTTTTGAGAAATTGATGCAGCTTTTCCCACCCTTGAGTTTTTTGCCCGACGCATCTAGTTTGGCTTTCAGTTCCGGGAACACATACATCGGCATCAAATGAAGGCTGATATAGTTTTTCTGACTGGCAAGTGCTACATACATTTCGCCGTCGGCGGCGAACGACAAAAACTTAGAACTAATTTGTTCCGTGTAGCCTTCCGGGATGCTTTCGCGCACAACTTTCCACACCCTTTCAACGGAATCTTTTCTATCAGCCGGTAAGTAAGCAAGATAGTCATCAAAAGAGAAGTTTTGCTCGGTCATCATAATTCCCTCCGAATTTTAATCTGCGAACCACAAAAATAAGAAGCCATATAACGATTGAGATGACGTGGGGCGAAACCGCCACGCGCAACTATAAATAAAAATATGAACGATAACAACAAAGTCGCTGTTTCGCCCTCACGTCCATTGATTTGTTCGGTTGCGGTCAGAAACACGGGACTAATCTATTTCTCCACAAGCCTTACCACAGGTAGCTGTACAAGTCGTAAAATTTATACTGTTGCCAGTCATAGAACCACAGCACTTATAGAAAAATCCACACCTTTCATTACTACCTGAAACTTCGTAACAACCTCTTGAACATAAAGGTATTAAGTCGGTGCTTAAAGCAGATGGAATTACTCCCAGAGTATTCACTGAAGGAAATTTCTCTAAAGGTAGAATCAACTTATAAGTTCTCTCTTCCCCTCTCGCATTAAATTTCCATTCAACTTCAATGGCATTCACTGTATTGTCAATTGGAATTGTCGTTGCTAATTCTGAAATTGGATTGGGATTATTTTTGTCAATTGAAAGTTCTTGATGCGATTTTATTGATTCGCCTACATTTTCACGGGACATTTGACCTTTAGCCCCTTTTTGAATTCTGAGCGGACGAATTTCGAGATTTAAACTTGGCATTTGTCCGACCACAGCGAAATTTACGCGAGCAGTTTGGTCGTCTATCCTCTGCGTCAATGTCGCCAAACTATAATGAATGTTGTTGACGTTGCCAAGATGCTCAGAAGCTGCGCCTCTCCATTTAGCATAACCTTCAAGTGCGGATGTCTCTTGCGCTTTAATGGCAAAAGAACATACCAAAAGTGCGATTAAACAGAACATTAACTTTTTCATTTTTAACCTCCTAATTTTTGAAAATTGTTTTTGTTTTAGTCCAGTAGTTCTAATTTGAACACTGAACTATTCTTTACACATTAGATTTAGAAAATAGTTCCAATTTTTGCAATTATTCATGCATTCAAAACTTACGAGAAGCAACCGAACGGCTGAGATGACGTGGGACGAAACCGCCACCGTGCAAGTTTAGGGAAAAAGGACAAGCCAAATAAGAAAGTCGCTGTTTCGCCCTCACGTCCATTGATTTGTTGGGTGGCGGCTACATTTAGATTAGCCGCCGCCATTGGTAAGTTTTTGTATTTATCGCGCACTTGTCAAAAAAACGTCCCACGCCCAGCGTCCGACGATGGCGTTTTGGCGGTCGCGCACTCGCGCCCGATACTTGAATTGGTTGCCGTATTCGTCCTTGCGGCGTGATTCGCGGTAATCTAAAAAGATAGCAACAACATCCAATGCGGGAAGGCGCGAAAGTTCTTCGGCTTCCGAAATGCCGTTGTGATTGCGGTCTTGCCACAGACGCAATTTTCTAAATATAGCATCACGGCGCGTTATTTTGCCGTCTGCATTGCCGCCGTTTGCTGGTTTATCATACTCGGCAAGTGCTAAAAAGCCCTGACGTTCTTCTCCATTGGGCGGCGCAGGCTGCGGTGTGGCATTACCGAATAACTCCTGTCCGTTGTCAACGCGATTGTTTTGATTACGGTCAAGAGTCAGCCAAGCATCATCGGAATTAACGGTTGTCCACGCCAGCTTGCCGCCGATTACGCCGTCGCCGTTAAAATCAAAAGGAACGCCGTTTACCGCATTGGTCATTGTAAAACCGTTACCGTCAACGTCAATTAAAATTGGCGAAACTCTGCATCTGCAATACGTCACCAGTTTTGATGTCGGTGAGAATCCGGCGTTGATAAAAGCGGGCGACGAATTGCAGGAAGGAAAATTTTTACCCAAGCCGCCATCTTGCCGGTAGCACGGACAATCAGGTTCAGGCTCAAAACATTCGGGTGAGCAACCAAGACCGCCAACGCCGCCACCGGGCGTTGGCGAGGGACTTGGCGTTGGTGTCGGGGCTGTTGCAATCGTAACCGATGTGGTTGGAGAACCACTTGTCATCGGAGTTGGAGAACCTGAGGGTGAAGTAACTGACACAATATTCGCTTCATAAACTATTGTTCCAGCCGGACTATCACTCTCCGCTGTCACCGTAAAAGGGACAAAAACAGCTTCTCCGGCAGCAGTAATCGTAACGGGTCTTGATATAGCATCTCTTGTAGCCTTTGGGCGAGGGTTGGCAGGTGATACCGTACGCTCAATAAATTCGACTACAACAGTTGTCGGATCTTGAATTCCCGATGATGGAGAAACGGTTACATTAAACAGTTGGCTCGTCGGGAGATTGGTATTATTAGGATTTGGATTCGTAGCGTAAAGCGTCATGCTCGGTGGCAGAATTTGCGTAAGTTTAATCGTCGCCGCAGCAACGACTGAATTTGTAGAACTCCCGACGAATGAACTACCGCCTCCGTAGAAATTGCCGTATTCATCGTAGTAGCCGTTTTGTTCTTCAAAGTCCGCCTGTATTGTGTAAGTTCCGTCTTCAATGCCGATAGAAAGCCCCGTATCGTTTAAAACGGTTGCATAATTCCAATCGCTCACTGTCGTATTTGAGCGTCCGCTCGGTGAAGTAACTGTTGTCGTTACGCGATAACTTGTATTGCTGTAATACTGCTCGCTCAAACTACCTGAACCGAAAATATCTAACCCATCATTCCAAGCCGCGTTATAAAGGTAAAACTGTCCTCCGCTGCTGGATTGTTTTGATGTAAAGGATTTTGCGAAAGATTTTGTAGATGCAAGCTTGTTCGTCTGTAAATCGTCTTTAACTAAAATCTTTTGGATATTGCCTTTAACACTTTTTTTTATGAATTGTTGCAGTTTATCTATTCCAGTATCGCTTAGTCTTTTAAGTAAATACTGATTGACTGTTTCGGCAACATATCCGTCTTTTTGCTTTTGAAGTTTTATGAGTTCCGTATTCATTTGCAAATTATAGGAGTCGCTTGCTCTTTCTTTTGTCTCGTGCGCTTGTCTGTCTAAAATTGTCAAACGGTCGTTGAGAATATTGGCATTGCTCATAATTCTTTCGACATCTTCGTCATCGAACCCGGCACTCCTTACCAAGCTTCGAGCGTTTCCCACGGCAACGGTGCGAAGAAAAAGTTCGTAAGCCACATTGTCGGGAATTTGATTCGGTTCAACCGCTCCGCTGATCTTCTTCTTAATTCTCGAAGATGGCGGAACAATTTTGTTTTTGACCAGTGTGATTTGTGGTTTATTGGTTTGTGCCGAAGTTGATTGAGTAACAAAAGAAATCAAACTCGGCAAGAAAGCTAGAAGTGTGAAACTGACGAGTAAAATTATTGATTTTTGGGTCTTCATACAATCCTCCAATGTTTGTATTCGGAAATGATGCTTTGCAAGGAGCGTTTCGTCTGTCGTGGCATCCATTATACACGATAGCCGCCCAACGGTTGAGATGACGTGGGGCGAAACCGCCAACACGCAACTCCGAGTTTAACAAAATACGCGATAACAAAGCCGCTGTTTCGCCCTCACGTCCATTGATTTGTTCGACGGCTGTTTGCATAAAGATTGCCTGAATTAGCGAAGTTGACAAATAAAAACTCTTTCAATTCAACCATCGTATAAAACCAGCGATAAGTGGCATCCATAACGGCGACAGTATAAGTAACCAGCCGCCTAAGCGAACCAGAAAACCCGGCGTTTTGCCCGTGATTGATTGCGAACCTAAATAACCGACGTAATCGCCCATCTCATCTCCGAACCAAATACAAGCCATCGGTATTACGAGGAAGGCAAATGTTCTGAGAACTCCGCCCACGCCGCTAGCAAAAGCAGCAATCGAAAGATAAATCAGAGCAACAATAAGCGACAACCAACGCCACAAGTCCATTTCTGGGCGACCAAAAATAAAATAAGGAATTGAACTGTTGCTCAAACTTTCGTCTTTATTTCGCTCATAATCGGAATTATTCATAGATAGAGAGTGCCGTCGAACGATTGAGATGACGTGGGGCGAAACCGCCATCGGAACCGTTTGAATTCACTGAAAACCTCGATAAGAAAGTCGCTGTTTCGCCCTCACGTCCATTGATTTGTTCGACGGCGCGTTGTTTTCGCACGACTTTAATTTTCTTTAGAGTTTGCCAAAATTTGCTCAAATAACTCTTTCGGCGCGTCGGAAAGTGCGCCGCCGACTTTTCCGACGCTCGATACTCCTTGAAAGTTGCCACACTGAAAACAAATTACTAATTCCACACGTTGGTCTTTGTAAATTGCCCGCAAACCGTGTCGCGGCGTAAAACACATTGATCCCGAATCTTTTGAACCGACAGCATAAAACAGAGCGTTTAGCAGTTGTTGTTTGAGGTTGACATCTCTGATGACAGCTTTTTTTCTGACGTGATAATTCTGAAAATCGTCCGGCTCAACTTGTGGCGCGGCGGCGGAAAACTTCTTCATTACGATGTCAAAAATTTCTATTTCATCAGCCTGTTCAAGCACTTGCCGAGTCTTCTGAGAAAGCCGTTCGTCAAGCCGACGAGATTCAGCAACAGACAATTTAGGAAACGTAAATGGCGTTGGCGAAGTTGACGGCGTTGGAATTTCTTGAGCTTGCGAATTTTGCTGAGATAAAACTGCATTTTGAGCGCAACTTGTGCTGAACACAAAAATCAAAAATAAAATTATTTGTTTCATTATTTGTATCTTAAATTACAGAGAAGCCGTCGAACGATTGAGATGACGTGGGGCGAAACCGCCACCGCGCAACTCCGAGTTAAAAAGACCTGTTTGATAAGAAAGACGCTGTTTCGCCCTCACGTCCATTGATTTGTTCGGCGTGTCTCATCCATTTCGGAAGTGATTCTTCCGGCACGCAACTCAGATAAAAAGTCCAAACGAAGAGGGTGTAAGAAATTTTGTGTAATTCCAAATTTATAAATTAAAGGAGAATTACACATTATGACAATTAGCAAAGAAGTTTTAGATGAATTGATTAAAGATTATCAGAACCCGGAAG
>JBBSUG010000080.1:0-9362 GCA_038235165.1 Pyrinomonadales bacterium
CAGAAAAACGCCCGAATTTGCTGGAGTTCAACAAATTCGGGCGTTACTCATTTACTCAAGTTGGTGCTTAGGGCGGGAATCGAATTAAAAACTTATCTTGCGCGAATAAAAGATTTAATCGTTTTGTAAAAAATTTTGAGTCCAAACGGAGTCTATTGTTTTGCGGACTTTCCGATTCCTTTTATCGAATTTTCTAAGATATTTGTCGCTTTCTTTCGGCTTTCTCGCGTCGCGTGTGAATAATGCAGGATTAATTGAGTGTCAGAATGTCCGGTAATCGCGCCGACTGTTGCCAGATCAACGCCTGATTGAAGCATTCGCGTAACTGCCGTGTGTCGCGCGTCGTGCGTGACGAAGCCGCCGACTGTATTTCTGCCGTAAGCGATGCCGACGCTTTCAGCCGCGCTTTTCATAATCGAATAATAATCAGTGACGGAATTTCCCGAACGGCAGAAAACGAACGCGCCGAATTTATCAAGTTCTTTTCTTTCGAGCAAAATTGCTTCGATTGTCGGATTAAGTTCTAAATATCTGACATTCTTTGCCGTTTTGAAACGGTTTTTTCTGCCGACGATTTGCAGAATCTTCGCATCAAAATCAATCTGCGACCACGAAAGCGCGGAAACTTCGCCGACGCGCGAACCTGTCAATAAACACATTTGGAAAACTTGACCGACGACGCGCCGCTTTTCGTAATCAATTTGTTTCTCATCTTTCCGACGCGCCGATAAAAGATAATTCAATAATGTAATAATTTCGTCCGACGTGATAAGTCTTTCGCGTCTGGACTTTTCAACTTTCGGGCGCGGAATGCGCGGACAATTCCAAGTTTCGAGTTCGGGAAAATCCAGATAAACCGAGTGAAGCGCGGACGCGATGAAAGTTACTTCACGATTGATTGATGACGCTTTTATTTCGCCTTGCCGTTTGTCTATGTAAAGCCGAATCAAACTTGTTGTGAGTTCATTAACGCGCAGATTCGCAGGAATTAAAGAAAGCCAGAGATTGAAAATAACGATTGCTCTTTTGCGCGGTTTGATTTCTTCGATTCGCCGCACCGCACTTTCTAAAACTTCCGAAACGAGCGGAAACGAGCGCGTTTGCAGATTATAAGTATTTTCCTTTTCGCCGAGTTTGATTCGCGCAACGGCAGATTCGGCAAGTTGTTTTGACGCAAAGCCTGATTCACGTTTCCGCTTTCCGCTCTGCAAATAAATATCGAAGCCGTAAGACCAGAACCTATTTTGCTTTATGTCGAAACGCCAACCGGCTTTGGCTTTGGTTGAGTAGAATTTGCGAATCATACTTTTCTGACAATATGAGTAATTACGCCGAAGATTTGAAAATCATCGCGGCGCGAAATTTCGATTGATTTGTATTTTGCGTTCGCGGCAACTAATCGCAGTTTCGGACGCGCGGAAAATATCTTGACCGTAAAACTTCCGTTGACCGACGCGAGAACTTTGTCGCCGGAACGCGCTTGCAAATTGCGATTGACGACGAGCAAATCACCGTTCCAAATTTCCGCTTCCATCGAATCACCGACGACGCGCACGTAAAAAACGCCGTCGTTTCCGTTTGTCAGATATTCGTTAAAATCGAAAAGTTCCAAATCATTCGAGATGTCGGAAGCTGTGCCGCAGGAAATCGCAACGGACGCGAGACGTGAAAGGTTTTTCGAGTGTCGGAGGAGTTGATTCATATTTTACGCGACCTTTTTCTTCGGTTTTGTTTCGGCTTCGATAATCGGCATTTTCTTTGCCGAGTTCGGCGCAAGTTCGCCGAGCATTTCAAGCCGTTCTTTTGATTTTTGTTTGCTTCGCCTGCCGATTTCTTCTTTGTTTGCTTCGACAATTTTTGCAAATTCTTCGGGCGAAACAAGCTGCTTGGCTTCACGGATTTTCTGCATTACGAGCTGATGAACGAACGCATTTAAACTGCGATGTCCGAGAATTTCAACCGCCGCCGACAATTCGGCGTAGTCGTCGGAATTAAACGGAGTTGTCAGAGTTTTCTTGCTCATTACTTGTTAAATACTATTAAAGCACAAGCATTTTCAGAAAAATAGTAAATAAATAGTTTTCTACTTGCAAGTTACAAGTAAATGAATTATCTTGCTTCTAAATTACTTGTAAATTACTTGTAACTAATTTAAGTTTAAGGAGTGAAATTTTATGAACGAAACGAAGGAAATCGTGCGAACGACAATAGATTTGCCGATTGAATTAAACGAAAAACTTTTGCAGAGATGCGAACAAAGCAAGCGTTCCCGACACGCCGAAATGCTTTTTCTGCTTGAGAAATCTTTTGAAACAAACGGGAAAAAGGAGAAAGCGAAATGAAGAAAATAGAATTTGAAAACTTAATGACTTTCGGCGTGGCAATCACACTTTTGCGCGAAGACTTTCCAGAGTTTGCAAAAGAGATTGACCGATGCGCGTTTGATGTCGGGCAAAATTATCAACAGAAATGCGGAGACGCGAATTGTCTTTGTGAAACTTTGACGTTTGAAGAATTTCACATTCAACGAAACATCTGTTTCGGAACAACAGCGAGGGCGAAAGGATGATAAACAAACAAACTTTAATCGCGCCGTGTTGCGCCGGATCATTGCTTAATCTGCACGAGTCAACACTTCGCAAAGGTCAGGCAGGAACGCACGGCTTGACGCAAATCAGGCGCGGCAACGGCAAACGGCAACGGGTTTCTTTCATTCTCGAGGAAGTTCTGCAACTGAAATCCGAATGGATTCAACTTGCGCAAAATCGCAAACAGACAATCTTGAGGTTGGTTTCATAAGGAGAAAAAGAAAATGTTCGATGAAAAATTTTGTTGCAGATGTAAAGAAGATTTCCCTGTCGAAGATTCGGCAAGCTGGCAAATGGGCGCAATGCGCGAATTGAAAAGACTGTCGAAAAGATTGATTCGAAAGCATTTTCTTTCCGATTGGTTGAACCACGACGAAGGTAAATATTTGTGCGGAAACTGTTACTTCGATTTAACCGATGACTTTAGATAAAATTATGACGACAAAAACTAAAAATTCACGCAAAAATGTTGCACGTTCGCCGCGCATACGCTACGAATCCGGTACGAATCCGCAACCAATCCGTACCGAATCCGGTACGAATCCGCAACCAATCCGCTACGCATTCGTACCGCTTCTGCAACAATTCCGCTCACATACGAAGAAAAACGAGGCGCGTTTGTGGCTTCCGATTGAAACTTCGTTGCTGACTCGGTACGAATTCGCCGCGCTTTCGCCGCAAACTCGGTACGCATTCGTTGCAATTCTGCTCTATTGCGGTGCGAACGGAATCAATGAAATTCCTTTAGATACAAAGTTTATGGCAAATGTTCTAATCATTGATTCGCGCACGATTGAAAAAAGTTTCGATGAGCTTCTTTTTGCAAATTTGCTCCAAGAGAGAAAGAAAGAAGAGAAAAGAAAAGAACAGACAGACAGACAAGACGCTAGAGAAATTGCGCTTGATGCGCGTCTGTGTGTGGATGATTTTAATTCGTTTTCGGAATCAAGAAACGGAAACGGAAAAAGCGAAGAAGGTTTATTAACGGAAGATTCATCCGCTCATCAGCAAACCGCGAAAATTTTTGAAATTGAAAACGGAAAGGCGAATCATTCAAACGGAAACAATCAATCGAAATTCTCAATCGAAGAATGCAAGCGTTATGTCGAACTGGAAATCAAAGACGGCGCGACAATCCAAAACGCCAACGCTCTTGCAATGAAACTTTTCAAAACAGGACAGAGCGACGCTTTCATCTTCAATAAACTCTTTCCGAAAGAAGCGGCAGTATTCGCCGCGCAAAGTTACGGCGAAGCAATCGAGTTTTCAGATGAACCGTGTTCAGTGTGTTTCGGCGCGAAAATGGCTGACGCAGATGGTAAAGGACACCGCGCTTGTCTTCACTGTAAGAACGAGCGCGGTAAATCGACCGGCTACGAACCGGAACAAGGAGGAAAATGAAAAACAATAATCTATCGGGCGGACTGTTTGCGTCAGGCAAACCAACGCCGCTGACAATCAAAGAAACGCCGTTGTCCGCACAGATCAAGGAACATCTCGACAATCGCGGAATCTATAACGACCGGATTCAATGCGGACAATTCCAAACGCCTTCGGGACATTGGATGCGCGGCAGTGCGAAGGGAACGCCGGACAGATTCGCCATCGTGCGCGGTCAGATAATTTTTATCGAAGTTAAGATGCGCGGCGAAAAGCCATCGAAGATTCAACTTGAAAAACATATTGAAATCGTCAAAAGCGGCGGAATCGTTCTGGTCGTTGATTCGTTCGAAAGTTTTAGAGCGCAACTAAACGGAATCCGCGTGTCGATTGAAACGCGCGGCAAAGAATGGAGGCTTTATGATTGAGAAAATTTCAATTTGCGCCGTCAATGAAAGCGGCGAAACAATAACGCTTGACGAATCGATAATCAAAATATCGTCGGGCTTGGATGTCGTCATTGCCGATGTGTTCTCGGAAATTGTGCGGACACAGCAAAACATTGACGACGAGGAAATCAGAGCAAGCGAAAAATTTTATTTCGCACAAACTTTATCGATATATCTAAAGGAGATGAAAGAAAATGCCAGCAACAACCGAACAAATCAATGCGCGTGAAGCCGAACTCGTCAGCGTCGCAGTCGCAATTTACGACGAGCAATTAAGTCTTGCGCAAACTATCGAAGCAATCACGGAAGCCGACGAAATTTTAGCGGCATCGAGCGCGGCGAAACTTGCCATTGTTTTGAATGATCGTTTTGAAATCAACAATAAGTTGAAATATACCAACGACGACCAAAGGAAAATTGCCGTGATTGAACTGGAAAACGCCGATCCGCAATTTATTCAAACGCAAAATGTGCGGAAAACTTTAATCACGACGAACAGCAACCAACGCGCCGAAATCGAAAAAAACCGCAATCTGCATAAAACCAAACTGATAACATTAGAATACTTTGCGACAACGCCGAACGATGCGCCAACATCAACACCGCCGGGCGACACGCCGACGACGACAGCAGGAACGAGCGCAAACGGCGCAATCGTCTTCGAATCAGCCGCAGGCTTTTCAATCAACGCCAACAGCATCGCCAGAATTGCCGGAAATCCTTATTTCGGAATCGCAATAGCGGGGCAAGCGTTGGTCGCAGACGGAAAAATTTCATTCAAACTAAATAACATAACCGATGGGTTGAGAGTTTTTCTCAGCGAACAGGCAAACCAATTTGAATTGTCTTTTGTAAACGGCGTAAATGTGCAGTTGCGGCGAAACGGCGCGTACGCGGCGGAAGCACCGGTAGTAGATTTAAATTCAATTTTCTCATTCCGGCGAACGGGAACAGATGTGAAATTTTACGAAAATGAAATTTTGCGCGGCACATTTGCACAAGCATCGTCAGGCGCGGCGCGGTTGTCGGTAACTGCGCCAAACGAACCGAACAGCATCGGCGCGGGAATAAATTCAGCGTTTATCGAAAACGCGAGTGTTTAACGAATATGAAACAAGGTTTTCCCGCCGATCTTTTTTGTCCGCGCCTCCGCGCTATAGTTCGCTTTTCCCGCCGTTCTTTTTTGTCCGCGCCCGCCCGCCCTTTTGCTTCGTTCCTCGCAAAAAAAGAAAACGCCGCAAGCGGCTAAGAAAGACGCTTCGCGCAATGAAAAAAGCCTCGAATCAACGAGGCTTTTCAAATAAGGAAGGAAGAAAGAAAATGGAGAACTAAACAACGTACTTGCCTTTTGCCGCTTGCAGTTCGGCGTAGTTTTCCGAGACGTTTTGCAACTTATAATCAGCCGAAGATGCAATATAAGTTGCATCGGTTCGCGCGGCATCTAAATTCGCTTTCGCAGTTCGATATGTCGGATCGGCTTCAAGCGCGGCGGACAACGCATCACGCGAAGCCTTCGCATTGTCCATCAAACCTTGATGCGGAACTTGCGCCGCTTTGAACGCTTCGTTCGCCGCCGATACTGGCGCGGAACTCGTTTCGTACGAATTGGCAACCTGCTTCAAACCTTGCAAAAAATCATCGATTGCTTGAAGCTGTGCGGCATTGACAACGCCGTTTGCATCAGACGACAAAGAAAACGGGACGGCACTGTTAGTGTCATCACGGAAAAGCATTTGAACTGTTTGACCTTTTCCTTTCGTCTGCAAATCCGTCACGATTGCATCCAATCTGTCCTGATAATCTTGACCTGTCATAATAAAAACTCCTGTAAAAAAAATGAAAATAATTCTCAATCAGAATCAGATGCGCTAATTTATTTAGCATTTACATTATAAGCTGTGATAATATCTTTGTGCAAGCTAAATGTTTATAAATTAAGGGGTTTTATAAATTCTATGCAGACTTGGAAAACCGTCAACTGGTTCAGGTTTATAACAATCGTTTTTCTTTCCATTCTGACTTCACTGGTTTTTATTATCGAGGACGGACAACCGGAAATTGTCGAGTTGATCAGAGCAGTTCTACACGGACTAATTGCCGGATTCGCTTTTCTGCAATGTCCGGAAGCCGGAATCAAAAACTTCCCGACAAAGGAGAATAAATGAAACTTGATCGCTCAATTCACAACCGACGCATTATCATATTTCTGATTTTGTGGCTCTTTATTATTTCAATGACTATTTATTTCACGCATTTCGCGTAAGGAGAAAAAATGGAAGGTTATTTTATTACGATGGGAATTTCGATCATTCTCAAGATGTTAAAGAACGACAAATCGCGCAGACAATATAAAAACGCGATGATCAAATTGCGCGACGGAATCAACGCCGCTTTTCCCGAACTCGAAGAAAAAACCGCACGACAAAAGGCAGACGAAGTTTTTTAATTATGCGAAACTGGAAAGACTTGAAATTTTTCGCGGAGTCGCAAAACTTTGTCGTGACTTCGACAACCGGCGGACAACACAACGCGCATTCCAAGCACGCTTTAGGATTGGCAATAGATATTCGCACTCGTGATAAGTCAAACGCCGAAATAGAAGCGTTTCTGATTAAATGCGCGATGCTTGGCGTTCGTGTTCGTGATGAAAGAAACCGTCCGGCGAATCAAAACGTTTGGTCAGGTTCACATCTACATTTGGAAATCACGAGCCAAACAATGGAAATTGTGCGGGAATTTCAAAAGCGCAATAACTTAAAGCCGGACGGAATCGCCGGACCGGACACCGTTCGGGCGATTTCCGCCTGGACTTCATAAACCGTGAAGTGTTTTATTCCTCGATAAATTCTGCTCGTTTGTTCTGCGGCAATGTTCGCAGATAAGATAAATCCGCTTTTCATCTTCTGCAAAAATCTCCATATTCCGTTTATCCTGCAAACAAATAAAACACTTCCATTCATTAAGCGGCTGAATTTCTTTCGTCGTTTCAAATTCTTCCTTTCTCATAATTCGATTTATAACACACATTTTTTAGTTTGATAAAAACGTTTGGTTGCGGCGCAGAGACGTTTTTATTTGCTCGACGTTCGGTTGCTCGCTTGCGCGAATGAAACGACGAAAACGGCGTATGCACACGGCTTCCGCCGTCGCGCCTTTGAGAAGTCTGACGCGGACAGGTGAAGAAGTTTATAAATGGTTGGTTTGCGCGGCGCGGCGCGGCGTTTTCCGGTGTGCTGAAAAAGAAGAAAAGCTAATGTTTTCTTTGCCGCAGATTAAAAAATATGGTGAACTTTACTTGTGTTTTACTTGTGTTTTACTTGTGCTTTTGAGATAATAAACCTGTCAGAAAAAAAACTTTAGGAGAAAAAAAATGAAAAAAATCGAAATCACATCAAACCAATTTCAGTCAATCTTAAAAAAAGCAATCGCAGTTCGTCCGCGTGTTCGTTTGGGAAAAAACACAAACGAATATTTTGTGCCGTCATCGGTCGACGGTCTTTATCGCGTGGCTTTCTTTCGCGGAAATTTCGGCGAAATGTTTGCGACCTGCGAATGCAAAGGTTACGAAAGAGGTTTTCATTGTTATCACATCGCTGCCGCGCTTCTCGCCCATTCCGGTTTTGTCGGTTGCGGTTTGCGACCGAACGCGCCGCGTCGCTCTGAAATCTCGGAAAACGCCGCCGGTTTATTCGCCGATCTTCCTGCAAAGCTGTCTTTTCGCGGAGATGAAAGCGTCAGAAATCTCATCTGAAAACCTTTTGCGAGCGCGGCGGCTTTTCGCTTCGCGCTCGCATCTTCGCTTATTCGCGTCGGAAAAAACACCGCCGCAAAACGCTCTCGAAAATGCGCGTAGTTTTGTCGCCTGCCTCGTTCGCCGCAAGCGGCTCGTCGGCAATCGCGCCAAAACCGCGACGCACCAAACGCGAAGCGAAGCGGAAAGGAAACGCGGACGCGACCACTTCCGAAAGATTTATTTATTAAAAACGGATTTAATTCCGACACAAACCAAAGGAGAAACAAGAAAATGGAATATGACAACGATAGCGAATATACAAACGACGTTCTACGCGAACTTGAAACGCAGGAAAGCGCAAGCCGCAAGCGTCCGAACTTTAACATTACAAACTACAAAATCACGCCGCTTCAATTAGCGGAAATCGAAAGCCATCTGGAATTGGCAAGTTTTATTTTGAACAGCGAAGAAATTCCCGATTGGGAAGATTTGCAGACGGCTTGCCGCCAGATTTGGGACGTGCGCGAAGATTTGAAAATGATTCGTGAAAAAACGTCGAACGAAATTTCAGTATTTTAATTTTTCGTGTCCAAACGGAGTCCAAACTTGCCCGAATAATCGCATTTGGCGCGATAATCCGCGAAACTTGAAAACAGAAAAACGCCCGAATTTGCTGGAGTTCAACAAATTCGGGCGTTACTCATTTACTCAAGTTGGTGCTTAGGGCGGGAATCGAACCCGCACGTCCACAAGGGACACAGGATTTTAAGTCCTGTGCGTCTACCTATTCCGCCACCCAAGCACTTGGAAAAGATTAGCACGGCTTAGTTTTAAGTTCAAAGCTGCGGGATGAAAAAAGAATTGCGCGGGCTGATGAGGGGGAAAAAATGACAAAACGGCAAATAATTGTAATACTGATGACGTAAACTTTTTTTTGGAAACTGATAAAAATGGAACAAATTGCGTGGATTCTGTGGACAATTTTGGGTGTTGCGCTGGTCATCGCTGAAATTTTTACATTCGGTTTTGTTCTTTTTTGGTTTGGCATCGGCGCGTTTGCCGCTGTTTTGGTCAGCTTGCTGGGTTTTGGTCTGGGCTTGCAGTTTTTGGTGTTCGCGGTCGTTTCGGTCGCTTTGACGGTGATGTCGCGCAAGATTTTTGCCAATTTGTATGAACACAACGACGAAAACGCGATCAAAATGGGAATTTACA
>JBBSUG010000081.1:0-9301 GCA_038235165.1 Pyrinomonadales bacterium
CCGCATCATCCAATTTTTCCCTTTTCCCGTTGATTAATGAATACCGACTGCCGGAGCGCGAATCGTAATAAACTTCCGCTGAATTCGAGCTGTTTGGATTTAGTTTTTCACCCGGCGTGGTCTGTAGCGTAACTTCCGTTTTCACTTCTGCAACTTGATTTGTTGGTGTTTGCGAAAAAACAGTTAAATTATTGAAATCAGGCACGTTTCCAAGTTCACGGTCGAAAACTCCAATACCGGCAACTGCCTGAGAAATCACAATCGGAAAATTGGCTCTGACGCTGTTTGCTGGAAAAGCACCGCGCAAAACCAGCCAGCGATAAATTTTCAGTCCGCGCCCGACGTAACTGATTGTTTCCGTATATGGCGGGATGCCGCCGATGGTCTTGATTCTTTTCGGGTTAATAATCTTGCGCCCATCTTGCCGAGTTCGCCCATAAAGAAAAGCTGAAACCGTGCCTTCGCCGGAATTGTAAGCCGCCAAAATGGAATCAATTCTTCCGCCGAAAAGATTCGACAGAACTTTTATATAACGGGCGGCAGCGCGAATCGCGGAAACAGGTTCATACGGGTTCTCCAAACCAAATCTGGCGGCAGTCGCCGGAATAAACTGCATCAATCCCCGCGCGTTTTTCGGACTGGTCAGCCACGGGCGAAATCTGGTTTCGTTATAACAAATTGTCCATAAAATATTTGGATCAACGCCTTCTATCTGTGCGGCACGCAAAATTTCATTTTCAAAATAGGCGGCACGGGTTTGCAAATTTAGCCGTGAAAACTGTTCGCGGCTGAATCCGGTCTGGGGACAGGCGGTGATTGCCAAAAGAATTACCAAAACCGATACCGATAAAGACTTCACACAAAATCCCTGAAAACCGCTGCTTATCATAGCGGCGAATTTAAAAATCATATTGTTTATTTACCTCGAAAAAACAAAATTGAAAGAAAAATTTACTTTCGATTTTCTTTCCAGGGAACGCTTTGGCAAAGCGTGTGCCGAAATCCCAAAATCGTGTCAAACCTCTGTAAAATCAGCAACTTCCGCTATCGGCACGCTCTTTGCTCAAGCTCTCAATGAATCTTGCGGACCGGAGTCTAAGCCTAGGCAATCAAGCCGCAAAAATCATTTTCAAAATCTAAGAGGAGAATTTCGATGAATAACAAAATAGAAATCTGGAACAATGCCGTGACAAACGCGGCGCACAAATTACCAACGGGCTTTTCAAAAGCCGGGAACGCTTTTACGAAATACACTAAAGCCGGACTTCCCGTTTTTGCAGTGATGGGAATGAGTCTTTTATTAAATCAAGCCGCCAACGCGCAAGGTCCTATTTTCACAGGCGATGCCGGAAATCTTTCAAACATCATCCGCGAAGGCTTGAAACTAATGGCAATTGTCTTGTTTTGTCTCGGCGCAGTCGGTATCGCGTGGGGAATTTTTAACAAGATGACCGGCAAGGAGTGGGGCAGCCAGGTTTTCGGCGCGATTTTAGCTTTCGCGTTCGGAACAATCGTCGCTGTTTTTTGGCAAATCGCTCAGGGGCGAGCCGTCAGCGTGGACACCAATTTCTAAACCGATGCGAAGAAGACAGACCAGACCAAATATTTTTCGCAATCTTAAACGCTTCGGCGTTTTTCAAAGCGACTGGAAATACATCTTGATCCCGACGGCGCTTGCTTATTTCCTGCCGTTCATTTTCGGAGCGTGGTTTTACTACATTCCACTGGGCTTTCCGCTCGGAGTATTAACTTTCATTGTCTTGCTTGGAGTTTTCAATTTCTTGCGGGCAAGCAAACCGGAATGTTGGCTCAAACATCGGTTTGATGCCGCCGGCGATGGCTGGACGAAATTTCGCGCTCCCGTCAATGACGAATTCAATCAAGCCGATTGGATAAAAAAGAAGAGGTAAATAAAAATTATGGATGCTGCTAATTTAACTTTTGCACATATATTTCTGACTGTTCTGGGGAGTTTCCTGGTCGGCGGAGTAGGACTGGCAATCGGCTGGCGAGTGCTGCCGATTGCCAAAACACATCTTAAACGCGAAACGATTCTGCCAAATGAAAAGGCAACTGAAAAATCTATTGATACGACCAGGGCGCAGGGGCGGTTATTTCCGACTGAAGTTTTAGGGCTGGAAGGCAATATCGTCCGCTTCCGCGACGGAAGTTTCGCCAAAGCCTACCGCTTTGAACCCGCGCACACGCTTTATGATGATGAGGTAAAGACCGAACAGCGCGTCGAGGAACTCAAAACGCTTTTGAAGTTTGAAAAGCCCGACAAAACTATCATTCAGTTTCGTTTTGTTAATAAGCCCGACGACGGGACGACGCTGCGAAATCACTTACAAACTCGAAACACCGAAAAAAGTGATGCGCTCGCTTCCCTTCTGCAAGCCACCAATCTGGCAGTTTATGAAGAAGCGGTCAAAAGCGGCGAATTAAAAATGCAGACTGCTATGGTTTGGATTCGCGTTCCGACCAAGCATCTTGACGACTTGGGCATTATTTCGCGGTTCGTGCCTTCCCTTGTTCAAGAAAAAATAAAATCGGGCAGATTTTTTAGGTTTCTGTTTTCGCCGATTGTTTCAGGCAAAAACGCCTTCGCGCAAAACTTTTTGTCAAGAGAAGTAAGAGCCGAAAACCAATGCCGCCAATCGGCAAACAGAATTTTCCAAGCCTTTGAAGCCAATTTTCCGAAAGAGCTGAACTTGCAGGAACTTGTCCGCCAAGAAGTTTTCGACGAGATGTTTTTTAGCCACCGGCGCGAACACCTGGCGGCTCCGAAGTTGCCGAATCAAAAACGGATTGATGTCCGGCGGTATTTGACGAGTACCGAAATCGAATGCGATGAAACGAACTATCTCCTTCATAACGGCGCACTCGCCAGCCTCGTGAGTCTAAAAACCTTACCGCAGGGCTTTGTGACCGCCGACACGATGCGTTATTTGACGGCGACGAGAAATTTGCGCTTTCCCTTTGAGGTCGTCGTTGATTTAACAACTACGGAAAAAACTGCGGCGAAAAAGGATTTGCAGAAACGGATTGACCGGATTGACGGCAGCCGCAACACTTGGCTCGGGTTTCGCTCACTTAAAAAAGATGCCGTTGTCATCAAGGGCGATTTGGAAAATTTGCTCGAACAGGTCGAAGCCGATAATGAAGAAATCTGTCAAATTCGCCTCAATGTTATCGTTTACGGCGGTCGCCCTCGCACGAAAAGCGAACTGGCGAGCGGCATTAAAATCCTCGACGACCGTTGCGATACGGTAATTTCAACTATTCGGAAAAAGACCGGCGCGGACGCGATTCGGGAAGATGCACCGCGTCAGCGGGCAATTTACCCGCGAATGCTGACCGGAGAACTCTCACCGCAAAAAACCGGGCAGGAACTCGTTGAAACCGCCGATTCCGTGATCGCCTTCGTGCCGACGGAAACGACTTGGAGAGGCAGTCCGCGCCCGCACAGCATTTTCACGACTCCGACGAACGCGATGTTCGGTTTAGACCTTTATGACCGCGCTTTGATCAAATCGCCGACGGTGATTGTTACCGCCGCCAGCGGAGAAGGCAAATCGTTTTTGGCTGGCATCCTGATTACCGACATTCGCGCTCATCGCGGACAGGTGAAAGTGCGCGTGATGGATTATCGCTATTCATTCAAACCGATTTGCCGACTCTTTGGCGGCAGACACATCGAGTTTAATGAGAATGATCCGAAGCCGATCAACATCTGGAATTATCCCGGAATCGAAACCGGAAAAGCACCGACAAAAAGGCAGTTGGCAATGGTTTTGACCGATATTTTAATTTTGAGCAAAACGCCGAAAACCGATGCGATTACAAGCGCGATTGCCGCCACCGTCGTTGATGAAGTTTATAAAATGGCGACCGCCAGAAATGGAATCGGCAGACCGAAATTTCAGCCGACGCTGGGACATTTTCTCGACGTGCTGAAAAGTTATCATTGGCAGGACGCGCAAAAGGGGCGAGCCGACGAGCTTTATCTAAAACTCAACATCTACCGCAAGGATGCGTGGCTCAACGCGCCGACGCATCCCGATTACGATGCAAATTCGATGTTCGACGTTTTCGAGCTTTCAACCATCAGCACTCTGGACGAAAAAATCCGTGAATCGGTCGGTTTCCGCATTAGCGCACAGATTATGCAGGAAATCGGCGAGGAAGACTTGAGCGGTCAAAAAACTCCGATTCTGTTTATTTGCGACGAAGTGCGCGAGATCAATAAGCATTTTCCGGCGATACAGGAGTTGATGGCGGAAGCGTCAGTCACGGGACGCAAGGAAGGACTCGTGACGATTCTTTTTTCACAAGCCTACGAGCATTTTACCGGAACGCCGGAACGCCCGAATGTTTCGGGGATTGATCTCGTCAAAAACTCCGGCGTAAAAATTATCGGCAAACAAATCGGCGGGTTTGAGCGTCTGGCGGATGACTGCGAATTATCGAAAGAAACCGTTTCGGCAGTTCGAGCGATCAACAACCAATACGGGCGATACACGCAGTGGGTAATGGTTTTAGGAAGCGGCAACGACAAAATCATCGAGATGGCGGAAGTTCACGCTTCACCGACGATGCTCTGGGCTAACACGAACGACACCAATGAAGCTAACGCCCGTCGCCTTGTTGAAAATTTGCGCCCCGATTTGCCCTTAGCAATTGTCGTGAGCCACCTTGCCCAAAAATATCCACTTGGACTAACTGCCGTGGGATTGACGGGTCTTTCCAACCAGGATTTAGCTGAATTACAAGCAGGAGAAATATGATGAAAAAGCAAAAATTAAGTTTTTCAAAACAGATTTTGATGAGCCTCGTCTTAACTTCCATTTTGATTGGATTTGAAGGAACACCGGCGCAGGCACAATGGACGGTTTTTGATCCCTCACAGTATGCGTTGCAGATCTCGAAAAAAATCGAAGAAGCGACGCGCTGGATGGAAACCATTAATCACTATATTTCGATGTATGAAAATGCCGTCAAACAATACGAAAAAATGGCTGAAAGCGTGACGAATCTGCGCGGAATCTTGGACAAAGTTGATGAGCAACTCTCGCGGCATAAACAACTTATCACGACCTACGCCCAACTCGGAAAATTGATTCGCGGAACTTTCGAGTTAAAAAGGCGAATCGAAAACACGATTACGAGTCAGATTCAATCGGTGGTCAATATCTCGCGCCGTCTGCGAAACGGAATTTTTGATATGGATGCCAATAAAAGGGACTTGGACGATTTTCTTCGGTATTCAATCGGAAGGCGGGCGGACGCAGAACTCAAAAATCTGGAAAGACTCGCCAAACTCGATTCCGAACTCGAAAGAATGCTTTACGACCGCGAAATGGTGCTGCTCGATTTAGCCAAACTTTACGAGGAACGCGAAAAAATCGCTGAGAAAATTCGGGCGATTGACACTTCCGATCCGGCAAATCAGGACGGCGTGCAGTCCTTGATTGAACAAATGCTGGCAATAAATTTACGCATCACGACCGTTGAAGGACAACTTCGTGAACTGGAAGCAAAAATTCAGGAAAAGTTCGTTAAATACGGCTTAAAAATCGAACAAATGACGGAATTCGGCGCACAAATTCGCCAGACTAACGAAATGATGACGGGCATTACCCGCGCCAGTGATGAATTTATGACCGAACTCGAAAAATATGATGTCTGGCGTGATGAAATTTACGACAACCAACTGCCTTAATTTTTACAAGTAGAGCGACACGGAGCATAAAACATGAAGATATTTAACAGTAAAATTTTTCGAGCAATAACATTTTCGTTTCTCATTTCGGCGATTTTTTTAACCTTTACGACCGACTCGAACGCGCAAAGAAGGCGCGTTCGCCCGCCGCGTGTCGAAGGGCAAACGCCGCTTGGAACGATTAACGGAGTTCCGGTTACTGCCAACGATATGATTATGACCGTTAATTCGGATTCACCGTTTATGCCGCCGCTTGATGGAAGTCCGGTGCCGATTTTGCAGCAGTTCGAAACAACTTATCCGGCGACAGTCCCGGCACCGCAAACTTCGCCCTCTCCGACGACTACGCCAAAGCCTGTTGCGCCGAGCTTTAGTGTGCAAATTCAGAATATGATGAAAACCGGGCAGGAATGGCTTTTTAAATCATTGCTCGATGTCATTATCAAGCCGGCGATGCCCGTTTTGATTTTCCTTGCGTGGATAATCGCCAGTTTCGTGCTTGGCATCGGTTTCTTGCGCCGTTTTTCTGACAATAAAGGCATTGATCCCGAACAATTAACGCGCTGGGGCGTGAGATCCGTGATTTTTATGGTTGTCATTGGCGCAAGCCCGTTCATCATTGACGCGCTGACCGTGACCGGAAAATTTATCGCCCGCCCGATCAAGAGTTTTAATGCCGAATTAGTCAAGGAATTCGACGAAAAAATGAAGCAATACGTTAAAAACACTTTCTCGGTCGAAGACCCAAATCAGTTGCTCGCCGACAGACTGCCTAATGGCGAACCCGGACTCATCGGAATTATTTTCGATAAGGAATCAACAGTTAAAGATGTAACTTCAGAGATCAACATCTTGGGCTGGAATATGCCGCGACTGTTCACGATAATGGTCATCTCGCAAAATATCATCAAATTCGGCGGCTTGTTTTTGGCGATTGCCGGACTGTTTATCCTGATCGGCTTAAAACTCGCCGCGCCGGTTATGTCAGCCTTTGGGTTTGATGAAAAGTTCGCCAACCAGATTTTTTATCCCTTCTGCTGGGGCGTAGCGACGTTTTCGCTCTCTTTTCCCATCGTGAAAGAGGTTACCGCCTATGTCGCCTACGGAATCGGGCTGATCGGGCTTTCAATCTATAACGGCGAAACTGTTTTTACGCTCGACTCCGTGACGGCGCAGATAATTACAAACAAAGCCTACGATCCGGCGAGCAGTGCATTAATCGTGACGCTTTTATTTTTCGTTTCGTGTCTGTGCTACATTCTCGTGCCGTGGCTCAGTTACAGAGTTTTGCGCGGACAGGTTTTTGAAGGTGTCTCGCAGATTTCGATGGGCTGGATGCTCTCATCAGTTGGGACAGCTCTCGAATCCTACGGTCTTGTTGCCGGAGCAGCCATTAATCGTCAGGCGGAAAACACGCAAATTCAGGGGATTTCTAATGCCGAACAAGCGAGCGCGAAAAAGGGTTTGGAAGCCGCCAATATTTCAACTGATGCTCGGCGCGTATAAAGCGTTGCCGGTGTGGAGGGCGGACTGGTCAGTAGTCTCGGACAAATCAGAGCCAGTCAAGTAACTCAGACTTTAATCACTAATGCCAATAAGAATTTCGGCATTCTGAGCAGTCAGGCGGCGACGCGCCGGGAGATTACAAATATGCAGGCGGAGGCGCAGGGGCAAAACTCAAGCCGCATTCTCGATATGGCGAAAGAAAATGCGCTTCGCTCTCAAGGTACGAACCAGCAATTCGGAATGCTCAAATACGAAGCGATTCCGGGCGGGACTCAGGTTATGGGAACGACGCTTCCAATTAGAAAGGGCGTTGAGTTTTACGATTTCAACCGGGGCGAACACATTCTGCAAAAATCAACCAACTCGATGAACAATACGACGACTGACACAACCGGACTGCAAAACGATAACACTAATTATATTACGCAACAGAAAATTGACGCTTCAACCAATTATCAAGGCAGCATCAATCAGGCACTCGAAAATCAAGCAAGCCAGAGCGTCGGCGCGATTAACGCCGGAACAAATATCGCCGCAAGTTCCGCCAAACAAGGCGCGGGAATAAACATCGGCGGAATAAATCAGTCGGCAGTTATGGAAAAACAATCGAATCAACTGAATTTTGAGGGTCGCATCGAAGCCGCCGCGATAAATCAGAAATCTGCAACGGAAGCCGCACATCTTAGAATGATGTCAACGGTTGTAACCGGATTTTTCCGCGATATGGATCGGCGATTAGAAGAAATGAAGCCGAAATATTAGTTTCGGACAAGTTTTCTCGAACCTGTTTTCGCCCAACAAAAAAGCGGCGGACAATGCGGGAAAAATACTATTGTTTCTAAAACTTCTCTTGTGAATGCTCTATATAAGCGTGTCAGTCGCCATCGAACCTGTCTGATTTGCGGTAAGCCCGATTGGTGTAGTTATACGCCGGACGCTAAAGTTTCTTTTTGCGCCCGGATTACAACAAATGCCGACCGGGTGAGCCGCACGGGTTGGGGAGTTTTCTATCACGAAAAATCACTGTCCGCCCGGTTATCACTTCCCTTCCCTGCCAAGCCCCCGCCCAAAAAAACAGAATTAGCTCCAATCGAAATTAGAGATTTCGTTTATCGAAAACTGATTGCCCTTTCTCCGGCGACGCGTTTTCCCGAAATAATTGACGGACCGCAAGGACTGCGAAGCCGCAAAATTCTCAATTTCAAAGATTTCGGAAGTCTGCCTCCGACAAATAGCGAGCGACGCGAGTTGGCAAGACTTATTCGCAAATCCATTAATCGGAAGTTTCCCGATTACGTCAGAAAACTCAAAACGAGTCTGGCGGGAGTGCCGGGTTTTTGGATTGACGAAAACGGACAGTCGCAGTTATGGCTGGAAAAGGATTATTCTTATCCTTTGATGCTGATTCCCTACCGTAATTCCGATGGAATGATTCAGGCGTGCCAAATACGGTTTATGAAACAATCCGGTGGAAATGATCTGCGTTATATTTGGCTTTCGACCCCGAAAAAAAGCGGCAGCGCGAGTTGCGGCTGCCCGCTTCATTTCGTCCGCCCATTTGCTAAACCCACGTTGTTACTCCAACCGATTCTAGTTACGGAAGGAGCATTGAAAGCCGAAACCGTTCAAGCCTTCTGCCCTTGGTTTAATGTGGTAGCTATTGGAGGAATTTCGAGTTCTCATTCTGAACTCATCAAAGCCTCCCGATTTTTCCCTTTGTTAATCGGCTTTGACAATGATTTTTTCGACAATCTACAAGTTTTACGACAGTTCACCCGTTTTCTCTGCGCCCGGTTTTCAGACGCGAAAAAACACCGCTACAATCCCGATCTAAAAATTTTAACTTGGTCTTCAAAATTCAAAGGCATTGACGACGCTTTAATTCATAATCAAACCATCAGGCAACTTTCGTTTTCTCAATGGCTCACACTTTTAGGGCTTATTCAAAGTAGCGAAGGAAGTGGAAGCATAATTAAGGTTAAGGCTTCGTCAATTTGAGAACTGAAATATCTTCTCGCTTTGGCGATATTTTCCCATCCCAATTTTCTTAAAATCCCAATCGTTAAATTATTC
>JBBSUG010000082.1:0-7227 GCA_038235165.1 Pyrinomonadales bacterium
CCCGCGCCGCTTCATAAGCCGTCGTCGCGTGCTGCGACAAATAATGCACGCCGCGATGAATATTCGAATGCTCTTTTTTCAAATACTCCGCCCCGCGCTCGATCACCAAATTCGGCACTTGCGAAGAAGCCGCATTATCCAAATATCGAAGCGGTTTCCCGTTCACCGTCTGCGATAAAACCGGAAAATCCGCACGAATTTTTTCAACGTCCCAATTGCTCATTTCTTTTACTGCTTTCATTTTTTTACTCTTCAAAAATTTGTTGTGTCGTCTTTCGCTGTTCGTCCGACATCATCTTACCAATCGGCGTATCTAAGTTTTTTTCCCATTTGATCGCGCCAATTCTATATTTGTCTGGAATTAATTTATCTTTACGATTCCAAACATCTTTCCTTCTGATAAATTCTTTGCTAATTTCAGTTCCATCAACTATTTCTTCATCATTTACGCTTGTCAGATGTTCAATTCCAACAAACTGGAAATTACCGTCTTTTTCATAATCTTTTCCCCAATTAAGACCTTTTTCATACGCTTCCAGTGCAGATTCTGCGTGAAATAAAACTTGGCAAGTTTCACACAATAAAAACTTTTTTTCTTCAACTGTCGATTGAGCAAAGAGCAACCAAAATGAATACCAATTCATTGTTATTGATACTCCTACCAAATATCCGCTTGATATTCTAGCGTTTCCAACGCTTGTTTATTCAACATTTCAGCGTTCGCGTTAATAATTTCAATGTCGCGCCGATTCAATTCTTGCCGAGTTTCTTTCGCCACATAATCGCGCAAAGCTGTTTCAATTACGTCGGAAATTTGCGAATTTTTATTCATCTGATCAGCTTCCTCTAACAAATCTTTCGGCAAACTCACGGTTGTTTCTACTCTTTCAATTGTTTGCATAATTTTTAACTTTGCTCCATCTCAATTTTTACGCTTCCAAATTCGCGTTCAAACAATTTAAAATCGCATCATTAAATTAACTTTATTTAGTTTTCGCAGCAGTTTTTGAATGCGCGGGTTCGGCATTTAATCTGCTGTCTGGTTTCTTTTCTTCTCGCGCAATAAACTCAAGCAAAGCCCTTTCAATGACGGCGGCGCGTTTATTTTTTTCTTCGGCGATGATGTCAATTTTTGCCAAAATTTCTTCTTCGATTATTATATTTGTTCTAGTTCTCATATTTTTTTATGCCTCCAAATTTGCGTTCAAACGATTCAAAACTGCTTCGTCCAATTGTTTTTTGATTGATTCAATTTCGATTTTGTTGACGATTTCTTCAGCGAAACCGTAAGTCAAAAGATTTTTCGCCAGAGATTCGTTCAAACCGCGACTCGATAAATAAAACAACTCTTCTTCTTCGAGCTGTCCGACGGTCGCGCCGTGCGAACATTTTACGTCGTCGTTGAAAATCTCAAGTTGCGGTTTCGTGTCAATTCTGGCTTCGTTTGAAAGCAGCAGATTTTTATTTGATTGATAACCGTCCGTCCCGTGTGCGCCGACGGCGACGAAGACTTTGCCGTTGAACACGCCGCGCGATTTGTCGTTTAAAATTCCTTTGTAAGTTTGGTGCGAAGTGCAGTTCGGCACGTCGTGTTTGATGATCGAGTGCGTGTCGTGATGTTGATCTTCGCCGAGAAAATAAAGCCCGTCAACAAACGCTTCGCCGCCTTCGGCATTGAATTTCAATGAAACATCGTGCCGCGAAAGTTTGCCGCCCAAGTTGATCGCCGTCGTGTCATAGATCGAACCACGCCCGACTTCCGCCGCTGTATTCGAGATGTGAAACGCCTGGTGCGATTCGCGCTGAACGCGAAAATGTTTGATTTTCGCCTCGTCCGCAACCGAGATTTCGACGACCGCGTTCGTCAAATATTTCGTTTCGCCGCGCCGGTTAAAGGTTTCGATAATCGTCGCTTCTGCGAATTCATCGGCGACGATCAGCACGCGCGGAAACGAAAGCGTGCCTTCGTCGGTTGTGAAAACGAGCTGAACAGGAACGTCAATCCTCGCGTTTTTCGGCAGATGAATAAAAACGCCCGACTCAACAAATGCCGTGTTCAAAGCAGTAAATCCGTTTTTCTCCGAATCAACTAGCGAGCCGAGTTTCGACTTAAGAATATCCGCGAATTTGTCGCTTGCCGCCGCTTCCGCGAAAGTCAAAACTGCTGCGCCATTTAACGCTTCCGTGTTCGACGATTTCCGGTCGAACACGCCATTCGTGAAAACTAGAAAGCTTTGTTTCGATTCATCAAAAACAAATTCGTCAACACTCGCCGTATCGCTTAGTTCATTTTCAACTTCAAGTTTTCCCGCCTCTAATTCTTCCGCAACGTTCTCCGAAAACTCGGCAATCAGAAAATTTTCCTTGCCCATCGGCGTGACATTCGTGTATTTCCATTCTTCGTTTTCAACCTTTGGAAAACCATTTTCCGTAAAATATGCAAACGCCTTTTCGCGCAAATCTTTCAACCATTGCGGCTGATTTGATTTTTCTAAACTCGTCTGAAAATCCTGTTTATAAATCGTTTCTTTTCCTGTTTGTGAATTCATTTTATTTTACTTTTGGAACACCTAAATCTTTACAGATTTTGTTCGCAAGTTGGTTGGTAACTTCATTATGACGCGGAACTGCCGAACGCCTGCTTTGTTCAGGATTGTGCCGCCAAGAATGGTTTCCGCCTTCGCGCAAAAGTTCGCAACCGTGTTTCGTTAAATTTCGAATCAATTCCCGGCGATTCATAATGCAATCGCCAATTCTTGATAGTTCGAACCAGCCGAATCCAAAGCATCTTGACGATTAAATTCTAACGCTTCCTGCAAAGTTTCTTTCAGCGATTCAATCAATTCTTCGCGTGTTTTTTCTTGACAATTCACGCCTGAAATCTCCTCGATCCAACCGATCCGCCAATCGCCATCTTGCTTAATAATCGCCGTATATGTCTGGTTCATTTTCTACCTCAACAATTATTTTCCCGCCGCTTTCACCCAATCGTAACCTTTTTCTTCGAGTTCGAGCGCGAGTTCTTTGCCGCCTTCTTTGACAATTTTTCCGCCCGCGAGAACGTGGACGAAATCGGGCGTGATGTAATTTAAAAGCCTTTGATAATGCGTAACCAAAATTATCGCGTTGTCTTCGTTTCGCAATTTATTGACACCTTCGGCAACAATTCTCAGCGCGTCAATATCCAAACCTGAATCGGTTTCATCTAAAACCGCGAGCTTCGGTTCGAGAACCGCCATCTGCAAAATCTCGTTGCGTTTCTTTTCGCCGCCCGAAAAACCTTCGTTGACCGAACGCTTGAAAAACGATTTGTCCATATCAACGATTTTCGCTTTTTCCGTCAAATAATCGTTAAATTCGAGCGGATCAAGTTCTTCAAGCCCAAGATGTTTCATTTTCTCATTATAAGCGAGCCGCAAAAACTGCGAATTTGAAACGCCCGGAACTTCGACCGGATATTGAAACGCCAAAAAAACCCCTTCCCGCGCTCTTTCATCTGGTTCTAATTCGAGCAAATTCTTGCCTTCATAAAGCACTTCGCCTTTTGTCACTTCATACGAAGGATGACCTGCCAACACTTTTGCCAACGTGGACTTCCCAGAACCATTCGGTCCCATAATCGCGTGAACTTCGCCTTTTTTAATCTGCAAATTCAAGCCGTTTAATATCGTTTTGCCGTCAATCGCGGCGTGTAAATCTTTGATTTCTAATAACATATTTTCTATCTCCAAACTTCAGTAATTGTTTCCTTAAATAATTTATCGAGCAATTCCGTCTGCGGCTTATCGTTCGGCGCAATTTGCTCAACGTAATCTTTATAAAATTCTATTTTCTCTTCTAAAAACTCGTTCAAAATCTCAATTTTCGGTTCTTCCTTCAATTCTTCGCCCGCCATTTTTCGTTTCAAAAGTTCGGTAATCTCCGTTTTAACGTCTTCATCTTTAACTTGCGAATCAACCAAATCCTGAAACTCAATCGGCGGAAAGATATTTTTCTCCTTTATCCAATCGCAAGCCAAAACAGGACGCAGAACGTAAAAGTATTTTTTCGACCTAATCAAATCTTTCTGCAAAAACTCCCGAAAATTATTTTGCGCCATACTTAAATAATGATACATACAAGATTTCGGATTGAAATATGTTTTGCTCATTTCGCGCAACTTTTCAGCCGTCGAAAACTGTTCCAGATAAACGATCGGACTCCGCAGCCATTCAATCATCGGCGGATTTGATTTGCGGAAAAGTTTTAGAGCCTTTTTTAATTCCCAACCCGACAAATCCAGATCGTTCGGCAGTATTTTTTCCTGTGAATCTTTTGCGTCGTCAATTTTCAAATACCAATCGAGTTTGTGAATGTAAATATATCGCACATCCCAATCGCTGTCCGTCGAAGCAAATCCCCAAGCGCGGCTGCCGCTTTCGACCGCCAACAAAATTCTTATTTCGCTTTTTTCTTCTATTTTTGCGAGTTCTTTTTGGATTTCCTCAAGCATTAAACGTAAATTTCGCCTTTTAAGTATAAGGTTGCGTGTCCGCCGATTTTCACCCGGTCGCCTTTTAGTTCGCAGAATAATTCGCCGCCGCGCTCGGAAATTTGTCGGGCGAACATTTCGGTTTTGCCGAGTTTTTTCGCCCAATACGGAATCAGATTGCAATGCGCCGAACCAGTTACAGGGTCTTCAAAAACACCGACTTCGGGCGCGAAAAATCTTGAAACAAAATCAGAAGTTTCACCTCTTGCCGTTACAATAAAGCCGTGCGCGTCAATTTCTAAAAGACGCGAAAAGTTCGGCGCGATGTCGGCGATTTCCTGTTCAGTTTCGTAAACTAAAAAATAATCACGCGCTTTCAAAATCTCTTTCGGCTCTTTCCCGATTGCTTTGATTAAACCTTCCGGCGCATCGCATTTGTCAACCGGACGCGACGGGAAATCTAAAATCAGCAAATCGCCGTTTTTCTCAACCGACAATTCGCCGCTTTTGTGCGAATGAAATTTAACAATTTCACTTTCAAGTTTCAAAATTTCAAAAATCGCAAACGCACTCGCCAAAGTCGCGTGTCCGCAAAGGTCAATCTCAAACGTCGGCGTAAACCAGCGAATTTCGTAAACATCATCTGTCTTCACAAAAAACGCCGTTTCGCTCAAGTTGTTTTCAAACGCAATCTTCTGCATCAATTCCGCATCAAGCCAATTTTCTAAGGGACAAATTGCTGCGGGATTTCCTTTGAAAACTTCCTTCGTAAAAGCATCTATTTGGTAAATGTCTAATTTCATAAGATTTTTAGCCGCAGATGAACGCAGATAAACGCAGATTTATTTTTTGTTTTATCCGCGTTTATCTGCGTTCATCTGCGGTTTATTTTTCCTCTTTCACCGCCGCAATCGCCTGAATTTCGATCTTCGCCCCGAAATGCAAATCTTTCACCGGAACAATCGCCCGCGCCGGTTTGTGATCGCCTAAAATCTTTTTGTGAACTTCGTTCACTTTGCCCCAATCGTCCATTTCCGCAACGTAAATCGTCATCTGCAAAACGTGATCTAAATCGCTGTTTGCTTCCAATAAAATCGCTTCGACATTCCGCAGAGCGATTTCGGTCTGTTTTTCAATCGCGCCCGTTTCGACCTCTCCCGTCTCGTGATTCATCGGAATTTGTCCCGACACAAAAATCAAGCCGTTATGCACGACCGCCGGCGAATAATGCCCTTTCGGTTCGGGCGCATTTTTAATTTGTATTTTTTGCATATTTTCTCGTTACCGTCAAAATGGCGAAAACCGCAATAATCGTCCAGACGATATTTACAAAACTCGACGGAAACGCGCCGTGATAAATCGTATTGATCGCCAACAAAACGCTCGCCGCGACATTCAATCCCTGATAAACAAGCGAATCGGCTTCCAGTTTCTTAAACGAAACCATCGCATAAGCCGACAAAAGCAAAAACGCGCCGATCCAGCCGATTGCGTCAAATATCAAAGTTTCCATCAACGAAAATTACCTTTTTTCCAATTACTGCGGCAAACTTTCCCCATTTTCCAGACGGTCGGCAACCACACGAAAAGCCGAAGTTTTTACTTTCCGAATCGCATCTTCGCGCGTTTCGCCGTAAACCAAAACGCCATTCAGCGCGTCAATTTCGGCAATCCAGCGTCCGTCCGTTTCTTGTTCGAGTTCGATTGCTCAATTCATTTCTTTCTCACAATAATTTTGTTATCCACTTTGTCAAGCAATTCTGCATCCCAAAATTTCTCTCTTTTTCTGGCAAAAGATTCTGGAGTTTGATCTTTTCCAAACTTATTCTCAATCAACACGGAATCTTTAACTTTTTTGCTGACTGTTTCAATTAAAGAAAAAACTTCTACGCCGTTTTCGTTCGGTTCGTCAAAAAGTTCAAAAGCATCACAAACTTCTAAATATCTTTGCTTTACTTTTTGACCATAGAAATTTTTATATTCAGACAAATTATTTTTGGCTTCTTTTTCGCCTTTTTTAATCGCTTCATCAAAACTTCGCGCTTTGATTAAAACAACTCTTTCTTCAATCAAAGTTGCGTCTGCATCGAAATTTTCATCAACGGATTTTGGTTTGCCGATAGTTTCCCAACGAGTCAAAGTTTTTACGCCAAACCATTTCCAAGACACAATAACTTCACCTTAACCGACACTTCCTTCCAATTTCAATCCCAAAAGTTTCGTTGCTTCAACCGCATATTCCATCGGCAATTCTTTGAAAACTTCTTTGCAGAAACCGTTGATAATCAACGAAATCGCGTCTTCCTGCGAGATGCCGCGCTGTTGGAGATAGAACAGTTGATCTTCGCTGATTTTGGAAGTCGTCGCTTCGTGTTCGACACGCGCCGTGTTGTTCATCACCTCGATATACGGAAAAGTGTTCGCCTCGCAAGATTGCCCGATGAGCATCGAATCGCATTGCGTATAATTTCTCGCGCCTTCGGCTTTCGGCATTATTTTGACCAGACCGCGATACGAATTGTTCGATTTTCCGGCGGAAATTCCTTTCGAGATGATCGTGGATTTCGTATTTTTGCCGAGATGAATCATCTTCGTTCCCGTGTCGGCAACCTGCGCGTTGTTGGTCAGCGCAACCGAATAAAATTCGCCGATGGAATTGTCGCCCTGCAAAATAACGGACGGATATTTCCAGGTAATCGCGCTTCCGGTTTCAACCTGCGTCCACGAAATTTTTGAATTCTTCCCGCGACACGCGC
>JBBSUG010000083.1:0-5401 GCA_038235165.1 Pyrinomonadales bacterium
AATTTGCAAAGAACAATATCGAGGCAAGCATAAAAACTATGAGAAGCACTGGAAGGTAGTATCAGCCATCGTCAACTTGAAACTTTCAACTCATCATCTTAAATATGCTTCTCCATAAACTATTTAGGAAAGATGTCTAATGACTGGAGTTAAATAAAATGAAAACTTGTTCTGTTTGTCAGCGTTGTTACGAAGATACCGACGAAGTTTGTGTTGAAAATCACGGAACTCTTATCAGAGAGCGGACGGGAACTCGTCAAATAGTTCCGAATTACCGGCTTGATTCGCTGATTGAGCGTGATACCGTCGGAGAAATTTATCTGGCGACAAATGTCGCTCTCGAACAGTCTTTTGTCGTTAAAATCATCGCTCAAAACCTGCTTGACGGCGCGGAAGAACAAATGCGTCAAACACTTCAGCGTGAAGCCGCCGCCGCCGCCGCTTTGAATCATCCGAACATCGCCCGCGTTCACGAATCCGGTTGGCTCGACAGCGGAGAATTTTACGTTGTGGCAGAATCCGTCGGCGACAAGACTTTACAGGGACTATTAAGAGATAACGGTTCACTTTCGGAAGACGAAGCCGTTAAAATTGCGCGGCAGACCGCAGAAGGATTGATGGCGACACACGCTGCCGGAATTATTCATCGCGCCGTCAGTCCGGCGAACATAGTTCTTATTCGCAACCCGCAGAATCAATTTTTCGTCAAACTACAAAACTTTGATTTCGGCGGCATCAAACAGCAAATTACCGCCGGAAAATTCGCTGTTGAGGCAAACATAGAAACGCTGCGCTATTCTTCGCCGGAGCAATTCGCCGGAAGGTCAGTGGACGCGCAAACGGATGTTTACAGTCTCGGCATTGTACTTTATGAAATGCTTTGCGGGCGTTCGCCTTTCAGCGCGCCGACTTCCGCGTCAATCGCTGACAGAGAAATTGATGAACAGCCGCTGACGCAGATGCGTTTTGACGTTCGGGCATTGCTCACGCACATCATCAAAGAATCGCTTCAAAAAAGACCGGCAGCGCGTTTGCAGACGGGAAACTTTGCGCGGCAGCTGCGGCACATCGCTCAACTTATTTTGCCGTTAGGAGAGAATTTGCCGACTGCACCACAAATTTTGCCGCTCAATGAAAAAGCATCTGACGCTCCGAAACTCAGTGAACCGGTAATCGAAGAACAATCGCCGCACGAAGTAATTACGCTTGATAAAATTGAAACGGCAGTCGCAAGCGAGCCTGCCGAACAAACAAACGTCGTCAAAACAAGAGAGAGTGCAGCGGACGAAAATTTTCCCTTAGGAAAACTCGCGCCGATTTTCATTCCGAAAAATAAAGCTGAGGCGTTGACGGCTCAATTAGACCCGGCTGAGAACTTAAACGCCGATGTTGATTCGTTCAATTCAGGCTCGATTTCTGTTGAGAAAGAGCGGGACGATTATATACGGTTCGAATCCGATGTCGAGCCGGATGAAAACCCGACCAATAAAGTGACGGTGTTGGGCACACTCGCGCCGGTTTTCCTTACAAAAAGTCAGTCCGGTACTGATTCACTGCCGATAGAATCTGTCTCGACCGAAAGTAAAGATTTAGTCACTGATTCGTTTGAATTAAGTCCGGCTGCTGTCGAGAACAACCGGCTTGAAGAAATTCCGATTGAATCAGAGCCGATAATTGTAGAAGGAAGAGAATTTAACAGGGAACCCGCCGGGTCGGATTTTTTGATCTATTCCGATAAAAATATCGCCCGCCCGCCGAGAGCGGAAACATCTGCACCGGATTTTATAGACTATTCCGACGAAACTCCGCTGCCGCAGCGACCTTCGCGGACAAGCCGTTCAGCATTTGTCGCTGCGGGTTTGGCAGCTGTGTTGATTTCAGTGTTATTAGGCACATTTCTTTATAACCGGATGCAGCATTCGCCTGTTTCCGAGCAGGCAAAAACAGCCGCGCCGCCCGCTCAAACGGCTTCTGATCCAACAAGCAACACTGGAGAGACAGCAGAAAAAATATTGCCTGACACACCGAAAACACGAAGTTCAACACCGGACGCCATTGAGAAGAAGCCTTTAACAGCGTCAAAGAGTCCCGACCAGCCGCTGTCGAAAAAGACGATAACGGCTAATGAAACAGCACGACGAAACGAACCGGCTCAAAAGCAGACATCCGGTGAAAAATCGTCAGCGACAAATGATAATCCGCAAACAGAGTTAAGTTCCGCCCTCAGCAATTTGATTTCCGCAACAAATTCGCGCGACGTAAAACGGCAGATGAATTACTACGCGCCGAAACTCAACGCCTACTATCTGACGCGAAACACTTCGCAAGACGCAGTGCGGGCTGAAAAGAACCGCATTTTTTCACGCGCTGACGCAGTTGATATTCAAACGGGAAAACCGGACATTGATTTAAGTCCCGACGGTCAGAAAGCGACGATGCGGTTCAGAAAAAAGTATGACATCAAACAAGGAACGAAGAGTCGCAGCGGCGAAGTGATTCAGGAGCTGCAATGGGTAAAATCCGGCGACGGCTGGAGAATCGTCAGCGAACGCGACGTTAAAGTCATTAATCGGTAAGAGTTATTGAAACAGGAAAATTTACAGGGACAACAGAACGGATAAGGACATTTCGTATTTAGAAAAACCACATTTATTTTGTTGTCCCTGTAATTTGTTTCGTAACTCGCCCTAAATAGTTTGAATCTTGAAAGAAATATCAACCGCTCGCGCCGAGTGTGTCAAACGCCCGACGGAAATCATATCAACACCGGCTTCGGCAAACGAGCGCACAGTTTCGAGATTCATTCCACCGGAAGCCTCAAGCAGCACGTTCGGATTCATATTTCGCGCCATTTCGACCAGTTTCGCCGTTTCTTCCGGCGTTTGGTTGTCAAGCATTATAATATCCGCACCGGCTAAAACGGCTTCCCGAAGCTGCGCCCAATTGCTGATTTCGACTTCGATCTTATGAAGATGCCCGACCTTCAGCTTTGCCGCCGTGATCGCTTCGGTGATGCCGCCCGCCAATTCAATGTGGTTATCCTTAATTAAAACGCCGTCGTCCAACCCGTAGCGGTGATTTTTGCCGCCGCCGACCGTCACTGCGTATTTTTCGAGCATTCGCAACCCCGGTGTAGTTTTGCGCGTGTCAATAATCTGTGCGGTTGTCCCTTCAACGGCTTGGACATACTGCCGCGTCAGTGTGGCGATACCGCTCAACCGCTGCATTAAATTCAGTGCGAGCCGTTCGCCTGCCAGCAGCACATCGGCGTAACCTTTTAACGTGGCAAAAACTTTTCCCGACTCGATAAAATCGCCTTCGGACACACTCGCATCAATGTCGGAAATATCCGGGTCAAGGTGTGCGAAAACGGCTTCGGCAATCTCCAAACCGCAGACGACTAAATCTTCTTTCGCCAAGAACTTGCCCATTCCGCGCACATTCGGCGGCACGGTTGATTGCGTGGTAATATCGCCGCGCCCGAGGTCTTCGCGCAAAAATTCGCCGATGTCGCCTAAAATGTCACTGCTTTCTAGTAAATTCATATTGTTCAAAAAATCAAATGATCGAACAAACACCGCATTTTTGCAAAAACGTCCGAACAAGATTAGTTTACCAGACATCGCTTAAAACAAAAGAGCCGACAACTAAGATTGGCGGCTCTTTTATTTCAGGTAATGTAAATTTCGCGCTAATCTTTTGTCAGTCCCGTAAAATTAATTTCGTCTAAATTTCTCGTCACATTGATCACCCGCGAATCGAATTTATATTGTTTCGACGTAACTTTAACGGTGTGAAGTTCTCCGACGGACAAACCCGACAATTTATAATAACCGAAGCCGTTTGTGCGTCCGGTCAGGACGATTTCCCCGCTCCCGTCAATTATCGTCACTTGGGCGTTAGCGATTCCTCTGCCTTTGTCGGTCGTGACTCTGCCGTTGATTGCCGCAATCGCCGCTGCATTGTCAATCATTACCGTCCCGTCTTTATAAACCGGCTGAGTAACCGGAGTGTTCGGATCAATGCCCGCGGCTTTTCGCCGCGCCGGAACGTCGGAAAAACTTACTACCGCACCGAACTCCGCATTTTGCGGAATTGTGAAAGTGATGTTGACCAGCGTCAAATTTGTTCCCGCCGCGATCTTTCCGGTCGCCGTGCCGTTAAATCCCGTCACCGAAAAACCGATTTGTCCCGGCACGTCGGCGTTAAAAACGACATCGCCGCCCGCATCGCCGATTGTCACCTGCGGATCGGAAAGTTTGGCGGCATCGTACGTGATGCCGAACGAATATCCTGCTTCACTGCCCGCCGCATTAACTCTGACGGGAATAGTGATCGTTTGTCCGGCAACAGCTTTTTGATTCTCGATTTGTAACGTCGGCACGGTCATAAAGCCAGTATTGCCGATTATTGATTTGCCGTTTGCAATTGCCACGTCTAATTGAAACGCCGAGGCATTCGGCGAAATCGCCCCGTCAGCGTTTTGAATGCTGTCAGTCCCAATTGAAAACCGTCGCGCCTGCTGCACGTCGTCGGCATCAACAAAGCCGTCACCGGCGGTTGAACGCGGCGCACAATCGGCGCGTTGAAATTCATTGTTTCGATACGGAAGGTCAAATCCGACGATATAACGGCGAATCTGCTGCACGTCATCGGCATCAATAAAACCGCTGCCGCTCGGACGCGACTGCACATCCGCTTCATAATTCGGATTTGCCGCAACCTGACTGACCGTAAATGTCTGCCCGCTAATCGTAATCGCCGCGTCCCGCGCCGCGCCTGAATTTGCCGGAATCGTAAATGTCACCGTGCCGTTCGCACTGCCCGGATTGCCGCTCGTCACGTTAAGCCAATTTGCATTGCTCACCGCCGCGTAATCGCAATTAGTCGGCGCGGTGACGTTAACCGTAAAAGTTCCGCCGCCGGAAAAAACCAACTGTGATAACCGGTCGAGCGTAAAATTACAAACGGTTTGATTCTGCATCGCCCGTGCCACGTTGACCCGTCCGCCCGTCTTGACGATTCCGTTCCACTGCGGCAACACATCCACCGTGTTCATCAATGTCGCTTTCAACGATGCCGCTGACAGTGCCGGATTATACGCCGACAGCAACGCCGCCGCTCCCGCCGTGTGCGGGGTCGCCATTGACGTGCCGCTCAGTGTCGCGTAGCTTGTATTTGAATTGGCGTAGGTGCTGCGAATTCCTGACCCCGGTGCGGCAACATCAACCGTCGTCGCGCCGTAACTGGAGAAACTCGATTTATTGTCATTCTGGTCGGATGCCGCGACTGCCAGCACACTCGGCGTAGTGTAATTCGCCGGATAAAACGGGGTTGCGTCATTGTTCTGATTGCTGTTGCCCGCCGCAAAGACATTCAATATCCCGGCTTCGCCCATCGC